>NZ_DASYMU010000078.1:0-34788 GCF_036008905.1 Amycolatopsis sp. | reverse complement strand
TGGGCTGTTCGCCCATTAAAGCGGCACGCGAGCTGGGTTTAGAACGTCGTGAGACAGTTCGGTCCCTATCCGCCGCGCGCGTAGGATACTTGAGGAAGGCTGTCCCTAGTACGAGAGGACCGGGACGGACGAACCTCTGGTGTGCCAGTTGTCACGCCAGTGGCATGGCTGGTTGGCTACGTTCGGAAGGGATAACCGCTGAAGGCATCTAAGCGGGAAGCCTGTTCCAAGATGAGGTATCCCACCCTTTGATGGGTTAAGGCCCCCAAGAGACCATTGGGTTGATAGGCCAGAAATGGAAGCACAGTAATGTGTTGTCGAGTTGACTGGTACTAATAGGCCGAGGACTTGCCACAAAAATGCTACGCATCCACTCTACAGCTCTGAAACACCACACCCGGTGAGCCAGGCGCAGGACCGTTTACGCGGTTGTGTGTCGTGGTTTGCTGGTGGTGAGGTTGTTTCGTAGAGTTACGGTGGTTATAGCGCCAGGGAAACGCCCGGTCCCATTCCGAACCCGGAAGCTAAGCCTGGTAGCGCCGATGGTACTGCAGTCGAAGGATTGTGGGAGAGTAGGACACCGCCGGACACCCTTTCCGTAGGGCCCGTTAGGATAGCCAGTTGGCTCGTCCTAGCGGGCCCTACGTGTATGTATCAAGTGTTTTTCGTTGGCAGGAGGCCAGGGTGTCCGAGTTCCCTCGACGTGACTCAGAGGGTGATGCCGCGTCTGGACGGCCTGCTCGTCGTGATTCAAGTCCCCGTGGAGGTCGTTCCGACGCCCCACGCGGCGACAAGCGCGGCTCGAGCGGCGGCGCCGGCGGTGGCAGGCAGGACCGCGGTGGCCGAGATGGTGGCTACCAGGGCCGTCCCCGTCGTGATGACCGCGGCGATCGCGGTGCAAGTGGTGGTTACCAGGGTAGCCGCGGAACCAGTGGTTCGAGCTCCAGTGACCGCGGCCCGCGCGCCGGCAGTTCCGGCAGCAGCGGTGGCAGTGGTTACCAGGGCAAGGCGCCTTACCGTCCCGGCGGTAGTGGCGCCGGCTATCAGGGAAACCGTTCCGACAGTCGTTCCGGCGGCTCGCGTGACGATCGTCCGCAGCGCAGCACCGGTGGTTACCAGGGCAAGTCCACTGGTGGTTACCAGGGGAAGTCCGACGACGGCCGCTCCTCTTCTTCTTACCGTGGCAACGACAGCCGTGGTGGCAGCACCGGTTACCAGGGCAACCGCTCCGACAGCCGGTCCGACAGTGGTTCTGGCGACCGTCGCACCGGCGGTTACCAGGGCCGGTCCGACGACCGTCCGCAGCGTTCTTCCGGCGGTTACCAGGGCAAATCCGATGACCGCCCCCAGCGTTCCGGTGGTTACCAGGGGCGTTCGGACGACCGTCCGCAGCGCTCTTCGGGCGGCTACCAGGGCAAGTCGAGCGGTGGTTACCAGGGTCGCTCCGACGACCGGCCCGCTCGCAGCACTGGCGGTTACCAGGGCAAATCCGACGATCGCCCCCAGCGTTCCAGCGGCGGCTACCAGGGCCGTTCCGACGATCGCCCGGCGCGCAGCACTGGTGGTTACCAGGGCAAGTCCGATGACCGGCCCGCTCGCAGCACCGGTGGTTACCAAGGCAAGTCCGACGACAAGCCGCGTTCTTCCGGTGGTTACCAGGGCCGTTCCGATGACCGGCCGGCTCGCAGCACTGGCGGTTACCAGGGCAAATCCGACGATCGCCCCCAGCGTTCCTCCGGCAGCTACGACCGCAAGCCGGACGACCGGCCCGCTCGCAGCACCGGCGGCTACCAGGGTAAGTCGGATGACAAGCCGCGCTCGACCGGTGGTTACCAGGGACGTTCCGACGACCGGCGTCCCAGCAGCTCCAGCCGTGACGACAAGCCGCGTTCCTCGGGCAGCTACGAGCGCAAGTCCGAAGACCGGCCCGCACGCGGCCGGGACGACGACAAGCGCCGCGAGTTCCGCTCGAACCGTGACGCCGTGCCGCCGCCCCGCGCGAAGGAGCGCCCGAAGGACGACTACGAGCTCGCCAGGGAGCTGCTCGCGGCACCCGAGCTCCCGGAAGGCATCGAGTTCTCCGACCTCGACGAGGACATGCGCCGTGAGCTCCGCACCCTGCCCAAGGGCCTGGCGGAGACCGTCGGCAAGCACCTGGTCGCGGCCGGTGGCCTGATGGACACCGATCCCGACGCCGCTCTCGAGCACGCGAAGTACGCGAAGGCCAAGGCCTCCCGCATCCCGATCGTGCGCGAAGCCCTCGGGCTCGTCTCGTACCACGCCGGCAACTGGTCCGAGGCGCTCTCGGAGCTGCGTGCGGTGCGCCGCATGACCCGTACCGACGAGCACATCGCGATCATCGCGGACTCGGAGCGCGCGATCGGCCGTCCGGAGCGGGCACTCGACCTCGCCAAGGAGGTCGACCAGGCGTCGCTGCCGAAGGCGATCCAGATCGAGCTCAAGATCGTCGCGGCCGGTGCCCGGCGCGACCTCGGCCAGATCGACGCGGCCGTCGTCGCCCTGCAGGGATCGGACCTCGACCCCAAGAAGCGCGAACCGTGGAGCGGCCGGCTCTTCTACGCCTACGCCGACAACCTCGCGGCCGCCGGCCGGCGTGAAGAAGCCATCCAGTGGTTCATGCACGCCAACGACGCCGACGAGCAGGACGAGACGGATTCGGCCGAGCGCGCTTCGGAGCTTTCCGCTCTGGACGACCCTGCCGAAGAGGGCACGACCAAAGACGTCGATGAGTGACGCGCTGACGGCGGCTTACGACGCGGTGCTGTTCGATCTGGATGGCACCGTGTACCAGGGCACGCACGTGTTCCCCGGCTCGGCGGAGGTCATCGCCGAGATCCGGGAGCACGGGGTGCCCGTCCGGTTCGTCACGAACAACGCTTCGAAGGCACCGGAAGACGCCGTCAGCCACCTCCGCGAGCTCGGCATCCCCGCCGAGGTCGCGGAGGTGAACACCAGTTCCCAGGCCGCGGCCGCGGTGCTGCGCGACAAGCTTCCCGCCGACGCCGAAGTGCTGGTGGTGGGCGCGAAGTCGCTTGAGGCCGAGGTCACCGCAGCCGGTCTCCGGCCCGTTCGCGAGTTCGGGCCGGACGTCGCCGCCGTCGTGCAGGGCCACTCGCCGGACACAGACTGGCACATCCTGGCCGAAGCGTGCCTGGCCATCCGGGCGGGCGCGCTGTGGGTAGCGTGCAACATCGACACGACGTTGCCGTCGGAACGCGGCCTGCTGCCCGGGAACGGTTCCATGGTGGCCGTGCTGCGGTCGGCGACGGACAGCGAGCCGATCGTGGCGGGCAAGCCACAGCCGCCGTTGTTCCTCACCGCGGCCGAGTCCGCGGACGCTCGCACTCCACTCGTCGTCGGTGACCGGCTCAACACCGACATCGCCGGCGCCAACGCGGCGGGCTTCGACAGCTTCGCCGTGCTGACCGGGGTGGCCACTCCGGCGACCCTGATGGCCGCTGTGCCGTCCGAGCGCCCCCGCTTCATCGCGGAGGACCTCACTGGCCTTCGTGAGCCTCGTGAGCGCGTCGAGGTGGGCCCGCGTGAGGCGTGGAAGATCTCGGTCGAGGACGACGTGCTCGTCGTCGAGGGAACAGGCGATTCGGACAAGCTCGAACTGCTGCGCGCCCTGTGCCAGACGGCCTGGGAATCGGGCATTACGGCGGTCCGCGCGAACGGCGAAACAGCGCGTTCGGCACTCGCGGAACTGAGTCTGACCGACAAGAGCGCCAGCTGATCGGCTTGCCCACCCGTCGCCCACCACCACCCTCAGCGGAGACGCTGCGCGTCGCTGATAAATAATGACCCCGTGTACGAGCAACAGAATCCCGTTCCCCGGCCGATGCCCGGACCGCCGCCCGCTCAGGTTCCCGCCGAGCAGGCCGATCCCCGCGCCGGTATCGAAGAAGCGGTGAGTGGGCTCGACAACCTCGAGAACCTGCCGCTGTCCGAACACGTCGAGCGCTTCGACGCGGTGCACACCGAGCTCACGGTGGCGCTGTCCAGCATCGACAAGGTTTGAGCACGTGCCCAAACGGGCCCGCCTGGACGCGGAACTGGTGCGACGGCGGCTGGCCCGTTCGCGCGAACACGCCTCGACGCTGATTTCCGAGGGCAAGGTGAGCGTGCGTGGCATGGTCGCCACCAAGCCCGCCACGGGAGTCGAAGCCGATGCCCCGATCGTCGTCCGCAGCGAGGACGACCCCGGCTGGGCGTCTCGCGGCGCGCACAAGCTTCTTGGCGCTCTCGAAGCGTTCAAGCCGCACGGGCTTTCCGTCACGGGCAAGCGATGCCTGGACGCGGGCGCGTCCACGGGCGGCTTCACCGACGTCCTGCTGCGCGACGGCGCGTCGACGGTCATCGCCGCCGACGTGGGCCGCGGCCTGCTGGACTGGCGTCTGCGCACCGACGAGCGTGTCGTCGTGCTGGACAAAACAAACGTGCGGAGCCTTACACCCGAACAAATCGGCGGTGAGGTCGACCTGGTGGTCGGTGATCTTTCGTTCATCTCGCTGAAGCTGGTCCTGCCCGCGCTGGTGTCGTGCCTGAAGCCCGGCGCGGACCTCGTGCCGATGGTGAAACCCCAGTTCGAAGTGGGTAAGGACCGGCTCGGCAGCGGCGGTGTGGTCCGTGATCCCGAGCTGCGCGCCGAGGTCGTCCTGGACGTCCTGGCCGAGGCCGCCAGGCTCGGCCTGAGCGTCCACGGTGTGGTCGCCAGCCCGCTTCCCGGGCCGTCCGGAAATGTCGAGTACTTCGTTTGGTTGCGGCAAAGCGCGGGCGAGTCCACTGTGGAAACGGCCGACGTCGATCAGCTCGTCCGCACCGCCGTCCGAGAGGGCCCTCAGTGACCGAACAGCGCGAGGTGCTGCTCGTCGTGCACCCGGACCACGACAAGACCAGATCGGCCGCCCGCCAGGTGGCCGCCTGTTTCTCCGCCGCCGGGATCATGCTGCGCGTGCTCGACAAAGAAGTGATGGAGCTGATCAACCCCGATTTCTGCGTGGACTCGCTGTGCTCGGTGGTGGCCACCGACGACGATCCCGCGGCGGGTACCGAGCTGGTGTTCGTCCTCGGCGGGGATGGGACGCTGCTGCGGGCGGCCGAGCTGGCGCGCACGGCCGGTGTCCCGGTGCTGGGGGTGAACCTCGGCCGGGTCGGCTTCCTCGCGGAGGCCGATTCCGACGCGCTCGTCGACACCATGCAGCGCGTGATCGAGCGCCGCTACCAGGTCGAAGAGCGGATGACGATCGACGTCACGGCGACGCTGGACGGCAAGGTCGTCGCGGAGACCTGGGCGCTGAACGAAGCCAGCGTCGAGAAGAGCACCCGGGAGCGGGTACTGGACGCGCTTATCGAGGTCGACGGCAGGCCCGTGTCCTCCTTCGGCTGTGACGGCGTCCTGTGCGCCACGCCGACGGGTTCGACCGCTTACGCCTTCTCCGCCGGCGGGCCGATCATCTGGCCCGACGTGGAGGCACTGCTCGTCGTGCCGAGCAACGCGCACGCCATGTTCTCGCGTCCGCTCGTGGTTTCGAAGAACTCGGTGATCACCGTCGGCATCGACCCCGACGGCTCGTCCGCGGTCCTGACCTGCGACGGATCGCGTCATTTCGACCTGCCGAAGGGCACCAAGGTGACGGTTGTCTGCGGCCGGGTGCCGGTGCGGCTGGTCCGGCTGTGGAACGGTCCGTTCACCGACAGGCTGGTCCACAAGTTCGGGCTTCCGGTGAAGAGCTGGCGTGAACGCCAGGCGTCCGGCGAAGAAATCGGCGACTTCGCCTAGCCCGATCGTGCGAACTGTCGGTGGGGGCCACTACCGTTGGCCCCGTGCTTGCCGAGATGCGTATCCAGGGCCTCGGAGTCATCGAGGACGCCCTGTTGGAGTTCCATCCTGGATTCACCGTGGTCACGGGGGAGACAGGGGCTGGTAAGACGATGGTCGTGACCGGCCTTCACCTGCTCTCGGGCGGTCGTGCCGAGGTGTCGAAGGTGCGGACGGGGACGCTGAAGGCCTCCGTCGAAGGCCGGTTCGAGCTGGGTGGCGCCGAAACGCCCGCCCGGATCATCACCGACGCCGGTGCCGAGGTCGACGAGGACGGCAGCGTGATCGCGCTGCGGTCGGTCGCCGTCGACGGCCGATCGCGCGCCCATCTCGGCGGGCGTTCGGTGCCCGTCGGGGTGCTCGCCGACCTGTCCGAACAGCTGCTGGCCGTGCACGGCCAGAACGATCAGCTCCGCCTGCTGCGGCCCGCCGAGCAGCGTGCCGTCATCGACAGGTATGCCGGTGAAGACGTGGCCGAACCGCTCAAGGCGTACCGCGCGGTGCGTGACGAGTGGATCGCGGTCGCCACCGAACTCGTCGAAAGATCCACTCGATCGCGTGAAATGGCACAGCAGGCCGACATGCTGCGCCACGGTCTGACCGAGATCGACGCGGTCCAGCCCGTTCCGGGTGAGGACACCGAACTCACCGAGAAGATCAAGCGGCTCGCCGCGGTGGACGAGCTGCGTGCCGCGGCGCTCAGCGCCCAGGCCCAGGTCTCCGGCGCGCCGGACGGCGACGCCGATGTTCCCGGCGCGCTCGGGCTGGTGTCCGAAGCCCGGCGCTCGCTGGGCACCTCGGAGGATTCCGTGCTGCGCGAGCTCGAGCCCCGGCTGGCCGAGGCCGCCGCGCTGCTGGCCGACGTCGGCGCGGAGCTCGGGAGCTATCTCGATTCACTGGACGCCGATCCCGAGGCGCTGGAGAAGTCGCTCGCCCGGCAGACCGAGCTGAAGCTGCTGACCCGGAAGTACGCCGCGGATATCGACGGCGTGCTGGCCTGGGCCGAGGAGTCCCGGCAGAAACTGTCCACAATGGACACTTCGGAAGAGGCGCTGGCCGCGCTGGCCGCACGTCGCGACGAGCTGGCCGCGGACCTGTCCGAGCACGCCGAGAAGCTTTCCGGCGTCCGCGCGCTGGCCGCGACGGCGCTGGCCGACGAGATCAGCGCGGAGCTGTCCGGCCTGGCGATGGGCCAGGCCGAGATCGACATCACCGTGCAGCAGCGGCCCGTGGAGAAGAACGATTCGCACGCGTTGACCGTCTTCGGCAACCTGGTGCACGCCGGGCCCGACGGCGTCGACGACGTCGAGCTGCTGCTGCGCGCGCACAATGGCGCCCCGCCGCTGCCGGTCCACAAGGCCGCGTCCGGTGGTGAGCTCTCGCGCGTCATGCTCGCCATCGAGGTGGTGCTCGCCCACGCCGACACGGTGCCGACACTGGTGTTCGACGAGGTCGACGCCGGGGTCGGCGGCCGGGCCGCGATCGAGATCGGCAGGCGGCTGGCGAAGCTCGCCCGCAGTCACCAGGTCCTGGCGGTGACCCATCTCCCGCAGGTGGCCGCGTTCGCCGATCAGCACCTCGTGGTGGACAAGGGCACCAGCGGCGGTATCACCCGGAGTGGGGTGCGCGTGCTCGCCCAAGCCGAACGCGGGCAGGAACTCGCCCGAATGCTCGCCGGAATGGACGGAACCGCGACCGGGCTCGCGCACGCCGAAGAACTGCTCGCCGTCGCCGAGGCGGACAAGCTCGCGGCCGCGTCCGAAAAGGCGCCTGGAGCTGCACGGGCGTCCAAGAAGAAAAGTGACGGGGCGGCTAAGAAAAAGCAGAAATAGCGAGCGTTTCGCCTGGCAGTAATCGCAGAGGTCGTGCAAGGCCGTCAGAAGACGCACCGGTATTCGTCGGCGTGGCGGCCACATCATCGCGCGTCCATTTGTCACCATCAGTCTCATGAAGCTCACCGGCTTGCTCGCCCGGAACACCGAGACCCTCCCCGGGATCAGCGGGGTGGCCAGGGTCGATCGACGCACGCGTGAGTTGCTGCGCCGGATCAGCCCCGGTGACATCGTCGTGCTGGACCAGCTGGATCTCGACCGTGCCACGGCCGACGCGCTGGTCGACGCCGAGGTCGCGGGTGTGGTCAACGCTTCGCCGTCGATCTCCGGGCGGTTTCCCAACCTCGGCCCGGAAATCCTGGTCGCCGCCGGGATCCCGCTCATCGACTGTGTCGGTGGCGAGATCCTGCGCAGCCTCAAGGACGGCACGAAGATCCGCCTTTTCGAAGGCGTGGTCTATGTCGGCGGGCGGCAGATCGCCGACGGGATCGAGCAGACCCGCGAGAGCATCGCCGATCAGATGATCGAGGCCAAGGCCGGGATGTCGACCCAGCTCGAGGCCTTCTCGGCGAACACGATCGAATTCCTGCGCCGCGAGCGAACACTCATCCTCGACGGCGTCGGTGTGCCCGAAGTCCGTGTACCGCTGCGCGATCGGCACGTCCTGGTCGTCGCGTCCGGGAACGGGCACGCCGAAGACCTCAAGAAACTCAAGAAGTACATCGCCGAGCACCGCCCGGTCCTGATCGGGGTCGACGCCGGTGCCGACACCTTGCGGGCGCAGGGTTACACGCCGGACATCATCGTCGGCGACCCGCAGGGCATCGGCTCGGAAACGCTGAAGAGCGGTAGCGAGGTCGTCGTCCCCGCGCAGCCGGACGGCCACGCCCCCGGTATCGGCCGCATCCAGGATCTCGGTATCGGCGCGGTCACCTTCCCCGCGTCCGGCAACTCCGAAGACCTGGCCTTGCTGCTGGCCGACGCGCACGAGGCGAGCCTGGTCGTCACCGTCGGTTTCCACGCCACGCTCCGGGAATTCCTCGACCAGGGCCGCTCGGGCTCCAACCCGTCGACGTTCCTGACGAGGCTGAAGCTCGGCACCAAGCTGGTCGACGGCAAGGCCGTCGCGACTCTGCACCGCAGCCGCGTGTCGATCGGCGCGATCGTGCTGCTGGTGCTCGCCGCCATGGTCGTGGTCGTCGCGGCCCTGCTCGTCTCCGATGTCGGATCGGTTTATCTCGACTGGATCCAGTCCACCTGGAACTCGTTCACAAGCTGGGTCAAGGGGCTCTTCAAGTGATTTCTCTGCGGTACCACGTCGTTTCCATCGCCGCCTGCTTCCTGGCACTGGCCATCGGCGTTGTCCTTGGCTCCACCGCCCTGAACGGTTCGCTCCTTTCGGGCCTCTCCAACGAGAAGAGCGATCTCGGAAAGCAGGTCTCGGATCTGCAGGGCCAGAACAGCGCGGTGAACGCACGCCTGGCCGACGCGGATTCCTTTTCCGGCTCGGTAGGCCCGAAGATCGTCGCCGGCGCGCTGGACAAGCGCACGGTGGTCCTGGTGACCACCGAAGAGGCGAAGCCCGCCGACCGCGACGCGCTGAAGCAGCTGATCACCCAATCGGGGGCCACTGTCACCGGTGAGGTCCAGCTGACCGAGGCTTTCGCCGATCCAGCCAAGGCCGACCAGCTTCGGCAGGTGGTCACCCGTCTGCAGCCCGCCGGCGTCCAGTTCCCGACCGCGGGCGACCCGGGCACCCTCGCCGGTGCGCTGCTGGGTTCGGTGCTGCTGCTGAACAAGGACACGGCCAACCAGCAGTCCTCACCGGACGAGCTGGCGGCCGCGCTCGGCGGGCTGACCGACGGTGGTTTCGTGAAGCCCAGCCAGAACGTCCGCCCGGCGCAACTGGGGATCGTCCTTTCCGGCGGCCAGGCTGTTGGCGACGGTGCCGGGGATCGGGCGGCGACCATCGCGCGGTTCGCGACCCAGATGGATCGTTCCGGTGCCGGCACTGTTCTGGCGGGCGACACCGGATCGGCGGACGGGACCGGGCCGATCGGTGTGGTGCGGGCGGACACTTCGGCTACTTCGATCCTTTCGACCGTCGACAACGTCGATTCGGCGGCGGGGCGGATCACCGCGATCCTCGCGCTGCAGGAACAGCTTGACGGTGGTTCGGGGCGTTATGGGATCGCTGGTAACGCGCAGAGTCCGGCCCCCGGGGTCAAGCCGAGCGGGAGTTAGTTCGCAGAGGGTCTTCGATGATTACCCCAAAGCGGCGTTGGGGGCGTTGAGTGCCCCCAACGCCGCTTTGGGGTAATAACCAGGGGTGCGGGTGCCGTGGTCGCGTTGGCTGTGGGTGGCTAGGCGTCGAGCATGGTTGTCCAGGTGGGGACGAAGTCGGGGAAGGTTTTGCCGACGGTGGCGGGGTTTTCGACTTCGACGCCGTGGACGCGGAGGCCCAGGACAGCGCCTGCCATCACCAGGCGGTGGTCGTCGTAGGTGTGGAACACGCCGCCGTGCATGGGGGCGGGGGTGATCTTCAGGCCGTCATCGGTTTCGCTCACCTTCGCGCCGAGGCCAGACAATTCCGTTGCGAGGGCGGTGAGGCGGTCGGTTTCGTGGCCTCGGAGGTGGGCGACGCCGGTGATCACCGAGGGCGAGTCCGCGAAGCACAGCAGGGCCGAGATGACCGGGGTCAGCTCGCCGACTTCGTGCAGATCCAGGTTGGCGCCGTGGATCGTCGGGCCGCCGGTGACGGTGAGGCCGCGGGCGTCGAGTTCGACGGTGGCGCCCAGTTCGGTCAGGAGGCTGCGCATCCAGTCGCCGGGCTGGGTGGTGTGCTGCGGCCAGCCGGGGATGCGGACGGTGCCGCCCGCGGCCGCCGCGGCGACCACGAAGGGGGCGGCTGTCGAGAGGTCCGGTTCGACGACGTAGCCGGGGCACGAGAGCTGCCCGGGGGCGACATAGAACTCGGCGCCGTCGCGTTCGACGGTGGCGCCGAAGCGGCGGAGCATGTCGAGGGTCATCGCGATATGCGGTTCGCTGGGCGGGTTGCCGCCGATGAGCCGGACGGTGACGCCCGCGTCGAACGCGGGAGCGGCCAGCAGCAGCGCCGACAGGAACTGGCTGGAAGCCGACGAGTCCAGGTTGACCTTGCCGCCTCGCAGGCCACCGTTGCCCCGCACGGTGAACGGGGGAGCGCCGCGGCCCTCGTCTTCGATGTCGGCGCCCAGGTCGCGCAGCGCGGCCAGGAGGGGGCCGATCGGGCGCCTGCGGATCGCTTCGTCGCCGTCGAAGATGACGGTGGAGGAACCGAGGGCGGCGAGAGCGGGGGTGAAGCGGGCGACTGTGCCCGCGTTGCCGAGCGCGATCGTCACCGTCTCGTCCGCGCCGCGCTGACCCGAGGCGGCGGGATGGACCAGGACGCCGTCGGCGGTGTGCTCGGAGCGGGCGCCCAGCATCGCGAGCGCGTCCAGCATCAGGCGTGCGTCGCGGGAGTCGAGCGGCGCCCGGACCCGGGTGGGGGCGCTCGCCAGTGCGGCCAGCACGTAGGCCCGGTTGGTGATGGATTTCGAGCCCGGGACACGGACGGCCGCGTCGAGCGGGCCTTCCGCGACCGGTGCGATCCAGCTGTTTTCGAGGGAACCCGCGTCAGTCACGTGGATAAGACTAGTAGCGCGGCGGCGTTTCGATCAGGGGTGGTGGACGGGCGACGGGTGGGGCTAGTGGAGTAGCCGAGGGCGATTTCGACACGATGGGCGTGGCCGGCGAGCGCCCGGCACGAGGTGAGATAGGGTGGAAGCCCGTGGGACTTCAGTCGCGGGCTACCAAGTATGTCTTTGTCACCGGAGGCGTTGCCTCCTCTCTGGGTAAGGGGCTCACGGCGTCAAGCCTTGGCCAACTCCTTACCGCACGTGGGCTTCGGGTCACGATGCAGAAGCTGGATCCCTATCTGAACGTGGATCCAGGCACGATGAACCCGTTCCAGCACGGCGAGGTGTTCGTCACCGAAGACGGTGCCGAAACCGACCTGGACATCGGGCACTACGAGCGTTTTCTCGATCGCGACCTGTCCGGTAAGGCGAACGTGACGACCGGCCAGGTGTACTCCGAGGTGATCGCCAAGGAACGCCGTGGCGAATACCTCGGCGACACCGTGCAGGTCATTCCGCACATCACCGACGAGATCAAGTCGAGGATCATGGCGGCCGCCGAATCGGACGGCACCGGGCTGCGGCCCGACGTGATCATCACGGAGGTCGGCGGCACGGTCGGCGACATCGAGTCGCTGCCGTTCCTGGAGGCCTGCCGTCAGGTCCGCCACTACGTCGGCCGCGACAACTGCTTCTTCCTGCACGTCTCGCTGGTGCCGTACCTGGCGCCTTCGGGTGAGTTGAAGACCAAGCCGACACAGCATTCCGTGGCGGCACTGCGCAACATCGGTATCCAGCCCGATGCGCTGGTCTGCCGCGCCGATCGCGATCTCCCCGAGGACCTCAAGCGCAAGATCGGCTTGATGTGCGACGTGGACAACGAGGCCGTCATCGCCTGCCCGGACGCTCCGTCCATCTACGACATCCCGAAGGTGCTGCACACCGAGGGACTCGACGTCTACGTGGTGCGGCGGCTCGGGCTGCCGTTCCGTGACGTCGACTGGACGGTGTGGGGCGACCTGCTCGACCGCGTGCACAACCCGTCGGAGATCGTGCGGGTCGCCGTGGTCGGCAAGTACATCGACCTGCCGGACGCCTATCTCTCGGTCACCGAAGCCCTGCGCGCGGGTGGTTTCGCCAACCGCGCCAAGGTGGAGATCGTGTGGGTCGCCTCGGACGAGGCGATCACCGCGGCCGGTGCCGCGGCGGCACTGTCCGGTGTGGACGGTGTGCTGGTGCCGGGCGGGTTCGGCGTGCGCGGTATCGAGGGCAAGCTCGGCGCCATCGAATACGCGCGGACGCGGGGCATCCCGTTGCTGGGCCTGTGCCTCGGCCTGCAGTGCATGGTGATCGAAGCGGCGCGCAACCTCGCCGGGATCGCCGACGCCAACTCCGCGGAGTTCGACGACACCACCAAGAACCCGGTGATCTCGACCATGGCCGACCAGCGCGACGTCGTCGCGGGGGAGCGGGACATGGGCGGCACGATGCGGCTCGGCGCGTACCCGGCGAAGCTGAAGGCGGGTTCGCAGGTCGCGAAGGCCTACGGCGCCACCGACGTTTCGGAGCGGCACCGTCACCGCTACGAGGTCAACAACGAGTACCGCAAGCGGCTCACCGCCGCGGGCCTCGTGTTCTCGGGCACCTCGCCCGACGATCACCTCGTCGAGTTCGTCGAGCTGCCCGCCGACAAGCACCCGTTCTTCGTCGGCACGCAGGCGCACCCGGAGCTCAAGAGCCGTCCGACGCGTCCGCACCCGCTGTTCGACGCGTTCGTGCAGGCCGTCGTGGCCTACAAGGTCGCGGAGCGTCTGCCGGTCGAGCTGCCGGAGTCGCCGGTGGCCGCCCGATGACCGAGCCCGGCAGCCACGAGTTCACCGTGGCGTCCACAACGGACATCCACATCGGACGCGTGGTCGGGCTGCGGGTCGACGAGGTCGTCATGCCGGGCGGGGGCACCGCCCGGCGTGAGGTCATCGAGCATCTCGGTGCCGTCGGCATCGTCGCGCTCGACGTCGACAACACGGTCACGATGATCCACCAGTACCGGCATCCGCTCGGTCACCGCCTGTGGGAGCTGCCCGCGGGCCTGATCGACCACGCGGGGGAGGACCCCGTCGAAGCGGCGAAGCGTGAGCTGGTCGAGGAAGTCGGCCAGGCCGCCGAGAGCTGGGAGACCCTCGTCGACGTCGCGGCGTCGCCCGGGTTCACCGACGAGGTCATCCGGGTCTATCTCGCCCGCGGACTGTCCGATGTGGACAGGGACGTCCTCGGTGAGGAGGAGGCCGACCTGGTGGTGCGGAAGTTCCCGCTCGCCGAGGCGGTCAGGATGGCGCTGTCCGGGGAACTCGTGAACGGCGCCACCGTTTCCGGGATCCTGGCGGCGCATCTGGTCGTCGTCGACGGGGCGCCGTCGCGGCCGGCGGACGCGCCCTGGCCGGACCGGCCGACGAAGTTCGCCGCGCGGCTGGAGGCCAAGAACGCCTCCTAGCCCACCCGTCTCCCGCCACCACCCTCAACGGCGACGCTTGGCGCACTGCCTAACCTTGGAGCCGCCGCCCGGTCGAGTCCGTGCCGCCGTTGGCCAGCAGGATGATCCCGTCGATCCACGACCAGATCGCGCCGAGGCCACAGGTGAAGATCGTGACCAGCAGCTGGGCGACCCCCGTTCCGGCGTCGCCGGTGTAGAACCGCCCGACACCGAACGGGAACACCAGCTGCAGCACCCCGGCCGTCACCTTGGACTTGTCCGACATCGGCTGCTCGAAATAGGGCACCGGCTGGGCATAGGGCTGGTACGGCTGCGGGTAGAACGGCTCCGGCGGCGGCTGCAGGCAAGCCGGCCGCGGGGCCGGGAGGTCGTCGAACAGCGGCCGCAGCCCGGCCCGGTTCTCCGCCGCGTAGGCGGCGGAAACCCGGGTCTCGTACTCTTCACCGGTCAGGCGGCCTTCGGCGTAGTGCTCGCCGAGCAGGCGCACGGCGTCCTCACGCTCGGCGGTGCCGGTACGGAACGAGTCCGGACGCTCAGGCGCGGAGGACATACGTTCCACGGTAACGCGAACCGACTTCGGTTCTCAGCACCTTTTTTCGTGATCAAGCCCTACAGTGTGGCTCGTGGCAAGGGCGGGTAGCACCGGAGTGGCCCACGTCGTGGCGGCGTATCTCGACCATCTCGTGGTCGAGCGCGGCACGGCGCGCAACACGCTGGACAGCTACTCCCGCGACCTCCGCCGCTACGCCGCCCATCTGGAACTCGCCGGGATCAGCGACTTCACGCAGGTCACGGCCGATCAGGTCACCGCGTTCGGCGCCGCACTGCGCGAAGGCGACGACGAGCACCAGCCGCTCGCCGCGTCCTCGTCGGCCCGGGCACTGGTCGCGGTGCGGGGGCTGCACAAGTTCGCGCACGCCGACGGGCTCACCGAGGCGGACCCCGCGCGCGAGGTCCGCCCGCCCGCGTCGGCCAAACGGCTGCCCAAGGCACTGCCCGTCGAGGACGTCCTCCGGCTGCTGGACACTCCGCCGGCCGAAGACGAGCGGTCACTGCGGGACAAGGCGTTGCTCGAGGTGCTCTACTCGACCGGTGCGCGGATTTCCGAGGCCGTCGGACTGGACATCGATGACATCGACGACACCGAACGGACGGTCCTGCTCGACGGCAAGGGCGGCAAACAGCGCCTGGTGCCGATCGGGCGGCCCGCCGTCGAAGCGCTGCACGCCTACACCGTCCGCGCGCGTCCGGCCCTGGCCGCCCGCGGGCGCGGGACCGCCGCGGTGTTCCTCAACGCGCGTGGCACCAGGCTTTCCCGGCAGAGCGCTTGGCAGGTCTTGAAGACCAACGCCGAACGTGCCGGGATTTCCGCGACCGTGTCGCCGCACACCTTGCGGCATTCGTTCGCGACGCATTTGCTGGAAGGGGGCGCCGACGTCCGGGTGGTTCAGGAGCTGCTCGGCCACGCGTCCGTGACGACAACACAGGTATACACGCTGGTCACGGTCAATACGCTGCGTGAGGTGTATGCGACCGCCCATCCGCGTGCGTTGAAATAAACTCCGCGTCGCGCAGTGTCACCGTTGAGGGTGGCGGTGGGCGACGGGAGGGCTGAACTCGGATTAAGGAACTAGTAGGAAGCCCGGCGAGCCGCTTTGGCGGGCTTCGGTTTTCGCGCATAGGCTGCCGAAGACCCCGGCGATGAGGAGCTTTCGCGACATGTCGACACCGAATCAATCAGCGAGACCAGCCGTGTCCGCTGGAACGGCGGCAGCGAGTCTGAGCCGGGTCACCATCGCCACCGAAGGCGAACCGGACACCGACTTCGATTCCGAAAACGAGAACTCAGCCATCGCGCGCAAGAACAAGCACAAGCCCGAAATCGTCAAGGAGCCTGACGGGATAGGCCCGACCGGACGCCCGTACCGCACGATCCCCGAGCCGCCACCGCTGGAAAAACACGGACCGGCCAAGGTCATCGCCATGTGTAACCAGAAGGGGGGCGTCGGCAAGACGACGTCCACCATCAATCTGGGCGCGGCGCTCGCGGAGTGCGACAGGCGGGTCCTGCTCGTCGATTTCGACCCGCAGGGCGCGCTCTCGGTCGGTCTGGGCATTCAGCCCCACGAGCTCGAGCAGACGGTCTACAACGTGATCATGGAGCGGTCTGTCAACATCGCCGACGTGGTCCGTAAGACCCGCGTCGACAACGTCGATCTGTTGCCCAGCAACATCGACCTGTCCGCGGCCGAGGTCCAGCTGGTGGCCGAGGTGGGGCGTGAGCACACTTTGCTACGGGTGCTTCGACCGGTGATGGACTACTACGACTATGTTCTTGTCGACTGCCAGCCCTCGCTCGGCTTGCTGACGGTGAACGCGCTGACCGCTGCGGACGGCGTTCTCATCCCGCTCGAGTGCGAGTTCTTCAGTCTTCGCGGGGTGGCTCTGCTGATCGACACGATCGAGAAGGTGCAAGAGCGCCTCAACCCCAAACTGGACATCACCGGGATTCTCGCGACCATGTTCGACCCGAGAACCCTGCATTCGAAGGAGGTCATGGCGCGCGTGGTCGAAGCATTCGGCGACATCGTCTTCGACACGGTGATCAATCGCACCGTGCGGTTCCCAGAAACGACCGTTGCCGGGGAGCCCATCACCAGCTGGGCCCCCAAATCGGCTGGTGCGCTGGCCTATCGCGCGTTGGCTCGCGAGGTGATCGCCCGGTGAGCAGGCGAGCTTCCCTGCCCGGCGCGTCAGAACTCTTCCGCATGACCTCGAGCCCCGCCCTCGACCTCGCGCCCGTCACCGACACGGTCGTCGTCCCACAGGGGAACGGCCGAGGCGGTGGTGGCGGTGTTGGTGTTGGTGCGAACAGTCGCAAGGAACAGCTTTCGGAGAGCGGATCGGCCAAGCGCGGTACCGGCCGGACCAGGCACGACGCGAAGATCACGGTCTACGTGTCGGGTGACGAGCTGCTCGCGATGGAACACGCGCGACTCGACCTGCGCGGCCATCACGACCTGATCGTCGACCGCGGCAGGCTCGTGCGCGAGGCCGTCGCGGTGATGCTGGCCGACTTCGCCCAGCACGGTGAGGACTCGGTCCTCGTCCAGCGGTTGCGGTCCGGCGGTGTCGAGGCTCAGGAGTCCGACAACTGATGGACGCTCCGGCACCGGCCGAGCAGACGCCGGAGCCGGTCGATCAGCTTTCCCCCGAGGTCGCCTCCGAGGTCGCCTCCGAAGTTCCGCCGCTCGAGCCCGAGCACGTCCCCGAGCCGGGCAGCTCGAAGTTCCGGGTGCACCTGGCCAACTTCGAGGGGCCGTTCGACCTGCTGCTGCAGCTGATCTCGCAGCATCAGCTCGACGTCACCGAGGTCGCGCTGCACACGGTCACCGATGACTTCATCGCGTACACGCGCTCGCTGGGCGCCGACTGGAACCTCGACGAGACGACGGAGTTCCTGGTCATCGCGGCGACGCTGCTCGACCTGAAGGCGGCGCGGCTGCTGCCGTCCGCCGACGTCGAGAGCGAAGAAGACCTCGCCATCCTCGAAGCCAGGGACCTGCTGTTCGCGCGGATCATGCAGTACCGGGCGTACAAGCAGGTGGCGGCGCTGTTCGGCGAGCTCGAGGCCGGGGCGCTGCGGCGCTACCCGCGCTCGGTCGCGATGGAAGAGCGGTATGTCGGCCTGCTGCCCGAGGTGCTGCTCGGCGTCGACCCGGAGAAGTTCGCCGACATCGCGATGTCGGTGTTCAAACCGAAGCCGCCGCCGCAGGTTTCGCTGGCCCATCTGCACATGGGCCGGGTTTCGGTCCGCGAGCACGCGGCGTTGCTGCGGCTGCGGCTCGCCGAAGCGGGCGAAGCGACCTTTGGGGAGCTGGTTTCCGACTGTGAGCACACGATCGAGATCGTCGCTCGCTTCCTGGCGCTGCTGGAGCTGTACCGCGAATCCACGGTCCAGTTCGAACAGGCCGAAGCACTGACCGAGCTGCACGTGCGCTGGACGGGCGGGACGGTCGAGGCCGCTTCGGTGGCCGCCGAACAGGATCTCGCCAAGGTGGACGAAGAGGAGTACGGGTGAGCCCCGACGGTGTGACCGAAGACGAAGGTGTGACCGCTCCCGTAGAGGAGCAGGCGCCTGTGGACGTCGAGAGCGCCGAAGCGCCTGACGCTCCTGAAGACGCCGAGGGCTCCGAAGACGGTGAGGACCCCGAGGACTCCGCGGACCCTGAGGACTCCGAGGACTCCGAGGACTCCGAGGACGAAGCGGGCCTGGTGGCTGTCGCCTCGGACCTGCCCGACGTCACCGACGACACCGCGCTGGAAGCCGCGCTAGAGTCGTTGTTGCTGGTGGTGGACTCGCCGGCGAGCGAAGAACTGCTGGCCGAGACCGTCGGCCAGCCGGTGGGCCGGGTCACGGTGGCCCTGCGCACGATGTCCTCGGCGTTCACTGAACGGTCCAGCGGGATCGACCTGCGACGGGTCGGTGACGGCTGGCGTTTCTACACGCGCGATACTTATGCGCCTTTCGTGGAGAAGCTGCTGCTCGACGGGCAGCGCTCGAAGCTGACGCGCGCTGCTCTGGAGAGCCTTGCCGTGATCGCTTACCGGCAGCCGGTCACCAGGGCACGGATCGCCGCGGTGCGCGGGGTCAACGTCGACGGCGTCATCAGGACGCTGGTCGCGCGCGGGCTGATCGAGGACGTCGGCACCGATCCGGACACGGGTGGGACGCTGTACGTCACAACTGAACTATTCCTGGAGCGGCTCGGGCTGTCGTCACTGACGGACCTCCCCGCGATCGCTCCGTTGCTACCTGAAGTGGACACGATCGATGACATATGACTCGCAGCAACCCGAGGGCGTCCGCCTGCAGAAGGTGCTCTCCAAGGCGGGTATCGCTTCCCGCCGCGCGGCTGAGGACCTCATCGTCCGTGGACGCGTCAGCGTCGACGGCAAGGTGGTCACCGAGCTGGGCCGCCGCGTCGACCCGGTCAACGCGGTCATCCACGTCGACGGCACCCGGGTCAACCTGCGCGAAGACCTGATCTACCTGGCCTTCAACAAGCCCAAGGGCGTGCACAGCACGATGCTCGACGAGCGGGAACGCCCGTGCGTCGGCGACTACATCCGCGGCCGGTACGAGGACGTCACCGGCGGGGTGTTCCACGTCGGGCGCCTCGACGTCGACACCGAGGGCCTGCTGCTGCTGACCAACGACGGCGATCTCTCGCACCGCCTCATGCACCCGTCGTACCGGGTGCTCAAGACGTACCTGGCCGAGGTCGAGGGCACCGTCGCCCGCGGGATCGGCAAGGAGTTCAAGTCCGGTATCACCCTCGACGACGGCCCGGTCAAGGTCGACGAGTTCCGCGTCAAGGACATGCACGCCGGCAACACGCTGATCGAGATCGTCATCCACGAGGGCCGCAAGCACATCGTGCGCCGCTTGATGGACTACGCCGGTTACCCCGTGCGGAAACTGGTGCGGACCGCCGTGGGCGACATCCAGCTCGGCTCGCAGCGCCCCGGCACCATCCGCGTGCTGAACAAGGGTGAGGTCGGCTCGCTTTACCGCGCCGTCGACATGTAGCCCGAAAGTGCCACCTTGGCCACCTTGGTTGCGTTGGACGCAACCAAGGTGGCACTTAGGGGGTTAGCTCGCGGGGGAAGTGGCGGTTTTCGCCGAGGATGTCCGGCGTTGCAGGGCGCGGGCGACGGGTTCGATGAGCCGCGCGGCTGTCGGGCCGAGGATGGCCATCAGCAGGACGTAGGCCGTCGCGAGGGCCGCGAGTTCCCCGGTGACAGCGCCCGCCGACACGGCGAGCCCGGCGATGACGATCGAGAACTCCCCGCGTGCCACCAGCGCGGCACCGGCTCTCGCCCGGCCCATCTTCCCGATGCCCTGTTTCCATGCCGCCCACCAGCCGGTGGCGACCTTCGTCAGGGTGGTGACGACGGCCAGCGCGATCGCCCAGCCCAGTACCGGCGGGATCGACGCCGGGTTCGTGCTCAGGCCGAAGACCACGAAGAAGATCGCGGCGAACAGATCCCGCAGCGGCTCGAGCAGATGCGTGGCGTTCTCGGCGGTCGAGCCCGAGATCGCGATGCCGAGCAGGAACGCGCCGACCGCCGCCGAAACCTGCAGCGCTGAGGCGATCCCGGCGATCAGCAAGGCCGCGCCGAGCACCTTGAGCAGGAAGACCTCACGGTCCGGGCTGTCGACCAGCGCCGAGACGTAGCGGCCGAACTTCAGCGCGATCACCAGCACCACGGTGATCACCGCGATCGAGATGCCGACCGCTTGCAGGCCGCCGAGGAAGCTCACGCCGATCACCACCGCGGTCAGGATCGGCAGGTAGATCGCCATGACCAGGTCTTCGAACACCAGGATCGACAGGACGACCGGGGTCTCGCGGTTACCGAGCCGCCCGAGGTCGCCGAGGACCTTCGCGATGATGCCGGACGACGAGATGTAGGTGACCCCGGCCATCACGATGGCGCCGACCGGACCCCACCCGAGGATCAGCGCCACGGCCGCGCCGGGGGCCGCGTTGAGCACGATGTCGAGCAGCCCGGCCATCCACGAGCGCCGCAGGCCGGTGATCAGCTCGGCCGCGGAATACTCGAGACCGAGCAGCAGAAGCAGGAGGACGACACCGATTTCGCTGGCCAGATGCGTGAAATCGCCGATGCCGGTGAGCGGGATCAGGCCGCCTTCGCCGAAGCAGAGACCCCCGATCAGGTACAGCGGGATCGGGGACATGCCGATTTTCCCGGCGAGCCTCCCGAGCGCGCCCAGGACGAAGAAGACCGCCCCTAGTTCGATCAAGGACAGCGCGGTGTGATCCATGTTCCTATCCCGAACCGAGAATCTTGGCGGCCGCGTCCAGGCCTTCGGAGGTCCCGACGGCGACGAGCAGGTCGCCCGCGGTGATGGTGAAGTCCGGCGTGGGGGAGGGGTGTACCTGGCCCGCGCGCATCACGGCGACCACCGACACGCTGGTGCGTGTCCGCATCGCGGTGTCGCCGAGGGTCCGGCCGTCGAACGGCGAGCTGCCCTTGATCGGCAGCTGGCGGGTGTGGATACCCGGGAGATCCCGATGTTCCTCGTTCAGCCGGGCCACGAGCTGGGGCGCGCCCAGCAGGTTCGCGAGCGCGGCCGCCTCGTCGGCGGTCAGCGGCAGTGACGCGAGACAGGCGTCCGGGTCGTCGGATTTCGACACGATCAGCTCGATGTGGCCGTCCCGCTGGGTGACCACGCCGATGCGCCTGCCGTTGCGGGTGGCGAAGTCTTTCCGGACACCGATTCCGGGCAGGGGCGTCACTTCTACGTTCACACACTCCACCGTAACCCACTGTCCGATTTGCGCCCGTCAGCGACCTCGGCACGGGTGAGTGCTCCCCGTGGTTCGCGACCAGGCAGAATGGAGCCCCGCAGGTCGCGGAAATCCTCCGCATGTCGCGAGAAATCGGCTTTGGGAGCAATGGTGGCGGGAGCCTTACGTGGTGTGGTCGCGCTGGACGGTCCGTCCGGGACGGGGAAGACCACGGTCGCACGCAAGCTCGCCGCGAGGCTGAGCGCCGGCTATCTCGACACCGGGGCGATGTACCGCGCGATCACCGTGGCCGTGCTGCGCGCCGGGGTCGACCCGGCTGACGCCGCCGCTGTCGCCGAGCTCGCCCGCGGGGCGGAGCTCGAGATCGGCACCAGCCCGGTGCGCCCGCATCTGCTGCTCGGCGGGCGGGACGTCGCCACCGACATCCGCGGCGCCGACGTCACCTCCGCGGTTTCGGCGGTCTCCTCGGTGCCCGAGGTGCGTGAGCTGCTCGTCGCCGAACAGCGCCGGATCATCGAAGACGTCATCGCGACCAAAGGCGGGATCGTCGTCGAGGGCCGCGACATCGGCACCGTCGTCACGCCAGACGCCCCGCTGAAGGTGTACTTGACGGCGTCGGCGTCGATCCGTGCCGCGCGCCGCAACGCGCAGGACTCGGCCGCCGGTCGTGAGTCCACTGTGGACGCCGCGCTGCAGTCGGTCGAGCGCCGGGACCACCTCGACTCCACGCGGGCGACGTCGCCGTTGCGCGCGGCGGAGGACGCGGTGCCCGTCGACACCTCCGAGCTGAAAATCGATCAGGTGATCATCGCCCTGAGCGAACTGGCGAACCAGCGTGGCCTGCTGACCGGCTGCACCGCCGAGGTCGCGCAGTGACAGCACCGTGTGCTTTAAAAGCGTTTGGTCCTCCGGACGACCTGCCCGAGGGCGCTGTCGGCTGGATCCACGAAATAGGCAGGCTCATCGGGCGCTACACGCTCCGGCCCGCCTTCAAGGTGCGCGTGCACGGCGTCGAACGCGTGCCCGCTTCCGGACCGCTCGTGGTGATCGCGAACCACAGCTCGATGATCGAGCCGCAGCTGATCTTCGGAATGTTGCCGCGCCGCTCGGCGTTCCTGGTCAAGGAGACGTTGTTCCGGGGAGCCTTAGGCAAGTTCCTGCTGACGCTGGGGCAGATCCCGGTCAAGCGGGGCGAGGTCGATCGCAAGCCGCTGCTGACCGCGGTCGGCGTGCTCAAGGACGGCGGTGTGGTCGGGATCTTCCCCGAGGGCACGCGCGGAACCGGTGACGTCGGCAACGCGGAGCGCGGGGCGGCCTGGCTGACCCGTTCGGCGGGGGCCACAGTGATACCGATCGCGACCCGGGGCACGCTGCGCCCGGCGAACGGCAAGAGGCGGTTCCGGCCGCGGGTGGACATACTCGTCGGCGAGCCGTTCACCCCGGAGATCGGCCGCGGCCGGTCCGGGCTCGAAGAGGGCACCGAACTGCTGCGCGGCGAGCTGGCCGCGCTGGTGAAGACTTTGGACGAATGGCGTGCGGAATATGGTTTCCAAGCGCCAAAAGGGAATGAGAAGGAATGACAGAGTTCGACGGTTTTGACGGCGATCCGACCGATGGGGTCGTCGGCACCTGGGCCGAGGAGTCGGAGTTCGGCAAGTTCGACGCCCAGATCGAAGCCGGTGAGGCCGAGCACGAGGCCCAGCTGGCGCAGCCGGTCCTCGCCGTGGTCGGCAGGCCGAACGTCGGCAAGTCGACGCTGGTGAACCGGATCCTCGGCCGCCGTGAGGCGGTCGTGCAGGACGTCCCGGGCGTGACCCGTGACCGCATCGCCTACGACGCGCTGTGGGGCGGGCGGAAGTTCACCCTGGTCGACACCGGTGGCTGGGAGCCCGGCGCGACCGGGCTGCAGGCCTCCATCACCGCACAGGCCGAGATGGCGATGGCCACCGCCGACGCCGTCATGCTGGTGATCGACGCCTCGGTCGGCGCGACGACCACCGACGAAGCCGTCGCCCGTGTGCTGCGGCGGTCCAAGACCCCCGTGCTGCTGGCCGCCAACAAGGTCGACGACGACAGGCTGATCTCGGACACCGCGTCGCTGTGGTCGCTCGGTCTCGGCGAGCCGTACCCGGTCAGCGCGCTGCACGGCCGCAACTCCGGCGACCTGCTCGACGCCATCCTCAAGGCCCTGCCCGAGGCGCCTCGCGAGGGCAACCCGACGATGGGCCCGCGCCGCGTGGCGCTGGTCGGCAAGCCGAACGTCGGCAAGTCGAGCCTGCTGAACCGGCTGACCGGCGAGCAGCGCTCGGTGGTCGACTCGGTCGCCGGCACCACCGTCGACCCGGTCGACTCCCTGGTCGAGCTCGACGGCCAGACCTGGCGTTTCGTCGACACCGCGGGCCTGCGCAAGCGCGTGCACACCTCGAGCGGCGCCGAGTACTACGCGTCGCTGCGCACCAAGACCGCGATCGACGCGGCCGAGGTCGCCGTCGTGCTCCTCGACTCCAGCGAGCCGCTGTCCGAGCAGGACCTGCGGGTGCTGACCATGGTCGTCGAGGCCGGGCGCGCCTGCGTGCTCGCGTTCAACAAGTGGGACCTCGTCGACGAGGACCGCCGCCACGACATGGTCCGTGAGCTCGAGCGTGGTCTCGTCCGCGTGCCGTGGGCGGACAAGGTCAACATCTCCGCGCTGACCGGGCGTTCCGTGCGCAAGCTCGCGCCCGCCCTGCGCACGGCGTTGAACTCCTGGGACAAGCGCGTCCCGACCGGCCTGCTCAACGGCTGGCTCGCGGATCTCATCGCCGCGACCCCGCCGCCCGTGCGTGGCGGCAAGCAGCCGAAGGTCCTGTTCGCCACCCAGGCCGCGATCCGGCCGCCGACCCTGGTGCTGTTCACCACCGGGTTCATCGAGGCGGGCTACCGGCGGTTCATCGAGCGGAAGTTCCGCGAGGAGTTCGGCTTCGAAGGCACCCCGGTGCGCATCAACATCCGCGTCCGGGAAAAAAAGGTCCGCGGCGGCGCCAAGCAGTCGGCCAAACCCGGCAAGCTCAAGTAGCCATCTGTCGACAGATGGCGATCTCTCCACTCCGGAATATGTCGACATGTTCTCGTGCGCGTTCGTGCGCGGAAAGTGTCGACATATTCGGGAGCGCGGGAGCGTGTCGGGGGCCTGACCAGGTGATTCCTGACACGAAAGCGAGACCGTTCCGAGATCTGATGGTCATCTCAGGTAGTCTTCTAGGTCGGTAAGCGGGCGCCTCACTCGGAGAGCAAGCCCGATAGGTGCTCGTTCGGAAGGTGAGTGATGGGCTGCATGCATGCCCAGATGTTGGTTCGACCCGTGTTCTCGGAGCTTTCCCGATGACGCTCACGGCAGACACCTCGACGTTCGCTTGCGTCGCTGAAATAACCCTCGCGCCCTCGCCCGTCCCGACCGCCGACCGCGCGCTCTTCTGGTCCGGCCTCGGCGCCAGCGAGCGCACCTTGCTCGACATCCTCGCCGAAACGGCCGCGACGCATCCCAACGCGGCGGCCATCGACGACGGCGTCAGCGTGCTGAGCTACCGCAAGCTCGCCGAGGAGATCGAGGCGTACGGCGGCAAGCTGCGAGCTGCTGGGATCGGTCTCGGCGACCGCGTCGGCGTCCGGATCTCTTCGGGCACCGCGGAGCTCTACGTCGCGATCCTGGGCGTCCTGTCCGTCGGCGCCGCGTACGTGCCGGTCGACGCCGACGACCCCGACGAGCGCGCCGAACTCGTCTTCGGCGAGGCCGAAGTGCTCGCTGTCGTCTCCGACGGCGGCGTGATCACCACCCAGGGCATCCCGACCGGCCGCACGGGCCGGCCGTCGCCGTCCGACGACGCGTGGATCATCTTCACCTCCGGTTCCACCGGCAAGCCCAAGGGCGTCGCCGTCTCGCACGGTTCGGCCGCCGCGTTCGTCGACGCCGAAGCCCGCCTGTTCCTGACCGAAGAGCCGATCGCCCCCGGCGACCGCGTACTCGCCGGGCTGTCCGTCGCCTTCGACGCGTCCTGCGAAGAGATGTGGCTCGCCTGGCGCTACGGCGCCTGCCTGGTCCCCGCCCCGCGTTCGCTGGTGCGTACCGGCGTCGACCTCGGCCCGTGGCTCGTCGCGCAGGGCATCACCGTCGTGTCGACCGTGCCCACGCTGGCCTCGCTGTGGCCGGCCGACGCGCTCGAAGACGTCCGGCTCCTGATCTTCGGCGGGGAAGCCTGCCCGCCCGAGCTCGCCGAGCGCCTGGTGGAAGAGGGCCGCGAGGTCTGGAACACCTACGGCCCCACGGAAGCGACTGTGGTGGCCTGTGCCGCGCAGCTCACCGGCCACGAACCCGTCCGCATCGGCCTCCCGCTGGCCGGCTGGCAGCTCGCCGTCGTCAACGAAGCCGGCGAGCCCGTCGCGATGGGGGAGACCGGTGAACTGGTGATCGGCGGCGTGGGTCTCGCCCGCTACCTCGACCCGATCAAGGACGCCGAGAAGTTCGCCCCGCTGCGTTCCCTCGGTTGGCAGCGCGCGTACCGCAGTGGCGACATCGTGCGCGCCGAGCCCGAAGGCCTGCTGTTCCTCGGCCGTGGCGACGAGCAGGTCAAGCTCGGTGGCCGCCGGATCGAACTCGGCGAGGTCGACGCCGCGCTGCAGTCGCTGCCCGACGTCAATGGCGCCGCCGCCGCGATCCGCAAAACCAAGGCGGGCAACCAGATCCTCGTCGGGTACGTC
The DNA here is from genome assembly GCF_036008905.1 of Amycolatopsis sp. GTDB lineage: Bacteria > Actinomycetota > Actinomycetes > Mycobacteriales > Pseudonocardiaceae > Amycolatopsis. The sequence continues at coordinate 8,893 of NZ_DASYMU010000078.1, read as the reverse complement.
GTCCCCGCCGACGCCGCGGCCTTCGACCAGGACGCCGCCGCAGCGCTGCTGCGCGAGCAGCTCCCGGCCGCGCTCGTGCCGTTGCTGGCGCTGGTGGACGACCTGCCGACCCGGACTTCCGGCAAGGTCGACCGCGCCGCCCTGCCGTGGCCACTGTCCACTGTGGACGCCAAGGGTAGTGGTCTCACCCCGACCGAAGCCTGGCTGGCCGAAGGCTGGGCGGAGATCCTCGGCGTCGCGGTCACCGACCCGAAGGCCGACTTCTTCACCCACGGCGGCGGCAGCCTCACCGCCGCGCAGCTGATCGCCCGCATCCGGACCCGCCACCCGCAGGTCTCGGTCAACGACATCTACCAGGCGCCCAAGCTGGGCGCACTGGCTTCGGTACTGGACAAGCTGAGCGGTCACGCGACCAAGCGCCGTGAGATCGCGCCGACACCGCGTCGCGCCGGGGTCATCCAGAGCCTGCTCATGATCCCGCTGATGAGCATCACCGGGCTGCGCTGGGCGACGATGGCCGCCGCGCTGTCGAACGTGCTCGGCCTGTTCGGTTTCGCCTGGGCGCCCACGGTTTCGTGGCTGTGGCTCGGCCTTGCCTGGGTGCTGCTGTTCAGCCCCGCCGGCCGGATCGCGATTTCCGCCGGTGGCGCGCGGATGCTGCTCAGCGGCGTCCGTCCCGGCACCTATCCGCGGGGCGGCAATGTCCACTTGCGACTGTGGACCGCCGAAAAGCTCGCCGACTTCAGCGGTGCCAGCGGTGTCGCCGGTGCGTCCTGGATGACGCACTACGCCCGCGCGCTCGGCGCCAAGCTCGGCGACGACGTCGACCTGCACTCCCCGCCGCCGGTCACGGGCCTGCTCAAGATCGGCCGCGGTGCCGCCATCGAACCCGAGGTGGACCTGTCGGGTCACTGGGTCGACGGCGATCGTGTGCACATCGGCAAGATCAGGATCGGCGCGGACGTCCGCATCGGCGCGCGCAGCACGCTGTTCCCCGGTGCCCGTATCGGCAAGGGTTCGGAGATCGCCGCCGGTTCGACCGTGCGCGGTACCGTCCCGGCCGGTCAGCTGTGGGCGGGTTCTCCCGCGGCGAAGGCCAGCAAGGACACGCTGAAGTGGCCGGCTTCGCGGCCGCCGCGGACACGCTTCTGGGCGTCGATGTACGGGATCGCATCGCTGGTTCTCGGGTTGCTGCCCGCTGTCGCCGCACTGCCGGGCATCGCGATCCTCGGTGACGCCATCGCCGGCTCACCCACGCTGGGCTCGGCGTTGGGCCGCGCGCTCGTCGCGGTTCCGCTGGCGACGCTCGCTTACTTCGGTGCGTATGCGCTGCTGGTGCTCTTCGGGGTCCGGGCGCTCAGCATCGGCCTGGTCGAGGGCTATCACCCCGTGCACGGCCGCGTCGCCTGGCAGGTCTGGGCGACCGAGCGGCTGATGGGAATGGCCAGGATCGGCCTGTTCCCGTTGTACGCCAGTCTTTTCACGCCCGTGTGGCTGCGGATGCTCGGCGCGAAGATCGGCAAGAACGTCGAAGCGTCGACAGTCCTCGCGCTGCCGAAGATGACCCAGGTCGACGACGGCGCGTTCCTCGCCGACGACACCATGGTCGCCACCTACGAACTCGGGCACGGCTGGCTGCACGTGGCCCCGGCGCGGATCGGCAAGCAGGCGTTCCTCGGCAACTCCGGCATGACCGCCCCCGGGCGCTCGGTGCCGAAGCGCGGGCTCGTCGGCGTGCTGTCCTCGACGCCGCGCAAGGCGAAGAAGGGGTCGTCCTACCTGGGCATGCCCCCGATGCCGCTGCGCCGCGCGGTGGACCGTTCGGACAACTCCCGCACGTATAACCCGCCGCTGCGGCTCAAGGTCGCCCGCGCGTTCGTCGAACTGTGCCGGATCATCCCGGTGATGTGCGGGGTCGCGCTCGCGGTGCTCGTGGCGTCGGCGATGATCGCGATCCAGTCGGTCGACGGGCTGTGGCTCGCGCTGCTGACCGGCGGCATCGTCCTGTTCGCCGCCGGGCTGGTCGCCGCGGCCACCGCGACGATCATGAAGTGGCTGCTGGTCGGCAAGTTCCGCGCGATCGAGCACCCGTTGTGGAGCTCGTTCGTCTGGCGCAACGAACTCGCCGACACCTTCGTCGAGACGTTCGCCGTGCCGTGGTTCGTCGGTGCCCTCGGTGGCACGCCGCTGCTGCCGGCTTGGCTGCGCACGATGGGCGCGAAGATCGGCCGAGGGGTGTGGCTGGAGACGTACTGGCTGCCCGAGTCGGATTTGGTACGCCTTGGTAACGGTGCCACGATCAACAAGGGCTGTGTCGTGCAGACTCACCTGTTTCACGACAGAATTATGAGTATGGACGGTGTGACGCTGGCCGAGGGCGCGACCCTCGGACCGCACGGTATCGTCCTGCCCGGCGCGAGCATCGGCGCGCGCACGACGGTCGGCCCCGGCTCGCTGGTGACCCGCGGCGACGCGGTCCCGGCGGACTCGCGCTGGCTGGGCAATCCGATTTCGGCTTGGAACAAGGATTCGGGGGTTCGCCGCGGGTGATCTTCAAGCCTTCCCTTCCCGCCCCGGGCGCCGACACCTCCGGCGATTCGTACCTGCCCGGCCACGGCAATGGTGGCTACCGCGTCGAACACTACGACCTTGAGCTCGACTACCGCGTCGGCCCGAACAGGCTGTCCGGGCAGGCCGTGATCACCGCCGTCGCCACGCAGGCCCTGTCGAGGTTCAGCCTCGACCTCGGCCGCGGGTTCAAGGTCAACCGCGTGCTGGTGAACGGCAAGCCCGCGAAGTTCCAGTTGTCGGGCCGGGACAAATTGGGCATCAAGCCCATGAAGTCGTTGGCCGAGGGCGCGGAGTTCGTGGTCGAGATCCGGTACGTCGGCAACCCGCGGCCCATCGCCGGTATGTGGGGTGACATCGGCTGGGACGAGCTGACCGACGGTTCGCTCGTCGCGAGCCAGCCGATCGGCGCGCCCTCGTGGTTCCCGTGCAACGACCATCCTTCGGACAAGGCGGCCTACCGCGTCACGCTGACCACGGCGTCGCCGTATTCCGTGCTGGTGACCGGGAATCTGGTCGCTCGCCGGACCGGCGGCAGCACCACGACCTGGGTCTACGAACGGCCCGAGCCGACGGCGGCGTACCTGATGAGTGTCCAAATCGGACGGTACGACGACATCGACATCGCCGGGGTTTCCCATAGCCTGCCCGGACAAGGCCCGTCGTACCAGATGAGCCTGCGCCTCGGGGACGACGACGTCGAGGCCGTCCTCGGTGCCATCCCGCAGCGCGCGGCCGTCCCGGCGAGGCTGCGGCGGAACTTCGCGCGCGATTTCGGGCGTCAGGGCCAGATCATGGACGTGCTGCAGTGGTTCTTCGGGCCGTACCCGTTCGACGAGTACGTCGTCGTGGTCACCGACGACGACCTCGACGACCCGATCGAGGCGCAGGGCATGTCGATCTTCGGCGCCAACCACATCGACGGCAGGCGCACCCATGAGCGGCTCGCCGTGCACGAACTGGCGCACCAGTGGTTCGGCAACAGCCTCACGGTGGCCGACTGGCGGCACATCTGGCTGAACGAAGGCTTCGCGACCTACGCCGAGTGGCTGTGGTCGGCGGAGTCCGGCGGCCCGTCGGCGCAGGCGCACGCCCGCACCTGGCACGCGCGGATGGCGAGTAAGCCCGCCGACCTGCGGCTCGGGGATCCGGGTGTGGCGCGGATGTTCGACGAGCGGGTCTACAAGCGCGGGGCGTTGCTGCTGCACGCGCTGCGGCACGAGATGGGGGACGAGGAGTTCTTCGTCCTCGTCAAGGCTTGGGCCGCCGAGCACCGGCACTCCCTGGTGACCAGTGCGGACTTCGTCGCACTGGCTGAGGTTTACGCGGGGCGGTCGCTCCGCGACTTCTTCGCCCGCTGGCTCGACTCGCCGCGGCTGCCTCCTCTGCCCTGAGCTCCCGGGACTGAACTCAGACTCGCCGCCGCGCCAAGCAACCTGCGACAATGAGCGAGCGTCCCGCACGAGAGGACCACTGCCGTGAGCAATCGCAAGCAGACGTCCCGCCAGTTCCAGCTCCCGACCGCCGCCGATTCCCTCGCAGTCATCTACCGAGCTGCGGTCCCGGAGCGCGGTGGGTACTTTGACGACTTCGGACTGGCATCCTTCCGGGACACCTATGGCGACAGAATCGAGCAACTGGCCGGCGCTCCACGCCTGCCCTGGTTTCGGTTCATCAAGCGCTGGCGGACTGCTCTGGTGCGTCGGCGCTTGCGCAGCGACATGGCCCTGACGTTGGCGATACACCGCGATATCGGGATCAGGATGGAACAAGACGCGGCCGGCCTCCGCGATCGGCCAACCGAACCCGAGCCCCCGGAACCGCGCAGTTTCGAGGACGTGTACTACTTCCGGCGGGCCATCGAGGGCTACCCCCGCTATGGCTACATGTCTCCTCCCACCGACTAAGGACCTACGAGGGCACGACGTAGCCGTGGGTGTAGGCGTAGCGGATCGCCTGGGCCCGGTCCCGGCTCGCCGTTTTCGCGTAGATCCGGTTGATATGCGTTTTGACGGTGGCTTCGCCGACGAACAGCGCCCGCGCGATCTCGCGGTTCGTCTGTCCCGCCGCGAGCAGCCGGAGCACGTCGGTCTCGCGGGCCGTCAGCTCGTCCGGCGATTCGGGCTCTGGCGGCGCGGGCGCCTTGATGGCTGCGGCGACGAGCCGGCGCTGCACCTCCGAGTCCAGCACGGCCTGCCCCGCGGCGGCGGCGTGGACCGCGCGGCCGATTTCGTCCCGGGTGGCCGACTTCGTCAGGTAGCCGAGGGCGCCGGCGTCGAGTGCGCGCAGGATCGAGTCCTCGTCGGCATAGGTGCTCAGTACGACGACCTGGGTGCCGGGGTGGTCGTCCCGGATCCGGCGGGTCGCGGTGACGCCGTCGCAGCGCGGCATCGCGAGGTCCATCAGCACGACGTCCGGCACGGTTTCCGCGACGACTTCGGCGGCGACCAAGCCGTCCGGCGCCTGGCCGACGACAGTGATCCCCGGCAGCGCTTCGATGAGCAGCGCCAGCCCTTCACGGACGGCGGACTGGTCGTCGACCACCACGACCCGGATGTCGGCGCTCATGAGGGAATCCTGACCGACACACGCCAGCCGTCGCCGTCGGGCCCCGCGGTGAGCGAGCCGCCCGCCAGCTCGGCGCGTTCGCGGATACCGGTCAGGCCGTAACCGGAGCCGGTCGAGGTCAGCGGGCGAGCCGCGTTGTCGGGAATGGCGGCGTTGGTGACGGTGGCCGTCACGGCGTCGGCGGCGTAGTCGAGTTCGATGGTCACCGGCGCGGCCGGGGCGTGCTTGCGGGCATTGGTCAGGCCCTCCTGGATGGCTCGGTACAGCGTGAGACCCGGCCCGGGGGCCAGCTTGCGGTGTTCGCCGCGGACGTCGACGGTGACCCGGTCGTGCCCGTCGACCAGCGACGCGAGCAGTTCGGGCAGGGACACGGCGTCCTCGCGCAGTGCCTGGACCGCGCGGCTCGTCTCGGCGAGACCTTCCCGCGCCAGGCGGCTCGCGCGATCGACGCAGCCCGCGATCTTCGCCAGCACCGGGTCCCCGGCGGGCAGCGACGGGTTCTGCAGCAGCGCGCCCGCCGCTTCGAGCTGCAGCGACAGCGCGGACAGCGAGTGCGCCTGGATGTCGTGGATCTCCCGCGCGATGCGTGCCCGTTCGGCCAGCGCGGCGGCGCGGTGATCGGCGTCGGCGGCCCGCCGCGTCTCGGTGACCAGCACTTCCGCCTGCTCGGTGCGTTGCCGGTACTGCCTGCGGGTCGCGCCGGAGAGCCAGATGCTGACGAACGCGCCGCTGACGCCGAAAGCCCGTGGCCAGTTGCGGTCGCCGAGAGCCGCGGCGACCATGACCACCGCGACCGAGGCACTGAGAATGGCCCCCGACTGCCGGAGTGTCAGCCGGAAGCCTATCGTGAACGCGGCCTCGCAGTAGATGATGATCGTGAAATAGCTGAAACCGACCGCCGAGGACACCGCGGACACGGTCACCACGGTGAGCAGCCCGGCCAGGAACACCCACCGCGGCGCGGAGGGCAGCGAGTAGGCGACCGCGCCCGCGACGCAGACCAGGAAGATCGCGTACATCAGCGGCCAGACCGGGTCCCCGCCCGGGTAGTAGCCCGTGAACGGGACGGACACCAGCGCGACGGCGTAGAGCAGCCCGCGTTCGATCAGGTGGCTGGGTTGCCGGGTCAGGGCGTCGGTGGGCATCGTCGCCGAGCGTGCCAGTTCGGCTCGCACCGCGCATCCGCCCGCGGATGGATCACGGGTGGAGCAGGTACGTTGAGAGACGTGATCGACAAGGAGCTGATCGGCCATTGGTCCGAGCGCGACCTGGATCCGCATTCCGTCGAGCTCGGCGAGGTCGCTTTCCGTCCCGACGGCACCGGCTGGCTCTACTGGTCGAGCTGGAGCAAGAGCTTTTCCCTGCACCGGTTCACCTGGCGAGCCGCCGGTTCCGGCCGCGTCGACGTACACCTGCTGCGGTACTTCGCCGGCATCTGGCACCCGGACGACACCCACGAGGTGGAATCCGAGGAGCTCGCCGAGCGCACCCTCGAACTCAAGTACACGATCAAACCCGCCGACGGCGACATCGGCCCGGTGCTGGAGTTCGACCAGCGGCTCGACGAATGGACCATCGGCAACCGCTTCGCACTGACGGACAGCCCGCTCGACGATCCGACGGCGTGAGGTTCAGGGAGCGGTGACCACGGCCGTCGCCAGCCGGACGATGGAAATCCCGTTCGTCCGCTTCGCCACGGGCGACGGCCCGCGCGGCCTCGGCTTCGAGCATCGCGACCCAGCGTTCCCGCCACACGATCCGGTGCCGCTCGACGGCTTCGCTGACGCCGATGACCTCGACGTAGGACAGGCGCGCCCACCGCGGATCCTCCGCGGTGGTACCGATGTAACCGCGCACGGCCAGCGCGATGCGTTCGAGCACGCTGTCGTGCAGGGCCATCAGCAGGGCTTCGCGGCTGCTGAACTCCTCGTAGAAATTACGGGTCGACACCGCGGCCGCCGTACACGCGGCGCGGCGGTTCTGTGGAGGACACGGGTCAACTCTACGAGTGCCACCCGTGCGGCGGCTGCCGGTGAGCGTCGCAGCGCGGCATTCTTGGGCCGCATGGCTCCCGTGGATCGGCAGCGGCATCTCAACCACGCACTCATGCGCATTCCCCGGCGCGCCGAAAGCACCGACCGGATCACCCTGACCGACACGTTCGTGGCGTCGGGGTCGTTCTCGGCGATGCTGCACTCGACCGACCACCAGATCCTTTACGGGCGAAGGGGAACCGGCAAGACGCACGCGCTGCTGCACCTGAGCGAACTCGTCGACCGCACCGGTGACCTGGCCGTCTACCTGGATCTGCGCACCATCGGCACCGCGGGCGGGATGTACGCCGACAGCACGCTGAGCGCGGCGGTGCGGGGGACGCATCTGCTCGTGGACACCCTCGAAGCGATCCACGAAGAACTCCTCGCCGCGACCGTCGACCGCGAGATCGGCAACCCGGCGCTCCTGCTCCCGGCGCTGGACGCATTGGCGGACTCCGCGACCGCGGTCGAGGTCGTCGGGGAGGTGGAACGGGAGACGAAACTCGGCGGTTCGTCGCAGAGTTCGCACGGCATCGAGCTGTCAGCGTCCTTCTCGGCTAAGGCGTCGGCGCGGAACAGCCGGTCGGTCAGCGCGGAAAGCCGCTTGCGCCGGACCGGGGTCGAGCAGCACCACGTCGTGTTCGGGCCGCTCAACCGCGCGTTGCGGGCCGTCGTCCGCGGGCTGGGTTCGACGCGGTTGTGGCTGCTGCTGGACGAATGGAGCAGCGTGCCGCTCGACCTGCAGCCGCTGCTGGCGGACTTACTGCGTCGAACCGTGCTGCCGACGCCGGGGACCACGGTCAAGATCGCGGCCATCGAACGCCGCTCACGGTTCCGGGCGCCGTCGTCCAGCGGTGACTATCTCGGCATCGAAGTCGGCGCCGACGCCGCGTCCGCGGTGAGCCTCGACGACATCATGATCTTCGACAACGCCCGCAACCGCGCACAGGAGTTCTTCGGGCAGCTGTTCTACAACCACGCTTCGGTCGTGCTGGCGAAAATGGTCCACAACCCGCCTGGCGACGCGGAAAGCTTCGTCGGCGAGACCTTCAGCGGCGCCGCGTTCTCCGAACTGGTCCGCGCCGCCGAAGGCATCCCGCGCGACGCCATCAACATCGCCGCGCTGGCCGCGCAACACGCCCACGACCAGCCGATCGCATTGCAGGACGTCCGGCTGGCCGCGCGGGACTGGTACCTGCGCGACAAGCAGACCGCCATCAACGACAACGACTCCGCCCACCAGCTCCTGCGCCTGCTGGTCGACGAAGTGGTCGGGCGGCGGCACTCGCGGACGTTCCTGCTGGACCAGTTCACTGTGGCACGCAACGAAAACGTCGAGGAACTCTACGATGCCCGGTTGCTGCACGTGTTGCGGCGCGGCTTGGTCGACCGGAAGAACCCGGGCACGCTCTACGACGGGTTCGCCATCGATTACGGGTGTTATGTGGCGCTGCTGCTGGGCGGTGGGGCACCGTCACGGCCGCGGGCGCGGGGGACCTGGCTGAACTCACCGAAGGGGATTCCGCCGGACGGTTTCAACCTTTCGGGGGAAGCCATCGACCTCAGTGCGTTGAAGTGAGGGATTCCAGGAAGGCGGCGAACGCCGCGGTGCCGATTTCCAGGTGCCCCGCGGCGCGATCCTTGGTGGCGACGGCGTTGTGAGGACTGATCGCGCCTGCTCATCGCGCGCGATCATTACCCCAATGCGGCGTTGGGGGGAT
>NZ_DASYMU010000077.1:0-65826 GCF_036008905.1 Amycolatopsis sp. | reverse complement strand
CCATTGCCCAAGCCTTCGCCGGCGCGCCCGGCCCCGGCCGTCCGCCCGCCGCCGGGCACACACCCATGGAAACCGGGAGGAACCGATGACCGGCACGCAGCGCCGCGCGATCCGGATCGCGAACTGCTCGGGTTTCTACGGCGACCGCATCGCCGCCGCCAGGGAAATGGTCGAGGGTGGCCCCATCGACGTGCTTTCCGGCGACTACCTGGCCGAGCTGACCATGCTCATCCTGTGGAAGGCCAGGCAGAAGGACACCTCGGCCGGGTACGCGAAGACCTTTCTCACGCAGCTCGAACACGTCATGGGAACCTGCCTGGACCGGGGGATCCGGATCGTGGCCAACGCCGGCGGACTCAACCCGGGTGGGCTCGCCGAACAGATCGGGCTGCTCGCGCGGAAACTCGGGCTGCACCCCAAGGTGTCCTATGTAGACGGTGATGATCTGGTCGGCAGACTGGACGCGCTGAGCGCCGCGGGCCACGACTTCACCCATCTCGACACGGGACGGAAGCTGGCCGAGGCGCAGGTCGAACCCGTCACCGCGAACGCCTATCTCGGCGGGTGGGGCATCGCCGAAGCGCTCGCCGCCGAGGCGGACATCGTGGTGACCGGCCGGACCACCGACGCGTCGATGGTCGTCGGGCCGAGCGCGTGGTGGCACGGATGGTCTCGGACCGACTACGACGCGATCGCGGGGGCGATGGCGGCCGGGCATGTCATCGAATGCGGGCCCCAGGCCACCGGAGGGAACTACTCCTTCTTCGACGAGGTGACCGATCGCCGCTACCCCGGCTTCCCCATCGCCGAGGTCGAAGCGGACGGATCCAGCGTGATCACCAAGCACGAGAACACCGGTGGCCTGGTCTCGGCCGGCACCGTCACCGCGCAACTGCTCTACGAGATCGCCGAGCCCGCCTACCTCGGACCCGACGCGGTGGCCCACTTCGATTCGTTGCGGCTACAGGAAGAGGGCCCGCATCGGGTGCGGATCTCCGGGGTTCGCGGAAGCGCTCCCAGCGACCGGCTCAAGGTCGCCCTGAACTACCACGGCGGCTACCGCAACACCATGACACTGGTGCTCACCGGAACCCAGATCGAGGACAAGGCGACCTGGGCCGAACGCCAGCTCTTCGAGCTTCTCGGTGGCAAGGAACGGTTCGCCGAGGCCGACGTGCGGCTGCTGCGCTTCGATTCCCCCGACGCGCCGACCAACGAGCAAGCCACGGCGCATCTTCGAATCACGGTGAAGGATCCGGACCGGCGCAAGGTGGGCCGGGCGTTCTCCAATACGACGATGGAACTCGCGCTCGGCGGCTATCCCGGGTTCCACACCACCACGCCTCCTTCGGCGGAAAGCGCGTTCGGTGTCTACTGGCCGACCACCGTGCCGGCCAATGAGGTCGAACACCGCGTCACCCTGCCGGACGGCACCCGGCGGATCGTGCCGCACTCGCCGTCCGAGCCGTTCCGGGAGCTTTCCGGCGAGCCGGAGCAGGCGCCGCCCGGTCCGCGTGCCGACGAGCCGGTTCGCCGGGTGCCGCTGGGGACGCTCGCCGCCGCACGCTCGGGTGACAAGGGCGGTAACGCCAATGTCGGCGTCTGGACCCGTACCGAGGAGGAGTACGCCTGGCTGCGAAGCCAGCTGACGGTGGAACAATTCCGGGCGCTGCTGCCGGAGACGGCGGGCCTTCCGGTGCGCAGGTTCGAGCTGCCGAACCTGCGCGCGGTGAACTTCGTCGTGATCGGTTTGCTCGGTGACGGTGTCGCCTCGGCGACCCGGCCGGATCCGCAGGCCAAGGGACTCGGCGAGTACTTGCGGAGCAGGTTCGTCGAGGTGCCGGTGCGTCTGCTGGGACCGTGACGGTTCGCGAGGCCATGAAATCTATTGATGGGTAAGGCACATGTGGCGTGCCCGCGGGATGTCCTGAACGACGCGTTGCGGGCGTTGAGTGACACGAACGCGTCGTTCATGGCATCGCCGGTCGGCTGCCGCGGTGGGGTCGTGAGTGGCAACAAGTGTTCTAACACTCGTAGCCACTCACGACCTCTGACCGGCAAAAAACGCCCGGCAGGATCGCCCCGCAACGCCGTGAAGGCCTCTTTCGCAGCGTCAGACGCTATGAAGGAGGCCTTCACTACCTCCACGACCGGCCGAAGGGGCACTTTCCCACCACAGTGCGACACGTCGCTCCCGAGCGACACCACCTTTGACCTTCCCATCAATAACCCGTTTGTGTGAAGACCGCCGGCGGGTTTTGTGCTAGCTTCCCCTGGAGAGAATGGCGGTTCACTATTTTCCGGCACTCTCAGCTCTCCAGTAAAGCCTGCGATATCGCGACAAGTGCTGTTAGCCATGCCTTGCTAGGCAAGATGACAAAGAGGTCACCATGAGGGTTACAAAGATCAGCCGTTCACATTCGCGGAGGCGATCCCTGTCCTGGGGGCTCACGTCCCTCTTCGCCGGTCTGCTGGTGGCCGCCACCAGCCTCACCGCGCCGGCGGCGTCCGCAGAGCCGGCGACGACCTGCACCAACGTCACCGTCCCGGTCACCGCAGCGGGCCAGCCTGCAAAGATCACCGGCACGCTGTGCGCCCCGCCCGGTGCCACCACCGTGCAAATCCTGATTCACGGCTGGTCCTATGCGCGGTACTACTGGGACATGCCCTACCAGCCGGACACGTATTCCTATGTGCGTGCCGCCAACCGTCGCGGGTACGCCACGCTGAACATCGACAGGCTCGGTGACGGCCAGTCGACGCATCCGTTGAGCGCCTTCGGCAATTTCTACGCCGATGTCAGCACGGTCCACCAGGTCATCACGGCATTGCGCGACGGCAGGCTCGGCACGCACTACTCGAAGGTGATCGAAGTGGGGCACAGCCTCGGCGGCATCATCACGATGGCGGAGGCCGGGCTGTACAAGGACGTCGATGCCATCATCCCCACGGGCATCGCGCATTCCCTCAACTACGTCAACGTCGCCACCAAGATCATCGCTGATGACTACCCGGCGGCGCTCGACCCGAAGTTCGCCACCTCAGGCCTCGACCCCGCGTACTTGACCAGTTATCCGGGCACGCGCAGCGGGTTTTATCGGAACGACCCGTCCGCAACGGATCCGGGCGTCATCGCGGTGGACGAACAGCTCAAGGAAACGGGCAACCTCGTCGAACTGGCCACGCTCGCGGGCTACAACGTGTTGAACGCCGACCGCACCCTCGATATCCCGGTGAATGTGGTGGTCGGCCAGCAGGACCCGTTCATCTGTGGTCTGCTCGGGCCCAGCTGCACCTCGCCCGAGGCGCTGGCCGAATTCGAGCGGCCCTTCTACGGGCCGAACGCGACGATCGTCGCCAACGTGGTGCCCAACACGGGCCATGACCTGCAGCTGGAGAAGAGCGCGCCGTCGAGCAACGCGCAGATGCTCGATTTCTCGGACAAGTATGTCGGGGCCGGTGGCGGGATGCGGGACACCGCACCCGGCGCGGCGGCACCGACCCCGACTCCGGCGAACCCCACTCCCACCCTCGCGGCGAAGCTGATCAACGCGGCTGTCGTCCCGGTCGTGGTACCCGCGGTGGCCCTGCTGCAGAACGCCAGCAACGTAGTGCCTGGGCTCGGCGGCAACGAGGACCCGATTCCAGGAATGTCGGCGGCGTTGTCCACGATCGGCAATCTGGTCGACTCGCTGGTGGGGTCCTTCCCCGCGCAAGTGATCGGCGGGAGCTGAACCTGGAGGCGAGCCGCGTGGGGGTCGTGAGTGGCTACGAGTGTTAGTACACTTGTTGCCACTCACGAGCCACCCACTCAGCCGCGGTCACAGCAGTTGGTCCAGCGTGATCGGCAGCTGGGTCATCCGTTTCCCCGTGGCGTTGAACACGGCGTTCGCGATCGCGGCCGGCACTCCGACGATGACCACCTCGCCGAGCCCCTTGACCGCGATGGGATCAGCTTTCGTATCCGGTGAATCCACGAACACCGCGTCCAGTTGCGGGACGTCGGCGTTGACCGGCACCAGGTAGTCCGCCAAGCTCGCGCCCGTGACCCGCCCGTCGCGGTGATCCACCGAGGTGCTCTCCAGCAGGGCCATGCCGATTCCGCCGACCATGCCGCCGATCGCCTGGCTGTGGGCCATCTTGGGACTGATGATCTTGCCTGCCTCGTAGGCGGCGAAGATCCTCCGGACGCGGACGAGACCGAGGTCTTCGTCGACCGACACTTCGGCGAAGACCGCGCCGTAAGCCCAGGTCGAATACTTGTCCAGCTCGTCGCCGGGCACGTAACCGTTGTGCACCTCCAGCTGGGACTGGCCGTGCCTGCCGAGGATCGACTGATACGTCTCGCCGCGCGCGGGATCGTCCGTCCACTGGAGACGGCCGTTGGACCGTCACCTGATCGGCCCGCGCTCCGTGCAACGGGGAAACGGGGTCGACCGACGCCGTCCTGATGAAGCTGTCACGCAGCATCTCGTAGGTCAGCTGCACGGCCGAACCGACACTCGCCATGGTCTTGGCCCCGGCCTCGACCGGGGACATGGGCAGGATCGAATCCCCGAGCCGGAAAGTGACCCTGTCCATGGGCAGGCCGAGCGCGTCCGCGGACAGCTGTGTCATCGAGGTGTAGGTACCAGGGCCGATATCACTGGTCGCGCTCGCCACGACCGCGGTGCCGTCGGCGTTGATCCGGGCGGAGGCGTCGGCAGGCACCCGGTAGGCGTAGTAGCCGGCCGCGGCCATCCCCATGCCGATCAGCAGCTTGCCCTCCTTCCGGGACCGAGGCGTCGCCGAACGCTCCGACCAGCCGAATGCGGACGGAATGACGCGTCGGGTTTCTGCGCTTCACCGGTTAGGAGCATTGCCGGACGTCTATCTTCGCGTCCAAGACCTATTTCGTTCGCTGTGATACCCGCGAGGTATGAAACAGCCCCTCGTAACAAACCCATCCTTCAGTCACCGGAAATGAAACGAAAGAGATTCATTACCGCTGCCGATTCGGTCTTCCGTGATACAGACAGGGCATCACAGAAGCAGAAACAGGTCTTGGACACGACTCGCTCAGCTCAGGCACAGTCGAAAACACCAACGGCAGGAGCGAGGACGAATGGGCACCACAACAAAGCCTGGGATGAACCGCGACGCGGTGCTGTGGTCGGCGTCCGAGGGTGTGCGCGGTAACCGGCCCGTGCTCGTGATGCTGCACGGCTGGAGCTACGACGAGACACACCTGTACCGGCGGCTCGCATCGCGGTTACCGGAAGAAGTCGTGGTCGCTTCGGTCAGGGCGCGCATCCCGGAAGCCGGCGGGTATGCTTGGTTTCCCAGCTCAGGAAAGCCGATCGGCAATCCACAGCCCCAAGTGGCGAACGCCGCGACCGAAGACGTTCTGGCGTGGACGCGCACTCTGGAAGCGCCGTCGATCGGCCTGCTCGGCTTCTCCCAAGGTGGTGCCATGGTGCACCAGTTGATGCGACACGCTCCAGATCTCTTCGCCTACGGCGTGAGCCTGGCAGGGTTCGTCGTGGACGATCACCAGCCCGGCGACGCGACCTTGGCCAAGACCCGTCTCCCGGTCTACTGGGGCCGCGGCGAAAACGACTGGGTCATCCCGGACAGCGCCGTCGATCGCACCGAACGCTGGCTGAAGGAGCATGCCACCGCCGAGATCCAGGTCTACCGCGGCTTGGATCACGACGTTGCCGGACAAGAAGTCGACGATCTGGCCGCGTTCGTCGCCGAGCAAAATGGGCAAGAGTAACGACATCGCGAAGCCGTACTCATTTTGTATCAGCGGGCTGCCGGCGAAATGTGGCACTCAGCCTTGGGTGAACACGATCAGGGGCTCAGTGTGCCGGGGGCGCCAGCCTAACTCTCGCTCGGCCTTGGCCGGAGTGAATTGCTGGTCGAGAGCGCCGTGCGAGCACGTGCTCGCGGTGCGCATGGTCGGGAAGCGTCTACTTAGGACTGGTGGGTTCGTCCCGGCACCTTGATGCCGTATTGCGCGATCTTGCGGTACAGCGTCGCGCGGCCCAGGCCGAGTTCGACAGCCGCCTGCACGAGGGTGATGGCCGGCTCGGTCAGGCAGCGCACGATCTCGTCGCGTTCGAGCGACTGGAGCCGGTTCAGGCGATGACCGCCGGCGCTGAAGAGCTCGGCCGGGAGGTGGTGGGTGTCGACGACTTCGGTTCGCGAAGCGGCGTCTCGGACGATTCGCCGGAGTTGTTTGACGTTGCCTGGCCAGCTGTACGAGGTCAGCGCGCTGGTCGCGGCGGGGGTGAAGACGATCGGGCGGCCGCGGTCCTGGCGGGCGAAGTGGTGGGCGAGGGGGAGGATGTCGGCGGGGCGGAACCGCAGGGCCGGGACTTCGATGACGGCGTCCACCAGCGGGCTGAGCGCGTCGGGGATCGCGGAGTAGCGCTCGGCGGTGAGGACGTACGGCTGCGGTGTCGCGCCGCCGGTGCGGCGCACCGCGGCGAACTTCGCGGCCAGTTCGGTGGCGGCCCAGGCGGGCAGGGCGTCGACGCCGGAGACGATGACGCAGGTGCTGTCCTTGCCCAGTTCCGGCGTCCACAGGGTGAGCCACGAGTCGACGTCTTCGGGTGCGGGCGGGCGGGCGCTGAGCACGCGCTCGCGTCCTTGGATTTCCTTGCGTGCCAAAGAAATCAGCGCGGTCTTGCCGACGCCGGGTTCGCCGACGACGGCGACGACGCGTCCTTGGGCCAACGCCGTCTTCGCTTCGGCGAGGGCGTCGGTCCAGCCGGCGGACAGCGCGGGGCAGGCTTCCTCGTGTTGCCGGTGCCGGTCGGCGTAGACCCGGAACACCTCACCCCGCGGCGACGGCCGGACCTTACGGCCGGTGGAGCGCGCGAGCATGAGCGCGGTGGTGTTCCCGGCCGCCGCCTGGGCCAGCGCGAGCAGCAGTTTCGGGGAGGAGTCGGACCACGTCGTCAGGTTGACGCTGCCGGCGAGTTCGCCGGTCGTCGGGTCGAGGACCGGCACCGCGGCGCAGGTGTACCCCCGCAGGTCCGTGCAGTAGTGCTCGTCGGCCCTGACCAGCGACGGCGTGCGGTCCGCCAGCGCGAGGCCGAGGCCGGTGGTGCCGGCGTTGCGCTCGGCGAAGTTGAAACCGGGGGCGAGGTGGACCTTGTCGAGCGACCTGTTGACCGAGGCGTCGTTGGACAGGCGGCTGAGCACGAGGCCTTCACTGTCGGTGATCATCAGGCTGACCGGTTCGTTGGCGAGCGTCGCCTGCAGGCCGTGGAGCACTTCGAGGCCGCATTCGTACAACAGCGAGTCAGTGTCGACCGAACCGGTGAACACGGGCTGCACCTCGTCGGCGGACACGCCGTAGCGCTCGCTGCGCTGCCAGGAAGCGAGCAGGCGCGGCGTGATGGCGGCCGCTTCGCGCCGCGCGTCGAATGCCGCGGTGACCTGCATACGTGGCGCTGGTGACCGGTTTTCCACCCTGACCTCCGTCCGCTTCCACCAGCGTACGGGCCCGGAACGGCCACGATGTCTCATATCGAGACAGCGACCGGGTCCCTCACCAGCGCCGGCGTGCCTAGCGTCAAACCCGAAACGTGCCACAGCGGTCACGAACACGGAGGATCCACATGTACAGCAAGAACGGCGAAAACTTCTTCATCGTGGACGCGCATGTCGCGCTTTGGGACGCCCGCCCCGAGAACCAGCTCAACATCCACGGCAAGCAGTTCATCGACTGCTTCTACGACTACCACCGCAACCTCAGCCCCGAGTCGGAGCTCTGGCCGTACGAGGACTACCTCTACTACGGCGGCGAGCGCCTGATGAAGGACCTTTTCGAGGACGGCTACGTCGACCACGCGATCTTCCAGCCCGCCTATCTCAGCGCGTTCTACCGCACCGGGTTCGGCCAGACGGAGGAAGCTTTCGCGCTCACGCAGAAGAATCCGGACAAACTGACCTATAACCACTGCTTCGACCCGCGGTACGAGCAGGCCGGGCTCGACCAGTTGCGGCGCGACGCCGAGCGGTTCGGCCTCAAGGGCGTGAAGCTGTACACCGCGGAATGGCACGACAAATCCCGCGGCTACAAGCTGAACGACCCGTGGACCTACAAGTACTTCGAGGCTTGCCAGGAACTCGGCATCAAGAACATCCACGTCCACAAAGGACCGACGATCCGCCCGCTCGACCGTGACGCGTTCGACGTCGCGGACGTCGACGCGGCGGCGACCGACTTCACCGAGCTGAACTTCGTCGTCGAGCACTGCGGCCTGCCGCGGCTCGAGGACTTCTGCTGGATCGCGACCCAGGAGCCGAACGTGCACGCCGGGCTCGCCGTCGCCATGCCGTTCATCCACACCCGGCCGCGGTACTTCGCGCAGATCATCGGCGAACTCCTGTACTGGCTGGGCGAGGACCGGATCCAGTTCTCCAGCGACTACGCGCTGTGGACGCCGAAGTGGCTCATCGAGCGGTTCGTCGACTTCCAGATCCCGGCCGACATGACCGAGTACCCGCAGATCACCTTGGCGCAGAAGAAAAAGATCCTCGGCCTGAACGCGGCCTCCATGTACGGCATCGAGGTTCCCGCGGGGCTGGGTGTCGCCGAACCGGCGGTGGTCTGAGATGTCCCTCGAGCAGGAGGCGCGCACGGCGTTGGCCGGGGTCTTCGATCCGGAGCTGGACGAACCGATCACCGATCTGGGGTTCGTCCGTTCCATCGAGGTCGACGAAGACGGGGTGTTGACCGTCCACTTGCGACTCCCGACTTCGTTCTGCTCACCGAACTTCGCCTACCTGATGGCATCCGATTCGAAGGACGTGCTCTCGGCGTTGCCGCGGGCGCGGGCGGTCGAGGTGCTCCTCGACGACCACCACGACTCGGACCTGATCAACCGGGGACTGGCCGCGGACGCCGGTTACCGCGGCACGTTCGGTGATGAAGCGGAGAAGGACCTCGACGAGCTGCGGCTGACGTTTCGTCGCAAGGCACACGCCGCGGCGATGGAACGGGTGCTGACGCAGTTGCTCCGGCAGAACGCGGAGCTCGCCGAAGAGGAGCTGCACGACGTCACCCTGTCCGATCTCCCTGACACACTGGGAAAGCGGGCTTTGCTGCGTCGGCGCGAAAACCTCGGGCTGGGTGTCGCGGGTACGGCCAAGGTGCTCGTGGACGACCAGGGGCGCGCCTATCCCCGCGAAGAAGTCCCGCTGCGCCTGCGGTTCGCCCGTGCGGTCCGGATCTCCATCGACGGCAACGCGCATTTCTGCCGGGGCCTGCTGCGGACCCGGTATCCCGAATCCGGCGCGGACCAGGCGCCGCGAGCGCAGGAATCCGTTACCACGACAGAAAAGGCGAAGGCATCATGAAGGCAGTGCAGGTCGTCGGCTACGACGAGAAACTCCGGATGACGGAGGTGCCGGCCCCGGAGGTCACCGGGCCGTTCGACGTGATCGTCCGGATCGGCGGGGCCGGAGTCTGCCGCACCGACATCCACATCCTCGAAGGCCAGTGGGCGGAGAAGTCCGGGGTGACCCTGCCTTACACGATCGGGCACGAGAACGCGGGCTGGGTGCACGCCGTCGGCAGCGCGGTCAGCAACGTTTCCGAAGGGGACAAGGTGATCGTGCATCCCCTGATCACCTGCGGGCTGTGCCGCGCCTGCCGGTTCGGCGACGACGTGCACTGCGAGCAGTCGGCGTTCCCCGGGATCGATACGGCCGGGGGTTACGCGGACTACCTCAAGACCTCGGCCCGCAGTGTGGTGCGGATCGACGACTCCCTCGAGCCCTCCGATGTGGCGGCGCTCGCGGACGCCGGATTGACCGCGTACCACGCGGCGGCCAAGGCGGCTCGCAAGCTCCGGCCCGGTGACAAGTGTGTGGTGATCGGTGCGGGCGGGCTCGGGCATATCGGAATCCAGGTGCTCAAGGCGATCTCGGCCGCCGAACTCGTCGTTGTCGACCGCAACCCCGACGCGGTGAAGCTCGCGGTGTCCATCGGTGCCGACCACGGTGTGGTCGCGGACGGCGGTCAGGTCGAGCAGGTGCTGGAACTGACCGCCGGGCAGGGCGCGGAAACCGTCATCGACTTCGTGGGCGAAGGCGGTGCCACCAAGGACGGTGTCGCGATGCTGCGGCGCGCGGGGGATTACCACGTGGTCGGTTACGGCGAGAACATCGACGTGCCGACGATCGACGTCATCTCCGCCGAGATCAACTTCATCGGCAACCTCGTCGGGTCTTACAACGACCTGTGCGAGCTGATGGTCTTGGCCGCACAGGGGCTGGTTCGCTTGCACACCAGCAAGTACCCGCTCGACCGGTTCCAGGACGCGCTCGACGACCTCGGCGCCGGGCGTATCCGCGGCCGCGCGATCCTCACTCCGTGACGGGTGCGCCGCCATCTGTCGACAGATGGCGGCGCGGGCCGTCGGCGTAGACCGGTACGGCGTGGAGGGCGTCGCGGATCCGGCCGCGGGGCAGGAGGACGACCATGCTCCGGCTCTCGCCACCGACCCAGACCGGCACGTCGGAGACCTCGCCGAAGGCGGGAGGGGCATGCGTGGAGGTGGACCCCTTCAGTTCGATCCCGCTGCCATCTCGGTACGTCACGGAGATTCTGGGTACCTGCCTGAAATAGTGGCTGATGTGCGCGCGGCCCGCGTGCCATCCGGAACCCAGGACAGCCTGGTGTCGCCGCCGCCAGTTCTGTGCGGCTACGGCTGAGCACGGGATCCCGATGCACGCCACGATGGCCAGAAAATATGAGCCGAAGGTGAGGAACCCGTTGTCGTTTCGCTCGCTGAGGGTCCGGACGCGTTCGGGATCCGCCGGGTCGTAGACGACCGTCACCAGTTGACCGGGGGTGTAGTCCCGATCCGAGTCGCGGTTGACAATGGCCAGCCGGACGTCGTCACGCTCGACGTATTCCACCGTGATCGTCGACGTGCCCCTGCGCGCATCGTGGACGCTCACCACTGTTCCGACGGTACGGGCGCCCTCGTCGAGTAGTCGCTGGCCCAGTAGCTCCATCAGGAAGAACCCGGACACACCGAGTGTCAGCGCGACGACCCAGGCCCCGCAGAGCAGGGCCGCCCGGTGGCTGTAGACGCGCAGCCGTGGGGTCATCGCCGCGACCTCGGCATCGACGGGCTCCGGATCGGACGGCAGCCAAAGCGTTTCGTACGGCGAAAGTTCGTCCTCGAGATCGGCCGCTTGGTCACCGAGACGCCGGCCGCGGAGACCGGCGAACAGGGCGAACAAAGCCGACACGACGATCATGATGATCTCGATCGGGAGCTCGCCCTCTCCCCACGCGTAGCCGGGCGCGGTCAGCGCGTAGGTCGTGCCGCCGACGAAGAGCAGGAACACCGACGTGAAGAAGCCGGACGCGACGAACCACGCCGTCCGCTTCCGCCGCAGTCTTCGTGGTTCCGAGTGGTCAATCCCCAGTGTCATGCGCTCAGCGTAGGGCGGGAAACCGCAGGTGGAGCTGCGATTAGACGCACAGCCGGCCTGGGCAACCGGAGCGGCTCGCCGAGCGTGCAAGTAACCAGGCGCGCCAGTGGTCCATGCCGCGCAAGAACGAGCGGCTGCCTAGCCGCACCTGAGGTTTTCGAGCGCCGCCATCTGTCGACAGATGGCGGCGTCTTGCGCGCGAGGCAATGTTTTCGCGGGTGTTCATGGGAGGGCTCCCAGCGGCCTCGGAGCTGTGGGTTGTCCACTTGGTGTCTTGTCTTGTTTGTTGTCGACTAACTGTCTCGCCTGTTAGCCCGGTTGGCCCTTAACTTTCGCCCGGAACCGACATAAGTTCTGGTCATTTGATCGGAAGGGGCAGTCCGCGCCGTCGGGGGCTGCTCGAGTTTGAAGGCGAGGCAGCGTGACAGCGAAGTCACCGCGTTGGCCACCATCCGCGTTTCGCGAACGAGCGACGCCCCGAATCCCACCGCGGCAGTCCTGAGCCGCTTTTCTTCACTCCTCAGTCCCCGAATGGAGTTCTGTAATGGACGCACGCGCTCAGGTTGCCCGCACCGGGTTGTCGCGCCGGTCGGTGCTGGCCGGTGCCGCGGCGGGGGTGCTCGTCCCGTCCGCCGCCATCGCCGCTTCCGCGGCGCCCGCGGCCGCGGCGGCCGGGCAGACCCGCCAGATCACGATCTACGCCGAAGCCCTGCCGGGTAATCTCTACGGTTACGGGCTGGAACCGGGAAAGGCGACGATTCCGGGGCCATTGCTGGAGATCTACGAGGGTGACACCCTGGAGATCGAACTGGTCAACAACACCGACCAGCGGCTGTCGATCCATCCGCACGGCGTCAACTACGACACCGCCTCGGACGGCGCACCGCTCAACGCCTCCTTCAACAACCCGCGCGAGACCCGTATCTACGTCTGGCGCACGCGCACGCAGACCCAGGCGAGCAACGGGTTCACGATGCCGGGCAGCGCCGGCTACTGGCACTACCACGACCACGCGATGGGCACCGACCACGGCAGCGGTGGCCTGGCCAAAGGTCTTTACGGCGGCCTGATCGTGCGCAAGCGGGGTGACCTGCTGCCGATGCGGCAGTACACCGTGGTGTTCAACGAGATGATGATCAACCACAAGGTCGCGCCGGACACCCCGATCTTCGAGGCGCTGCAAGGCGAACGCGTCGAGTTCATCTGCATCGGGCACGGCAACCTGCCGCACACCTTCCACTTGCACGCGCACCGCTGGGCGGACACCCGCACCGGCATGTTCTCCGAGGGCGACTTCCACGCCCAGGTGATCGACAACAAGAACCTCGACCCGGGGAGTTCGTTCGGGTTCCAGGTGATCGCCGGCGACGGCGTCGGGCCCGGCGCCTGGATGTACCACTGCCACGTCCAAACCCACTCGGACGGCGGGATGGTCGGTCTCTTCCTCGTCCGCAACCCCGACGGCAGCCTGCCCGCCGGCGCGCAGGACGCGATCGACCGCTTCAAACACCACGACCACACCGCGCAGCCCGAGATGTCAGGACACGCCGAGCACGCCGGTCATCTGTGAGTTCCCAAAGCAGTCAAGGCGGCCCGAAAACCAATGAAGGAGCAAGGGTAATGAGGCGAAGAGTCTCGTCAGGGCGGTTCCGGGGACGGCGGACGATGGCCGGTCTGGCCGCCGCGATAGTGCTCGGCTCGATCGGTGTGCCACTGGCCGTGGCGCCCGCCGCACAGGCGGCGGTGGCCGCGGCGGTGCCGGTGTCCGTACTGGTCTTCCACGGCCCGGCCGCGGAGCAGAAGGACCCGGTGCTCCGCGCGGTTGACGCGATCGCGCGGCTGGGGCAGGACAACGGGATCGCGGTCGCGTCCTCATCGGACCCGGGCGTGTTCACCTCGGCGAACCTGGAGAAGTACCGCGGGGTGGTGTTCCTGTCCGCGGAGGGCGTGACGCTCAGCCGTGACCAGGAAACCGCGCTGCAGAACTACATGAAGGCAGGCGGTGGTTTCGTCGGCCTGTCCGACGCCGCGCGCGCCCAGGACGGGTCCGACTGGTTCACCGGCCTGATCGGTGCCCGCCCGGTCGGCAGCCGTCCCGCGCCCGAAGCGGTCACCGCGGTGACAGCCAGCGCGGAGAACCCGCCCAACGAGGGCAAGGAAAAGCTGGCCGACGGCAACGAAAACACCAAGTGGCTGGCGTTCACCAAGGCCGCTTGGATCGGCTACCAGCTCACCACACCCGCCGCGATCAGCAGCTACTCGCTGACGTCGGCGAACGACTTCACCGGCCGCGACCCGAAGGACTGGACCCTGCAGGGTTCCGCCGACGGCACCACCTGGGTCGACCTCGACAAGCGGACCAACCAGGTCTTCTCCGACCGCTTCCAGTCGCGGACCTTCGAGTTCACCAACACCACGGTGTACCCGCGCTACCGGCTGAACATCACCGCGAACGCCGGTGAGCCGGCCACCCAGCTCGCCGATTTCGAGCTGTACAAGGCGAATTCGCAGACCCCGCCGCCACCGGAGCCGGCTCCGCAGCAGGCCGTGGTCGACGTGCTGGACAGGCAGCACCCGGCGAACGAGGGCCTGCCGCTGAACTGGACCCGCACCGACCGGTGGCTCAACTGGGACGTGAACCCGGTCGGCACCGTGCACACGATCGCCCAGGTCGAGGAAAAGGGCTACAACCCGGGCGTGGGCGCGAACGGCGCGTTCCACCCGATTTCCTGGTGCCGTGACTACGACGGCGGCCGCTCCTTCTACACCGGCATGGGCCGTACCGAAGGCAGCTACGGCGAAGCGCAGTTCCGCACCCACCTGCTCGGCGCGTTGCGCTGGACGACCGGCCTGGTGCGCGGCGACTGCAAGGCGACCATCGCGTCGAACTACAAGGTCGAACGGCTCAGCCTGAAGAACACGACCGGCCAGATGGACCAGATCGGTGAGCCGCACGGCCTCACGATCGCCCCCAACGGCAAGGTGTTCTACATCGGCAAGGCCGCTTGCGCGACCGGCCCGATACCCAGCTGGGACGACCCGAACGTCGGCCTCGGCTGCGGCACGATCCACCAGTGGGACCCCGCCACCAAGCAGGTCAAGCTGTTGACCACGTTGAAGGTGATGGGTAACCGCGGCAGCGGCGACGAACTCGTCAAGAACGAGGAAGGCCTGATCGGCCTCACCCTCGACCCGAAGTTCGCCGAGAACGGCTGGATGTACGCCTACTGGATGCCGCACGAGTCCGTCGACAGGGACAAGCAGGTCGGCAAGCGCACGGTGTCGCGCTTCACCTACGACGCCGCGAAGCAGACGATCGACCAGGCGACGCGCAAGGACCTGTTGTCGTGGGACGTGCAGATCCACAGCTGCTGCCACGCCGGTGGCGGCATGACCTTCGACGCCGCGGGCAACCTCTACATCGGTTCCGGCGACAGCAACTCGTCGGAGGGCTCGAACGGCTACTCCGGCAACAACTGGACCGCCGACTACAAGGGTCTGTCCTTCCAGGACGCGCGGCGTACCGCCGGTAACTCCAACGACCTCAACGGAAAGATCCTGCGGATCCACCCGGACGCCGACGGCACCGCCTCGATCCCGGCGGGCAACCTGTTCCCCGAGGCCAATGACCCCGGGAACAAGACACGCCCGGAGATCTACGTGATGGGCGTGCGGAACATCGCACGGCTGGCGATCGACCCGGTGACCGGCTGGCTGACCGCCGGTTGGGTCGGCCCGGACGCGAGTTCGCCGAGCCCGGAACTCGGCCCGGCGAAGTACGAAACCGCGACGATCATCACCGAAGCCGGTAACCACGGCTGGCCGTACTGCATGGGCAACCGGCAGCCGTACCGGGATCGCAGCAGCACCAACGCCGCTGTCCTGACCGGTTGGTACGACTGCAACAACCCGGTGAACACCTCGCCGCGCAACACCGGTCTGGTGAACCTGCCGCCGGTGAAGGACAACATGATCTGGTACTCGCCGGACGGCGGCGGCCCGGTCTTCCCCAACCGCCCCAACAGTTCCATCCCGACGTACAACGCCGCGGACGCGACCTACACCCAGCCGTACCTGAAGGGTGGCGGCCAGGCGATCATGTCCGGGCCGACGTATCACCGTTCGCTGGTGAACACCGCCAGCGGCGTCGCGTGGCCGTCGTACTGGGAAAACAAGTGGTTCATCGGCGACCAGTCCAACTCGCAGAACCGCGTCGCGGTGACCGTCGACCCGGCGGGCGTGCCGACGCACACGCCGCCGGCGTTCGCCGAAACGCTGCGGCAGATCATCCCGTCGGGTTCGGGGGACAACAAGCTGCAGAGCTGGATGGACGCCAAGTTCGGTTCGGACGGCGCGCTGTACATGCTCGACTACGGCAGTGGTTTCTTCAGCCTCGACCAGAACCAGAAGCTGATCCGGATCACCTACACCGGTGGCGAGGCCACGCCGGCACCCGCGGCGTCTTCGACGATGGTGCAGAACAAGCCGCTGACGGTGGCGTTCAACGGTTCCAAGTCCGGTGGGGTGTCGTACAAGTGGGAGTTCGGCGACGGCACGACGTCGACCGAGGCCAACCCGCGCCACGCCTACACTCGCACCGGGTTCTTCACCGCCAAGCTGACCGTGACCTACGCGAACGGTGAGACGGTGACGACCAGGACGACCACGAACGTCGGTTGCCAGGTGGCCGACCAGGGCGTCAACGTGACCCTTGGCGACACCGGGACAACGGTGCCGAATTACAACGCCGGTAGCGGTTGCAAGGTCGACGACCTGATCGACGACGAAAGCGCGTGGTCCTCGCACGCCGGGTTCGTCAACCACGTCAAGGTGGCCACCGGGACGCTCAAGGATCTCGGTGTGCTCAGCCAAGCCGAGTACGACACCTTGAACGCGGCGGCAGCGGCGTCGTCGATCGGGAAGCCCGGCAGCACCGGGTACATCTCGATCTACGACGGCACGGCCGAGTCGTTCCGCGGCTGGGAACAGGCTCCCTCCGGGCAGTTCGCCATCCAGCCCGACGGGTCGCTACGACCGTCCGGCGGGCTGGGCATGTTGTGGTACGCCCAGCAGCAGTACGGGAACTTCTCGGTGAAGCTCCAGTTCAAGGACATCGCACCGGAAGGGTTCCGCTCCAACAGCGGGGTCTTCGTCCGGTTCCCGGATCCGCGGACACCGCTGGACCAGCGTCCGCCGGGTAGTTGCGGCACCACCGGTTCCGCGCGGACTTCGCAGGCTTGGGTCGCGATCTACTGTGGACACGAGATCCAGATGTACGACGGTGAAACCGGTGAGCCGCAGAAGACCGGGTCGATCTACAACTTCGACCCGCAGCCACTGGCCAACGCCGGCGCACGTCCGAAGGGGACGTGGAACGACTACGAGGTCCGGGTCGTCGGTCAGCACTACACGATCCTGCGCAACGGCGTGGTGATCAACGAGTTCGACAACACCCCGGGCATCCAGTCGTCCCGGGCCGGTGACCCGCCCACGGATCTGCGGCAGTTCGCCAGCGGTTTCATCGGGTTGCAGAACCACAGCGACAACGATCTGACCGAGTTCCGCAACATCCGCGTCCGGCAGCTGTAACTCTTTCTCAGAAGGGTTTTCCCGCTATGTCTCGTCGAGTACTCGCCGTGCTGGTCGCGGTGCTGACCATGCTGGGGGTGGTGGCGTCGCCGTCGCTGGCGTCGCCCCCGCCCTCGGCCCCGGAGCCGTTCTTCGCTCCGGTCCAGACCCTGACCTGGACCGCGAACGACAGCACGACTCAGTACAAGTCCGCGCCCACCACGGCGGTACCCGGCGAGACCACGATCGTCTTCGAGAACAGCGCGGCGACCGGGAACACCTCCGGGATGACCCACACGCTGACCTTCGACACGTCGACGCCGGGGTACAACCACGATGTGTCGCTGAACATCCTGTCCAGTCCGTTCGACGCCAACAACGGGCGTCACGAGGCGACCGTGACGCTCACGCCGGGCAAGTATCGGTACTTCTGCTCGATTCCCGGCCACAGCACGATGACCGGTGAGTTCACCGTCGGCGATGGTGGCGGTGCCGACACCACCCCGCCGACGGTCACCGCCGCGGTCACCGGGCCGCAGAACCCGGCCGGTGAATACGTCGGCTCCGCGTCGGTGGCCGTGACCGCCACCGACGGTGAGTCCGGTGTGGACACCGTCGAGTACAAACTGGACAGTGGGGTGTGGACCGCTTACACCGCACCGGTCGCGGTGTCCACGCTCGGCGCGCACATGGTGCACTACCGGGCCACGGACGTCGCCGGGAACGTCTCCGCCGAAGGCATGTCGTCGTTCACCGTGGTCGAAAACCAGGGTGAGGACACCACGCCGCCGACAGTGACGGCCGCCGTCACCGGTACGCAGGACGGCGATGGCAACTACGTCGACACCGCGACGGTGACGGTGACGGCCACCGACGCCGGATCCGGTGTGGACACGATGGAGTACAAACTGGACGACGCCGCGTGGGCGCCGTACTCCGCGCCGGTAGTGGTGAACACGGCCGGAATGCACATGCTGTCCTACCGGGCGACCGACAAGGCGGGCAACGTCTCGCCGGAAGGCATGGCCCATTTCGTCATCGTCGCGGGCCAGGGTGAGGACACCACTCCGCCGACCGTGACGGCCGCTGCCACCGGCACGCAGGACGGTGACGGCAACTACGTCGACACCGCGACGGTGACGGTGACGGCCACCGACGCCGGATCCGGTGTGGACACGGTCGAGTACAAGCTGGACGCCGGTGCGTGGACGGCGTACACCGCGCCGGTCGCGGTGACCGCCGCCGGTGCGCACACGGTGTTGTACCGCGCGAAGGACAAGGCGGGCAACGCTTCCACCGAGGGCACGGTGACGTTCACCGTGGTCAAGTCCTCGGGTGACATCACGGCGCCGACGGCGGCCGTGGGGCTGTCCGGTACCCAGAACGGTGACTGGGCGTACGTGGGCACGGTGACCGTGACCGTATCGGCCGCCGACACGGAGTCGGGCGTGGCCGGTATCGAGTACAAAATGGACAGTGGCGCGTGGAGTGCTTACACCGTCCCGTTCGTGGTCTCCGCGGTCGGCGCGCACACGGTGAGCTACCGGGCGACCGACAAGGCGGGCAACGTGTCGGCCGCGCAATCGGGCTCGTTCAAGGTGGTGGCCGTCGGGCCGCCTCCCGGACAGGACGTCTGTCCGCGGTCCGATACGCGGGAGACCGTGATGATCGGGACCGTCGACAGCCAGGTGTCGAACGTGGACACCGGAAACGGCTGCACGATCAACGACGTCATCGACGACGACTCGGAGTACGCCTCGAACGCGGAGTTCGTCGGCTACGTCGAAGCGGTGACGGCGGAGCTGGTGGAAAACGGCGTGCTCTCGGGTTGGGAGCGGGACCGTATCGTCACCGCGGCGATCGAGTCCGGCATCGGCGGCTTCCCGGATGAGGCCGGTGACGCGCAGAAGCAGGGTAAGGAACAGTCGGTCAAGCCGGACAAGAAGGCGGACAAAAAGACCGACAAGACGGCGGACAGGGACGTTCAGGTGCTCAGCGAGAAGGCACGGTCCGTGCCCGACCAAGCCGAGCCGATCACCCCGGCCGTTTCGCCCAGCTCCGACAGCACGATCGGCAAGTTGCCGGTGGCCAGCGGCAGCGACCTCCGGTAGACCACACTCCGCACCTCGGCCAGCAGCCGGTGTCCCAGCTGCTGCGCCACCCCGCCGCCGATGACCACCATGCCCGGATTGATGAAACTGACCAGGGAGGCCACCACCTGCCCGAGGCGCTTGCCGCCTTCACGGATGAGGTTCACCGCACCGACGTCCCCGGCCTCGGCGGCCCGGCCGACGTCGACTGCGGTGACCTTTTCTTTGTGTGCCAAGGCTTCACCCAAGAACGGTGACCGTCCGCCGCGTGCGAGCGCCATCGCGTCGCGGGCCAGCGCCGCTCCGCCGAAGTAAGCCTCCAGACAGCCGACTTCCCCGCACGCGCACGCCGGCCCGGTGTCGTCGAGCCGGATGTGCCCGATGTCGCCCGCGGTGCCGGCCGCGCCGCGGTAGACCTTGCCCTCGATCACGATGCCGCAGCCGATCCCGGTCCCGACCTTCACGAACACGAGATCGTCCAGTGAGCGCGCGACCCCGGCGTGCCGTTCCCCGAGCGCCATCGCGTTGACGTCGTTGTCCACCGACACCGGGCAGTGGAGCAGCGCGCCGAGGTGGTCGCGTACGGAAAACCGGTCCCAGCCCGGCATGATCGGCGGCGCCACGGCCATTCCCTCGGCGAAACTCACCGGCCCCGGCAGCCCGATCCCCGCCGCGAGCAGCCGTCCGGGAGCCTGCTCGCGCACCTTTTCGGCGAGCGCGGCGACGCGGCCCAGGACGACGTGCGGTCCTAGCCGGACATCGCAGTCCTCGACGGTGTAAGCGAGTACCTCACACGAAGCGTCGGTGACGGCCACGCTGACCGAAGTCGCGCCGACGTCCACGCCGAGGATGCGCAGGTCCCCGCCGAGCCGGACCATCGTCGAGCGCCGCCCGCCGCGGCTGGCCGACGGCCCCGCCGCCTCCACGAGCCCCAATTCACCCAATCTGGTCACTTCCGCGGCGACCCGCGTCCGCGGCAGCTCCAGCCGCTCACCGAGTTCCACTCGCGACAGGGGCCCCTCGTCCCGCAGTAGGGCGAGCAACTTCGCCTGTGGGCGCGTCTCGATCATGGGCTGCCCCTTGGTGGATCCGGCGTTCATACCGAAAGCCTAAGTCTTCGAAGCCTTGGGTGCGGTGGTGTCAGCCGGGTGACCTGGTGGCACTTCAGCGGAGGTGACAGTCGAAGAAGTCCACGATCGATTTCCGCACGCTCGGCACGGACCTCGCGGGATCGATCGCGCCGACGAGTTCCTGGCGGCCCTGCGCTGTCATCAGGCCCGCGCGCTGAAGCTGCGGGAGCATCGCCGCGTAGTCGGTGAACACGTAGTGCTGAGCGTTGTCCCAGTCGATCCGGCGCGTTGTCCGGTTTTCGACCAGCGGTGCCCAGTCGTGCTGCATGTCCGCGTCCCAATAGTCGGAACTGAGCACCAGCAACGGCCGATCGGTGCCGTCGCGCGCGATCGGGAACTGTTCGAGCGGCTGTCCCGCGGGCGCCGGGTAATAGCTCAGGTAACTCTCCATGCTGATCGCCGCGTCGACGCGGCGGTCTTCGTGCATCGTCTCAGCGGCGGTGCCGCCGCCCACGGAATGGCCGTAGATACCGATCTTGCGCAGATCCAACGCCCGGCCCAGGTTCTGGGGCAGCGGCTTCCGATCGGCGTCAGGATTCCGGCCCGCCGCAAGCACTTCCAGCTGGCCGAGCACGAACTTGGTGTCCGCGAACCGGGTGTCGATCACCGTCCGCATGGTCTGCGGGAACTGCGCGGGATCCGGTGGCAGGTCGATTTGCCTTAGCCCGCCCGGGAAATCGACTTCACTGGCTTCGCCGGAGTGGTCGATGGTCACCACCACGAACCCGTTGCTCGCGAGCTCTTCGGCGACCCCGGTGCCCAGCGTGCGCGGTTCAGCGCCGCCCGGGGTGTACAGGACGACCGGTCTGCGCGTGGTCTGGGCCGGGGCGTCGACGTACGAGTGCGTTTTCGTGGCCGCCCAATCGACTCCGTCCTTGGGCAGCTGCGTGTGCACGCGCGGCGCGAACGCCTTGAACGACTCGGCCGCGCGGGGTGTCATCTGCGGCGCCACCTGTCTACCGCGGACGTCCTTAGCGGGGTAGAAGACCGAGACCATCAGCTCCCGTTTCGGGGCGTCGTTCCACGGGTCTTTCCTGGTGGGATCGACGAGATGAAGCGCTGTCGTCCCGATCTGATGGTGGCCGGTCGGGGCGGGAAGCCGGAGCGTGAGCTGGTCATTTGCCTGCGCGACGGCGCCACCGGAAGTGGTTGTGAGCAGGGCTGCGATAACGAGTGTGGTTACTGTTCTGAACATGTTTCGAGGATCGCGGGCGTAGAGGGGTGCGGTCTTGAAGCCGCGGTTGGACCCATGGGTTGATTCCGGGTTGAGGCCGTCCGGGCGAGTCTCCGAAGGCCATCATGAGGGACTAGACGCCCTCATGATGGCCTTCGGAGACTCGCCTTTGGCGGCCGAGGATAGGTCAGTGGCTCGCGCCGACGAGTTCTTCCTCGACCGGCGCGGGTTCGCGGTCCCGCATGACGAAGAAGGCGAGCACGGCCGCGGCGAGTACACCGGCGGCGCTGACGGCGAAGGTGGTGGACATCGCGCCGGTGAAGGCTTCACGGGCGGTGTCGGCGAGGCCGTCCACCTTCAGCGCGTCACTGATCGAATGCCTTGCCTGATCGGGGACCGACGCGGGCATCGACGTGGTGAAGCTGTTCGAAAGGACACTGCCGAGGACGGCGATGCCGAGGGCCGCGCCCATCTGCTGGAGTGTGTCGTTGAGCGCGGAGCCGACACCGGCCTGCTCCGGCGGCACGGCGCCCATGAGTGCCGAGATGGCCGCGGGCATCGCCAGGCCGCCCCCGGCGCCGAGCACGAACAGGGCGACGGCGAGTACCGCAAAGTCCGCGTCCGCCGGAACGGCGGCCAGGGTGGCGAATCCGGCCGCCATCACCGCGAGTCCGAGCACGGCGAGCATCCGGTTGCCGATCTTCTGGCCGAGCGTCGCGCCGAGGGTGTTGAAGAGGAGTGACGCTATCGCCATCGGGATGAAGGCCAGACCGGCCTGAGTGGGCGAGTAGCCGAGCACGAACTGCAGGAACTGGGTGAGCACCAGCAGCAGCCCGCCGTTGCCGATCTGCACCAGCGAAAGCGAGAGGCTGCCGCCGCTGAAGTTGCGGTCACGGAACAGTTTCAGCGGGACCATGGGGGAGTCCGTGTGCAGTTCCCAGGCGACGAACCCGCCGAGTCCGAGCACGGCGACGACGAGCGCGGTGAGGGTGCCGGCGTCGGCGAGGCCCGCCTTGGGCAGTTCGATGATCATCCAGACCAGCGCGGTCATGCCCGCCACGGAAAGGAACGCGCCCAGCGGGTCTGGCTTCTGCCACGGGCCCTTCGACTCCGGCATCCAGGCGATGGCGGCGGCGATGGCCGCGATGGCGATCGGGACGTTGATCAGGAAGACCGCGCCCCACCAGAACCACGCGATCAGCATGCCGCCGAGGACCGGGCCGCCGATGAAGCCGACCATGGCGACCGCGCTCCAGACCGACATCGCCTTGCGCCGCTCGGTTTCGTCGAACACGGTGATGAGGATCGACAGCGTGCTCGGCATGATCAGCGCGCCGCCGACGCCCATCACCACACGGGCGATGATCAGCTGGCCCGGGTCCGCGGCGAGCGTGGCCATCAGTGAGGCCGCGCCGAACAGCGCCAGGCCGATGATCATGACTTTCCGTCTGCCGAACCGGTCCGACAGGCTTCCTGACGTGAGCAGCAGGCCGGCGAAAACCAGGATGTAGGAGTCCAGGACCCACTGGACGTCCTGTGCGCTCGCGCCCAGGTCCGCCGCCAGCGGTGGGACGGCCACGGTGAGCGCCATGTTGTCGATGACCAGCACCAGGGTGCTGAGGCAAAGCACGATCAGGATCAGCCAGCGGCGTGGATGACGGTTTTCCATCGGGAGACCTTTCGAAGTTCCGAGCGGTGCGTACGACGTTCTCTTCTTGCGCACACTGTACTCATAGCGTTGCGTGTGCGCAAGTGCGTACACCGTGCGCTACGCTGGTCGACGACGGAAAGGTAGGTTTCCCATGGCAGCCGACGAGAAGCCCATCGCCTCGGTTTGGACGCGCCCGCGCAAGCAGCGGGAGCAGCTCAGCCGGGAGCAGATCGTGTCCGAGGCCGTCCTGTTGCTCGACGCCGAAGGCATCGAGGCGCTGAGCATGCGAAAGCTCGGTACCCGGCTCGGCGCCGGCGCGACGTCGCTCTATCGGCATGTCGCCAACAAGGACGAACTGATCGAACTGGTCGCGGACGAGGTCTACGGCGAACTGGAGGTCCCGGATGCCGGCGACCCCGCGGGCTGGCGGGCGGCGACCGCGGGCAGTGCGCACAGCCTGCGGTCCATGGCGCTGCGGCATCCCTGGGTCGCGTCCGTGCTCGGCCAAGTCGGGCTGGCCTATCTCGGCCCGAACGTCATGCGGATGTCCGACCGCATGCTCGCGCTGTTCGAGTCGGCCGGGTTCGCGCTGGACGAGGCCGACCAGGCCATGAGTGCGGTCATCGCATACGTCGTCGGGGTGGCGACGAGCGAAGCCGCGTACCTGTCGATGATCGCGCGCAGCGGCAAGGACGAGCGGGAATGGATGGAAGGCCTGAGCTCGACCGTCGAGCAGGCCGTGCGGGAGTACCCGCGACTGAAGGACGGGCACGCGTCGCACGTGGGCAAGGATCCGGCGAAGGTTCGCGAGGAGAACTTCGTCTATGGGCTGGACCGCGTTCTCGACGGCTTGGAGGCTCGGCTCAGCGCGTCCTGATTGGGGATTTTGTTCGGAACTGACAGGCTTCTTGGTGCGTTCCTGTAGTGGTTCAGCAAACCCATGAAGTCGAGAAGGAGCAGAACCCCAGCATGGTCTTCAAGAAGATGCTGCAGAAAATCGGCGTCGGCGGCCCGTCGGTCGACACGGTGTTGACCGATCCGCGGGTTCAACCCGGTGGCCAGTTGTCCGGCGAGGTGCGGCTGACCGGCGGCGAGGCCGACTCCGAAATCGAACACATCGCGCTGTCGCTGGTCGTCCGGTCCGCGCGCAGCGGGTCGGCGGAGTTCCATCGCGCGGTGGTGTGCGGGGCGACCCGGCTCACCGCGAAGGAGCAGCGCGTCGTCTCGTTCACCATCCCGATGCCGTGGGAAACGCCGCTGACCGAGGTCGGCGGTCAGCCGCTGCCGGGCATCGTGCTGGGCCTGCGCACCGAGTTGTCGATCGCCAAAGCCGTCGACAAGGGCGACCTCGACCCGGTCATCGTGACGCCGCTCGCCTCACAGGACGCGGTGCTGGATGCCTTCGGAGAGCGCGGTTTCCAGTTCAAGTCGACCGAGCTCGAAGCCGGGCAGCTCTACGGTGTCCGGCAGGAACTTCCTTTCTACCAAGAGACCGAGTTCCACCCGCCGGCGCGGTACGCGGGCCGGATCGCCGAGGTCGAGCTGTCCTTCGTCGCCGACCGTGAGGGCGTGCAGGTGGTCCTCGTCGCGGACAAGCGCGGCGGATTCGGTGGCAGCCCGGTGGGCCGCTTCGGTGTCGGTCACGACGAAGCCGTCGACACCGATTGGGCGCGCCTGCTCGGTGAGTGGCTCGACGAGGTGGCGAACAGTCGTCAGGCGCACCACGGTTACGGCCACCACGACGGTTATGACGATGACGAGTACGGCCACCGCGGCCAGCGCCGCGGCATGGGCATGGGCGGAGTCGTCGCGGGAGCCGCGGTGGGTGTGGTCGGCGGCATGATGATCGGCGAAATGCTCGACGGGGACGACGACGGCGGCGACGAGGGCTGACGCCGGGAAAGCGGTGGGCGCGGGACCCGTGCCCACCGCGGACCGGCTTACTGGGACGGGATCTTGACCGTCGTGGCCGGCTCGGCGAGGTCGGCCATCGCCGTGGCGGCGTGCCCGATGCGGCCGTCGTCGATGCGCAGGAACGTCGGAAACCCGGGAATCCCCACGATTTTCGCGAGCGCGGGCGCCTGGTTCCCGACGACGATCTTCGCCACCGGGGACAGCAGTGCGATCAGCGCCTTGATATCCGGCGGGTCGCCCTCGATGACCGCGAGCGCGCTGGTGCCGGTGGCCTTGTCGGTGAACCTCGGCACCTCCGCCACGGAGGCCGCCGAGCTGGCGTCGAGGAAGCCCACCAGGTCGTGGGCGGCGACAACGCCGAAAACCTCGCGCCCCACCAGCACCTCGGTGTCGTAGCGCTTCAAACTCGCCTGGAGAACGGCGATCTCGGCCGACTGGGCGCGCACGCGCCGCAGTACCGCGACGGTGAGCAGCACGTCGGCCAGGCACAGTGCACCGACCACTACGACCGCCACCAGCAAGAACGTCATGGTAACGAGCACAGACGGGTCTCCGTTCTCGTCGGGATGCGCTGCCTGGAACCCGGGAGAACGATAGGAACGGCTCGTACAGGAATCGTACAAAGACCGCTGACCGCCTTGAACGCTGTTACGCAACCATGACATAACAGCGACTTCACACGGATAACCGGCGGCCACCGTTGAGTCATGTTCGACGATCGGACCCAGCCGCTCAATCACCCCAGGCGGCAACGCCGTCCGCTACCCCGGAAAGTGTTGTGGTTGGTGGTGGGCGGCTGTGCCGTGCTCGTCGCCGCCCTCACGCTGAGCGCGGCGAAGTCCTCGGACCCCAGCGCGGCCGCTGACACGGCCGGTCGTACCGCCACCATGGTGGTCGACCGGGAAACCGGGGCGACTCTCGTCGAGAGCGATTCGGAGGAACAGTTCCGATCGGCCTCCTTGGTGAAGCTGCTCATCGCAGTCGATGCGCTGACCAGGTCCAAGTGGGATCCGCAGGTGAGCCGGATGCTGTCCTTGAGCGACGACAAAATCGCCAGCACCCTATGGTCGCAAAACGGCGCGCAAACGATTGTCACCCGAACCGCGAAGACCATGGGACTGAAGCACACCGAGCCGCCCGCGGTGGCCGGGCGTTGGGGCGACACCCTGCTTTCGGCCGCGGACGTGGTGACCACGTACGAGTACATTTTGGCGCTGCCGCAAGCGAAACGGGATTTTTTGCTGAAGGCGTTGCGGGCGGTGCCCAGGGTGGCGGCGGACGGGATGGACCAGTACTTCGGGATTCCGCGGGCGCTGGACGCTTGGCCCTGGGCGGTCAAGCAGGGGTGGGCTTCGGGGCAGGGCGGTACTGAGGCGCATACGAGCGGGTTGGTGGGGGAGAAGGATCGGTACATCGTCGTGGTGCTGAGCAACTCTTCGCAGGGGGCGGACCTGGGAGTGGCCATGAAGGCCGTCACGTCGAAGACGGAAGAGATCGCGCGGCTGCTGGAAGCCCCGAGCAAGCCCAAGAAGCGGTGACGGGCCTGGCGTGCCATGGGAAGCGGAAACGTTCGGCACGACCGTCGTCCGTCTGCTTCACCTCGCACCCCCTTGAGCGGCGTACCGAGCCGCGTCATGCCTGCCTTTCCCATCAATAACTCCGCGAAACACTCACGAGGGGTGCTGGGTGGGAGGTGCTCGCGGTGTGCCCCCAAAGCGGCGTTGGGGGCGTTGAGTGCCCCCAACGCCGCTTTGGGGTAATCCCAGGGGCTGCGGTAGGTCGAGACTTAGCCGCGTGCGTGTTTTGCCCTACGCGGGCCGGGCTTGTGGTTGGTCACCCTAGTTTGGGCTCCAGGGGGATGGGGGATCTTGGTGGCTAGGGTGGGTGACTGTGGATCATCAAGTGACTCAGCCTGCGATGGGGTTTGTCGGCGTCAGTACCGGTCAGTCATCGATCGTGAAGGTGTTTCCGGAGTGGGTTCGGGTGCTGGGGCTGCCGTCGGCGGTGCTGACCGGGTTCGACCTGCCGCTGGACGCGTCGCGTGCGCAGTATCGGGATGTGGTCGGGCGGATCGCGGGGGATCCGGGCATGTTCGGGGCGCTGATCACCACGCACAAGATCGGGGTTTACCAGGCCGCCGCGGATCTGTTCGACGAGCTGGACGAGTTCGCGGCGTTGTGTGGCGAGATCTCGTCGGTGTCCAAAAGGGAGGGACGGCTGATCGGGCACGCCAAGGACCCGATCACCGCGGGACTGTCCATCGAGGAGTTCCTGCCGCCGCGCCACTTCGCCGAGACAGGTGGCGAGCTGCTGTGCCTCGGTGCCGGGGGAGCGGGCACCGCGATCATCTGGTACCTGTCCCGGCGTGACGACGCGCCGAAGCGGATCGTGTGTACCGACACCTCGGCCGAGCGGCTCAAGGCGTTGAACGCCGTGATGGACGTCGACACCGTCTTGGTCGACGCACCGGCGGACGAGCTGCTGGCCGCGTTGCCGCCAGGCAGTCTGGTGGTCAACGCGACCGGGCTTGGCAAGGACCGCCCGGGTTCGCCGATCAGCGACGAAGCCCGCTTTCCCGATGGCGGCTTCGCCTGGGAGCTGAACTACCGGGGCAGCCTGGAGTTCCTCGCCACGGCCAAGCGCCACGACGGGCTCACCGTGGTGGACGGCTGGCGCTACTTCATCCACGGCTGGTCGCAGGTGATCGCGGAGGTGTTCGGGCTCAGCCTGGACGCCGACACCGTGCGCCGGCTGGCCGAGGCAGCCGGCGCAGTGCGCTGACCAGCGCCAGAAGATTTTTCCAAGAAAATCTCACCTCGGTGTCGAAAGCCGGTCTTCCCGTTCGAGCTTCAAGTAGAGGGACCCCTCGAACTCGAAGGAGAAGGACATGACCGAGACATCCACGCAGGTCTGCGACCCGGCCACACGGGTCACGAAGAGCCTCCTCGGCTACGGCGTCATCGCCGGTCCGTTCTACGTCGCGGTATCGTTGATCCAGGCCCTGACCAGGGAAGGCTTCGACCTGACGCGGCACGCCTGGAGCACGCTCGCCAACGGTGGCCCCGGCTGGATCCAGGTCGCCAACTTCGTTCTGACCGGGCTGATGATCGTCGCCGGGGCCATCGGACTGCGCCGCGCGGGTGCGGGTGTTTGGGGGCCGCGGCTGCTGACGGGGTATGGGCTGGGGACGGTCGGCGCCGGGATCTTCCGGGCGGATCCGCAGCCGGGGTTCCCCGCAGGGACGGGTGACGTCGTCGTCAGCTGGCACGGGATGGTGCACTTCGCGGTGTCCGGGGTGGGGTTCCTGTGTCTCGTCGCGGCGTGTTTCGTGCTCGCGAGGCGGTTCGTGGCCGACGATCTGCGGGGATGGGCGACGTTCTCGCGTGCCACGGGAGTGTTGTTCCTGGCCGGGTTCGCCGCGGTGGCGACCGGGGGCAGCTGGGCGATCCTCGTGTTCACCGCGGTGATCCTGCTGGCGTGGACCTGGTTGTCGTCGATTTCGCGCCACTACTACGGCCGCACGGCCTGACCGAAACCGGAAAAGGGAGAAGAGACCATGCGATACATGACTTTGCTCAGGGCCGTCCAGCCGAACACCCCGCCCCCGCCCGAGCTGATGGCGGCGATCATGAAGCTCGGTGAGGACGCGACCAACGCCGGTGTGCTGCTCGACACCGCGGGACTGGCGCCGAGTGCGGTGGGCGCGCAGGTCAGCGTGGCCGCGGGGAGCCTGACCGTGATCGACGGGCCGTTCGCCGAGGCGAAGGAGGTCATCAGTTACGCGCTGTACGAGACACGGACGAAGGAAGAGGCCGTCGAATGGGCGACGCGGTTCATGAAACTGCATCTCGACCTGTGGCCCGGCTGGGAAGGCGAGACCGAGGTCCGGAAGGTGTTCGGGCCTGAGGACTTCGCGCCGCGGTCGTAGCGGTGGTTGGATCGGTAGCCGTGACGGCTACCGATCCACCGAGCGCGACCCATCGAGCGGTCGAAGCCGTCTGGCGGATCGAGTCGGCGAGGCTGATCGCGGGACTCGCCAGGCTGGTGCGCGACGTCGGCGTGGCGGAGGAACTCGCGCAGGACGCGCTGGTCATCGCCCTCGAACAGTGGCCGAAGACGGGCGTGCCGGTCGACCCCGGGCCGTGGCTGATGGCGACGGCCAAGCACCGCGCGATCGACCTGCTCCGGCGCCAGGAGCGGTTCACCGCCAAGCTCAACCTGCTCGGCCGTGACGTCGAGATCCGGGAGAACGCCGAACCGGACGTGGACGCGTTGGACGATCACATCGGCGACGATCTGCTACGCCTCATCTTCACCGCGGCCCATCCGGTCCTGGCCACCGAAGCGAAGGTGGCGCTGACGCTCCGCCTGCTCGGAGGTCTCACCACGGGCGAGATCGCCAGGGGCTTCCTGATCCCGGAAACCACTGCCGCGCAACGCATTGTGCGGGCCAAGCGCACGCTGGCCGCCGCGGGGGTGCAGTTCGAAATGCCCACGCCGTCGGAGATGACTGAGCGGTTGTCGTCGGTGCTCGGGATCGTCTACCTGATCTTCAACGAGGGTTACTCCGCGACCGGCGGCGAAGACTGGACGCGCCCGGAGCTGTGCCAGGAGGCTCTCCGGCTCGGCCGCATCCTCGCCGGACTGCTCCCGGACGAGCCCGAGGTCCACGGATTGGTGGCACTGATGGAGATCCAGGCTTCGCGCCTGCATGCTCGCACGGACACCGCCGGCCATCCCGTGCTCCTCCTCGACCAGGACCGACGCCGATGGGATCGCCTGCTCATCCGACGCGGTCTCGCCGCCCTCGACCGCGCCGAAACGCTCGGCGGTGGCGTCTACACCCTGCAGGCCGCGATAGCCGCTTGTCACGCCAAGGCGCATCGACCGGAGGAAACCGACTGGTCGCGCATCGCCGCGCTGTACGAGGTGCTCGCCTTCGTCCAGCCGTCACCGGTGGTCCTGCTCAACCGGGCGGTGGCGGTCGGTATGGCCGGTGATCCGGCGCGCGGGCTCGAGCTCGCCGACGCATTGGTCGCGGAGAAGGTACTCAAGGATTATCCGCAGCTTCCGGCGGTCCGCGGTGAGTTGCTGGCCCAGTTCGGCAACCACGCCGAGGCGTGCGGCGAGTTCGAGCGCGCCGCGGAACTCACCGGCAATGAAGGCGAGCGTTCGCTGTTTCTCAAGCGCGCCAACGCTTTACGTGACGAGAGTGGTCACCGCGCCCCACAACAGGGGTGAGCGTCGGCCACCTCCAGGTCGGCCGGGCCACCTGCGCCTACGTCGGCGCCGAGGACTTCGGCACCGGCCGATTGGTCAACTTCGACCCGGTCGTGCGGCTCGCCGGGACCGCGGAACGCATCGAGCTCCAGCCCATCGTCTCGAAGCCGCGCATCCCGCGGCCCGGCGACCAGGTCCTGCTGCTGGCCAACCCCCAGCAGCCGGGCACCTACCTCTACGCCGGGACGGCGTGACCCGAAGCCACCCACCGCCCGCGCGTATCACGTTCCGGTAACGACGTTGATCCAACTGGGGTACTGGTCCTACGTTCGGTAACCACAACGGATTCGAAAAGGGGTGCGATTGTGGCGCACGGTGAATGGACGCGGCGGGACTTCTTCCGCCGGTCGGCGATTGCGGGTGCGGTGACCCTCGGTGGTTCCACCCTGCTTTCCGCATGTCAGAGCACGGGAAGTGGTGGCGTGGACGCCTTGCAGGCGGCCAAAGACGCCAAAACGATCAAGATCGGGATCGCGAACGAGGCCCCGTATGGGTTCGCCGACGCCTCGGGGAACACCACCGGTGAGGCACCCGAGGTCGCGAGGGCGGTGTTCAGAGCCCTCGGGATCGACAACGTGCAGGCCAGTGTCGTGCCCTTTGACCAGCTCATTCCCGCGTTGAGCGCGAGACAGTTCGACGTCGTCGCCGCGGGCATGAACATCACCAAGCAGCGGTGTGGTGCGGCCGCTTTCTCGATTCCGGACTATTCGGCGCTCACCGCGTTGCTGGTGCCGAAGGGGAACCCGCAGGGCATCTTCAAGCTCGAGGACGTCGCAGCCAAGAAGGTGAAGGTCGCGGTGCTTTCCGCCGCGGTCGAAAAGGGCTATCTGACCGGCGCCGGCGTCGCCGAGGACCAGATCCAGACCCTCGACACCCAGGACAACATGCTGCGGTCGGTGACCGACGGCCGCGTGTACTGCGCCGCGCTCACCGACATCTCGCTGAAGTGGCTGGCACAGAAGAATCCCGACGCCGCCGTCGAAGTCACGCCCGGTTTCGACCCGGTCGCGAACGGTAGTCCGGTGCTCTCCGCGGGTGGGTTCGTCTTCCGCACGGACGACAACAGCCTGCGGCAGGCGTTCGACACCGAACTGCAGAAGCTGCACGACAACGGCGAGTGGGTGAAGATCGCGACACCGTTCGGGTTCGGCCAGGGCAATCTGCCCAAACCCGACGTGACCACCGAAAAGCTTTGCGCCGCTTGAGATGTCCGAGCATTTCCGGCAGATTCTGTCGTCGATACTGGAGGGGCTCAACGCCACGATCTGGGCGGCACTCGGCGGCATCGCGCTGACCGTTGTCCTCTCGTTCGTGGCGGGCCTCGCGCTGCTTTCCCCGGTACGGCTGGTGCGGTTCGTCAGCCGGCTCTACGTCGAAATCTTCCGCGGTACCTCCGAGGTCGTGCAGCTTTTTTGGCTCTTTTTCGTGCTTCCGGCGCTGGTCGGGTTCAAGCTCGTGCCGCTGTTCGCGGGCATCCTGGTGCTCGGCCTGAACCACGGCGCGTACGGCGCGGAGATCGTGCGTGGCGCGGTGAATTCCGTGCCACGGGCGCAGTACGAAGGCGCGGTGGCGCTCAACCTGACGTCCGCGCAACGGATGTTCCGGGTGCTCCTTCCGCAGGCGGTGGTGGAGATGCTGCCGCCGTTCAACAACCTCTTCATCCAGCTGCTGAAGAGCACCGCGTTGCTCTCGTTCATCTCGGCGGGGGAGATCACCGAACGCGGTGAGCTGCTGAGACCGGTGTTCGGCAGTGAGATCGTGACGATCTACGGCATCGAGCTGGTGCTGTACCTGCTGCTGGCCGTGGTGATCACCATGATCATGCGCGCGCTGGAACGCGGCGGCGCGCGGCGGCTCGGCCGCACTCCGGTGAAACGGAATCGCCGTGGCAAGGCGCTAGAGACGGCGGGCCGCTGATGGATTGGGACTGGAACAACGCCGTCGACTCGATCCCGTTGCTGCTCAAGGGACTTGTCGTCACACTCGAGCTGACGCTGCTCGGCTCGCTTGTGGCCTACGTCCTCGGTGTCGTGTTCGCCTTGGTGCGGCGCGCGGGGATCCCCGTGGTGAGCCAGCTCGTCTACCTGTTCGTCGAGTTCGTCCGCAGCACCCCGCTACTGATCCAGGTTTTCGTGCTGTACTACCTGCTTCCGCCGACGACCGGGATCAAGATGTCCGCGTTCGTCACCGGTGTCGTCGCGCTGGGCGTGCACTATGCC
The DNA here is from genome assembly GCF_036008905.1 of Amycolatopsis sp. Taxonomy (GTDB): domain Bacteria; phylum Actinomycetota; class Actinomycetes; order Mycobacteriales; family Pseudonocardiaceae; genus Amycolatopsis. The sequence goes on along the minus strand of NZ_DASYMU010000077.1, from coordinate 33,352 downwards.
TGCTACACCGCGGAAGTCTATCGGGCCGGGATCGAAGCCGTCCCGAAAGGACAGTGGGAGGCGGCGACGGCACTGAGCCTCCCGCGACGCCGGGTGTGGACGGGAATCATTCTGCCGCAGGCGGTTCCGCGCGTGCTGCCCGCGTTGGGCAACTACACGATCTCGATGTTCAAGGAGACGCCGTTGCTGCTCGCGATCGGCGTCGTCGACGTGCTCAGCAGTGCCAAGGCCGTCGGCGCGGAGACCTTCCGGGTCGTCGAGCCCTACACCATGGCCGGGATTCTGTTCCTGCTGATCAGCTTTCCCGCGTCGATCGCCGTACGAAGGTTGGAGCGCCGTGCCGGACAACTCTGAAATGATCCGCTTCGACCGGGTCGTCAAGTCCTACGGCGACCACGTCGTCCTGCGAGAGCTCGATTTCACCGTGGCGCCAGGGGAATTCGTGACGCTCATCGGGCCAAGCGGATCGGGCAAGACCACGATCCTGCGGCTGCTGATGACGTTGGAGAAGATCGACTCCGGCACGATCCAGGTCGGCGGCGAGTACCTCAGTCATCGTGAACGCGGTGGAAAACTGGTGCCCGCGGACGAAAAGTACCTGCGCGGGATCCGCCGCCGGATCGGCATGGTGTTCCAGCAGTTCAACCTGTTCCCCAATATGAAGGTCCTGCAGAACATCACCGAAGCGCCGATCCGCTCGCTGGGGCTGTCCAAGGGCGAAGCCGAGGCGCGGGCCGTCGACCTGCTGGAGATGGTCGGCCTGTCGGAGAAGGCGGACGCGCATCCGACACAGCTTTCCGGCGGGCAGCAGCAACGGGTCGCGATCGCGCGTGCGCTGGCGATGCGCCCGGATGTGCTGCTGCTGGACGAAGTCACCTCGGCGCTGGACCCGGAACTGGTGGCGGGCGTACTCGCGGTGCTCAAGCAGATCGCCGCTACCACGGACATCACGATCCTGTGTGTCACGCACGAAATGCAGTTCGCGCGGGACGTTTCGGATCGGGTGATCATGTTCGACCAGGGACAGGTCGTCGAGGAGGGCACACCGGAGCGGTTGTTCACCGAACCGTCGCAGCCGCGCACCCAGGAGTTCCTCAAGGCGGTGATCCAACGCGCGTAGTGACTCTGAGTGGATGGCGGTAACCGAACGCCGGGGGACGCCGCGTATTATTGGACTGCTGGGTCAATGCGGTCCGGGTCCACGCGAGTGCGATCTGAGAAACTTGGAGGTCGCATGTTCGGTCGCTCACGCCGAAGGCAGGCGGACAGCGAGCCCGTCACGGTCGCGGTCAACGGAGGCCTGTTCAGCGCGCGAGTGCGCGACGAGAAGGACCAGCCGCTTTCCGGGGCACGCGGGTTGATCGTGAATCGGCGCACCCAGCGCGTCACCGAGGCGACGGCCGACGAGTTCGGCCTGCTGGTCGCCACGCTCGCTCCCGGCAACTACACGGTGGCGATCAGAGCCGGCGGCTATCGTCCGGTGACCCATGTCATCGATGTCATCACCGGCGACCACGCCGCGCTCGACGTCGTCCAGTTGATGCCGGACGCCGATCTGCGGCTGCCCGCACCCGGTGAGTGGGAACTCGACCCGGACCACACCTCGATCCAGTTCATCGCGAGGCATATCGCGCTTTCCCAGGTGTACGGCCGGTTCACCCGGTTCAACGGCAGTATCCATGTCGGCGAGCGCATCCAGGATTCGTACGTCGAGGTGCTGATCGAGGCCGCGAGTATCGAAACCGCGTCCGAGAAGCGGGACGCGCATCTGCGGTCGGCGGATTTCCTGGACGTGGAACGGTTTCCGCATCTGCACTTCATCAGCGACAGCTTCGGCGAGGGCTCCGGCGACAAGTGGCACGTGGCCGGGAACCTCACCATCCGCGGGTCCAGCCGCGCGGTGAACCTCGAGACGTCGTACCTCGGTCTGCAGACATGGAACGGCAACCGGCTCGGCGCGATAGCGAAGACCGAGTTGCACCGCGAGGACTTCGCCATCAACTGGCAACAGACACTCGCCAAGGGCGTGGTCGTGGTCGGTTCGACCGTCGAGATCCGGCTCAACATCCAGGCCGTGCAGAAGTAGCTTTGGCCGCTTCCGGTCATCGGCCTGCGCGCGGGGACGTGGCGGCGAAGACTCGTCGCCATGGTTCCCGAACCCCCGAGCGACGACGACCTCTGGCCGCGCGTCAAGGCCATCACCGGGTGGCCCGACACCGACGAAGACCGGATGCGTGCCCTCGGCGCCGCTTGGGAACAGGCGGGCACCGGCTTCGGTGAAGCGGGCCGGACGAACGTCAGCGGTATCGTCGCCGCCTGGCCGGACGAAGCCGGCACCGCGTTCCTGGCCCGTGCCAAGGAAATCCTCGACACCGCGGCACAGGGCGAGCAGGCCATGCGACAACTCACCGCGAGCGTGAACGCTTTCGCCGCCGACGTCGAGCACGTGAAGACCGAGATCGGTAACTTCATCAGGGAGAACATCCCGCTCTACGCCCAGTTCGCGAACCTGCCGGGCGGCGCGGACCAAGGCGCGCAGGACGCGTTCGTCGCGTCGGTCGCCAACTCCGTCAACGGTTTCATCGACGTCGTGGCCGCGAAAATCGGCGGGGAGGGTCCGGGCGTCCAGGTGCCGGAGATCCCCGACCTGCCGCCGGCGGCGCCGGAACCCGAGAGCGAGGTGTCGGTCGGCGATGTCGCGGGCATGATCTCCGCGGTGTCCGGGACGTTGGCGCTGATCCCGGTGCTGGCGCCGGTCGCCGGGCCGATCGCGCTGGCGTCGGGCGCGGTCGCGTTGGTGGCACACGGGACGGAGATGGTGACCGAGGAGAAATGGGACGACCCGTCGGCGTGGACGGACCTGGCAGGCGACTCCGCCGGGCTGATCCCCGGGGTGAAGGGCGCCGGTGCCGTGCTCGACGCGATGCGCGCTGTCGGCCCGGCGGCGACGCGGTCGGAGGCGCTTTTGGCCGGTGCGCGGGAAGTCGGGCAGCAGGCGTCGGAGGTGGCGCCCAGCTGGAAGGCGATCGGTGACTCGGTCGCGCCGCGGTTCGGCCCGGCCGCCGACGGCGAATACCTCGGCAAAGTCATGCAGGGCACCATCGCGACCGGCAGCCAGGTCCCGACCGCGGTCGAGTGGGCCACCGAGGGGGAGACCGCGAAACCGGCCAAGGACGTCGGTTCCGCGGCCGCCACCGCCGCGAACCTCGCCCAGCTGATGCCCTGACCGCCATCTGTGGCTCTTATGACGTATCTGGCCAGTCGGGATATTCGCCATCTGTCGACAGATGGCTGCCGGACCAGCGCCGCGCGCATGGTCTCACGATGAGCGCGAGCCCGCGAATAGTCCTGTTAGGACTATTCTTACGCGACACTCACCTTGCGGCGCGGGCGAGGACCTGGGCGGCGCAGGCTGTCGAGCGCTTCGGCGAGTGCCACTTCGAGGTAGCTGATCCGATCGGTCGCCTGCAGCAGCGTCGCACCGCCGGTGACCGCGGTCAGGATCGCGGTGGCGGCTTGGCCGACGTTGATCCCGGAGTCGATCTCTCCGGAGTCCTTCAACGCCTGGACACCGACGGCGAGATGGCCGTGCCAGCGGTCGTACAGATCGGTCAAAACCGTCTGCGTGGCCGGGTTCGCCAGGCCCAGTTGCGCGGTGAGTGCCGACAGTGGACAGTGCTGACGCTGGGCGTCGTACTTCTCGATCACGCGACGGCGCCAGGCTTGCCACTTGCGCCAGGTGGTCAGATCGCCGAGCATCGGCTGCTGGTCGGCGAGCACCTGCTCGGCCTCGTACTCGGCCACCGCCAGCAGAAGCGCGGCCTTGCCGTCCGGAAAGTAGTGGAACAGCTGGCTTTTGCTCGTCGCCGTCACCGCGCGGATGTCGTCGAGACCGACGTTCGCGGGCCCGCGGTCCCGGCTCAGGGCGGCCGCGCCTTCGACGATCCGCTGCCGGGTGGCGGCTCCCCGTGACGTCAGTACTCGCTCCATGCGGTCCAGGATAGGCGAGCGTGCCGGGACGCCCCGATCAATCCGGAAGCAGCGGCACGGACGTACCAGGATCGCGCCCCAGCAACGTGGCTCGGGTGATGGAACCAGACCCGAACCGATCCCGTACGTCATCCAACGTGGTGTCCAGCGCTCCCGATTCGTAGTTGCCGAAGGGAAGCGCCAACTGAATCGCGTCGTCGTTGTCCAGGTTGGACAACGCGACACCGATCAGCGTCAAACCCTGGGTGGTGATCATCGGCGCGGCGGTGGTGACGAGAGCGCGGGCGGAGGCGAGTAGGGCTTCGGTGTTGGCGGTGGACTGGGGCAGGGTGTGGGAGCGGGTGGCGCGGGTGAAGTCGGTGAAGCGCATCCGGAGCACGACTGTCCGGCAGACGCGGCGGGCGGCGCGGAGGCGGCGGGCGAGGCGGTCTACCAGCATGACGAGGATGGCGTCCAGTTCGTCCGGGGTTCGCCGTTTGGAGCCGAGTGCGCGTTGCGCTCCCATTGAGCGGCGGCGTCGGCCTACCTGTACCGGGCGTGGATCGCGGTTGTGGGCCAGCGCGTGGAGATGCCGTCCTGAGGCCTTGCCGAGGATCGACACGAGCACGGTCTCGCCGAGCTCGGCCACTTGGCCGACGGTGGTGATGCCCTGCTCACGCAGCTTTCCACCGGTCACCTGGCCGACGCCCCAGAGCCGCTCGACCGGCAAGGGATGCAGAAAGGCCAGTTCGCCGTCGTGCGGGACCACGAGCAGCCCGTCGGGTTTGGCGACGCCGCTGGCGACTTTCGCCAGGAATTTCGTCCGCGCCACGCCGACGGTGATCGGCAGCCCGACCTGCTCGGCGACGTCGTGGCGCAGTTGGGCGGCGATGCGGGCCGGGGTGCCGGAGATACGGAGGAGCCCGCCGACGTCCAGGAACGCCTCGTCTATAGAGAGGCCTTCGACCAGCGGTGTCGTCTCTTCGAACACCTTGAACACGGCCTTGCTGGCCTCGGCGTACGCCGACATCCGCGGTGGCACGACGATCGCGTGCGGGCAGAGCGCCCTGGCCTGCCTGCCGGACATCGCCGTGCGGACGCCGCAGGCCTTCGCCTCGTAACTCGACGCCAGCACCACACCGCCCCCGACGATGACGGGCCGCGACCGCAGGCTCGGATCGTCCCGCTGCTCGACGGACGCGTAGAACGCGTCCAGGTCGGCGTGCAGGATGGGGCCTTCGATCGACACGAACACATGTTCGCATCCCCCACCGACAATCCGCGCCTCTCCAGCACAGCGAGGCTTTTCCCGACAAGGTGATCGTGGTAACTCGGCCCAAACGGGCACAGTTGATGGACGACCTCCCCGACTTTGAGGGACGAGTCGCATGGGGTCATACCATGTCCGGCCACCCCTCCGGCGCCCGTGTGGCGGTTTGTGCCGCACTGCGCGAGCCGCCCAAAGCTGCCCTGACCTGGCAATTCGCTGCTCGCCACCGGCTCCGTGGCCCACCTGGCTTGCCGTGAAGGCGATCTTGATGGACTTGGAGTCCCTTGCGACGGCCTTCCTATCGTTGTGGCACGGTGGTCACGTCAACACGGCAGTTGGGTGAAAATTTTCAGGAACTGACATGAACCGTTCGCTCTTCGTGTTCGTGTTGCTCTGTGTGGCTCCCGAACGAGTGACATATCAGTCTGCGGCTACCGGGGCTTTTAGAGTAAGAGGGGATGAACAGGGGAGGTAGGGATGCTTCCAGAGGTTGACACGGTGGTCCCCGAAATCGGGCGAATGTCCTCAGTGGATCCGCCGGAATACTTGGTTGACCAGCGGCAATAGTCGTACCCCGAGGGGCGGCCGGGCTCACACCGGACCCCGGTGGCAACATGATAGATTTCGATTTTGTTGCCTCCTCAACTAACTGCTCACCCTTCGCTGTCCGGCGGAGAGGTGCTTCGGATGCTTGGTCAGAAAGGTAGCGCTCAGGCTATGGCGGAGAGGTTCGAATTCACGCTGGGGAGCGTCGAAGCAACCATCGTCGGCCAGGCGCTGGACGTCGACGTACGCCGCTTTCCGTTGCGTATCCGGAACAGTTCGATCGATCCGGTCCGGTTCGCGAAGGTCGCCGTGCAGGTCTACCGGGAGCTCGAGTCCACGCGGCTTTCGGTCGGCGGGGAGCTCATCGAGCCGGTGCGGACAGCGTTCGGCCTGCTCGGGAATTCGCATGTTTCGGTGGCGATCAGCGGGATCGACGATCGCGGCGACGACATCGCGGTGCTGTCGGCCACGGATGGCGCGCAGGCGCTGGCGATCACCCAGGCGCCGGGCGAGGACGAACTGTGGTTCAACCTCTTCAGTGACGACAAGCTCGTCGATATCCTGGCGGGGGCGTTGCCGCCCGCGAGGCCGGCGAGCACCGGCACCCACCGGGTCGAGCAGCGCGCGCAGCGTTCGGTGTCGGCGATGACCGCGCGGCGGCTCGCCGAGGCGGAAGAAGACGAAGAAGAAACCGATGCCTTCGGCAACATCCAGCTCATGGGCGTGGTTCGCCCGAGGGCCGGGGTCAACGCCAGGGAGAGCGACGCCGACGTCGACGTGCTGGAGCGGGTCATGACGGGCAAACGGCTGGGCGGCGGATACATCGTCGCCACCGGGACCGGGCGTCGCGGTGAGCACCTGACAGCGCAGCCGCTGACCTGGCTTGACACCGAGGACGGCCGCTATCTGGTCCGGACCGCCGAGGGCGACCAGGGCGCGACGGCCGCCGAGTACGTCCCGGCCGGGTTCACCGACGTGGCCAAAGCGATCCGTCAGGTCATCTCGTCGATCTACTGAAGTCAGCTATTCGAAGACAGCGTTAAGAAGTGAGCGGTAACGGACACTCGGGAGGGACTGGCGATGAGCGAGGAAGACCAGATCATGGAGGCGACCTCCAGGATGTCGGCGGCCACGCCCAGGATGACGGCGGCGGCCCCGATGCTCAAGGTGGGAACGGTCGCCTCCACGCCACGCGAAGCACTCAGCGGCGTCGCGCTGAAGCGCATGGCGGTCCAGGGTGGGTTCGCGGTCGACGATGCCACGGGCGATCGCATGATCCAGTCGCTCGAAGGGGTCATCGACAGCCTGGCGGCGCGCTGGCGTGAGCTGGAGAAGCTGCAGGAATCGCCGCCGATGAGCTCGACGGCGACGGCGCGCTGGGTCTCCACGCACATGCAGCAGACCGCGAACGACGAGCGCGGCTTGCTGACGCAGCTGCAGCAGGCGCGGGACGAGTTCCCGACCTACGTCGAAGCGATCAACCTGGCGAAGAAGAACTACCTGGAGCAGGACGAGAAAGTCCGGGCTTCGATGAGCCAGTTCAAGACCCTGTCCTGATTGTTTCCCGAAGTCTGCTTCATCCCGCTTTGCCGTATCCGGAGAAATCGAGGAGTTGAACCCCGTGGCCGAATCCGCGGAATTTACGGAGCGCACCCGGTCGGTTTCCGATCCAAGTTCTCCGGACTACAACGCCCAAAGCCCGTACTACGACTCCACCGCCGACTCGTCGTCGAAGTTCTACGTGGGACCGATCGTGGAAACCTCCCCGTCCGGGGACGAGATCCGCAACGAGGTGACCCGCGAGGTCGACCAGGAGAACGCCACCCACGACAACTGGCTGCAGAAGATCCTCGACCCGATCTTCCGTGACCCCACCATCCAGAACAAGTACGAGGAGAAGATCGAGGACCGGCGCGAGAGCGCCAAAGAAGGCCTCGACATCCGGCAGACCGGCGGCGCACCGAGCACGATGTGGGCCAACGCCACGCATGAGCAGATGAACGAGGCCATTTCGCAGAACGCCGACGCGTCGAAGGTCGCGGTGGCGTCCGAGGAATGGGTCGTGGTCGGCAACCAGCTCGCCGATCACCAGAAGAACCTCGCCGAAGCGATCACCGACAGCACGTCGAACTGGCAGGGCGCCGGTGGTGACGCGGCGCGTGAACACCTCGCGGCCGTCGGCAAGTGGCTCGGCACCACCGCGCAGGGCGCGACGCTGACCGGGCACCAGCAGCAGCTTCACTCCCAGGCGCTGAACGAAACGCAGAAGCGGATGGAGGCCAACCCGCCGGTGGCGTTCTCGGTGCAGGACGCCAACGCGCGGCTGCAGACCATCACCGATCCCGTCCAGTACGCCCAGGCGGCCGGTCAGGAAATGGCTGTCTACAAGGAACAGCAGGCCGCGCGGGAGCAGGCGGCCCGGGTGATGAGCGACTTCGACAGCACTGTCGGCGGCGCAGTCGAGACGCCGTCCTTCCCGGCCCCGCCGAAACTTGCCGTCAGGACGGCCGCCAAGGTGATGGGCGCGCCCTCCGGTGGCGGCGCGGGCGGTGGTGGTGGCGGTGCGGCAGGTCTGCCGAACGGCGCCACTGACGGCAGCACACCGGCCCTGATGAGCGCTCGCTCGGGTGTTCCGGGGCTGGAGGGCGGCGGTGCGGGCGGTGCGGGCGCGGGTGGTGCCGGTGGCGCGGGCGCTGGTGGTGTTCCGCAGTTCGACGCGGCTTCCGGAGGCGGAGGCGGCGCAGGTCTCGGTGGTTTCGGTGGTGGTGCCGGTGGTGGCGCGGGCGGCGGCGCCGGTGGTGGCGCGTTCGACCCGTCGCAGGTGCCCGGTCTCGACGTTTCGGGTGCGGCCGGCGGCGCGAACTTCGGTGGCGGTGGCGGTGGCGGTGGTGGTCTTGGCGGCGGCGGTTTCTCCGGCTCCGGCGCGCCGGGTCTCAATGTTCCGTCGTTCGACGGTTCGACCAACCCGTCCGGTTTCACCCCGCCGTCTTCGACGATCCCTAGCGGCGGTGGTGGCGGTATCGGCGGCGCCCCGGGTCTCAACGTCCCGTCGTTCAATGACCCCAGCTCCCCGAGGGGCGGCTCGCCTCTCGGTGGTATCGGCGGTCCCGGTGCGTTCCCCCCGGGTGGGGGCGGGTTCACCCCCGGCGGCATCCCCGGCGGCTTGCCGGGGAGCATCGGCCGTGACGGCGGCGTGAACGGCGGCATCGGCAACCGGCTCAACCCGATCGAACCCGGCGGTATCAAGGGTTCGCCTCTCGGCGGGCTCGGCGGCTCCGGTGGTGGCGGGCTCGGCGGTGGCGCCGGTGGTGGTGCCGGCGGCGGTGCCGGTGGTCTCGGCAAGGGCGGCATCCCGTCGCTCGGTTCCGGTGGTGGCGCCGGTGGCGGCAGCGTCGGTGGTTCCGGCGCCGGAAGTCTCGGGGCGGGCGCCGCGTCCGGTGCGGCGGGTTCGGCGGCGGCTGCGGAAGCCGCGGCGGCTCGTGCGGCGGCCGGAGGCGCGGCCGGACGGCCTGGCTCCAGCGGAATGCCGATGGGCGGTATGGGCGGCGCCGGCAAGGGCGGCGAAGAGGACAAAGAACACAAGCTCGCCGACTACCTGGAGCCCGACGACCCGTCGATCTTCGCTCCTGACCAGGTGGTCGCCCCACCGGTCATCGGTGACTGGAAGAACACGGACTGGAAGTGATCTGACATGGACACCGAAGTAGAACCCGGCGATCTGGTCGCGCACGCGAGTCATCTCGACGGGCTGGTCGAACGCCTGGGTACCGCGGTTTCGGCCGCGGACACGGCGATGAACGACGACGCTTACGGCCTGCTCTGCGCCTTCCTCCCGCCGATCATCAACCCCACCGGGGAAAAGGCGAAGGAGACGCTGCAGGCGGCGGTCGAGGCGGTCCAGACCACCTCGGACAACGTCCGCACCGCGGCGTCGGCGTACGAAGAGGGCGACAAGACCGCGGCCGAGCCGTTCACCAAGCAGCTGGCGAGCCCTCGTATCGAGAGTTCCCCGGCGATGGCTGCCACGCCGCGGATCGGGACCGTACAGCCGGTGATGGCTGCCACGCCGCGGATCGGGACCGTACAGACCGAGTAGTAAGTCCACGAGGGGGTTCGTGGGAGGCAAGCGACAGCAGGGTAAGTGGGCAAGTGATTGTGGAGGCGGGAAATGACCAGCGTGGGCGGACTCGGTGACTTCATCCGGGACCCGGATGAAGCACAGCGGCGGATGGACGAGTGGGCTCAGGGTTTCGCCAAGAAGGCGGAGCGCTACCAGGCCGCTCAGGAGCAGACGGAACAGATCCGGCTGACCGCCACGAGTAGTGACGGCGCGGTCAAGGTCACCGTGGGCGCCGACGGCGGGGTGACGGACCTGGTGTTCAGCAACAAGGCCAGGTCGTTCCCCCTGCCGGAGCTGTCCGCGGCGATCCTGTCCACCATGCACCGCGCACAGGCCGACATCGCGAACCGCGTCGCCACGGTGATGGCCGAGAACCTGGGTGACGAGGACGTCCAGACGAGGTCGCTCATGCTGGACAGCCTGCGCAGCCGGTTCCCCGAACCGGTGGAGGACCCGGCGGCCCCGCCGCCCCCGGCCCCGATCCCGCCGCCTCCGCCGTCGACCCCGCCACCCGCCGCCGGTCCGCCGGCGCCGGGTGTGCCGCCCCGTCGACCGGGTCCGATCGAGGACGACGAAGGCAACTCACCCTGGTGATCGGGCGGCTGGCGCCGGCAGCACGGACAAATCGTGGCGACGGTTTGACGTCCCACTGAACTCAGCAACTCAGCAGGGATGGTTTTCGTCGTGAGCAATCCACTTGTGGCCGATGTGAAGAGCTCGACGGAGGCCTATACCGGCATTTCGTTGATGGAGTCGGCGGTTGATTTGAAGTCGGCGATCGAGAGTGGTGATTGGGCGTCGGTCGCGATGGGGTCGGTGGGGACGGCGCTGGATGCGTTGTCGATGGCGATGGACCCGTTTGGTGCGGCGCTGGCTGCTGGGGTTGGTTGGTTGATCGAGCATGTCGGGCCGTTGAAGGAGGCTTTGGATGCCCTTGCGGGCAATCCTGATGCGATTCGGGCGAATTCGGAGACGTGGGCGAACGTCGCCAAGGAGTTGGGCAGTGTCGGCGAGGACCTGACGTCGATGGTGAGCAACGACCTTGTGAGTTGGACGGGGGTCGCGGCGGACGCGTATCGGCGGCGGGCGTCGGACACGGTCGCGTTGATGGGCTCGGCGAAGGAGGGGTCCGAGGGTGCGTCGAGTGGGGTGAAGACCGCTGGTGAGGTGGTCGCGGCGGTGCGGTCGCTGGTGCGCGACATTATCGCGGAGTTGATCGGGCACATGATCAGCTGGGCGTTGCAGGTGGTGTTCACTCTGGGTATTGGGTTGACGTGGGTGGTTCCGCAGGTGGTGGCGGCGGTGGCGAAGACGGCGTCGCAGATCGCGGGTATCACCAATAAGTTGGTCAAGGCGCTTAAGTCGTTGATCCCGTTGTTGAAGAAGGCGGGTGATTTGTTCGCGGACGCGGCGAAGGCGTTGAAGAACGTCAAGGGTGGCAAGGCGGCGCCGCCGGTGAAGACGAAGGAACTTCCGTCCAGCCCGAAGGGGCCGGACACGCTCGGCGGTGGCAAGGGTGGCGGCGGGGACACGGCGCCGTCGTCCGCGCCCCCGCCACCGAGGGGCGGCGACGGTTCGACGACACCGTCCGGTGCGGGCGGTGGTGGCAACGGTTCGCCGAATGCCGGGAGCGGTGACACCCCGCCGCCGCCGAAGGGCGGCGACACCGGGCCGGACGGCTCCACCACGCCGTCCGGAAGCGGCGCGGGCTCGGGTGGTTCGGGCGGTGGCAAGGGATCCGGCGGCAACGGCGGGATCAAGGGCGAGAACACCAACCCGCCGCACAACTCGACCCTGACCAAGGACCTGCCGAACTGTGGTGACCCGGTGGACGTCGCGACCGGCCGGATGTTCATGACCCAGGTCGACGTCGAGCTGCTCGCGTCGATGCCGCTCATGGTGTCGCGCACGCACCTCTCCGACTACCGCAGTGGCCGGTCCTTCGGCCGGACCTGGGCGTCCACCGTGGACCAGCGGCTCGAGGTCGACGAGGACGGGATCAGGTTCGCCGCCGAAGACGGCGCGCTGCTGACCTACCCGACCCCGGGCGCGACCGGCGAGGTACTGCCCGAGCACGGTCCCCGGTGGCCGCTGACCCGGCTCGCCGAGGGCGGGTTCGTGATCAAGGTCCCCGAGAGCGCGCAGACGCTGTACTTCGCCGCGACCGGCGGCCGGGAATTGCCGATCACGGCGGCGGTGCGTGCCGCCGGTGGCCGGATCGAGTTCGAGCGCGACGCGGCGGGCACGCTGACCGCGATCGACCACTCGGGCGGCTATCGCGTCGGCGTCGAAACGGACAATGGCCTGATCACGGCGTTTCGGCTGCTCAAAGCCGGAGACCAGGACGGCCTGCTGCTCGTGCGCTACCGCTACGACGACGCGCGACGGCTGGTCGAGGTGCTCAACTCCTCCGGCCTTCCCCTGCAGTTCGGCTACGACGCCGAGGGCCGCGTCACGAGCTGGCACGACCGCAACGGGGTCTCGTACCGCTATGGCTATGACGCCACGGGCCGCTGTGTCCGGATGGACGGCGACGGCGGTTTCCTCAGCTACACCATGGAGTACGACCAGACCGAGCGGATCACCAAGGCGACCGACTCGCTGGGGAACACCGTTACCTACCACTTCAACGAGCTGCTGCAGCTCGTGCGCGAGGTCGATCCGCAGGGCAACGAGACCCGGCGCGAGTGGGACCGCCACCACCGGCTGATCGTCGAGACCGACGCGCTCGGCCGGAGCACGCGCAACCGCTACGACGACGCCGGCGACCTGCGCGAAGTGACCCGGCCGGACGGTCTCGCGGAGCGGTTCGAGTACGACTCCGCCCATCGGGCCGTGGTCATCGTCGACGCGGGCGGGGCGGTCACCCGGCGCGAGTACGGCTCCCGCGGCGAAGTCGCCGCGACCGTCGACCCGGCAGGCGCACGCACGACGTTCGGCTACGACGTCGAGGGGAACCTCGCGTCGGTCACCGATCCGCTGGGCAACGTCACCACTATCGTCAACGACTCGCGTGGCCTGGTCGTCTCGGTCATCGATCCGATCGGTGCGCGCACCCAGTACGAGTACGACGTCTTCGGCCGGGTTTCCATGGCCACCAACCCCGTCGGCGAAGTCAGCCGCTTCGCGTGGACGATCGAAGGCCTGCCGCTGCGGACCATGGCGCCCGACGGCAGCGTCGAACAGTGGACCTATGACGCGGAAGGCAACCTCCGCGAGCACCGGGACGCGACCGGGGCGCGGACGATCACCGAGGTCGACCACTTCGACCTCCCCATCGCCAGGGTCGGCCCGGACGGCGGCCGGATGGAGTTCGGCTACGACACCGAGCTGCGCCTGGTTTCGGTGCGCAACCAGCAGGGCCGGTTCTGGCGCTACCGCTACGACGCGTCCGGGAACCTGGTCGAGGAGACCGACTTCGACGGCCGGGTCCTGGCCTACGGCTACGACGCCGCCGGTCAGCTCGTGCACCGCACCAACGGCGTCGGCGAGACGATGGAGTTCACCAGGGACGCCCTCGGCCGCGTGGTCGAACAGCGCATGGGCGACGCGGTGATGACGGTGAGCTATGACGCCGCCGGGCGGGTGCTCAAGGCCGTCAACCCCGACTCCGAACTGAGCTACACCTTCGACGCCCAGGGCCGGGTGCTCACCGAAACCTGCAACGGCCGCACGGTCACCTCGCAGTACGACCTGCTCGGCAGGCGGGTCCGGCGGACCCTGCCTTCGGGAGCGCAGAGCGACTGGACCTTCGACGCGGTGGGCGCGCCGATCGGCGTCCGGGTCGGCACGCACACGATGACCCTTCGCCGGGACCTCGTGGGGCGTGAGGTGCAGCGGTCGTGGGGCGCGCTCGACATCCGCCAGCACTGGGACTCCGCCGGGCGACTCGGCGCGCAGACGGTTTCGTCGGCGGCCGGGATGCTGCAGCGGCGCGCCTACGACTACCGCGCCGACGGCCTGCTCACCGGGACCCACGACGCGCTGGCCGGTTCCCGGACCTTCGAGCTGGACCCGGTCGGCCGGATCACCGCGGTCACCGGTCCCTCCTGGGCCGAGCGCTACGGCTACGACGCCACCGGCAACGTCGTCTCCGCCCAACTGTCCTCGGCCGCCGCGGGTGATCCGCTGGCGGGCGAGCGGGCCTACAACGGCACCCTGCTCAAGCAGGCCGGTGCCACCGGCTACACCCACGACGGCCAGGGCAGGCTCGTCGAGCGGGTCAGCCCCGGCCCCGGCGGCGTCGCCCGGCGGTGGCGCTTCGAGTGGAACGCCGAAGACAAGCTGGTCGCGGCGGTCACGCCGGACGGTCAGCGGTGGCACTACCGCTACGACCCGATGGGCAGGCGGATCGCCAAACAGCGCCTCGGCGCCGACGGCGTGGTCGTCGAGCAGATCGACTTCACCTGGGACGGCACGGATCTCGCGGAGGAACACCAGCTCACGGCTGGTGGGGACCGGCGGATGCTGAGCTGGGAGGTCGAGCCCGGATCCGAGCTCCCGCTGATCCAGAGCGAACGGCTGATCGGCAAGAACAGCCCGCAGCAGGTCGTCGACCAGCGGTTCTACTCCATCGTCACCGACCTCGTCGGCACCCCGACCGAACTGGTCGGCCTCGACGGGACCGTGAACCGGCAGTCGGCGCGGACGATCTGGGGCCAGAGCGCGGACGGCGCCGGCGCTTCATCGACGCCGCTGCGTTTCCCCGGCCAGTACTACGACGCCGAAACCGGGCTGCACTACAACTACCACCGCTATTTCGATCCCGGCGTCGCGCGCTACATCAGCGCGGACCCGCTCGGTCTCGGCGGCGGCGCGAACCCCCAGGCCTACGTCAGCAACCCCACGGCGATGATCGACCCACTGGGCTTGACGCCCGTCACGCCCTGCGGAAAGCCCACCGGCGGCGGCAACAGCGGTGGTGGCCGGGGTAACGGCGGTGGCGGCAACGGCGGTGGTGGCGGTGGCCGTGGTCCGCGTCGGCCGCCGTGGTTGGACACGCCGGGGACCACGACACCGAACGCGACGGTCCCGCACACCGAAACCAACCCGAACGGCATGCTCTACCACTACACCGACGCGGGCGGGATGAACGGCATCTCGCAGAGCGGCAACGTCCGGCCGTCGATCTGGCAGCCGGGCAACCCCAACAACGCACACGCGCGCTTCGGTTCTGGCGGGTACTTCACCGACATCGCGCCCGGCTCGCTGTCCCAGCAGGACCTGTCGCAAGCGCTGGTGCTCAACCCGTTCACCGGGAACCGGTTCACGCACTACATCGAGGTCGACCCGCATACGCTGGAAAACTCGGGGTACACCGTCTCGCAGTCGCCGGACCGGCCGAACGTCTACGTGGTGCACCATGACAACCAGCCGACGAACTTCCCGAATCCGTCCAATGTGGAAATCGGCAGCAACGGCTCGATGACCGGCTTCGGTCCCAACCCGAACGGGCCGCACCTGGGCAGCAGTATGGCGCCGGAAGATCCGCCGGGGCCCTCGAACGGGCCAGGCCGACGCCGGTGAACCGACCTGAAACGGAAGCGCATCCCATGGACTACCTGCACGTCAACTGGCGTGAGCACTCGCCCGACGCGCCTGTCGACATCTACAGCGAACTCGACGACGAGCGCTGGGAGATCCGTAAGGTGGAGGTTTTCCCGGACGGCCGGATGCAGTACGCGGACGACTGGGAATCCACCGGGAAGACCGGGCTCAGCGAGGTGCCCACGCCGTCTGTCGAGGACATCGCGGCTCAGGATCCGTTCACGCCTGAGGAAATCGGCCAGACCGAATTCGAGCGCCTGTGGGATGCGGCCCACCTCCCAGGCGCAGATACCACCGAAAAGTAGCCCCCATAAACAAAGCGTGCCGTTCAGCCGGGAATCCCGCTGAACGGCACGCTTTGTTTTGAGCTTTGGGGCTAGATCCCGTCGAGGCGGCGGGAGAGGTTCGAGCGGCCGGTGGACTGGGTGGTCGTCGGGATCAGGCCGCTGAACTGCTCTTCTTTGGGTTCGGGCGCCGGCTCCGGCGGCACGTTTTCCGGGTTCTTCTTCAACGGTGAAGGCACGGGAGCCGGTTGGGGCCGCCGCGAGAGCGGAGCTGTGGGCTGGGGCTGACGGCGGCGGTCGCCACCGAATTCCAGCCGTTTGGTGGGCTGGTGGCCGGCCAGCGGGTGATCGTTCTCCTCGATGACCGACGCCGGGATCCGGCCCGTCGTGTCGGGGTCCTGGCCGAGGTCCAGTTCGTTGACCATGGCTCTCGGAATCTGCTGCGTATTCGAGGAGTCCATGGGCGAGGTCGCGTTTTCTGGCGTGACCACGAAAGCTCCGCGTGCCCGTGCACGTGCGAGCAACGCGTCCGCCCGATCGCGGGGGTCCATCCCCTTGGCCTCCCGACTGACCCGGGGCCCTCTGGGAAGAGGGCCGCCTGTGTGCTGTCTAGGGTAGGCCCTCCGGGCGTCCGCCGTCAGTGTTTCCCGCGGCTTGTCGCTCAGTGGCGC
The DNA here is from genome assembly GCF_036008905.1 of Amycolatopsis sp. Lineage (GTDB taxonomy): Bacteria > Actinomycetota > Actinomycetes > Mycobacteriales > Pseudonocardiaceae > Amycolatopsis. The sequence continues at coordinate 16,945 of NZ_DASYMU010000077.1, read as the reverse complement.
GTGATAGAGGAGGAGATTTCCGGTGACCGCAGAGCTCGGTGTCGACGCGGTGGTGCTTGTCGGGGGAAAGGGCAGCAGATTGCGTCCGTTGACGCTGTCCGCGCCCAAGCCGATGTTGCCGACCGCGGGCATCCCGTATCTCAGTCATTTGCTCTCGAGAATTCGCGAAGCGGGTATCTCGCATGTCGTGCTCGGCACGTCGTACCAGGCCGAAGTGTTCGAGGAGTATTTCGGTGACGGCTCGGCGTTCGGCCTCGAACTGGAGTACGTCGTCGAGGAGGAACCGCTCGACACCGGTGGCGCGATCAGGAACGTCTACGACAAGCTGCGCGCCGACGACGCGGTGATCTTCAACGGCGACATTCTGTCGGGCGCGGACCTGGGTGAACTCGTCCGGACGCACCGCGAGTCGAACGCCGACGTCACCCTTCACCTGCAACGCGTCGACGACCCCAGCCGGTTCGGCTCGGTGCCCACCGACGCCGACGGGCGTGTCCTCGAGTTCCTCGAGAAGACGCCGAACCCGCCGACCGACCAGATCAACGCCGGTTGCTACGTCTTCCGCCGCTCGGTGATCGAAGCCATCCCGGCCGGCCGCAGGGTCTCGGTCGAGCGCGAGACGTTCCCGGGCCTGGTCGCGTCCGGCGCCCACGTGCACGGTTTCGTCGACAACTCGTACTGGCTCGACGTCGGTACGCCGGAGGCGTTCGTGCGCGGGTCCGCGGATCTCGTTCGTGGCGTGCTGCCGTCGTCGGCCCTGCCTGGGCCGATCGGTTCGGCGCTGGTTCTCGACGGTGCCAAGGTCGCGGACGACGCGACGGTGACCGACGGCTCCACGATCGGGGCAGGCGCGGTTGTGTGCGCCGGTGCCCGCGTGTCGGGGTCGGTGCTGTTCGAGGGCGCTTACGTGGCCGAAAACGCCGTCGTGGAGCGGTCTGTGCTCGGCGCGGGCACCCGCGTCGGCGCCGGGACCGTGCTGCGCGGGGTCGTGCTCGGTGACGGCGCGTCCGTCGGCGCCGGCTGTGAACTGCTCGAAGGCGCCCGCGTGTGGCCGAAGGCCGAACTGCCTGACGGGTCGGTGCGGTTCTCGAGCGACGCCTGATCATGCTCTGGCGGCCATTGTACGAAGTGGACCTGGGCGAAGTCCTGGGTCCGCTGAGCCGCGGTACCGCATCGCCGAACCTGATCCGCGACGAGCGCGGCGTGACCTGGCTGGCGGCGAACACCGCCGACGGCCCGGGCACGCTCGCGCTTCGCCGGCTTTCCGGCGGTGAGGTCGAAGCCGGAGCGTGGGGTCCCGGCGCGGATCAGCTGCTCGACGGCGTCCCCGCGCTCCTCGGCGCGAACGACGACGACAGCGACTTCACGGCACATCACGACGTCGTGGCGCAGGCCCGCCGGAACCTGCCGGGCCTGCGCATCGGGTCGACCGGCCGGGTCTGGGACGCGCTGATGCTGGCGATCCTGGAACAGAAGGTGACTTCGAAGGAAGCGCTGCGTTCCTGGGGTGAACTGTGCCGCTGGTACGGCGAACCCGCTCCGGGACCTGCCCCCGCGAGACTGCGGGTGCCGCCGACCCCGCTCGCCGTCCGTTCCATTGTGGACTGGAAATGGCATCGCGCCGGCGTCGACCTGACCCGCCGCTCGACCCTGATCCGAGCCGCCCGCGTCGCCCACCGGCTCGAACGGGCCGTCGAACTCGGTGGGGTGGAAGGCCGGGCGTGGTTGCGCAAGATCCCCGGCATCGGCGTCTGGACCGCCGCCGAGGTCGCTCAGCGTGCTTGGGGCGACCCGGATGCCGTCAGCTTCGGCGACTACAACATCCCGTCGATGGTCGGCCACGCCCTGACCGGCGGAAAGCTCGACGACGAGGGCATGTTCGAAGTCCTCGCGCCCTATGCGCCGCAACGGCAACGCGCGGTCCGGTACCTCTCGGCGGCCGGATTCACCCGGCCGAGATTCGGCGCCCGGATCGAGATCCGCGACTACCGCGCGATGTGACTACCAGGGTCAGCTCGCTGCCAATGCGGCGGTCACGATGGCCAGGGCCTCGTCTGGGCTGAGGCCGAGCTTGTGGGTCGTGCTCGCATAAGTGGCCGCGGCCTTGCGCGCGCGTTCCCGGCTTCGGTCTCCCGCAGCACTCACGAAGCTGCCCGCGCGCCCACGCGTCTCGATCAGGCCCGCTTCCTCCAGTTCCCGGTACGCCCGCGCGATGGTGTTCGGGGCGATGCCGAGGTCGACGGCGAGCTTGCGGACGGTCGGGAGCTTCGTGCCGACCGGCAGGGTGCGGTCGTTGATCTGCCCGGCCACCGACGAGCGCACCTGCTCGAACGGGGGAACGGCGGAGGCGGGGTCCACGCTGACAATCACCCGAACATCATCCCCTAGGGCGGGTCGAGTGCTGGGGCGGCGGGGTGCCCGGGCTCGGCTGGGGTGGGTGGCTCGTGAGTGGCTACGAGTGTTCTAAAACTTGTCGCCACTCACGAGCCACCTGCCCAAGTCCTACCTGTGTGGGGAGGTGGGCCAGGCTGCGGCGGGTAGGGCTGCTGCGGAAGCTGTGGTGGTGGCGCAGGTTGTGGCGGGGGCGGGAAGTTGGGCTTGGGCTGGTTGGGGAAGCCTTCGCGTTTGTTGGTGCGGTGTGCCTTGATCACCATGAACACGATGAAGCCCACCACGAGCACGCCCAGCACGGTGAGCACGATCCAGCCGGTGCCGGTGCCGCCTTCACCGCTGTGCAGGCGAACCCTGGTCAAAACCCCCATAGGCATGGATCTAGTGTCGCACCGCGGCGGCCGCCGTGGTCACGAGTTCGGCCAAGTCCTCCGAGCCCGCGGGCAGGGCGCCGACGGGCCACCAGCGCAGGTCGTCGGACTCGTCGCTCCGGACCGGCTCGGCGCCGCGAGGGGCGCGGACGGTGAAGCGCACGTCGAAATGCCGGGTCGGCACACCGAGTGAACAGGTGATCGGGTGGACGTCGAGGTGCACCGGCGTCGGGTCGATCGTCAGGTCGTCGATGCCGGATTCCTCGCGGGCTTCGCGCAGCGCCGCGTCGGCCAGCGTGACGTCTTCGGGTTCGCAGTGGCCGCCGAGTTGCAGCCACCGGCCGACCCTTGGATGCAGCGTGAGCAGCACGCGTTCACCGTCGGCGTCGAGCAGGACCGCGGACGCGGTGATGTGCCCGGCCGCGCACGAGCGGGCGCAGGCGTCTTCGCGCGCGGCGAGGAAACCGAGGAACGCCTGACGCAGGGACTCTTGGCTGGGGACGGGCGGACGCCACTTATCCAAAGTGGACAATGTGTCGTCGTGGAGGTTCACTCGGTCGATATTCACAGTTCCAGGAGTCCTTCGCCGGGTGCGCTGGGTTCACGGGGGGCCACGGCTTCGGCCGGGTGACCGATGGCCACCGCGCCGAGCGGTTCCCATTCGTCGCCGAGGCCGAGGGTTTCGCGGACGATGTCGGCGGCGAAGATCGTCGAGCCGATCCAGCACGAGCCGAGTCCCTCGGCGGCCAGCGAGACCAGCAGGCCCTGCACGGCGGCACCGGCGGCCACGGTGAACATGGTGTGTTCGCAGTCGTTGCGGCGCGCGTCCGGGTACGTGTGCGCGCCGATCGGGACCAGGAACGGGATGACGACCTCGGGCGCGTTGACGAGGATGTCGCCGCGGCTGGTGCGCTTGGCGATCTGCTCCTCGGTGAACCCGTCGGAGACGAGGTCCGCGCGCCAGGATTCCCGCATCGCGTCGAGCAGTTTGGCCCGTGTCGCCTCATCGCGCAGCCAGACGAACCGGACCGGCTTCGTGTGGTGCGGTGCGGGCGCGGTGAGCGCGGCGCCGACAGCGCGGCGGAGGACGTCGGCGTCGACTTCCTCGTCCGAGAACGAGCGGATCGAGCGGCGCAGGGACACGGCTTCGCGCCGGCCTTGGGCGATGGATTCGTTGGTACCGAGCCGGAAGAGGTCCTCTTCGACCGGGCGGACCAGGTCGCGCGCGGTGGACTTGTCATCCACAAGGGACAGTCCACGCACGATAGCCACCGGCGTGCCACCGAGCTTGCCCTTGACCAGATCCGCGGCGGCGGCGAGCTCGTCGGCGATCGCGACCTCGGTGACGGCTAGTTCGTTCCCCTGGACGTCGATCTGCCCGGCGTAAGCATGCAGCACCCGCAGGCCCGACGCGCCGATGGCGGCGTCGGTCTGGCCGATCCGCCAGGCGCGGCCCATGGTGTCGGTGATGACCACGGCGACCTCGACGCCGAGCCGCTCACGCAGGCCGTTGCGCAGGGCCAGTGCCGAAGCGTCCGGATCGGCGGGGAGGAGCGCGACCTCGTCGGTCGAGACGTTCGACGCGTCGACGCCGGACGCGGCCTGCACGATGCCGATGCGGTTCTGCGTGATGACCGTCCGGCCGATCCTCGCGATGATCCGGACGGCCTCTTCCTCGACCAGCTTCCGGCGCGCGGTGTCCCGTTCTTCGGGATCGGACGGGACGCGGATCAGCTGCCCCTCCACCTTGGACACGATCTTGCTGGTGACCACGACGACGTCACCCGAGCGCAGCCAGCGGGCCGCCTCGACGATGGCGCCGGTGAGGTCGTCACCCGGGCGGAATTCGGGCAGCCCTTCGACCGGAAGGATCTCCAGCTTGGCCGAGGCGTGATCAGTCAACATGCACTCCGGAAAGTTCCAGTGCCGCGCGGGCCATGGCCGCGGTCGCGGCCACATCGGACATGAGCAACGGCACCGCGCGCACCTCGACACCGGGCACGTCCACGGTCTCGCCCTCGGCGACCAGCCAGCCGTCGAGCAGGCCTTCGTCGGAGTGCTTCCGCGAGCCGAAGTGTCGGCCGACGGCTTCGGCGGAGGTCTCCACACCGATCGCCGTCAGGCACGCGTCCGCCATACCGCGCAACGGTTTCCCGCTGATGATCGGCGAGATGCCGACAACTCCGGCGTCGGTCTTGCGCAGCGCGTCACGCACACCCGGCACGGCCATGACCGTGCCCACCGACACCACCGGGTTCGACGGCGCGAAGAGCACGGCGTCGGCGTTCGAGATGGCGTCGAGCACGCCCGGCCCGGGGGAGGACTCCTCGGCGCCGACCGGCAGGATCGAGTGCGCCGGCAGCTCGGCGTGATAGCGGACCCACCACTCCTGGAAGTGCAGCGCCTTCTGCTGACCGGCCTCGTCGGGATCGTCGACGACGACGTGGGTCTCGACCCGGTCGTCGGACATCGGCAGCAGCTTCACGCCGGGCTTCCAGCGCGCGCAGAGCGCCTCGGTGACCGCGGAGAGCGGGTAACCGGCGCGCAGCATCCGCGAGCGGATGAGATGCGTGGCGATGTCCTTGTCCCCGAGGCCGAACCAGCTGGGCTCGGCGTCGTACGCCGCCAGCTCCTCCTTGACCGTCCACGTCTCGCCGGAGTGACCCCACCCGCGTTCGGTGTCGATCCCCCCGCCCAGGGTGTACATGCACGTGTCGAGGTCGGGGCAGATCCGCAGGCCGTGCAGCCATACGTCGTCCCCGGTGTTCACCAGCGCGGTGATCTCGTGCTTCGAGCCCTCCGGTGCTTCCCCGACCGCGGGAAGCCCCAAAGCGGCCTTGACCCCCAGCAGGAAACGCGCCCCGCCCACTCCGCCTACTACAACGACAACCTTCACGATTTCCGATCCTTGCATGTGGCCATCGGCGGCACCCAGTACCGGTACCTGTGGTGTTCGGTGAAGCCCAATTCGCGGTACAACGCCAGCGCGGGCGTATTGCTTACCGAGACTTGGAGCACTTCTTGGCCGGCTCCTCGTTCCTTCGCCCACGAACTCGCCGCGAACATCAGCTCGGCGGCCAGGCCGCGGCGCCGGAATTCGGGCCGCACGGCGAGTCGCGAGATGTGCGCGACCGGTCCGACGATAGCGACCCGGACGGCCCCGGCGGTGACGCCGTCGACCTCGACAACGCCGTATCCGTTCGCTCCGGTGCCCAGGACGTGCCGCTGAGCGGGAGTCGGCTCGGTGGTGCCCGCGCTCAGTTCCCACCAGGTGGGAGTCGGGGTGTCGCGCACAGACGCTATGAACGGACCGTTCCTACCGTTTTTCGCCAGGAACGGTCCGTTCATAGCGACGCCGACGAGGACCGAGACTTCGTATCCGGCGGCGTGCTCGACGTTCTCCCGCCAGCCCTCGGCGAGGATTTCCGCCTCGGCCCGGCTGCCGTTGACGGCCTGGACAGCGGGTGGAATGCCTTGTGAGTGGGCGAAGTCACAGACCGCTCGCAGGGCCTCCGCGATGGGCATTCCGGGGTCGCCCACGGCCAGCGCACTGTTCGCGCGGCCGGTGAAACCCCCGGCCCAGCGCAGGCGCCATTCCCCCAGCCGGTGCTGTTTCAGCGGGGGCCAGGCATCCGAACACGCCTGTTCGAGCGTTTCCACGGGATTCACGCGATAGATTGTGACAAAGAGCTGAGGAGGGCCGATGAGCGTCGCACGCAAGGACGACCGGCACAACGATGACCTGGTCGGTGAGATCGCCGACAGCTTCAACCGCGCTGTCGGGGAGAAGCGGGTCAAGGACGGCGAGCCCGCCGCGGAGAAGCCGCGGTTCGTGGTGACCGGCGACAACCGGACGCAACCGCGGAAGAATCGCGGTGTCCGGTAGGGGTTTCTAAGGGTTGCCTCACCACCGGATGTGCCTTCAGGTCGCGTAATGTTCCGGGCGCGGCTGGACCGGAATAACAGACTAAATGCAGGAGAGCGCAGTGACCTACGTGATCGCCGAGCCCTGCGTCGATGTGCTCGACAAGGCGTGCATCGACGAGTGTCCCGTCGACTGCATCTACGAGGGTGAGCGGATGCTCTACATCCACCCCGACGAGTGCGTCGACTGTGGTGCCTGCGAGCCGGTCTGCCCGGTCGAGGCCATCTACTACGAGGACGACGTCCCCGACCAGTGGGTCGCCTACACCAAGGCCAACGTCGACTACTTCGACAAGATGGGCTCGCCCGGCGGCGCGTCCAAGGTCGGCAAGGTCGGCGACGATCCCGACTGGATCAAGGCACTTCCGCCGCAGGGCGAATGAGCAAGGTCGCCCTCCCCGATTTTCCTTGGGACGCGCTGTCCGGTTACGCCGAGACGGCGCGAGCCCATGCCGGCGGCATCGTCGACCTGTCCATCGGCACGCCGGTGGACCCGGTCCCGGCGAGTATCCGTGACGCGCTCGCGTCGGTGTCCGAGATCCCGGGATACCCGACCACGCACGGCGTTCCGGCACTGCGGGCCGCCGCGATAGACGCTCTGCGCCGCCGGCACGGCATCGACGGTCTCGAGCCGGACGCGGTGCTGCCGACGATCGGCTCGAAGGAGCTCGTCGCCTGGCTGCCGCGGCTGCTCGGGTTCGGTCCCGGCGACACGGTCGTCATCCCGGAACTGGCGTACCCGACCTACGAGGTCGGGGTGCTGCTCGCCGGAGCTTCGGTTCTGCGCGCGGACAGTCTCACCGCGATCGGCCCGCAGCGTCCGGCGATGCTGTGGCTGAACTCGCCGTCGAATCCGACCGGCAGGGTGCTCGGGGCCGAGCATCTGCGCAAGGTCGTCGAATGGGCGCGCGAGCGGGACGTCATCGTCGTGTCCGACGAGTGTTACCTGGCGCTGGGCTGGGAAAGTCAGCCGCTCTCGATCCTCCACCCGGCTGTCCACGGTGGACGGACGGACAACCTGCTGGCGGTCCATTCGCTGTCGAAGTCGGCCAACATGGCGAGCTACCGTGCCGGGTTCGTCACCGGTGATCCGAAGCTCGTCGCCGAGCTGCTCGCCGTGCGCAAGCACGCCGGGATGATCGTGCCGCGGCCGGTCCAGGAAGCCATGATCGCCGCGCTCGTCGACGACGAATCGCTGGAAGCGCAGCGCGAGCGGTATATCCGTCGCCGGTTGGTGCTGCGGAAAGCGTTGCAGGACAACGGCTTCGAGATCGACCATTCCGAGGCTGGGCTGTACCTGTGGGCCACTCGCGGCGAGGACACGTTCACCACGGTGAGCTGGCTCGCCGAGCGCGGGATCCTGGTCGCGCCCGGAACCTTCTACGGCCCGACAGGCGGCGAGCACGTGCGGATCGCGCTCACCGCGACGGACGAGCGCATCGACGCGGCGGCCGAGCGGCTCGCTCAGTAGCGCCGCTAGAAATCCCGTCCGGTGAAGCCGCGGTAGACGAACCTCGTCAGCGCGTCGATCGCCTCTTCGTCGGTGGGTTCGTTCCAGCCCGCCGGCATCGGGCTGAGCAGCCACATCTGCGCGAAGCTGTCGATGAGCTGGTACATCATCGCGATCGTGAGCTGTGGTGTCGCGGGTAACCGCAGGCCCGCGTCGGTGACGTACGCCAGGTGATTCGCGACGTCTTCCTGTTCGTTCGCCCCGAAACGCGCCAGTTTGCGCCCGAACTCGTCGTTGATCATCGACGCCTGGCGCAGCGCCAGCATGGTCGCGGCGTTCTCGCGGTAGAAGTGCCAGTACGTGGCGACATGCCAGCGGATGGCTTCCGGGGTCGAGAAATCCGGGCTGTGCCCCGGCTGCTCGGCGGTGCTGTCGCCGGTCGCCGAGATATCCGCCAGCAGGGCTTCGAGGAGCTCTTCCTTGCCGGCGAAGTGGTTGTAGAACGATCCCGCCGAGCGTCCCGCCTCCGCGGTGATGTCGGTGATCTTGGTGTTCAGGTAGCCACGCGCGGCGAACACGCGCTTGGCGGCTTCCTTCAGCGCGGCTTCGGTTTCGGCCGCCTTCTCCTTGCGGCTCGTCGCCGTCATGCCCCTCCCTCCTTGACGCCCCGCCTCCTTGACAGCGAACGCTAGCAGCGCGCATGATGAATCTGTATTCAGTGAATCATAATTCACCCAACTGAGAGGCGCCATGACCAAGCAGGTACTCATCGCGGGAGCCGGTCCGACCGGCTTGACGCTGGCCATCGAACTCGCCCGCCGACACGTCGGCGTGCGGATCGTCGAGAAGGCCGAAAGCTTCTTCAACGGCTCGCGAGGCGACGGGCTTCAGCCCCGCACGCTGGAGGTCTTCGAGGACCTCGGCGTCCTCGACGCCGTCCTCGCCGTCGGCCTGCCGCCGATGCCGATCAAGGCGTACGTCGGTGGCGAATTCGTCCGCGAGCAGCTGTTCGGCGAGCACGTCGACCCGACGCCGGACGTGCCGTACCCGACGGTCCGGTTCCTGGGGCAGTCGCGGACCGAGGGGATCCTGCGCGACCGGCTCGCCGAGTTCGGGGTCCACGTCGAGCTCGGCACCGAGCTGGTCGGTTTCGAGCAGGACGACTCGGGGGTGCGGGCGACCGTCCGCCGCGACGGCGTCGAGGCAGGCGACATCAAGGAAACCGTCGTGGCGGACTACCTTGTCGGCGCGGACGGCGGCCGGAGCTTCGTGCGGAAGTCGCTCGGCATCGCCTTCGAAGGCAGCACCGACGAGTCGATCCGCATGCTGCTCGGTGACGTCCAGGCCGACGGGCTCGACCACGCTTTCGGGTACTGGTTCAGCGCACCCGAAGACCCGATGTCCGGCATCATGCTGACCCCGCTCTCCGGCGGCGCGCAGTTCCAGTTCGGCGCCCCGCTCGACGACGGCCAGGTCGAGGCGTCACTGCCGACGTTGCAGGCCAAGCTCGACGCGATGACCGGCGATCTGCGCGTCGAGCTGCACGATCTCAGCTGGTCGACGGTGTGGCGGCCCAACGTCCGGCTGGCCGGGCGGTTCCGCGTCGGGCGGGTCTTCATCGCGGGCGACGCCGCCCACGTGCATCCGCCGACCGGCGGTCAGGGCCTCAACACCGGCGTCCAGGACGGCTACAACCTGGGCTGGAAGCTCGCCGACGGCTCGCCTGAGCTGCTCGACAGTTACGAGCCGGAGCGGCGGGTTGTCGCGGCGCGGGTGCTCGGGCTCAGCTCCGAGTTGATGCGCAAGTACACCGACGGCGAGCCCGACGCCCACGAGCGCGGCGCCGGGACCCGTCAGCTGGACATCAGCTATCGCGGCGGCCCGTTGTCACCGAAGAGCGACGACAAGCTCCGGGCGGGCGATCGCGCCCCGGACGCGCCGGTGTTCGACGTCAACGGCAAGCAGGTTCGCCTGTTCGAGCTGTTCCTCGGCCCGCACGCGACCTCGCTGGTCTTCGGCGACGGTCCCGCAAACGGCGAGCACGTCCACCGCATCCTTCCCGCCGGCGAGACCGCTCAGGGCGGCGACTTCGTCGACACCGATGGGCACGCGTACGCGGCTTACGGCGCGTCAGCGGGAGCGAGGGTGACGATCAGGCCGGACGGTTACGTGGCTAAATGGCAGTGACCGTGCGGGCGGCGACGTCCACGCGGGTCCAGATCATCGGCCAGTCGGCGCGGGCCTGGGTGCGCTTGCGCAGTTCGAGCTCGGCGATCCGGCCCGCGATGAAGCCGGTGTGCCCGTCGAGCGAGTCCAAAACGGACCGCATCCGATCGGCCGCGATGACGGCGTCCTGGTGGTCGCCGAGCACGGTCTGCAGATCCTTGGTCGCTTTGATCAGCTCGCGGATCTGCTTGGCCTGCTTCTTCTTCGCCGCGGTCTGGGCCAGCTCGGCGGCATAACGCAAACGCTTGCCATGGATGCGCAGAGCGTGGATGTCGTCGTCGGGCGGATCCGACGGTAGCGCCAAGACGGCCTTCGACAGCTTCTTGAACGGCTTGCTCAGCCCTGCCACGAGATCGGCCGAGCTCTCGATGGTGGACTCTTCGGAGACTTCGTGCTCCGGCCGGCGGGCGAGCTGCGCGGCGCTCTGCAGCATCGTCGCGTACCGCGGGCTGGACAGTGCACTGGTCAGCCGCCGTTTGGCCGCAGCCCGGTCCGCCACGAACTTGCCGACGAGCTCCCGCGCGGCGCTCTGGTCGCGAGCTTCGAACTCGGCGACCAGCTCACGCAGATGGCCGATCAGCACGTCGTAGTCCCGAACCTCGCCGAGCGACTGCCCGAACCAGCCGAGTTCGGCGCGTACCGGCTCGGCGGCCGGTCCGAGCAGCGAGCCGGACATCTTCAGCACGCTGCGCATCCGCCGGAGGGTGACCCGCATCTGGTGCAGGTCCTCCGGATCGGTACCCGAGCGCGTCCCGGGTTCCCTGGCGAGCAACTCACGAATCTGCGTGTCCAGCTGGGCGCGCACGTGGGTTGCCGCCGGGTCCCCGTGACGTGCTTTTGAGGGCTCTTCGCCGAGCCCCAGAGCTGTGGGCGTCGTCGAAGGACCTCGGCGGGCTTTGGCATTCGTGGGCAAAGTTTCGGCGGTCATCTGGTGAATACTAGGTGAACCAAATCGCGGGAGTGATCAGTCGTTGGCGTGCAACGCCGCGTTCAGTTCGATGCCGACACCCACCCGCGGCACGACCTCGACCGCGCCGGTGGCCGAATTGCGCCGGAAAACCGCGCCCGAGATGCCCGAAAGCTCTCGCGCCTTGACGGTCTTGCCGTCCATGACGACCTTCGTGCCCGCGGTGATGTACAGCCCGGCCTCGACCACCGAGTCGTCGCCGAGCGAGATGCCGATACCGCCGTTGGCACCGATGAGACAGCGCTCGCCGATCGAGATGACCTCCTTGCCACCTCCCGACAGGGTGCCCATGATCGACGCGCCGCCGCCGACGTCGGTGCCGTCACCGACCACGACCCCCGCGGAGATCCGGCCCTCGACCATCGACGCGCCGAGCGTGCCGGCGTTGAAGTTCACGAAGCCTTCGTGCATCACGGTGGTGCCGCTGGCCAGGTGTGCGCCGAGGCGCGCGCGGTCGGCGTCGGCGATGCGGACGCCGCTGGGCATGACGTAGTCGACCATGCGCGGGAACTTGTCGACGCTGTAGACGGTCACCGTGCCGCGGGCGCGCAGCCGCAGGCGGGTCGCCTCGAAGCCCTCGACCTCGCACGGGCCGAAGTTCGTCCACACGACGTTGGTCAGCAGGCCGAACTGGCCGTCGAGGTTCAGCCCGTGCGGCTGGACGAGCCGGTGCGAAAGCAGGTGGAGGCGCAGGTAGACGTCGTACGCGTCGACGGGTGCGTCGGCGAGCTCGCCGATCGTGACCCGGACGGCGACGACCTCGACGTCACGGTCGTCGTCCCGCTTCAGCAGCTTCGCGGCGGCTTGGCCGAGGATCTCGGCGGCTTCCTCGTCCGTCAGCTGCTCGGTGCGGCCGGGGCCGTCGGCGGGGATCAGCTGGGGCTGCGGGAACCAGGTGTCCAGCACGGTGCCGTCGGTGGTGACGGTGGCCAGTCCGACGCCGCGGGCGCCGGTCGTTTCGGGGTTCGGGCTCTGCTCGCTCACAGCCCAGACGGTAGCCGAGACCCGCCGATCAGCCCGTCGTGGCCTGTCCGTTGACCCGGGTCTTGATGGCCTGCAGCGCGGTGGCGATATCGGTGATCGCCTGCGTGCACGGGCCGTTGCCGGGGGCGGTGACGGTGAGGCAGTTGTTGGAGCGGAAGGCCTTGACGCCCACGTCCAGCTGGTCGGCCAGGTTCGCCAGCGGCTGGTCCTTGGCGCCGGCCCGTTTGCGCACCTGGGCCGCGGTGTTGCCGAGCTCCGTGACGTACTTCTCACAGGTCTTCGGCGGCTGCTGGGCAGGCGCGACGAAGCACTGGTCGGCCGTCAGCGCTTTCAGCTTCAACGGCAGCGCGTCCGGACCTTCGTCCCGCGTCGCCCCCGAGGGTGTCGGGCCGGCTTCGTTGCTCCCGCAGCCGGACAGCACGAGTACCAGTACACCGCCGATGGCGGCTATGACCCTTCGTGTGCGCACGCTGTCACCGTACGCACCCCCGGGTACCGTGCCGGTATGACGTCCCTCGAGCTGCACGCCGACCCCGTCGACATCACCGCCGCGCTGGTGGACATCTTCAGTGTCTCCGGCGAAGAGGCGGCGATAGCCGCCCTGGTCCAGGCCGCGCTCGAGAAGGAAGCACCGCATCTCGAGATCGTCCGCAACGGCGACGCCGTGCTCGCGAGGACGAACCTGGGCCGTGCGAGCCGCGTGATCCTCGCCGGGCATCTGGACACCGTGCCGCTCAACGAAAACCTGCCCGTCCGCCGTGAAGGATCCGGGGACGAAGAGGTACTGCATGGTCTCGGCACGGTCGACATGAAGGGCGGCGACGCCGTCTTCCTGCACTTGGCGGCGACGCTGACCGAACCGCGGCACGACCTGACGTTCGTCTTCTACGACAACGAAGAAGTCGAGGCGACCCGCAACGGGCTCGGCCGGATCGAGCGCGAGCTGCCCGACTGGTTGCGGGGCGATCTCGCGATCGTCGGCGAACCGTCGAACGCCGACATCGAGGCCGGGTGCCAGGGCACCATGCGGATCGAGCTGAGCGTCTCGGGCACGCGGGCGCACACCGCGCGGGCGTGGATGGGGGAGAACGCCATCCACAAACTGGGTGAGCCGCTGCGCCGGCTGGAGGCGTACGAGCCGCGGATCGTCGACATCGACGGGCTCACCTACCGCGAAGGCTTGCAGGCCACCAAGATCACCGGTGGCGTCGCGGGCAACGTCGTCCCGGACGCGGCGGTGCTGACGATCAACCACCGCTTCGCGCCGGACCGCAGTCCAGAAGAGGCGGAAAAGCATCTGCGCGAGGTGTTCGACGGTTACGAAGTGTCCGTTGTGGACTTGTCGCCGGGTGCGCTTCCGGGGCTGAGTGCCCCGGCCGCGGCTGAGCTCGTCGAAGCCGCCGGGGGCAAGGCGGTGGCGAAACTGGGCTGGACAGACGTCGCCCGGTTCTCCGCGCTGGGCATGGCGGCGGTCAACTTCGGCCCCGGCGACCCGACGCTGGCGCACACGCAGCAGGAGCACGTGGCCGCGTCGGAGATCCGCCAGGTGGCGAAGGTCCTGCGTGACTTCCTGAGCTGAAACCCGCCGACCTCGTCGGAAACGGACATATTGACTGCCGTGGCGGCGAGCGCTAACTTCTCCTCTCAAATAGATAGGAAAGTTTCCTAACTATTTCGCGGAATGGGGAAGCCTCCATGCGGCACGCTCGGTTTTGGACCACAGCGATGGTCTCGTCCCTGCTCCTCGCCACGGCGGTGCCCGCCGCCGCGACCCCCGCCGTCTCCGGCGAGGTCCGGGTCGACCAGGTCGGCTACGGCATCGGCGAAACCAAGCACGCGTACCTGCTGGGAACCGCGGCCGCCGATGGCGCCAAGTTCTCCGTGGTCGACGAGCGCGGCCGAACCGTCTACCGCGGCCAGGCCGGCGCGGGTCTCGGCGGCTGGAACGCGCGATACCCGGCCGTGCACCAGCTCGACGTGTCCGCGGTGAAGTTCCCCGGGACCTACCGCATCGAGTTCTCCGGCGCTGTGCGCGCGAAGTCGCCGAGCTTCCGGATCGCCCCGGCGCGGTCGCTGTTCGCGCCGCTCGCCCGCGCCAACAACGAGTTCTTCCAGGCGCAGCGCGACGGCCAGGACGTCATCCCCGGACGGCTGGACCGCAAGCCGTCGCATCTCGCCGACCGCAGTGCGACCGTCTACGCCCCGCCGAAATTCGTCGGTGAGGGCGGCGACGAGATCGCCGAGCCGCTCCAGCCGATCGGCGGCCCGGTCGACGTCGAAGGCGGCTGGTTCGACGCGGGCGACTTCGTCAAGTTCACCTCCAACTCGGCGTATTCGCTGGCGGAGATGGGGTACGTGCTGCGCGAGCGGTACGACCCGGCGCTCGCCGACGAGGTCCGGTTCGGCCTGAACTGGCTGGACAAGATGTGGGACGCGAAGTCCGGGACGTTGTACGCGCAGGTCGGGATCGGCACCGGGAGCGAGGAGTTCGGCTTCCTCGGCGACCACGACGTCTGGCGTGAGCCGCAGGACGACGACGCGCTGCAGGTCGAGCCCGGCGACGAGAAGTACTTCGTCAAGCACCGCCCGGTGTTCCCCGCCGGACCCGCGGGCGCGCCGATCAGCCCCAATCTCGCCGGCCGGGTCTCCGCCGCTTTCGCGCTCGGTGCGCAGGTCGAGGCGTGGCGGAATCCTTCGCTGGCAAGGCATTACCTGCGTGAGGCCGCGTCGCTGTTCGCGCAGGCCAAGACGACCGGCGTCGGCGAGCTGGTGACGGCGTTCCCGCACGCGTACTACCCGGAGTCGTCGTGGCTGGACGACATGGAACTCGGCGCGACCCAGCTGGCGTTGGCGGCCCGGAAACTCGGTGACCCGCGGGCGAACGACTGGGCCCGCCAGGCGACGCAGTGGGCGAAGGCGTACCTCGCGAGTGACGACAAGAGCACGCTGAACCTCTATGACACCAGCGCTTTGGCGCACGCCGACCTCGCCGACGTGCTGCGTCGCGGGGTGCCGGGCGCGCAGGTCAAGGTGAGCGATCTGGCCGGTGACCTTCGGCGTCAGCTCGACGCCGGTGTGCGGACCGCGTCGGCGAATCCGTTCCGGACCGGTGTCGAGGTGACGGAGTTCGACGCGGCGACCAAGAGCTTCGGACTGTCGGCGACCGCGCGGCTGTACCAGGGCGTGACCGGGGACTCGAAGTACCACGCTTTCGGTGTCCAGCAACGGAACTTCACTTTGGGCGCCAACGCTTGGGGCGTGTCCCTTGTCGTCGGCGCGGGAACGAGTTTCCCGCAGTGCCCGCACCACCAGGCCGCGAACCTCGCCGGGAGCACCAAGCTGCTCTACGGCGCGGTGGTCAACGGCCCGAACGGTGCCGGCAACTTCGCCGACCTCCCGTTCCCGGCCGGTGCCAAGGAATGCACGAAGTCGTACGAGTCCTTCGACAGCCCCGAATCCCGGTACTTCGACGACCTGGCTTCGTGGCCCAGCAACGAACCCGCCATCGATTTCACCTCCACCGCGCTGCTGGCCTTCACCCTCGCCGGATAACCCGGGGAATATGTCGACACTTTCCCCGGGGGCCGGCGTCCCGTGCGCTAGGAGTGCCGGTTCAGTTCGGCTGCGGCCAGGTCCTTGAGCGAGCCGAGTGTCACGGTCGACGTCGGATCGTCGAAGGTCCATGGCGGCACGTCCAGGTTGTCCGGGAGTTCGAGAATTTTCTCCAGCACTTCGGCGTTTGGCGTCCGGTCATTGTTCCGCAGCGTGTTCTCCAGCGCCGGGACCGTGGAGTCGCGCAGCCGTGGGTCGGTGTGGATTGATTCCAGCAATGCCGCGCCTGACTCGGGGCCACCGATCCGGCCCAGCGCTTTGGCCGCGTCGGCACGGTCGTAAAGGTTGTCTCCGTTCAGGTACGTGATCAGTGGCGGCACCGCCCGCGGATCACCCAGGTCGCCCAGCGCGGCCATCACGTTCCTGGGCGACTCGTCCAAGACCGTCACCAAGGGCGCTACCGCACGCCGGTCGCCCAGCGCCCCCAGCGCGGTGACGATTTCGTCCCGTAAGAGATCATCCTTGCTCTGGTGTCGCTCGCCAGTGAGCGCGTCGATCAGCGGGTCTACCGCACGGGAATCACCGAGCCGGCCGAGGGCCGTCGCGGCCTCGCCCCGAACCTCCGTGTCGCGCGGCCCCCGCAGCACCGCGATCAACGGTTCCACCGCACGACGGTCACCGAGCCGGCCGAGCACCAAAGCGGAGGCACGAACGTCCACATCGTACTGGCGGTCCAACGCGTCGATCAGCGGTTCCACCAGGCGACTGTCACCGAGCCGGCCGAGTGCCGCCGCGACCGTCATGAGCGCGCTTCGTCCCGTCACCGGACCGCGTTCGCCAGCGAGCCAAGGGGCGTTGCCGAGAAGCAGGCTTGACAGACGCTCAGCGGCCCGCACGTCACCTATCTTGCCGAGCGCCTCGGCCACCCAGATGATCACTCGTGGCTTGGCGTGGTCGAGCATGCCGAGCAATGGCTCGACCGCCGCTGAATCACCGATCTTGCCCAATGCGTTGATCATCGCCTTGACCGCGATGTCGCTGTCCCGGGGGGCAGTGCGTCGCTGGCTTAGGGCGCGCCCT
>NZ_DASYMU010000076.1:0-10168 GCF_036008905.1 Amycolatopsis sp. | reverse complement strand
GATCTCGTAACAGTGTTAGAACACTGTTACGCACTCACGACTGGGCACGGACGGCCTTTCGCCACAGGTCGAGGGTGCGCATGTTCGCCAGTGACTCCGCCCAGGTGACGCCCGGCGCTTGCCGGTCCGCGATATGCGCGGCGACGTAGTCCGCTTCGCGGGCGAAAAGTCCTTGCGTCGCTTCGACTTCCAGTACCTCGGCGTCCCCTCCCGTCGGTGTCACGACGATCTCCGAGACGCCCGGTTCGCGCATGTTGTGCAGCCACGGCGGGTTCGCGATGTACAGCTGCCCTTCGCTGCCGTAGACGCGGATGTGGTCGTCCTGCCGCAACCGGAACCCGCACGAGATCTGCGCGACGATGTCGCCGGGCAGCCGGAGCAGGCCCATCGCGAACTCGTCGACCCCGGTCTCGGGAGTCAGGCGAGCCATCCCTTTGACCTCGCTCGGGACCACGGCCTTCTCCCCAGTCGCGGCCTCGGAAACCAGCCGTGCCACCGAAGTGCAGTACCCGCCGACGTCGAGGATCCCGCCGCCACCGAGCGCCGGGTCGGTCAGCCGCGCGGCTTCCGCGCCGCCCGAGTCGTAGCTGAAGGTCACGTCGACAGCCCGGATCTCACCGAGCGCGCCGGCCTCGATCAGCTCGGTCATCAGCCGGATCTGCGGATGGATCCGGTACATGTACGCCTCCATCAGGAAGACGTCGTTGCGCCGCGCCACTTCGATCACCGACTCGGCCTCGGCGGCCGTCAGTGTCAGTGGTTTTTCGCACAGCACATGCTTTCCCGCTTCCGCCGCCTTGATCGCCCACTCGGCGTGCAGCGGATGCGGGGTCGACACGTACACGACGTCGATGCCGGGGTCGGCGAGCAGTTCGTCATACGAGCCATAGCTTTTCGGGACGCCGAAGCGCTCAGCGAACGCGGCCGCACGCTCACCGGAACGGGCGGCGACGGCGGCCAGCGAGCCGGTTGCGCTCGCCTTGATGCCCTCCGCGAATTCGGCGGCGATCGAGCCGGCCGCGAGCAGTCCCCAGCGCAGGTTCATGACAGCGACTCCGGTTGGGTAGCGCGATCGCGAGTGGAGGAATAGAGGAAACTGTCCGGAAACCGTTCCGCCGCAAGCACTTCGCCGACGAAGATCATCGCCGCGCGCGTGATCCCGGCCTCGCGGACCTGGCCCACGATGTCGGACAACGTTCCGCGCAGAACCTTTTCGGAGGGCTGACTTGCCTGTGCCACAACGGCAACCGGGCACACGGCACCATAAAGGGGGAGCAGCTCCTCGACGACCTGCTCGATCCGGTTGATCGCCAGATGCAGCGCCAGCGTCGCGCCGCTCTTCGCGAACGTCGTCAGGTTCTCGCCGTCCGGCATGGCCGTGGACCGCGCCTGCGCCCGCGTGATGACCAGGCTCTGCCCGACCTCCGGCACGGTCAGCTCACGCTTGAGCACCGCCGCCGCGGCGGCGAACGCGGGCACGCCCGGCGTCACCTCGTACGGCACGCCCGCCGCGTCCAGCCTGCGCATCTGTTCCGCGACAGCGCTGTAGAGCGACGGGTCGCCGGAGCAAAGCCGCGCGACATCGTGCCCGGCTTCGTTCGCCTTGACGAGCAGCGCGATGATCTCGTCGAGGTTCAGGTTCGCCGTGTCGAGCAATTGTGCTTGCGGCGAGCAGAACGCGAGCAGCTCGGTCGGGGTCATGCTGCCCGGGTACAGGCAAACCTCGCACCGCGCGAGGAGGTCGCGTCCGCGGAGGGTGATCAGGTCGGCGGCACCGGGCCCGGCGCCGATGAAGTGCACGGTCATGGCGCAATACTCCACTGCGTGACGGTCCTGGCCGGGGTCCAGCCGGTGAAACCGCCCAGCGGCGCGGCCTGCTCGACCGACAGCCGGACCAGCTCGCCGCCGTGTTCGCCGTACGCGCGGGCCAGCGCCTGCTCGGATTCCAGCGTCACGCCGTGCGCCACGATCCGCGCGCCGGTCGGGAGACACGCGTCCAGCACCCCGGGAACGGTCAGCCCGCCGCCGACGAAGATCGCGTCGGGTTTCGGCAGGTCAGTGAGCGCTTCCGGCGCCGATCCGAGCACGACTCGCAGCTCGGGGACGCCGAGCGTGTCAGCGTTGCGGCCGATGCGCGCGGCGCGTTCCGGGTCCCGTTCGACGGCGATCGCGCGGTTCGACGGATGCACGCGCGACCACTCGATCGCGACACTGCCCGCCCCGGCACCGACGTCCCACAGCAGTTCGCCGGGCGTCGGGGCTAGCCGGGCGAGAGCGCTGGCGCGAAGATCACGCTTGGTGAGCTGGCCGTCGTGCTCGAAGGCGTCGTCAGGCAGCCCGCCGACCAGCGACAACGGCGGCCCGACGCACTCGATCGCGAGGACGTTCAGCGCTGTCGAGTCAGAGTGATGGACACGCTCATCCGGCCCGCCCAGCTCCTCCAGCACAGTCACGCGACTCTCCCCGTAACCGCGCGCCTTCAGCAGGTCGGCGATGGCCGACGGCGTCGAGCCGAGCACGAGAATCCGCCGACCCGGGGCGAGCACCCGGTTCACCCGGTGGACATCACGCCCGACCACGGTGACGACCTCGGTTTCCTCCGCCGGCCAGCCGAGCCGCGCTCGCGCCAGCGTCACCGACGACAGCGCGGGCAGGATCTCGACGTGGTCGATCCCGAGCCGCTGGACCAGCGTGGTCCCGATCCCGGACAGCAGCGGATCCCCGCTGGCCAGGACACAGATCTTCCGGCTCGCGTGCTCGGCCAGCAGCCCGTCGAGCGCGGGCAGCAGCGGGCTCGGCCACGGCACCTGGAGCGCGCCGGAGGGCAGGTAGGCCAGCTGCCGGGGCCCGCCGAACACCACTTCGGCGTCGGCGATGACGGTTTTGGCCCGCTCACTCAGCCCGGCCCAGCCGTCTGCCCCGATGCCGACGACGGTCAGGGGTGATTTTTCGCGCACTCTCGCACACGCTACCGGAATACGGGCCAGTGCTCCGCCTTTCAGAGCGGGGTGAGGGCCTGCGCTGGGATGGCCGCCAAAGGTTCGAGCAGCGCCTTAAACCGGGCGGTCTGCTGCTCGATGTACTGACGCACGACACTTAGCGGTGCGCCGCCAACGGAGCCCGCGAAGTACGAACCCGACCAGAGCCGCTTGGCCCGGTAGTAGTGGTGCATCAGGTCGGGGAACTCCTGCCGCATCCGCCGTGAGGAGACGCCCTCGCGGGAGTTGACCAGTTTCGACTAGGCCAGTTTGGGTGGGAATTTGACCAAGTGAGCATTCAGGGCGAACACACAGTGTCTACCAGTGCGAATGCCTTCGAGTTCAGCCATAAACCATTGGTAAAGTGTGCTCGTGCAGCTCCGTTACAACTACCGTGTGTATCCCACGCCGAGTCAGCAGCAAGCGCTGGCTCAGTCGTTCGGGTGCGCGCGGGTGGTATTCAACGATGGGCTGCGCCTGCGTCAGCAAGCTCGGGAAGCGGGCGATAAGTACGTCTCGGACGGGGACCTGTCCAAGCAGGTCATCACCCGGGCCAAGGACACGCCTGGACGGGCGTGGCTTTCCGAGGTTTCGTCGGTCGTCTTGCAACAGGCCCTCGCGGATCTGAACGTGGCGTACCGCAACTTCTTCGCCTCGGTCACGGGCAAGCGCAAGGGCCGCAAGGTCGCGCCGCCACGGTTCCGCTCGCGCAAGGACAACCGGCAGGCGATCCGGTTCACCGCCAACGCCCGGTTCGAGGTGCTCGGCAACGGCCGGCTGCGGCTGCCGAAAATCGGCGACGTCGAGGTTCGCTGGTCGCGGGATCTTCCAGCCGAGCCCAGTTCGGTTACAGTAATCCGGGATGCGGCCGGGCGGTACTTCGCCTCGTTCGTCGTGCAGACCACAGACCAGCCGTTGCCCGAAACGGACTCAGAAGCCGGCATCGACCTGGGGCTGACCCACTTCGCGGTCCTATCGGACGGCACGAAGATAGCCGCCCCGAAGTTTCTGCGCCGCGCCGCCCGCAAGCTGCGCCGGTTGCAGCAGGACCTGTCTCGCAAGCAGCGGGGTAGTCAGAACCGCAAGAAGGCCGTCGTGAAGGTCGCCAGGGCGCACGCCCGAGTGGCCGACACCCGGCGAGACTGGCAGCACAAGCTGTCCACGGCGATCATCCGCGACAACCAAGCGGTGTACGTCGAGGATCTGTGCGTGGTTGGTCTCGGCCGGACCAGGCTGGCGAAGTCCGTGCACGACGCCGGATGGGCATCGTTCACGGGCATGTTGGAGTACAAGGCCGCCCGGCATGGGCGCACGTTCGGGCGGGTGGACCGATTCTTCCCCTCCACCCGGATGTGCTCCGGCTGCGGTCGGATCAACGAGAAGATGGATCTGTCGATCCGGTCGTGGGTGTGCCCGTGTGGCAGCATCCACGACCGCGATCACAACGCCGCGAAGAACGTGTTGGCCGCCGGACAGGCGGACAACTCAAACGACCGTGGAGCGCAGGTAAGACCAGCACGTGTGCTGGCACCGCGCAGCGAAGCGGTAACCCACTCGGACGCCGCGCATGGAACGCGCAGCGTGGAGGGAATCTCCGTCCTTTAGGCGGAGAGGATGTCAACGACTGTGCGATGATCCAGGCGACGGACGTCGAGGAACCCGGTGTGATTCCGGGGCGGTCCCGCCACTGTGACCGGCGCGTGCGCTGGGAGTCAGAGCTTGGACGTCCGTCGCGCGGCGGGGTTTCCGTCCTGTCGCGGGCCACCACCAGTGGGCGCGGACACCCACCCCGGCACGAGGAGCAGGCTTGAAGCCGTACCCGTTCAGCGCTGTAGTCGGCATGCAGGATCTCCGGCTCGCGCTGGTCCTTTCCTCCATCTCGCCCGCGATCGGCGGCGTGCTGGTGCGGGGGGAGAAGGGCACCGCGAAGTCGACCATGGTCCGCGCGCTCGCCGGACTGCTACCGAGCGTCACCGTCGTCGCAGGTTGCCGGTTCTCGTGCGATCCCGCGAGCCCGGACCCCGGCTGCCCGGACGGTCCGCACCCTGCCGCCGCGCCGACGTCGAAGCGGCCCGCGAAACTGGTCGAACTGCCCGTCGGTGCCGCTGAGGACAGGGTCATCGGCTCGCTGAACCTGGAGCGCGCGCTCGGCGAAGGCGTCACGGATTACCAGCCCGGCCTGCTCGCCGCCGCGCATCGCGGGCTGCTGTACGTCGACGAGGTCAACCTGCTGCACGACCACCTGGTCGACACGCTGCTCGACGCCGCCGCGATGGGCCGCGCGACCGTGGAGCGTGAGGGCGTTTCCGTGTCGCACGCGGCGCGGTTCGTGCTGATCGGGACGATGAACCCGGAGGAGGGCGAGCTCCGGCCTCAGCTGCTCGACAGGTTCGGGCTGACCGTCGAGGTCGCCTCCAGCCGTGATCCCGAGCAGCGCGTCCAGGTCGTACGGCGTCGGCTCGCTTACGAAGCCGATCCAGAGGTTTTCGCCGCCGAGTACGCGGGCGCCGACTCCGCTCTGGCTGCGGAAATCGAGGCCGCGCAAGGACTTCTGCCGTCGGTGAAGCTGCCCGACGACGCGCTGCGGCAGATCGCGGAGATCTGCGCGTCCTTCGAGGTCGATGGGATGCGCGCCGACATCGTCACCGCGCGAACAGCCGTGGCGCACGCCGCGTGGTCCGGACGTGACGAGGTGACCACCGACGACATCCGGGTCGCGGCGCGGCTCGCGCTGCCGCATCGACGCCGGCGCAACCCGTTCGACGCGCCCGGCATCGAGGAAGAGCAGCTCGAACAGGCGTTGCGGAATGCCCAGCCGCCCGAGGACGACGGCCCGGACGACGACGGCCCGGACGACGACGGCCCCGGCTCGGGTTCCGACGCGCCTTCCGAGCCTTCCGACTCGCAAGGAGACGGTAAGCAGCCCGAGTCGTCCGAAGGTCCCGCCGGTGGGAACCAGAAGACCGTCGGCGCGGGAGCTCCTTACCGTGCAAAGCTTTTCACCGTGGACGGCACCGGCGAAGGTGCGCACGGACGACGTTCGCGCGCGATCACCGACAACGGGCGCACGATCGGCGTCCAGCCGCCGAGTGTCCACACTGGACGCCCGCATCTGGTCGCGACCGTCCGGGCCGCCGCCGTGCATCAGCGTTCGCGAGGACGTTCCGGTGCCGGGCTTGAGTTGCGGCCGCAGGATCTCCGTTTCGCGTTGCGCGAAGGCCGCGAGGGAAACTTGATCCTGTTCTGCGTCGACGCGTCGGGATCGATGGGCGCGCGGGCACGGATGCGCGAGGTCAAGTCGGCCGTGCTTTCGTTGCTGCTGGACGCTTATCAGCGTCGTGACAAGGTCGGCCTGGTGACGTTCCGCGCGGACGAAGCCGAGCTCGCGCTGCCGCCGACGATCAGTGTCGACGCCGCCGCGTCCCGCTTGGAAGCGTTGCCGACGGGCGGACGTACGCCGTTGGCCGAAGGGCTTTTGAAGACGGCGCAGGTGCTTCGGACCGAGTCGATCCGGGATCCGCGACGACGTCCGCTGCTCGTGATCGTCACCGACGGCCGTGCCACCAGCGGTGCCGACGCGGTCGCCCGATCGCATACCGCGGCGGCGATTCTGGCCGGGACCGGAGTCGCGTCGGTCGTCATGGACTGTGAGAGCGGCAAAATGCGACTCGGGCTGGCCGCCGAACTCGCGGCACGCCTTGGTGCGGAACATGTTCCGCTCGGCGAGGTCGCGGCTGATTCTTCAATGGGCGCTGCACTGACGGGCGCGGTGCGCGCGCGGACTTCGGGAAGGGCCGCCTGATGCCGCAAGGGAAACCGGACGTCGTCCCGCAGGACGGGCTGACCACGCGCCAGCGTCGCAACCGGCCGCTGCTCGTCGTCCACACCGGGGACATGAAGGGCAAGTCCACCGCCGCGTTCGGCATGGCGCTGCGCGCGTGGAACCAGGGCTGGTCGATCGGCGTGTTCCAGTTCGTGAAGTCGGCGAAGTGGAAGGTCGGCGAGGAGTCGGCGTTCCGCGCGCTCGGCGCGCTGCACGACGAGACCGGGCAGGGCGGGCCGGTGGTGTGGCACAAGATGGGCGAGGGCTGGAGCTGGGCGCGCAAGTCCGGTACCGAGGAGGACCACGCGGCGAACGCGCGTGAGGGCTGGGCCGAGATCAAGCGGCAGCTCGCCGACGAACGGCACGACTTCTACGTCCTCGACGAGTTCAGCTACCTGCTGAAATGGGGCTGGCTGGACGTCGACGACGTCGTCGAGGCGCTGACGAACCGGCCGGGGCACCAGCACGTCGTCATCACCGGCCGCAGCGCGCCGCCGAAGCTGATCGAGGCGGCGGATCTTGTCGTCGAGATGACCAAGGTGAAGCACCCGATGGACGCCGGGCAAAAGGGGCAGCGGGGCATCGAATGGTAGCGAGGGTGGTGATCGCCGCGCCCGGTTCGGGGCACGGCAAGACCACGATCGCCGCCGGCGTGATGGCGGCGCTGCGGTCGCGCGGGATGAAGGTGTCGGGCCACAAGGTAGGTCCCGACTTCATCGACCCGAGCTATCACGCGTTGGCGACCGGCCGTCCCGCGCGCAACCTCGACCCGTTTCTGCAAGGTGAAGACCGGCTGGTTCCCTTGCTGCTGCACGGTTCCGCGGGCGCGGACATCGCCGTCATCGAAGGCGTCATGGGCTTGTTCGACGGCGCTCTGGGCACCGAGGGCTACGCGTCCACGGCGCATGTGGCCCGGCTGCTCGACGCGCCGGTGGTGCTCGTCGTGGACGCGAGTGCCGCCAGCCGCAGCGTCGCCGCCGTTGTGCTCGGCTTCGCGAACTACGACCCGCGGGTGCGGCTCGCGGGCGTGATCCTCAACAAACTGGGCTCGCGGCGGCACGAGGACGAGATCGTCACCGCGCTGGAGGCCACCGGCGTCCCGCTGCTCGGCGCGCTGCGGCGCTCTGACGAGATCCACGCACCCAGCCGTCACCTCGGTTTGGTTCCGGTCGGGGAGCGCGACGCCGACGCGCAGCGCATCCTGCCGAAGCTCGCCGAGTGGATCTCCGACGGCGTCGACCTGGACGCCGTCGTCCGCGTCGCCAGGAAAGCGCCGACACTTTCCGGGAGCGCCTGGGATCCGCATGCCGAGGTCTCGTACGAAGGCCCGCGCGCGGTGATCGCGGCGGCCGCCGGGCAGGCGTTCACCTTCCGCTACACCGAAACTGTCGAGCTGCTCGCCGCGGCCGGGGTCGACGTCGTCGACGTGGATCCGTTGCGGGAACAGGACTTGCCGGAGGATTGCGCGGGGTTGTATTTCGGCGGCGGCTTCCCGGAAGTCCACGCCGCCGAGCTGTCCGGGAACGCGGCGTTGCGCGCCGAAGTCGCGGGGGCGATCGAACGCGGCATGCCCGTGGTCGCCGAATGCGCGGGGCTGTTGTACCTGTGCCGGGAATTGGACGGATTGCCGATGGTCGGCGCGGTGGAGGCCGCCGCGGTGATGACCAAACGCGGCAAACTCGGCTACCGCAAAGCAGTGTCCCTTTCGGACAACGTGCTCGCCGCGAACGGCCAGCGCGTCACCGGCCACGAGTTCCACCGCACGGGAATCCAACCGGGACAAGGGGATTCCCCAGCCTGGGGCTGGGACCGGAAACCGGAAGGCTTCGCGACGCCGTCGCTGCACGCGTCCTACCTGCATGTGCACTGGGCGGGCTATCCGGAGCTGGCCAGCCGGTTCGCGGCCGCGGTACACGCGCACGCGGCCTTGGTACGCGACCGTGTCTGACTTCGACCTGCAGCATCACGGGGATCGGGAGGTCGGCGAGGGACTGGTGGATCTGGCGGTGAACGTCCGGCTGCCGGTGCCTCCGGCTTGGCTGCGGGCGGAGTTGGCCGCCGCTTTGGACGACTTGGCCGCCTATCCCGATTCCTCCGCCGCCGCTGCGGCTGTCGCCGTCCGGCACGGGCGTGCTGTCGATGAGGTACTGGTCACCGCTGGTGCCGCTGAAGCGTTCACTCTGCTGGCCACTGCGCTCAAGCCGCGGTTCGCCGTTGTGGTGCATCCGCAGTTCACCGAGCCGGAAGCGGCGTTGCGGGCTGCTGGTCACTCGGTGCATCGGGTGGTTCTGTCGGGCGATTTCGTGCTGCGGCCCGAATTGGTACCGGAGGAGGCCGATCTCGTCTTCGTCGGCAATCCCACGAACCCGACTTCGGTGTTGCATCCCGCTGCCGCGCTGCGTGCGTTGATCCGTCCGGGGCGGCTGCTGGTCGTCGACGAGGCTTTCCTCGACGCCGTGCCTGGCGAGCCGGAAAGCCTTGCCTCGCAGGCACTTCCGGGCGTGATCGTGATCCGGAGCCTCACCAAGACCTGGGGTATCGCCGGCCTGCGAGCTGGCTATGTCCTCGCCGATCCTGCCGTCATCGCCCGTCTTCGTGCGGTACAACCACCTTGGTCCGTCTCGACTCTGGCCGCCGTCGCCGTCGTCGCCTGCAGCCGTCCCGCCGCGCTCGCCGAAGCCGGACTCCTCGCCTCAGCCGCGGTCGCCGACCGCGCCTACCTGGTCTCCGGCCTGCGCACCCTCGGCATCGAAGTCCTAGGCGACCCGCGCGCTCCGTTCGTCTTGATTTGTTTGCCGGAAGCCGACAAGGTCCGCCTCCGCCTACGAGAATCCGGCTTCGCCGTCCGCCGCGGCGACACCTTCCCCGGCCTCGACACCACCCACCTACGCCTCGCCGTCCGCGACCACCCCACCACCGACTCCTTCCTCACTGCCCTCGCCACCGCCCTGCGAGATGTCGACATAACGTGATCTCTCAGTTCCTAAGAGATCGCCATCTGTCGACAGATGGCGGAGGTTACGAGCTCAGCGCGACCAGCGCGGCGGCCGCGCCGACCTCGACGCAGGCACCCAGCACGTCCCCGGTGATACCGCCGAGCCGACGGACACAGCGCGCCAGCAGCACGCCCGCCACCAGATAGCCCACGGCCACGGCCAGAACGCCACGCCACCAAGGCAAACCCGGCGCCAAGCTCGCCACGCCCGCCGCCACCACGAATACGGCAGCCGCGACCACAATCGGCACCGACCCAGCGACAGTTGCGCCCAGCCCGGCAGGCCGAGCCGAGGGAACCCCACGCGCGCAACAGAAAGACAGCACGCACCGCCCCACGACCACCCCGGCGACCGCGGCCACCACCCCGTGC
>NZ_DASYMU010000075.1:0-13496 GCF_036008905.1 Amycolatopsis sp. | reverse complement strand
CGCGGCAAGCAGGCCGAAGACGGTATCCAGCAGCTGCGCAACGAGTGCGACACGCTGATCGTCATCCCCAACGACCGGCTGCTGCAGCTCGGCGACATCGGAGTGTCCTTGATGGACGCTTTCCGCTCCGCCGACGAGGTGCTGCTGTCCGGTGTCCAGGGCATCACCGACCTCATCACCACTCCCGGGCTCATCAACCTCGACTTCGCCGACGTCAAGAGTGTGATGTCGGGGGCGGGCAGTGCGTTGATGGGTATAGGGAGCGCACGCGGTGAAGGCAGGGCCATCCAGGCCGCCGAGAAGGCGATCAACTCGCCGCTCCTCGAAGCCTCCATGGATGGTGCGCATGGCGCACTGCTTTCGATCGCGGGTGGTTCGGATCTGGGCCTGTTCGAAATCAACGAAGCCGCGTCGCTGGTGCAGGAGTCCGCCCACCCGGACGCCAACATCATCTTCGGCACGATCATCGACGACTCGCTCGGCGACGAGGTCCGCGTGACCGTCATCGCCGCCGGGTTCGACGACGGCGCGCCGACGCACAAGAAGATCGACCCGTCGACCTTCGGCACCGGCTCGCGCGGCTCCACCGCGACGGCGAGCTCCGGGCACGTCGGCACCGGCGCCACGCCGGTCCAGAGCCAGCAGAACACCGGCACCGCCGGCGACCACACCCGCAACGGCTACCCCGTCGCCCCGCCGCGCCACACCCCGGTGGGCTCGACGGGCGGCAACGGCTCGATGTCCGGCGGCCTGCCGCAGGGCAGCGCGGCCGGTCGTGGCGGCTACCCGAACCGCGGCGGCACCCCCGCGCCGCAGGGCAGCCTGCCCGGGCGCGCCCTGCCGGTCCACGACGACCCGTCCGACGACGAAGTCGACGTTCCCCCGTTCATGCGGCGGTAGTTCGCTCTTTCGAAGGGGCCGTTCCCGCGGGAACGGCCCCTTTCGTTTTTCTGCGCTCCACGCCCGTGCGAAACCCGAACCCCTCTCACCTTCCGGCCGTAAAGGCGGGAGCGTGGGAGCTTTACTATCGTTTTGCGGTAGTAAAGCTCCCTTGATCCTCCGGTTGTGGGGCTGGTGGGGCGCCTGGGGTGACGGCGGCATCGAGCGGGTGGATAGGCTCCGAGGGGGGAGCAACACGGGTGAGTGGAGGGCCGGATCTTGCGGGTTCGTCGGGTGGTCACGACCAGGGCAGGCGGCGCGTCACGGCCGCCGTACGACACGTTCAACCTGGGGGATCACGTCGGGGACGAGCCCGCCGACGTCGAAGCCAACCGCAAACGCCTCACCACCGAGCTCGGGGTGTCCAAAGTGGCCTGGATGGAACAGGTCCACGGCCGCACGGCCACGGTCGTCGACGGCTCCGAGCCGGGTCCCGCCGAGATGACCGACGCGTTGGTGACGGCTCAACCCGGCCTCGCCGTGGCGGTGCTCGTGGCCGACTGCGTCCCGATCCTGCTGTCCGACCCCGTCGCGGGGGTCGTCGCCGCGGTGCACGCGGGCCGGGTCGGCGCGCGGGTCGGGGTGGTGCCGGCGACGCTGGAGGCCATGCGGTCCGTGGGCGCCGAGACGCACCGGATCGAAGGGCTGCTCGGGCCCGCGATCTGCGGTGAGTGCTACGAGGTGCCCGCCGCGATGGCCGCCGACGTCGAAAAGCACCTCCCCGGCAGCGCCTGCCGCACGCGCAAGGGAACACCGGGGCTGGATCTCAAGGCCGGCCTCTGGCGTCAGCTCGCGGATCTGGGCGTCGGCAAGATCGGCGTCGACCCGCGCTGCACGGTCGAGGACAAGACACTCTTCAGCTACCGGCGCGACGGGAAGACCGGCCGCATCGCGGCCGTCACCTGGGTCGAGCCGTGACCGACGCCCGGCGCGCGGAGCTTGCCGAAGCGCTCGCGGCCGTCGAAGCGAGGATCGCCGCCGCCTGTGCCGCGGCGGGACGCGCGCGCGACACCGTCCGGTTACTCGCCGTGACGAAGACGTTCCCCGCGCTCGACGCCGCTTTGCTGGCCGATCTCGGTGTGCACGACCTCGCCGAGAACAAGGACCAGGAAGCGTCGGAGAAGGTCGACGAGGTCGCCAAGCTCCGCCCCGAAGCCACCCTCCGCTGGCACATGGTCGGCAGGCTCCAGCGCAACAAGGCCCGTTCGGTCGCGCGCTGGGCGGATGAGATCCAATCCGTCGACTCCGCCCGGCTCATCGACGCCCTCGCGAAAGGCGTCCACGCCGCGCGCGACCACGGGGATCGGGAGAGGCCGCTCGACGTCCTGCTTCAGGTGAGCCTCGACGGCGATCCCGCCCGTGGCGGCTGTGCCCTCGCCGAGGTGAATTCCCTGGCTGATCATGTCGCTCGATCGGGTGAACTACGGATTCGGGGCCTGATGGCCGTGGCGCCCCTCGGATCCGACCTTGATAGTGCGTTCGGGCGACTTGCCCAAGCGAGTGCCGGACTCCGCGAAGATTTTCCGGACGCGGGTGAACTCTCCGCCGGGATGAGCCGTGATCTTGAACAGGCGATCACGCACGGCTCGACCTGTGTGCGTGTCGGAACCGCGCTGCTCGGCGGGCGCGGTTTAGCCTCGCCTTAGGGAGTTCGCCCGGCGGCGCTGTTCGTATGCACTGTGATTGCTTTCGCGCCGAGCCGGGTAGCACGGTGCGGGGAGCGGCTACGGCTAGGGAGAAGGCATGAGCGCGCTGCAGAAGCTGAAGGCCTACTTCGGGATGGTTCCCGCTGATGAGGACGGGTACGACCTCGACGACGACTATCGGCGCGGCTATGCCGACGAGGACGAGTACGACTACGAAGAGCAGCCGGCGCGGACGAGGGGACGTTATCGCGCGGCGGATCAGTTCGACGACGAACCTCCCGTGCGCGCCCGTACCCGGGCCCCGCTGGCCCCTGAGTCCGCCGTACACGGCGCGTTGGCCGTGGATCGGCAACCGGATCCCGTGGCCCGGTTGCGCACTGTTCCGGAGCAGGCGAGGCCGCCGGTGCGAGACCCGCTGAGCCGGATCACCACACTGCACCCGACCAACTACTTAGAGGCACGGGCGATCGGCGAGCACTACCGCGAAGGCATCCCGGTGATCATGAATCTCACCGAGATGGACAACGCGGACGCCAAGCGTCTCGTGGACTTCGCGGCCGGGCTCGCGTTCGCGCTGCGCGGGTCGATGGACAAGGTCACCAACAAGGTGTTCTTGCTCTCACCACCCGATGTGGACGTGACCGCCGAGGATCGACGCCGTATCGCCGAGGGCGGTCTGTTCCTCCGTAACTGAGCCGGAGCGGGTTCCCGGGAGTGAGAAATTCGACTCCCGGAGGCGAACACGCCCATCCGGCTGCGTGTTTCCAGCCGACCCATGGCAGAGTGAACGTGTGGAAGCGGTCTGGCTTGTCGTCTGGTACGTCCTGTTTGCGTTCTGGCTTTTGCTTACAGCACGTGTCGTCATTGAGCTCGTTCGCGCGTTTGCGCGTGAATGGCGCCCCGCCGGAGGGGTTGCGGTAACGCTGGAGACCATCTACACAGTGACGGACCCGCCGGTCCGATTGGTCCGGCGGATCATCCCGATGGTGCGGATTGGCGGCGTCGGACTGGACTTATCGATTATGGTTCTGCTGTTGGTTGTGTTCATAGCGATGCAACTTGCCATGCCCGGGTGATGGATCGGGGAACCCGGGTTGACCTGCAGGCCATGGAGTGCGTGAGGTGATCTGATGTCGTTGACCCCCGCTGACGTGCATAACGTCGCGTTCAGCAAGCCTCCTATTGGCAAAAGGGGCTACAACGAGGACGAGGTAGATGCGTTCCTCGACTTGGTGGAGACCGAACTTGCCAGGCTGATCGAGGACAACAACGAGCTGCGTCAGCAGGTGGAACAGCTCGATGCCGAGCTCGAGTCCACCCGTGGCGAGCTCGAGTCGGCGAAGGTGAGCGTCTCCAACGCTCCTCCGCCGCCTCCGATGCGAGAGGAGCCGAGCCGCAGGTTGGCCCCGGTGCCGCCTCCAGCGTCGGCCCTCGAACAGACCCAGTCGCACCCGATGGTGGGTGCGGACAACGGCGAGCCGAATGTTCAGGCCGCCAAGGTGCTGGGACTTGCCCAGGAAATGGCCGACCGGCTCACGGCGGAAGCCAAGACCGAGTCCGACGGCATGCTCGCGGAGGCCCGGACCAAGTCCGAGCAGTTGCTCTCCGATGCCCGATCGAAGTCGGACTCCATGGTCAACGAAGCGCGTACGCGTGCGGAGACCATGTTGAACGACGCCAGGACCAGGGCGGAAACCTTGGAGCGCCAGGCGCGCGACAAGGCGACCACGATGGAGCGCGAGTCTCAGCGCAAGTACACCGAGACGATGAACAGCCTGAACGCGGAAAAGGGCACGCTGAACAAGCGGATCGAAGAGTTGCGCACGATAGAGCGGGAATACCGCACTCGTCTGCGTGGCTTCCTCGAGTCCCAGCTCCGCGAGCTCGACGACAGGGGGTCCGCGGCCCCGGCCTCGGCAGCCGCTTCGTCGAACTCGTCGACGACCGGCACCGGAAGTGGCAATGCCGGCAGCAGTGGTCAGGGCTACTCGTTCGGCCCGCGGGCCGAAGCCGGCTAGTACCGGTTCCTCGGTAGGTGATCAATACGGACTGAGACGGTTCCGACACTCCCAGTGGGAGGGTCGGAACCGTTTTTGTTTGCCGTCCGTGCTGTAATTCACCGTGCTCTACATCGTCCTCGTACTCGTGCTGGCCGCGCTCGGACTGCTGGTCACCGCACTGCTGACGGCCAACACTGTCTGGGCTTGGGTTTCCGTGGTCCTGTCGGTTTTGGCCGGATTGATCCTGCTGATCGACTGGCTGCGGCGGCGCCGCAAAAAGCCCGCCGCGGAAGCCGAGCCGGAAACGGCCGATTCCGACGATTCCGCCGACAAGGACGAAGCTGTCGACGAGGAGACGGTCGCCGGTGAACTGCCGGAGGCGGAGAAGCCGCCTGTCGCCGAGCAGACCGAGCTGATGCCTTCCGCCGGTGACCTCGACTCGTCGGCGACGGCGATCATCGTGCCGGTCCCGGAAGAGGACACCAAGGACGATGAGCCCGCCGAAGCCGCGCCTGTCCGCGCGAAGGATGACGCCGGGGATCCCGGTGAAGAGGAGACGGCCGCGGCCGATCTGCTGATCGTCTCGGAACTCGAGGACCAGGTGGTCGTCGTCGACGAGTACCCGCGCTACCACCTCGTCGAGTGCGTCTGGCTGGCCGACCGCGACACGATCCCCATCGAGATCGCCGAAGCCCGCCAGCTCGGCTTCACCCCGTGCGTCCGCTGTGGCCCCGACGCGAAGCTCTCCGCGAAACACCGAGCCAAGACCAAGTAACCCCGCGAGATGTCGACATCTCGTGATCTCTTAGGAACTGAGAGATCGCCATCTGTCGACAGATGGCGACCGGCCGGGACTGGATACAAAAGCGGGGTCACGCGATCGGGCGGCAGGTCGTTGCAAATGGCTTTGACGCGGCGCGTTAACCTGGAGACAGACAGGCGCTGATCCGGCCATCACCGGGGAGCCTCCGGAAGAACCGGGCGTGAGCCCCCAGTAGAACCGGACGGGTACGGCCCGTGACAGCCGTTGAACGAGTGGCCCGCAGCGACATCGCGGGCAAGCGGGGTGGTACCGCGGAACGTGGCCGGTGACGGCGGCGTCTCGTCCCCGTGTGGATCGCCGGCCCTTCGCCGGTGGTCTCATACGAGAGCGACGAACCGCGAGGAGCGCACCGATGTACCCCAAGGCTCAGTTCGGCGACGAAGCGACCGGACAGGTCCCGTCGCAGCCGTCGTTTCCGAAGCTGGAAGAGGCCGTGCTGGCGTATTGGGAGTCGGATCGCACCTTCCAGGCCAGCGTCGAAGCCCGCGAAGCCGGGCCCAGCGGCAGCAACGAGTTCGTCTTCTACGACGGCCCGCCGTTCGCCAACGGCCTGCCGCACTACGGCCACCTGCTCACCGGGTACGTGAAGGACCTGGTGCCGCGCTACGAAACCATGCGTGGCAAGCGGGTTGAGCGCCGCTTCGGCTGGGACACCCACGGCCTGCCCGCGGAGCTGGAAGCCATGCGGCAGCTCGGGATCACCGAGAAGGCCGAGATCGACGAGATGGGCATCGACAGGTTCAACGACGCCTGCCGCGAGTCCGTGCTGCGCTACACCGGCGAGTGGGAGGAGTACGTCACCCGCCAGGCGCGCTGGGTCGACTTCGACAACGACTACAAAACGCTCGACGTGACCTACATGGAGTCGGTGCTGTGGGCGTTCAAGCAGTTGTGGGACAAGGGACTCGTCTACGAGGGCTACCGCGTCCTGCCCTACTGCTGGCGTGACGAGACCCCGCTGTCCAACCACGAACTCCGGATGGACGACGACGTCTACCGCAGCCGCCAGGACCCGGCCGTCACGGTCGGATTCCGCTTGGAGGGCAACGGAAACGACCTCGACGGCACGTACCTCCTCATCTGGACGACGACGCCGTGGACGCTGCCGTCCAACCTCGCCACGGCCGTGCATCCCGAGGTCCAGTACGTCGTCGTCGAGCACGACGGCAAGCGGTTCCTGCTCGCCGAGGCCCGCGTTGGCGCCTACAGCAAGGAACTCGGCGAGGAGCCACCTGTCGTCGCGCGCTACGTCGGCGCCGAGCTGCTCGGAACCCGTTACGTCCCACCGTTCCCGTACTTCGTCGGGCAGGAAGGCGCGCACCGCGTGCTGTCCGCGGACTACGTCACCACCGAAGACGGCACGGGCGCCGTCCACATCGCGCCCGCCTACGGTGAAGAGGACAAGGTCGTCACCGACGCGGCCGGCATCGTCCCGGTCACGCCCGTCGACTCGCAGGGCAAGTTCGACGCGTCCGTGCCGGATTACCAAGGCCAGCAGGTGTTCGACGCGAACCCGAACATCATCAAGGATCTCAAGAACGGCACCGGTTCCGCGGCGAGCCAGGGCGCGGTGCTGCTGCGCCACGAGACCTACGAGCACCCGTACCCGCACTGCTGGCGCTGCCGCAACCCGCTGATCTACCGCGCCGTTTCGTCGTGGTTCGTCGCGGTCACGCAGTTCAAGGACCGGATGGTCGAGCTCAACCAGCAGATCACCTGGTACCCGGAGCACGTGAAGGAAGGCCAGTTCGGCAAGTGGCTGGAGAACGCCCGTGACTGGTCGATCTCCCGCAACCGCTACTGGGGCACGCCGATCCCGGTGTGGATGTCGGACGACCCGAACTTCCCGCGTACCGACGTCTACGGCTCGCTCGACGAGCTGGAGCGCGATTTCGGTGTGCGGCTGGACAACCTGCACCGGCCGTTCATCGACGACCTGACCCGGCCGAACCCGGACGACCCGAGCGGCAACGCGACCATGCGGCGCGTGCCCGAGGTGCTCGACGTCTGGTTCGACTCCGGCTCGATGCCGTACGCGCAGGTGCACTACCCGTTCGAGAACGCCGAATGGTTCGAGCACCACTACCCGAGCGATTTCATCGTCGAGTACATCGGCCAGACCCGCGGCTGGTTCTACCTGCTGCACGTGCTGGCGACGGCGTTGTTCGACCGCCCGGCGTTCCGGGCCTGTATCTCGCACGGCATCGTGCTGGGCTCGGACGGGCAGAAGATGTCCAAGTCCCTGCGCAACTACCCGGACGTCAACGAGGTCTTCGACCGCGACGGCTCCGACGCGATGCGCTGGTACCTGATGGCGAGCCCGATCCTGCGCGGCGGGAACCTCGTCGTCACCGACAAGGGCATCCGCGACTCGGTGCGCCAAGCCGTGCTGCCGCTGTGGAACTCGTACTACTTCCTCGCGCTGTACACGAACGCGGACGGCAAGGAGGGCAACTACCGGACGGATTCGCAGAACGTCCTCGACAGGTACGTCCTCGCGAAGACGCACGAACTGGTGACAGACGTCCAGTTCGCGATGGACACCTACGACATCGCGGGTGCCGCGGGCATCGTCCGCGAGTTCCTCGAGGTGCTCACGAACTGGTACGTGCGCCGCTCGCGCGACCGGTTCTGGGCGGGTGACCAGGACGCGATCGACACGCTGCACACCGTGCTCGAAGTGACTTCGCGGGTCGCGGCGCCGCTGCTGCCGCTGACCACCGAGGTCGTGTGGCGTGGGCTCACCGGTGGCCGTTCGGTGCACCTCACCGACTGGCCGAACGCCAACGAGCTGCCCGCCGACGCCGCGCTGGTCACGGCGATGGACAGGGTGCGCCAGGTCGCGTCGTCGGCGCTGTCCCTGCGCAAGGCGAACAAGCTGCGCGTGCGGCTTCCGCTGGCACGGCTGCTGGTGGCCGCGCCCGACGCGGAGACGCTGCTGCCGTTCAGCGACATCATCCGGGACGAGGTGAACGTCAAGGAGGTCGAGCTGACCACCGACGTCGCCGCGCACGGCGGATTCGAGGTCGTGGTGAACGCGCGGGCCGCCGGGCCGCGGCTCGGCAAGGACGTGCAGCACGTGATCAAGGCGGTCAAGTCCGGCAACTGGACGACGTCGGAAAGCGGCGTGGTGGCGGCCGGGATCGAGCTGGTCGACGGCGAGTACGAGCGGAAGCTGGTCGCGAAGGACTCGGGCGCGGCGGTGGAACTGCCCGGCGGGTCCGGCCTGGTGCTGCTGGACACCGACGTCAGCGCGGAACTGGCGGCCGAAGGGCTCGCTCGCGACCTCGTGCGGGTCGTGCAGCAGGCCCGGCGTGACGCCGGTCTGGACGTCGCGGACCGGATCGACCTGACCGTCGACGCCCCGGTCGAGGTCGTCGAGGCGGCGCAGGCACACGAGAAGTTCATCGCCGCGGAGACGCTGGCCGTCTCGGTGTCCTACGGCGAGGTCGAAGGCGGGTCCGCGGGGACCGTCGGCGAAGGCGTCAAGGTTACCGTGCTGGTCGCCAAGGCATAGTTCGTCCCGGAAAAACTGGCATGAACGGACCTTTCATCTCAAAAGCCGAGATGAAAGGTCCGTTCATGCCACCGGAATGAGCCGCCGGAAACGGATCACGAAAGTGCTTCGGGTTTGTTACTCTCTCGCCAGGGGAGGTCTCGCGGGCTGGGGAATCGGCAAGCTTGGCCGGGTGCGCGATCTACGCGTCTGAGCTTGGGGGAGTACGAAAAAGTGAATCCTGCCCGGAAGAAGTGGGTCCTCGGTGGAAGCGCGTTCGCGCTTGTCGCCGTTCTGGTGGCCGCGATCCTGGTGCTCAACACGGGTTCGACGCCGGAGGCGGTATCCCAAGAGGGCGCGCCGGCGGCCGGCGCGAAGCCCGCGCCCGGGCCCACCGAAATCGCCACGACCTTCCTGAAGTCGTTCTCGGACAACTACCTGGCCGGTGCCGCGGCGGTGACCGACGATGTGGTGGCCGCGCAGGCGGCGTTGACCGAGGCCAACGCGGCGCTCAAGCCGGGCAAGCTCGTGGCCACCCTGGCCCAGGTCGCCCCGGCGGCGGCCGAGTCGACGAAGACGACCGGCACGTTCAAGATGACCTGGACGTTCAGCGCGTCCGAGGCGTGGACCTACGACAACACCATGGACCTGGTCCGCAACGGCCAGAACTGGCAGGTGCACTGGACGCCCGCGCTGGTGAACCCGAAGCTCGAAGCCGGGCAGAAACTGGCCATCGGCACGGTGTCCGAGCAGCCCGCCGTGGTCGACCGTGACGGCAAGCCCCTGGTCACCGGGGCGTTCCAGGCCGCCGAGGGAAACCCCGCACCGCTGCTCCAGGCGGGGTTGCGCAAGGTCGCGCAGGAGCAGGGGACGGCTTCGGGTTCGTCCTTCTCGATCACCCGGGTCGACGCGTCGGGCAAGCCGATCGACGTCCTGTTCGGCAAGCAAGGCACCGAGGCCAAGCCGCTGACGTCTTCGCTGAGCGTCAAGACGCAGGCGGCGGCGCAGGCCGCGGTGAACGGCGCCCAGGGCTCCGCGATGATCGTCGCGATCTCGGTCTCGACCGGTGATATCCTCGCCGTGGCGCAGAACGCGGCGGCCGGTGACACCCCGAAGGCACTCAGCGGACTGTACGCCCCCGGCTCGACGTTCAAGATCGTCACCGCGGCCGCCGCGATGCAGCAGAGCGGCGTCACCGCGGACACCGTGCTGGAATGCCCGGGTTCGGCGCAGATCGGCGCCCGCACGATCAAGAACGCCGGTTTCGAGAAGCAGCCGTTGCCGCTGCACGGCGCGTTCGCCGTTTCCTGCAACACGACGTTCGCGAAGCTGGCGTCGGATCTCTCGCCGACCGGCTTGAAGCAGGCGGCGGACCAGTTCGGGCTGAACGCGGACTTCGACATCCCGGGCATCCCCACCGAGACCGGCAAGGTGGAGGCCGAAGGGAGCAAGACCGAGCAGGTCGAGGACGGCATCGGCCAGGGGACCGTGCAGGTCAGCCCGTTCGGCGCGGCCCTGATGGCCGCCACCGCCGCTTCCGGCAAGACGATCACGCCGAAGCTGTGGCACGGCATCGACACCACGGTGACGACGAAATACAGCGCGCCGCCGGGCGGGGTCACCAGCGCGCTGCGGAAGATGATGGCCGAGGTCGTTTCCGGCGGTACGGCGACGGCGTTGCGCGGCAGCGGGAACGTCGCCGGGAAGACCGGGACGGCCCAGTTCAGCGACTCCGACCTGAGCAAGGCCAACGGCTGGTTCGTCGGCTACAAGGGCGATGTGGCGTTCGCGGTGCTGCTGGAGGGCTCGAACTCGTCGACGCCAGCGCTGCCGGTGACCGCGAAGTTCCTCGCCGGGCTGTGACAGTTCTTGTATGACACGGTTCTTCTCTTGTATGACACAGTTCGGCGTGCGCCGACGCGTCGGTCCTCTAGTTTGGACTGATGGAGACGATCGCACTGGCCGAGGTCGCCGCCGTGCTGGCCGATCCCAGCCGGGCGGCGATGTGCCTGGCCCTGCTGGACGGCCGCGCGTGGACCGTGGGCGAGCTCGCCCGCGCGGCGGGCGTCGCGGCGTCGACGGCCAGTGAGCATGTTTCGCGGTTGCGGGACGCGGGTTTCGTCGCGAGTGTCAAGCAGGGACGGCACAACTACGTGCGGATCGCCGACCCCCGGGTGGCCGAACTGATCGAGCATTTGGCCCAGCACGCCGGACACCGTCCGGTCAGCGGGCTGCGTTCGTCGTTGCGGGTCAGGAAACTCGAGTACGCGCGGACCTGTTACGACCACCTGGCCGGGACGGTCGGAGTCGCGTTGCGAGACGGGATGCTGCGCACCGGCATGGTCGACTCGGGCGACGGTCTCGCGTTGACCGGACACGGCCGGGACGTGTTGGGGGAGCTCGGCGTCGAAGTCCCCGCGGGTACCCGGCGGCCGCTGCTGCGTGACTGTCTCGATTGGACAGAGCGACGCGAGCATCTCGCCGGAGCCGTTCCCGCGTCAGTACTTTCGCGTGCTGTCGCGGCGGGCTGGGTGAGCCGTGACGAGCACCGGGCGGTACGGATCCTGCCCGCCGCGCGGGAGCCTTTCGGTCGCCTCGGTGTCGAGTTGTCCGAGTTTTCCTAGTGCACTAACGGGTGACCGGCGTCTCGTCACTATCCTGAGTCCTCACAGGGCGATCGGGACTGGAGGCGAAATGGATCAGCTTCCGCTCGTTTTGGGTACGGGTGGTGCGGTTCTGCTCGTCGCCGTACTGGCCGTCCGGATCTCCACCCGCCTCGGCCTGCCGTCACTGTTGCTGTACCTGGCGATCGGTGTCCTGATAGGTGAGGCCGGATTCGGCGTCCAGTTCGAAAATCCCACACTGACCGAGTCTCTCGGTTTGGCCGCACTGGTCATGATCCTGACCGAAGGTGGCCTGACCACCCGGTGGCAGGCGGTCAAACCCTCACTGGGCGTGGGAATCGCACTGTCCACAGTGGCCGTCGGGGTCAGTATCGCGATCACCGGCACCGCGTTGCACTACCTGCTGGGCCTCGATTGGCGGATGGCGCTGCTGTGGGGGGCGGTGCTCGCGTCCACCGATGCCGCCGCGGTGTTCTCCGTGCTGCGCACGCTCGGCGTCGGGAAGAAGATCGTCGGCGCGCTGGAACTCGAATCCGGGATCAACGACGCGCCCGCGTACATCGCCGTCGTCGTGCTGGCCGGTGGGACCACAGTGGACTGGACGTTGCCGCTGCTGATCGTCTACGAACTCGGGATCGGGCTGGCGATCGGGCTGTTCTTCGGCTGGGTGGGGGCCGCCGCGCTGCGCCGGGCCGCGCTCCCGGCCACCGGCCTGTACCCGGTGGCTACCGTGGCGGTGTGCGTGCTCGCATACTCGAGCGGTCAGTTCGCGCACGCGTCCGGGTTGCTCGCCACCTACGTCGCCGCGCTGGTGCTCGGAAACTCGAAGCTTCCGCACCGCTCGGACACGCTGTCGTTCGCGGAAGGCCTCGGCTGGCTGGCCCAGATCGGGCTGTTCGTGCTGCTCGGGCTGTTCGCGTCGCCGCAGCGGCTGCTGGAATCGATCGTGCCGGGGCTGGTCGCCGGGGCGGTGGTGCTGCTGCTCGCCAGGCCGGTTTCGGTGCTGATCTCGATGGCGCCGTTCAAGATGCCGTGGCGAGAACAGGTGTTCCTGTCCTGGGCGGGGTTGCGCGGGGCGGTGCCGATCGTGCTCGCGATGATCCCGCTCGGCCAGCAGCTGCCCGGTGCCGAGCGGCTGGTCGACGCGGTGTTCGTGCTGGTCATCGTGTTGACGCTGCTGCAGGGAGCGACGCTGGGGCCGCTGGCGAAGTGGCTCAAGCTCTCCGGTGACGGCGGTCCCAAGGAGATCGAGGTCGACGCCGCGCCCTTGGACGAGCTGGGAGCCGAACTGCTCCAGGTGCGGATCCAGCAGGGGTCGAAGATGCACGGTGTCTACCTGTCCGAGCTCCGGCTGCCCGAAGGCGCGACGGTGAGCCTCATCGTCCGGGCCGGCGCCGGGTTCACCCCGCTCAAGACCACGCGGCTGCAAGAGCTCGACCAGCTGCTGGTCGTCACCACCGAATCTTCCCGCAACACCGCTGAACTGCGGCTACGGGCCGTCGACCGCGCGGGTCGTCTCGCGCGCTGGCGCGGCGAGTCGGGCAATTAGCTCGCCGTACCCGCTTGGTGGCTGACAGCTATCTGGTAACTGGTAATAAATCTTTGTGTGTTCTGCGTGTGCTCCATATGGCTTACTGTGCGCTCAATCGGGTTACCTCCAAATGGGTGAACCCTGCATGGTAGGGAGAGCTCAGAGTGACGAAGATTCAGGCGCGCTTCGGCGCCGCCGGTTCCGTGGCGGCCCTCCTCGCCGGAGTGATGCTGGGACTGCCCGCCGCCGCCGAGGCGGCGCCCTTCCCGGCGATCGGCCTGCCCTTCGCGGCCGGTCAGCAGGTCTACTCCGCCGGGATCCACGCCGACAACGGCGACAGCGGGGTGAAGAACGCGATCGACTTCACGCCCACCGACCAGACCGTGCGGGCACCTCTCGCCGGCGTCGCGCACCTTCAGCGCTGCGCCGGCGGCGAC
>NZ_DASYMU010000074.1:0-15764 GCF_036008905.1 Amycolatopsis sp. | reverse complement strand
CCAGAAGCGGCTGCACTGGCCACACCTGGCACCCACACCCGAGTCGCCACGGAGCGTGGCATGCCAGTCATCCAGGGTAATGATGATCTTGAGTCGAGCTTAAGTCAGTGGCATTGCTGTCGACAGATGGCGGTAGTTGCGGACGCGGCTTGGGTGGGTGGCTCGTGAGTGGCAACAAGTGTTCTAACACTCGTAGCCACTCACGACCCGCCTGACCAGCGGAACATGCTGGCAAGCCGTGCGGAACGCCGGGAAGCACTTTCTCGCCAAAGTGTCAGCTCCATCGCCGCCTGCGCAACGCGGCTTGTACGAGTCTTGTATGACGGCGAAGGAGGCTGGTGCCCGTCACCGGAACTGAGTCCAGGATGGAGCACTCCCATGAAGATCTCCCGTGTCGCACGGGGCCTGTTCGCGGCCCTCGTCGCCACCGCGGCGGTCGGCGCTTCACCGGCCACATCCCTCGCCGCCGCTGGTCCCGCCGAGCAGCTCTCGGCGGCCGCGGTCGGCAACACCTTGGTATACAAGGAGAAAACAGAAGGTTACGACTGCTTCAGAATCCCCGCCGTCGTCAAGGCGGGCAACGGAAACCTGCTCGCGTTCGCCGAAGGCCGCAACGGCGGCGCCACGTTCTGCAACGACCGCGGCGACATCGACCTCGTCGTCAAGCGCTCCACCGACAACGGCAAGACCTGGAGCGCTCCCCAGGTCGTCATCGAAGGTTTCGGTGACACCAAAGGAAACCCGACACCGATCGTGATCCCGTCCACCGGGCGGATCGTGCTGCTCTCGGTGATGGAATGCGTCAAGAACCCTGACTGCAACCGGGTTCCGCGCGTCTCGATCAGCGACGACAACGGCAAGACCTGGGCCCCGCCGAAGGTGCTGACCACGCAGCTCGGGTTCAGCACGGCACCGGAATGGCTCGCGACCGGCCCGTCACACGGCATCGTGCTGACCCGCGGTGCGCACGCCGGCCGGATCGTCGCCGGGATGAGCTACACCACCGGCGGCAAGAACAGCGGCGCGCTCATCTACAGCGACGACCAGGGTGTCACCTGGAAACGCGGCGCCACCGACACTCCGGCGACGTCCGCGTTGAACCCGCAGGAGATCAGCGTGACCGAACTGGTCGACGGCCGGATCTACGCGGCCGCCCGCAACCAGGCCAACAACGGCAACAAATGCCTCGACGGCGGCGCGAAGAACCGCGGTTCCGCGATCAGTTCCGACGGCGGGGCGACCTTCTCCACGAAGTTCACCTACGAAGAGGATCTGATCACGCCGGTCGTGCAGGCCTCGACCGCCCGGATGACCGCGACCGACCAGGCGGGCAAGTACAACCGGCTCCTGTTCGCCGGGCCGTCGGTTTGCGACCGTCGTAAGGAACTGGTCGTGCGGTCCTCGTTCGACGAGGGTGCCAACTGGCAGGGCAACGCCGCGGGCACACTGGTGTGGAGTGGTGACGCCGCGTACTCCGACATGGTGCAGCTGTCCTCGGGTTCGGTCGGTGTCCTGTACGAAGCCGGTCCTACCGGAAACGCCAACGAGACCATCCGCTTCTCGACCGTCACCGAAGCCTCCCTCGGCGCCCCGGCGTGCGGCGGTGGCTATGACGTCATCGACTCGGCTCCGCTGGGCACGGCGGGCTCGGTTTACCTGTCCTACAACGCTTCCAACGGTCAGAACTGTGTCAGCACGATGAAGAGCGCGTCGGCCGGGACGTCGACGGCGATCGCGGCCTATCTCGAGGTCGCCGGTTCGGCTCGGATCACCGATTCCGGTTCGTTCTCCTGGTACGCCGGTCCGGTCCGCGCCGCCGCGGCGGGCAAGTGCGTCCGCTGGGGTGGTACCGCGGGTGGCGTCGCCTACAACAGCCCGCTGGAACACTGCGGCTGAACGTCTCCACCCCTCAGCAAGTGCGGGTGTAGGTGACGGGTCCCGCTGTACCGATCGTCGCGGCCAGTACGCCGTCGTCGGTCAGTGCGGCGGGGCCCGCGTCGTCGGGTTCTGTGCTGGTGAAGAGGGTGTGCGTGAGTACGCCGTCGTCCCAGATTCCGAG
Organism: Amycolatopsis sp.; assembly: GCF_036008905.1. Lineage (GTDB taxonomy): Bacteria > Actinomycetota > Actinomycetes > Mycobacteriales > Pseudonocardiaceae > Amycolatopsis. The sequence goes on along the minus strand of NZ_DASYMU010000074.1, from coordinate 13,705 downwards.
GTTGTAGTTGTCGGCCGGACCCCGATAGACCCCGGCGATGGTGGTGCCGGAATCGACCAGCAAACCGCTCGCCGACTCGGTGAGTTGATGGACGACGTGGCCGTCGATGCCGAGTTCGACGGGCGCGAGGTATGGCGGAGTGGGGTTGAGCGCGGTACCGGCCACACGGCCGTTGCGGAAGGCTTCGGGCCAGAAACCGACGCTGGGGGCGGTGGGCGGGATTTCGCTGAAGGTGCCGTCGGCGGACCGGACGATCGCTGAGGCCGGGCCGCCTTCGGTCTCGATGAGGATCCGGCCCTGCTCGTCGATGTCGATCGGGGCCGCTAGTAGTACTGGGCGGGGTCCGGGTTGATCACCACGACGGTGCCCGGGCTGGCGGCGGGCCAGAACGCCACGTTCACGTTGGTGAACTCGTCGTTCGCCGTGCCGACGATGTCACCGGCGTCGTTGATGGCTTTCGCCTTCACACCGCGCATTCCGGCGGGTACGGGCAGGCGTTCGTATCCGCCGCCGCGGTAGACGACGGTGTTGTTGATGTATGCGTCGCCAAAGGTCTGACCGACCGCGACACCGGAAGCGTTGATGTCCCGGAGTTCGGTTTGCTCACCGAACGCACGGCCGAGATCTTCGACCTGGCCGTTGTGCCATCGCAGCCCATTCCCGGTGTCTCCGCTGCCGACGACCCAGCCGCCCGACGCCGCACTGCTGACCGAACTGCGCGCGGTCGTGGATCCGGTGGGCACCGGTAACGAGGTCATCGACCACGCGCATTCCGGTGGCGACGCCGCCGCGGGCATCGCGGGCACCACCGAAGCGACCAGCCCGGCCGTCAGCGTCACCAAAACTCTTGTGATCCCCCCATGTGCCGCCCCTCCATGCGCCAAGTTCTTGAGCTGAAGCACGCGAGGCCAGGACCGGGCGTTGTCCCGCTCCCATGTCCGTTTCCGGTTCGAGATAGGCGCGATTCGCGCAAAACCCACCGCACATTTGGTAAAGGAACCTTTACGTTCCGTGTGGCGTTGGACGGGCATGACCGAGCGTACGACCATCGCACTCGGCCGTCGCGATCTCGTCGTCGTCGCGGGGTTGCCCGGTGCGGGTAAGACGACGATGCTCCGCCACGCAGCGGACGGCGTCCCCGTGCTCGATTCGGACCAGGTGCGGGAACGCCTGCGCGCGGCCTTGCCTGACGCGTTGCCCTACCGCTGCTACCGGCCGTTGGTCCATGCCTGGCACCGCGCCCGGATCCTCCGCCAGGCGGTGCGCGACGACGGTCCGATGGTCGTCCACGAGCCCGCGACCAGGGCCTCCACCCGCGCGCTGCTCGCCGCGGTCGGGGCGATGACCCGGCGTCCGGTGCGGATGGTGTGGCTCGACGCCACGGCCGCGCAGGCACTGGCCGGGCAGCGCGTGCGCGGCCGGATGATTCGAGGCCGGTCGTTCGCGAGGCATGTGCGCCGCGCGGGCCGTATCCGCGAGGCACTGCTGGCCGATGAACCACCGCCCGGCTGGCACAGCGTGCAGGTGCTCAGCCGCGAAGCCGCCGACACCACGACCTTCACCGAGGCGGCTTCGCAGCGAACCAGGTGATCCGTGTGGGGCGACCTCGTGAGTGTTTACAAGTGCTCTAACACTTGTAGGCACTCACGAGCGGGTGGTGGCAGGGGTGCTTTCGTGCGCCTCAGTGATGCGGGTGTGCAGCCTGGTCCGGATCTCGTCCGGCGTGTACGTCCGCCGCCGGCGCTCCGACCGCGCGATCACCGCTCCGGTCGCGGCCACTCCGACGAACCCCGCGACGCCCAGCACCTTCCACCACTTCATCCGTCTAGGCTACAGCGGTGTCCGATACGCGGCTCGACCTCGACGAAGCGATCAATCTGACGCGCACCGGCGACGTGTGGCTGTTCCGGGGCACGACGATGGCCGACCGGGCGATCCGGGCGACGACGAACAGTCCGGTGAACCACGTCGGCATGTCCGTGGTCATCGACGATCTCCCGCCGCTGATGTGGCACGCGGAGCTCGGCAAATCCTTGCCGGACATGTGGTCCGGGACCCACCAGCGCGGCGCGCAGCTGCACGACCTGCGCGACGCCGTCGTGGTCTGGGCCACCCGGTACGGCCAGCGAGCCTGGCTCCGGCAGCTCGACCACCCCGTCACCAGGGAAATGGAGAACGCCGCGCTGCGCACGGTCGCGCGCCTGGACGGGACCCCGTTCCCGACCACGGCCAAGCTCGCCTCGCGCTGGCTGCGGGGGAGGATCCCGACCATCAAGAGCCATGCCCGCGACGTCGAGCTGGAGACGGCGTTCTGTGCCGAGGTCGTCGCCGTCACCTACAAGGACATGGGCCTGCTCGACGACAAGCACCGCCCGAACTGGTACGACCCGGGCCGCTTCTGGAGCGGCGACCAGCTCAAGCTGGTCGAGGGCGCCACGCTCGGCGAGGAGATCGCCGTGACGATCCCGCCCGGCACGAAAGTCACACCGCGGCCGCCGACACGGAACGCCTGAGCCCTTCGCCATCTGTCGACAGATGGCGGTAGTTGCGCACGCGGGGTATCACGTGATGTCGACATCTTGTGAACGGCGAAGGGGACTTTCACTGCTTTGTGGGCAGTGAAAGTCCCCTTCAGCGCTTATGACCTAGCCCGCACCACCGCCCAGCCGTGCCGGTCGGCTGTCCACGCGCCCAGCGTCAGGCGACTGGGGCTGCTGAAGCGGTGCCCCGGCGGGCTGGCCGCCGGTGATCACGAAACCCGAGCCCGGCTGGATGACGATGTTGCCGTCGGCCGAGTTGGTGATGGTCACGTTGGTCAGCGTCGCGTTGCCGCGGGCGCCGCTCATGGCGAGGATTCCCGCGCCGTTGTTGGACTTGTCGATCTTCACGTTGCTGATCACGACGTTCGGCATGTTCCCGCCGCCGTTCTTGAACTGGATGCCGTCGTAGGTCGAGTCGACGATGTCGGTGTCGCGGATCGTGACCCCGGTGATGTCCTTCGTCGACGGGAACAGGGTGATGGCACCGAATTCCTGGTCTTCGTTCCAGAAAACCCCGCCACTGCGGTAGATCCCGTTGTTGGCGATCAGGGTGGTCCCGGAGAACGCCAGGGGACTGTGATCGGTCGCCAGCATGATGCCCGGGTAGTTCATCGTGTCGTAGATCAGGTTGTTCTCGATCGAGTTGTCGTAGCCGCCGTAGATCGCGATGCCGTTCGCGCGCCATGGCAGCTGGATGGTGTTGTTGACGAAGTGGTTGTCGTGGGTGTTGTCGACGGTCTGGTCCTTCACAGCCTGGTTGGCCCAGACGGCCAGCGCGTCGTCGCCGGTGGTGCGGAACGACGAGTTGAACACCTGGGAGTTCCTGGTGCCGTTGGTGAAGTTGATGCCGTCGGCGTAGGTGTCACGGATGCGCATGCCGCTGAACTGCAGCCGGTCACCAGGTCCCCAGAGCGCCGGGATGTTGTCGTAGTCCCGGCCGACCCAGACACCCACGTTCGCGTGCTCGATCCACACGTTCGTGATCTTGGTGTCGAGACCGAACCGCCCGTTGAGGCCAACGCCGCCCTCGTCGTTGCCGTCACCGCCGCGGATCCGGCCGGAACCGAAGATGGCGATGTCGGAGATCTGGGTGTTGTTGTCGATGTCGAACCCGAAGTTGCCCTCGTGCGGATGGTTGATCCCACCGACGACGTCCTGCGGCTCGGTCAGCGTGTAGAGCTGCGAGTGCCACATCCCCGCGCCGCGGATCGTGACGTTCGAGATACCCACCTGGTTGAACTGACCGCGGTTCAGCGGGTCGTCGGTGAGGATCTTCTGCTCCTGCCGCCATTGCCCGGCCGGGATCCACACGCAGCTGATGACGCCGTTCTGGTCGTCGGTCACCGCACGCTGGATCGCGCTCGTGTCGTCGAGCCCGTCGTTGGGGACGGCGCCGTAGTTCGTGATCGACGTGCAGCCGGCGGGCTGGCTCGCCGCCGGTGCCACCTGCTCCAGGTCGATCATGTCGACGATGTAGAACGACGCCGTGTCGGACGCGTCGCGCTGCAGCTTGAACTTGGTGCCCGGCGGGTAGCTCGTCGAGAGCAGCGCGTGCGCCTCGTCGAACAGCCGCCGTGCGTCGGCCTGCGGGGTGTTCGTGAGCGCTTCAGGCCCGTCGGTGTTGCCGTAGAGCCAGCTGTGGCGCGACGACAGCGTCAGCTTCTGGGCGAAGGTGTCGTTGACGTACAGGCTGATCGTGGCTTCGATGCCACCCCCACCCGCGGCGTCCGGAATGGAGTTGCGCACCACGATCGAGTTGGACTGGTTGGTCGAGGTGAACTCGACGAACTGGCCCGTGCTGTTCAGCCGCACCGACTGCCTGCCGGAGGATTCGGTGGCGAAGTTGGTGTGCCCGAAGGTGCGCAGCGGGTCAGGCGTGAGCAGAGTGCCTTGGTACCGCGCGGATTCCGCCTCGTACTCGGTCCACGGGACAGCCGCTCCGCGTCCGACCACAATGGACTGCGAGAGCGCGTTGTTGGTCTCGCTGGTCTCCGCGACGACGTTCGTCGCGTCGGCCGTGGCGGTGATGGTGGCGCCGCCACTGGTGGCGGTCCAGCTGCCGCTGATGTTCACCGTCGCCGTCGCGCCCGCGGCGATCGCGCCGGTGTTGGTGTTGAGCGTGGTGCCGCCGACCGTCACCCGGGTGACCGTGGCCGCGCTCGCGGTGGTGCCGCGGTTGTTGACCGCGACGGTGAAGGTGACCGGCGCGCCGACGGCCGGGTTCGGTGGGTTGGTGCTGATCCCGGTGACCTGTAGGTCAGGGCCGGGTGCTTGGGCCACGACCAGTTGCGACGCGGCGGTGAAGCGGTTGTTGGCGTCGTTCTGCTCGACGACGTTGTTGGCCGGGTCGACCAGGGTGGAGACGGCGTAGCTGCCCATCGGCCGCGCGCCGACGTCCGCCGAGACCGTCGCCGAGGCACCGGCGGCGAGCCCGCTCACCGGAGCACTGCCGACGACGACACCGCCCAGGCTGAAGTCCACTGTGGTCGCTCCCGCGGCCGCGGTGCCGGTGTTCTTGACCGTGCCCGACAGCGTGATCGCGCTGGCCTCGTTCGGCGACGCGGGTGTCCACGTCGTCGAGTCGACGACCAGATCCGGGTTCGGGGCGGGAACGCCGATCGCCTGGAGTTCGGCGACCTGCCCGGCGCCGGAGCCGGTGTTCGAGGTGATGCGCAGCCGGACGTCGGCGGTACGCGCGGTCAGCGGGATCGTCACGGTGTTCGCGCCGGCGGGGGCGAAGTTGTACGCCGTCGCCGGGACCAGCGTGGTGTAGGTCTGCGACGCCTGGTCACGGCCCTGGACCTCGATGGTCTGCGTGCGCGGGCCCCAGGCGCTGTCGGGGTTGAGCTTCAGCACGACCTGGTTGAGATCGGCGTTGGAGCCCAAAGCGACGGTCAGCAGGTTCGGGTAGCTGCCGCCCGCGCCTTCCCAGTAGGTGGCGGTGTTGTTGTCGTTGGCGTTGGTGGCGACGAAGGTGAACACCGACGACGAAGCCGTGATCGCCTTGCCCACAGCCAAGTTCGCGCCCACGGTGGTACCGAACCTGGTCACCGTGTTGCTGTTGCCGGACTGGTTGCCCGCGGCGTCCTTGGCCCGCACGAAGTACGCGATATTGGTGCCCGCGGGCTGGGTGTCGGTGTAGGTGAGCACGTTCGCGCCGACCGAAGCGCGCAGGACGCCGTTGGCGAAGACGTCGTAACCGGTGACCGCGACGTTGTCCGTGGCCGCGTTCCACGTCAGGCGGATCTGCCCGGAGCCCGGCTCGGTGAAGGTCAGGTTCGAGGGAGCGGCGGGCGGCTGCACGTCGCCGGTGTCGGGGCCGTAGACCTCGAACTCGGAAACCTGGGCGGCGGGCCACGCCGTGTTGGCCGTGATGTTGAGCCGCAGGTACCGCACCGACGCCGAGGTGAACGGGATCGTCACGGTGTTGGCGGACGCGGGGTTGAACACGTATCCCTTGGGGGCGACCAGTTCGGAGAACGTCGTGCCGTTGGTGCTGCCCTGTACACCCAGGGTCTGGGTGCGGGTTTCCCAGCCGGTGGGGAGTTTCAGCACGATCCGGTTGGTGGCCACGGCGGCGCCGAGGTCGGCCTGGATCCACTGGGGGAAGCTGTTGTTCGCGCTCTCCCAGTAACTTCCCTGGTTGGCGTCACCGGCGTTACCCGGTGCGAAACCGTTGTTGGTGCTGCTCGCGGTGAACGTCGCCGCTGCCGCCGCGGCGACCGCGGCGGGCTGGACGGCGGCGGCTTCGGCGCCGGGTGCGGCCGTGGCGGGGAGGGTGGGTAAGCCGAGGGTCAGCAGGGCGGCCGCGAGTGTCGCGGCACCGACCCTGCTCAGGAGTCGCTCAATCTTCATGGGTTCCTCTGCGTGGGGATTCCGGGGGGACTGTCTGCGTGCGGAGACGGGACTTCGTGGTCGCCGAAACGGGCTCGGCCGCGGTGGGAAACCGCGACGGGGAGCGACTACGCATCGCCGGAACCGTCATCACCAGAGACCTCTCCGTTGAGGGGGCGAACGGGTTTTGCGCGGTTCCTGCACGCCACAATGCGCGCAGGAACTTCCTGGAGTCTGCGAAGTAATTACCGGGTTGATGCACGGATTTTGCGCTGCGGTGTCCAAGACTTGCAGACCCGCTACCGGGAAGTCAACGGTCAGGTCACTACGGTTACGTCCGGTTCGCGAAGAATTTTCACCCGCTACGGCAAATGGGGTAACGGCGACGTGTCTCCGCGGCGAAAGCCGGGAAGTCGGCCGGCCGAGTCATGTCGTGGTGAAGGACCCCGGAGGGAACGAGTTCGGCGTGGCGTCAGCCGAGTGTGACGACGAGACCGCGTAGCTCGTAGCCGCCGATCTCGTCGTTGAAGCCCACCCGCGGCGGGCTGGTCATGCGGACGCCGTCCAAGGCGAACAGGCGGCTGAGGAAGACGTCGGCTTCCAGGATGGCGATATGTGCACCGGGGCATTTGTGCGGGCCGTCGCCGAAGGACAGCCCGGCGGCGGCCGGACGGCCGGGGCAGACGGTCAGCGGGTCCTCGCCGACGGCCTGGGGGTCCGCGTTGGCCACGTCGACCATGACCTCGAGGAGGTCACCGGCGGGCACGGTGACCGGGCCGTCGGCGCCGGGCAGTTCGAGTTCGGCGGTGGTGCGGCGCCGGAGTCGCGCGATGACGGGTTCGAGCCGGACGATTTCGTGCAGCAGGACAAGGCGTTCCGGCTCTTCGGCCGCGCGATAACCTTGCAGTAACAAGGGATCGGCGAAGAGATGCCAGGCCGCGGCGTTGATGAACTCGCGGGTGGTGACCATTCCCGCGGCGGCGAAGGTCAGGCATTCGCCGAGGATCTCGCCCGCTGAACAGCCTTCCTCGATCAGATGGGAGATCAGGTCGTCGCGGGGTTCCCGGCGACGGGCCCGCACGGCAGGCCGGACGTCCCCGAAGTACACCCGCAGCCAGTTCGTGTTCTGGCGGAAGAACCAGTAGATCCCTTGCGGGCTGGTGAATCCCGGCCTGCCGAACTTCTCCGGGAAGAACCGTTCCAGCCGCTCCCGGATCCCCGGACGGCTCTCGGTCAGCCCGATCACCGAAGCGGCGACCTCGATGGCGAGGTGGAAACTGAGGTCCGCGAGCTGCGCCGAGCCGTCGCGCCGCAGCTTCGCGAGCTGAGCTTCGGCGACCTGGATCATCACGTCGCGGTAGTGCTCGTCGACCCGGCGTGGGGTGAAGAACCGCGCGGTCTGCCGGCGGTCTTCACGATGTTCGGGACCGTCGCGGTAGAGCACGGGACGGCGGAGGTTCTTGGGCAGCTTCTCGACGGTCTCGACACCGAGCCCGGCTTGGACGGTTTCGTTGCTGCGCAACACTGTCCGTGCCGCCGAGTAACCCCGGACCCGCCAGACGCCGTCCGCGTCGCGCCGGACCGGGCACCCCACTTCGGCGTCGCCCCGATCGATCCTTCGAGTGCCCACGAAGCCGAAGCTAGCAGTAGAACCGTTCTTGAAATACCGCCAAATCGTGAGTGACGGTTCGCCATCTGTCGACAGATGGCGAACCGTCGTGGTCACTCGGGGGCACCCGTTTCGGCCAAGCGGCCTTCGGACAGACGTAGCCAGCGGTCCACCTTGATCTCCGCGAGGAACCGTTCGTCGTGGCTGACCACCACGAACGCGCCTTCGTACGCACTGAGCGCGCTTTCCAGCTGACCGACGCTGACCAGGTCGAGGTTGTTGGTCGGTTCGTCGAGCAGCAGGAGCTGCGGCGCGGGTTCGGCGCACAGGACACACGCCAGGGTCGCGCGCAGCCGCTCACCCCCGGACAGCACACCGACCGGGAGATGGACGCGCGAGCCCCGGAACAGGAAGCGCGCCAACAGGTTCAGCCGCTGCGCCGCCGGCATCGCGGGCGCGAACGCCGCCAGGTTCTCCGCCACGGTGCGGTCGAGGTCCAGCAGATCCAGCCGCTGGGACAGGTACGCGACCCGGCCTTCGGCGCGTTTGAGCTCACCGCAGTCAGGCTCCAGCTCACCGGTGATCAGCCGCAGCAAAGTGGACTTGCCGACGCCGTTGGGGCCGGTCAGTGCGATCCGCTCGGGACCCCGGATCGCCAGAGCCGCGCCCTGTCCGGCGAACAGCGCGCGTTCGCCGAAGCGGACCTGCAGCCGTTCGCCGGCGAAGACCGTGCGTCCCGCCGGAACGTTGGTACCGGGCAGTTCCAGCGCGATCTTCTGCTCGTCGCGCACCGCACGGCCCGCCTCGTCGAGTTTGGCCTTGGCCTCGCTGACCCGCGCGGCATGCGTCTCGTTCGCCTTGCCCGCCGACTCCTGCGCGCCGCGTTTCATCGTCCCGGCGAAGATCTTCGGGAGCCCGGCGTTCTTGAGGTTGCGGGCGGCGTTGCTCGCGCGCCGCGCGGCTCGTTCGCGGGACTGCTGCATTTCCCGCTTCTCCCGTTTGACCTCCTGCTCGGCGTTGCGGACGTTCTTCTCGGCGACCTCCCGCGCGGCGCGGACGGCGTCGGAGTACTCGGTGAAGTTGCCGCCGTGGAAGCGGACTTCGCCCCGGTCCAGTTCGGCGATCCGGTCCATCCGGTCGAGCAGCGCCCGGTCATGGCTGACCAGCAGCAGGCAGCCGGTCCAGTCCTCAAGGACGTCGTACAGCTTCGTGCGGGCTTCGAGGTCGAGATTGTTCGTCGGCTCGTCGAGCAACAGGACGTCCGGCCGCTTCAGCAGTTGAGCGGCCAGGCCGAGTGAGACGACTTGGCCGCCGCTGAGCGTCCGCAGGTGCCGGTCGAAGGAAAGATCACCGAGGCCCAGCCTGTCCAGCTGGGCACGGGTCCGTTCTTCGATGTCCCAGTCGGTGCCGATCGTGGTGAAGTGCTCCTCGCTCGCGTCACCGGCCTCGATGGCGGCCAGCGCCGAGATTTTCGGCGCGATCCCCAAGAGCTCGGCGACGGTCAGTTCGCCGGCGAACGGCAGGCTCTGCGGAAGGTAGCCGAGGACGCCGTCGACCGACGCCGTCCCGTCGCTCGGCCGGTACTCGCCTGCGATGAGCTTGAGCAGCGTGCTCTTGCCGGCGCCGTTCGGCGCGACCAGGCCGGTGCGGCCGCCGCCAACGCTGAACGACAGGTCCTGGAAGACCGGCGTGTCGTCGGGCCAGGAAAAGGACAGGTTGGAACAGATGATGAACGCGGTGGACATGGCTGTGCCTTCGGGTGTGCTGAGGGCGCGCGAAAACAGCCCTTCAGGAAACGGGGATTGAGGGAACGACAAAACGGCCACAGCGGCTGCGCTGACGCGCGCCTGCCGGTGGCCGATCACCTCCGGTCTCACCCGGAAATGTCGTCTTCACCCACCACGTCTGGTCTCCCTTGTTCCCGATCACTCGCAACTCAGAGTAGCAGTAGGATCCCCTTCTCGAGATTCGATCTTGCTCGGTGGTGGCGCGGAAAAGTTGACGGTGGAGACGATGGAGCAGGTAGAAGCCCAGGCCGCGGTGGTCGCTGCGGTACGCGAGTGGGTTCGGGCGGTGGCGGCCGGCCGGGAGGCTGACGCGCCGAGTTCCGAGCTCGCCGGGTTGAGCGCGGCAGTGGCCGCGCGCCGCATGCTGGCCGACATCGCCGAAGGGGTCATCGACGACGCCGTGACCGCCGCACGGCAACGCGCCGCCGGTGGGCACACCTGGCGTGAGATCGGCGAGGCGATGGGTGTCACCGGGCAGCTCGCCGGGCGCCGGGCGGAGAAACGCGGGGTCGACACCACGCGCACGGTCACCCCGAGTGCACCGCCGGCGCTTCCGGAGGCTCATGTGCGCGAGCGTGAGGGTGTCGCCGAGCCGGGGCGCCTCCCGGTGCCGTCGGTCGCGGCACTCGGCTTGCGCCCGATGGTCCGCCGTGATCCGGCGAAGCCCGGTGCGGGGCAGTCCACCCGTGCACCGGTCCCCGCGCTCCCCGCCTATGTCCGGGACGAGACGCTCCACTTCGCCCCGCGATCCGGGCTGGGGGAGCTGGTCCTCGGCGGACTGCGGACCGGTGACGACGGTGCCGCGGCGGATGCGGGCCGAGCCGTTCGCCATCCACCGATGGCCGATTCGGAAATAGTCGCGGATGTGTAGCGTCGTCGAATAGTCGTCCATTGTTCCAGTGCGTCGACAATTGTCGAATTAACGTCGATGAATCCTGCCCGCAATAAGGCCGTGCGCTCGGCGGAGACCCTCCTCGTCACTCGTCTCGGTGACCCGCGAACGGACGACCTCCAGTCGGGACCTTCACCCTCCTGACATCGACGTTCAGTGACCAAAGTGCCTGGTCTTGCACCCCGGGCTTCCCTTTCGTACCTCAAACGCATGAAGCGGGGAACCGTCGGCGCACCTGAACGTCGTATGTCCGGAGGGTGACGGGAGGGGTGCGGTAACATGTCGCCTTTCCCGCTGACGGGCGGTCGCAGCATGCTGCCCGTCGAGGAGTTGTTTCCGGCGCAGGCATAGTTTTCGAGGAGTTGGGGACGTGCAACCGAATTTGTCACCTGGTGAGGACTTTCAGTATCTCCTCGACAAACAGGTCAGGGAAATGCAGGGAAAGGCCGCCGCGCTGACCGAGGCGTTCGCCGAATCCTCCGCCACCGTCAGCTCCCGTGACGGTGCCGTGAAGGTGACAGTGGCGCCGAACGGCTCGCTGAGCAATCTCGAGCTCGGACAGCGGGCCTGCGAGATGGGCCCCGTCCGGCTGACCGCGGCGATCATGGACGCCGTGCGCGCCGCCCAGCGGCAAACGGCCCACGCCGTCGCCGACTCGTTCATCGCGATCAACGGTGACGGCGAGACAGCCGACCTGATCCGGAGCTTCCTGCCGGTCGAGGAAGAGGAGCCCGTGCCCGCCGCGAACGACCAGTTCGCCGGGACACCCGAGCCGGAACCGGAACCCGCGCCGCCCGCACGTCCCGTACCCCCGGTGCCTCCCGTGCGGCCCGCGCCGCCCACGGCCGCACCGCCCACGCGGCGCCCCCGCCCGGCCGGCAACGGCGACGACGATGAAATGAGTCCATGGTGAGCGGTGGTTTCGAGGTCAAGTCGGCCCCTCTGATCGAGTTCGGCAACCATCTGGACGAACTCGAAGGAAATCTCAAGAGCACCGGCTCCCTGTTGCAAGGTTGTGTGACGGACGTCGGCCTGTTCGGCCTGGTCGGGCAGCTGTTCGGCGCCGGTGCGAGCACCTGGTGCGACAAAGCGCAGAAGCAGTTCAGCACCTACGCGGACACCATCGGCGGTTTTTCCGACAAGATCAGGGAAGCCGCCAAGAAGTACGAAGCCGGGGAGACCGACGCCGGTGACGCGATTGTGGGGGCCGCGAAGTGAGTGACGAGTACAAAAAGGACGACGTCGGTCTCTACAACCTGGCTCCGAACACGTCCACCGGAGCCGGTTTCTTCGACGCCGCGATCAGCCTCGACGCGGCGGTCAAGGAAGGCGACCAGGTCGCCATCGGAATCGGCTCGGCCGGCATGGCGCTGGAGACCCTGGGCATGGTCCTCGACCCGATCGGCAGCCTGCTCACCGCCGGTATCGGCTGGATCATCGAACACGTCTCCATCTTCCGGTGGCCGTTGGACATGATGTACGGCCATCCCGAGATGATCGCGGCGGCCAAGGAGGCGATCGACGCCGAGAAGGCGAAACTCGAGCAATGGTCGACCGCACATCAAGAAGCCCTCGACAAACTGATGAGGGAATGGTCCGGCAACGCGGCCGACCAGTTCAAGAAGAACATGGAAGCGGTCACCGCGCAGCTCGCCACCCTCGGCGGTTACGTGGAAGCCTCCGCGAAGCACATGCAGATCGCCGGCGGTATCGTCGGTGCCTTCCGCGGCATCGTCCGCGACATGATCGCGATGGTCCTGGCGACGATCATCAAGGGCGCGCTGATCGCGGCCGCCTTGGCGCCCATCACCTTCGGCGCCTCGATCGTGTTCTTCGTCGGGACGACGATCGCCGGGGTCGCCGTGGCGCTCGCGAAGATCGCCTCGAAGATCGCGCAGCTCACCGCGAAGCTGGGCAAGCTGCTCGCGTCCATCGGCAAGATGGGCAAGGCGGGCGACGACCTCGCCGGTGCCGCTCCTAGCGGTGGCGCCAAGCCTCCGGGCGGTGGCGCCGGTGGTGGCGGTACGCCGCCTCCGCCGAAACCGGCCGACCCAACCCCCGCGCCGCCGAAGCCCACCGACCCGCCGCCCGCGCCGCCGGCACCGAAACCGCCTGACCCGCCGCCCGCTCCGGCCACGCCGAAGCCGGACGACGCCGGTACGCCGCCACCCGCACCGGCGACACCGAAGCCGGACGATTCTGTCGTGCCGTCGACGGCCAAGCCGGACGATCCTGGTGGTGCTCCGCCCGCACCCAAGCCCGCGGATCCGCCGCCGGTGACGCCGCCGCCGACGCCGAAGCCGGACGACGCTGCCGTGCCGCCGCCGACGCCGAAACCGGTTGACCCGCCACCCGCACCGCCGACGCCGAAGCCGGTGGATCCGCCGCCTGCGCCTGCGACGCCGAAGCCGGATGATGGTGCGACTCCGCCGTCGGCGACGCCGAAGCCCGCTGATCCGCCGCCTGCGACTCCGCCGCCTGCGACGCCGAAGCCGGATGACGCCGCGACGCCGCCGCCGAAACCGGATGATCCTGCCGGGACGCCGCCGAAGACGGATGAGCCGAAGCCGAATCCCAATGAATGGGAAAAGGGGAAGCCGCTCTCCGATCAGCTCACTCAGGTGATCAAGGACAAGCTGGCCAAGGTGGACGGGGTTACGCCGGAAACCCTGAAGAAGTTCGATCACCTCAGCAACCTGTCGGTCGATCAGCTGAAGAAGATCATGCCCGACCCCTGGGCGGAAAAGTTCGAAGGTGCGGTCAAGGTGCTGACCGACCCTTGGTACGGCAAGTCGGGATTGGCCGGGAAGACGATCGTCGACCTGATCAAGGGCGTGCCCGCCAGCATCAACAACAGCGACGGCGAAGGCTGACCAGCGTCGTTGTCCTGCACCGAACCCCCCGTGGGGTTCGGTGCAGGACGGCTCAGATTTGCGTGGGCCGCGTCCGGCGGCCGGTCAACCTGGCGATACAGACGCGGACGCCGGTTTCGAAGGCGCCGACGGTGAGCGTCGTGTAGGGCATGGGGATCGGTTTGTCCCCG
>NZ_DASYMU010000073.1:0-7274 GCF_036008905.1 Amycolatopsis sp. | reverse complement strand
CGGCGCACAGCGTTCACCGCGCTGTGCGCCGGCGCGGCGCTGCTGGTTTCCGGGTGCGGCCCGGAACCCGTTTCGGCGCCCGCTCTTTCGACGTCCGCCGCTCAGACGAGTTTCAACGGGACCGACCTGGCCTGGCTGCAGCTGATGGTGCCGATGACCGAGAACGTCGTCGAACTGCTGCGGCTGGCCCCGGAACACGGTGACAGTCCCGCGCTCACGACCGAGATCGCCGTGTGGCAGAACGCGAACCTGGTGCGGTTGCGCAGTTTGCGGGATCGCGCGGGCCTTCCGTCGGCGAGTATCCACGAAGGACACCGGATGCCGGGCATGGTGACCGGCGCCGACCTGGTCGTGCTCCGCGACAGTCGCGGAGCCGAATTCGACCGGCGGGCCACGGCCCTGCTCAACGCCCATCTGGACCAGGCCGCGCTGCTTTCCCGAGGAGAGCAACAATCCGGCCAGGACGGCGAAGCCCGTTCGCTGGCGGCCGAGATCGTCACGTCGACCGGCGCACGACCAGTACCGGATCGAAGATGACCGACGTCGGGCCGCGCCCGGGTTCGGCGATGGCCGCGAGCACCATGCGGACCATTTCCGCGCCCATGTCCTCGACGGGCTGGCGGACCGTCGTCAGCTGGGGACGGCAGCTCAGCGCGGCCGGACTGTCGTCGAACCCGACCACCGCGATGTCCTCCGGTACGCGGCGGCCGTGGTCACGCAGGACGCCGAGCGCGCCGAGGGCCATCAGGTCGTTGCCGACGAACAGGCCATCCATCCCGGATTCCTCGGCGAGCAGGCGTTCCATCGCCCGCTCTCCGCCGAGCTGGGTGAAATTGCCCTCCGCCGAGGGCACGAAAGGGCGGCCGTGCCTCGCCATCGCCTCGCGGAACCCCGCCGACCGGTCGAGCCCGGCGGGTGCGTCGAGCGGGCCGGAAATGGTGGCCACGCGCTGACAACCGCGCTCCACCAGGTGCGCGGCCGCGAGCGCGGCACCGTCGCGATGGGCGACGTCTACGTAGCTGACCGGCGCCGGGCGCGCGGGCCGGGCGAACAACGCCGTCGGCACCCCGGCCTCGGTCAGGCGCAACGGGAGCGGATCGCCGGGATGCAGGGAAATCAGCAGGACGCCGTCGATCCCGTCTTGCCGGAGCCGTGGCACGAGCGCGTCGCGGTCTTCGTCGGTGTCGACCACCATCAGCATCGGGTGCAGCCCGTGCGGCCGCAGCGCGCCGAGCACGCCGCTGATCACCCGGCCGAAGAACGGATCGCTCACGATGCCGCCCGACGAATTGTCGTCGACGTGCTTGGCCGGTTCCGACAGGACCAGCGCGAGCGAGCCGGTGCGCTTGGTGACCAGCGACCGCGCGGCGAGGTTCGGTACGTACCCCGTCGCCTTGATCGCGCGCTCGACGGCCTCGCGCCGCTCGGGCGCGACGTTGCGGATCCCGTTGACCACCCGCGAAACCGTCGCGCGCGACACCCCGGCGACCGCCGCGACATGCTCGAGGGTCGGGGCGGCCGGCTGCTCTGTGCTCACCCCACGTTTCTAGCACAAAATGAGAGCGCTCTCCCCACCCACGCGCCCGCCCGCCACACCTTTCACCAACGCGCAACACAGCTACGCCACCGCGCAACACGCCTGCACAGACAGGAAACGCTCGTGTTGCACGTCTGCGTAGTCGTGTGTCGCGTTCCCGTAGTCGTGTGCCCCGTCAGGGGTGGAGGATTCCGCCATACCGGCGGCGAAGAAATAACCAACGGGCACACCTTTCGAATGGTTCGGGAACAATCAACCCGTCGCGGGGGCTTTCGGAAATGAGATCACGAATAATTCCCGGGCGGGCATTTTTACCCACAAAATCGACGAACCGCGCGAACTAAGCCAAATCTTTTCCGGCCGGTGTTTTTCCCGGATTCCCCGCCGAAGCTCACGCTCCGCGCTCGATACCAGCCGGACCGTGGCCGATCCTGGCCGACGAACACGCCATGCGTCCACCGCCGCACGACCGGTGTCCCATTCTTCGCCACCTATAGTGCATTCGGCCTAACCGGGCCTTCTACCACAATAAACGACCGTTTCCGGACAGTTACCGACGACCTTGACAAAACCACCATTACTCCTGTTGTCTCACTCCGAGTCGATCATTACGCGGGGTAATACCGCCAGGTGACGACATACCGGACCGGGGGCCGGTACGCATTGTTCGGATATCCAATGGGGCTCGCCCCGTGGAGTGATCGCGCTTGTCCGGTTCCGTTCCGGGCGAGGGTACGAATCGAGCGGCCCAGAAGATGGAAGAAACAGTGCCGGCGGCCGATCGGCGGTCCGATGCGCCTTGGCTGCCTCAGAGCTGGTCCCTCCGAAGCAAGATCTCCGTCGTCCTCCTCCTGCCGGTGATCGTCGCACTCACCTTGGGCGGTGCGCGGATCCAGACCGAGCTCGCCCAAGCCGAGACGCTCAGCGGAGTCCGCGACCAGCTGCCCGTCCTGCGAGGCACCGTCGAGCTTGCCGAACTCGTGGGCCAGGAGATGGTGACCGCCGGTTCCACTCCCGCCGGCGCACCCACCGCGTTGACCTCGATGATCGACGCGAAGGCCGCGACGGTGCAGCACGACGCCGACTTCACCGAGCTCTCGCCGGAAACGGGCCGCAACCTGAACATCGCGCTCGGCAAGCTCGCCGGGCTGCGGGCGGCTGGGACGGCCAGCGGTGACGCCCTGTCCAAAACGGCCGGCTACCGCGACATCGTCTTCGCGCTCAGCGAGATCGTGCCGAGCCTGATCTCCGCGGCGGGCAGCACGAACCTCGACGCCACGGCAGGCACCACCAAGTTGCTGATGCAGCAGCGGGCGGGTGTCGCCGTCCAGGAGACGCTGGTGAAATCCGCGCTGCAGGTCCCCGGCGACAAGTCGATCCGCGTCGCCGCGGTGGGTGCCGCGGCCGAGGAATCCGTACTAGGCAGCCAAATCCTGCGCGGCCTGCCCGCCGACCTGGCCGCCCGGTTCACCCAGGCGACCGGCGGCGAGGCGAACCGGCTGACCGCGCTGCAGAACGCGCAGAACGCCGACCGCGCCGACAACCTGGCGACGCTGGTTCCTTCACTGGAAAGCGAATCCACCGCGCTCGGGCAGCTGCTCGACGGGTTCATCGACACGCTGTCCGACACGGTGTCGAGCCAGGCCAACGTGGCCCGCTCGAACGCCCTGCGCGACGCCGCGCTGGTACTCGGCTCCTTGCTCGGCGCGCTCGCCGTGGCCCTGCTCGTGGCCCGCTCGCTGGTCTCGCCGGTACGGCGGCTGCACACCGCCGCACTGAGCGCCGCGCACCACCAGCTCCCTGAAACGATCAAACGGGTCCAGGCCGGGGAAGACGTGGACTGGCACTCGATCGAGCCGGTGTCCGTCCACACGGGAGAGGAGATCGGCCAGCTGGCCCGCGCGTTCGACGACATGCACCGCCAGGCCGTCCGCCTCGCCGGGGAACAGGCCGAACTGCGCAAGCAGGTCAGCGAGATGTTCATGACGCTGTCCCGCCGCAACCAGTCGCTGGTGGAACTGCAGCTGTCGGTCATCGAAGACCTCGAGGCCGACGAACAGGATCCGCACCGCCTCGAAGAACTGTTCCGGATCGACCACATCGCCACCCGGCTGCGCCGCAACGGTGAGAACCTCCAAGTCCTCGCCGGCGGCAGTCCCACCAGGCAGGGCCAGGGCCCGATCCCCATGGTCGAGCTGCTGCGCGCGGCGACGTCGGAGGTCAAGGACTACCGCCGGGTCTCGCTCGGCAACGCGCCCCACGGAGCCGTCCGCTCGGAGGCCGCGGCGGACGTCGTGCACATCCTCGCCGAGCTGCTCGAAAACGCCACGCGCTTCTCGCCGCCCGAGGAGAAGGTGGTCCTCACCGCGGATCGCGGTTCCGACGGCGGCCTGCTGGTCGAGGTCGTCGACGTCGGGCTGGGCATGACGGCCGAGGACATCGAGGCCGCCAACCTGCGGCTCGGCGCCGGTGCCGCGGTGAGCCCGGAAACCACGCGGCGGATGGGCCTGTTCGTGGTCGGGCGGCTGGCCGCGCCGCACCGGGTGACGGTCCGGCTGCGCGCGACCATGACCAGGTCCGGCCGGGCGGGCATCACCGCGAGCGTGCATGTGCCCGGTGATCTCGTCATCGCCGACGGCACGCCGGTGGCCCCACAGCCCCGGATCGAACAGCGGGCGCCCGAACCCGTGCCCGCGTTGAACGGCTCGGCGTCGCACCGGGCGCTGGAGAACAACCACCGTCCGCGGCCGCCGCACTACGAGGATGCCGAACCGGCGCCGACGCTCGGCCGGGTCCGGCCGGTCCAGCCGCCGAACGCGCCCCCGATGCGGACGCCGATCTTCGACCAGCTGCTGTCGAACTGGTTCACCGAGGTGCCCCCCACGCAGAGCGCCCCGATCGGCGGCCCGCCCGCGATCGAGGCTCCCCCGGTGGCCAAACCCGCCGTGGACAGGCCCGCCGCCGCGAATTCCGCCGAGGTCACGCGCGGCTGGGTCACCCCGGCCGACGAGATCCGGCAGGCCGCCGAGAACGCCGTCGCGGTGCCCGCCGACACCCCGATCACCTCGTCGGGGCTGCCGACGCGCAAACCCGGCGCGCAGCTGGCGCCGGGGGCGGCCGCGCCCCGGAAGCCGGCGGAAGCCAAGCCCGCGGGGTTCCGGGATCCGGAGGCGGTCCGGAACAACCTGGCACGGCACTACAACGGAATGCGGGCAGCTCGGACTCGTACGGGAAGCGAGTCCGAACCGCGAGGTGAGGGGAAGGCGGATCCGCGATGACGGAGACCGGAGACAGGTACGGACGGCGACAGGTGGGTGCCCGGCCCGGCACCCGCGTACGAGGAGGGGACATGCCCGCAAGAATCCCGGCAGCCAGCGGATCGGCGGCGACGTCGACGGCGCCCACGCTGAACTGGCTGGTTTCGTCGTTCACGCAAGAGGTCACGGGTGTCGCGCACGCCGCGCTCGTCTCCGCGGACGGACTGCTCGTGGCGGCCAACGACAGCCTGCCGCGCGACCGCGGGGACCAGCTTTCGGCGATCGCGTCGGGCTTGTCCAGCCTCGCGGTGGGCACCGCGGAGCTGTTCACCGCTGGCCAGGTCGTGCAGTCGGTCATCGAGATGGAGCAGGGTTTCCTGCTCCTGATGAGCGTCGGTGACGGCTCGAATCTGGTGGTACTGGCCAATCCCGGCTGCGACATCGGGCTCGTCGGCTACGAGATGACCCTGCTCGTCGACCGTGTCGGGAAGATGGTCGACACACCCCTGCGCCAGTTCCCGGCGGCCCAGGCCCGGCCGTGAACGGCTACGAGTACGAACCACCCGCCCCCAGGCACGAGGAACAGCGGGCCGCGCCGTCACTGGCGCGGCCCTATGCCTGGACGGAAGGACGTACCCAGCCGACGGTCACCCTCGCCATCGAGGCGCTCGTCGTCACCACCCCCGAAGGACGAACCACGTCCTACAACCGCACCAGCGCGTTGTCGGGGGTCACCCAGCTCTGCCTGCAACCTCGTTCACTGGCCGAAATCGCCGCGCTGCTGGCCCTGCCACTGGGCGTGGCCAGGGTGCTCGTCGGCGACCTGCTCGGCTCCGGAATGGTGACCGTACGGGAAACGCTCACCCCGGACGCCACCTGGGACGAGCGTCATGATCTGCTCGAAAGGGTCCTAAGTGGACTACACTCGCTCTGACCATCCCGCGAAGATCACCTCCGCGAAGATAGTCGTCGCCGGCGGCTTCGGCTCCGGCAAGACGACCTTCGTCGGCGCGGTGTCGGAAATCAACCCGCTGCGTACCGAAGCCGTGATGACCGCGGCGAGCGTCGGCGTCGACGAAACTTCGTCCATCCCAGGGAAAACGTCGACCACGGTGGCGATGGACTTCGGCCGGATCACCCTCGCCGACGACCTCGTGCTCTACGTCTTCGGCACGCCGGGCCAGCACCGGTTCTGGTTCATGTGGGACGACCTCGTACACGGCGCGATCGCGGCCGTGGTACTGGTCGACACCCGCCGCCTCGCCGACAGCTTCGCGCCGATCGACTTCTTCGAATCGCGCGGATTGCCGTTCCTGGTGGCCATCAACCAGTTCCAGGGCACCGAGCAGCACACCCCGGACCAGGTCCGCGAAGCGCTCAGGATCCCCCCGGACGTCGCGGTGATCACCTGTGACGCCCGCTCGGCGGAGTCCACCAAGGAAGCCCTGATCGCCGCCACCCGGCACGCACTGTCCCAAATGGACATACCGTCCCACATGGCCTGACGTTTCCCGTCGGTGCCCAGGAGAGGAAACCCGTTGGACCACGTACAGAACTTCGCGATGGGCCGATGGCTGCTGGTCCTCGCCTACCTGACCTCGGCCGTCGGGTGTGCCCTCGGGCTCGCCTGCACCGTGCAAGCCCGCTACGCCACCACTGAACGAAGCCGGTGGAGCTGGCTGGCGCTAGCCGCGGTGTCCATCGGCGGCGTCGGCATCTGGGTCATGCACTTCATCGCCATGCTGGGCTTCGAAACGCCGGGAATGCCGGTGCGCTACGACATCCCGCGCACCATCCTCTCGGCGGTCCTGTCCATCGCGGCGGTGTTCCTCGGGCTGCTGGTGGTCGGCGTCAACGCGCGCTTCACCTGGTGGCGCCTGCTGCTGGGCGGGCTGATCACCGGACTCGCGGTGAACCTCATGCATTACACCGGGATGTGGGCACTGCAGATCAAGGGCAGCTTCGGCTACAACGGCGCCATCGTGGCCCTGTCGATCGTCATCGCCATCATCGCCGCGACAACCGCGCTGTGGTTCGCCGTCGCGCTGGACAACCTGCTCCCCCGGCTGGTCGCGGGCCTGGTGATGGGCGCGGCGGTCACCGGGATGCACTACACCGGCATGGCCGCGGTGCAGATGACCATGGACATGTCGGCGCCGGACCCGTCCGGCACCGAGGTGTTCTCGTTCCTGTTCCCGGTGTTCGTGCTCGCCGCGCTGGCGATGGCCGTGCCCATCTGCGCGGTGCTGATGGCGCCGCCGCTCAGCGAACGCAACGCCGCGGTCGCCGCCGAGCCTCCCGCGGAACCCGCCCTCGCCGGCGCCCACCGAAACTGACCGTCGCCATCTGTCGACAGCAATGCCACTGACTTAAGCTCGACTCAAGATCATCATTACCCTGGATGACTGGCATGCCACGCTCCGTGGCGACTCGGGTGTGGGTGCCAGGTGTGGCCAGTGCAGCCGCTTCTGGCATTTTTG
>NZ_DASYMU010000072.1:0-58115 GCF_036008905.1 Amycolatopsis sp. | reverse complement strand
CCCCCCCCCCCCCCCCCCCCACGACTCCTCAGCTCACCGAGGAAGTCACGGGGGCCGCCTTCGGGGCGACCGGAGCGGCGACGGGACGCTGTCCTGGCAGGAAGGCCGCGATGATGAGGGCGGTGATCGCGGCACCCGCGCCGATGCCCATGACCACCCGGAAGCCGTTCTGCGCGGGGGCCGTGAAAGTGCCCAGCGAGATGGTCATCTGCGCGAGCACGACCCCCGCCACGGCACTGGACACCGAGGTGCCGATCGACCGCATGAGCGTGTTGAGACTGTTGGCGGCAGCGGTTTCCGACACCGGAACCGCGCCCATGATGAGCGCGGGCATCGCCCCGTAGGCGAGACCGATCCCGGCACCGATCACCGCGGAGACGAGCACGAGCTGCCAGATCTGCGCCATCATCACGATGCTCATGCTGTAGCCCAGCGCGACCACGACGGCGCCGAGCATCAGCGTCACCTTGGGGCCCCTGGCCTTCGAGATGCGCGCGGACAGCGGGGCCGTGGCCATCATGACCAGTCCGGACGGCCCCATCACCAGGCCGACGGCCAGCATCGACTGGCCCAGCCCGTACCCGGTGGACGTCGGCAGCTGGAGCAGCTGCGGGAGCACCAGGGACATCGCGAACATCGCGAACCCGAACACGGCCGAGGCGATGTTGGTCAGCAGGACCTGACGCCGCACAGTGGTGCGCAGGTCGACCAGCGGCTCGGTGGTGCGCAGTTCCCACCAGCCCCATACCAGCAGGACGAGGATCGCGACACCGAACAGCCCGATGGTGGACGCGCTCCCCCAGCCCCAGCTGGCCCCCTTGGAGATCGCCAGCAGCAGGCAGATCAGCCCGGTCGACAGCCCGGCCGCGCCCACGAAGTCGAACCGGGCGGGGGTGCGCACCGCGGATTCCGGCACAAGGGTCACCACGAGAGCCGCGGCGACGACACCGAGCACGGCCGAGACCCAGAACAGCATGTGCCAGTCGAACTGTTCGGCCAGGATCGCGGCCGCGGGCAGGCCGAGCGCGCCGCCGACGCCGAGTGAAGCGCTCATGAGCGCGACCGCGGAGCCGAGCTTTTCGCCGGGGAGCTCGTCACGCATGATGCTGATCCCCAGCGGGATGACCCCGGCCGCGAGCCCCTGCAGGGCCCGGCCGACGACCATCGGGGTCAGGGAATCGCTCAGCGCGGCCACCGTCGACCCGATCACCAGCAGGCCCAGGCTGATCAGCAGCATGCGCCGCTTGCCGTACATGTCGCCGAGCCGTCCCACCACCGGCGTCGCCACTGCCCCCGCGAGCAGCGTCGCGGTGATGGCCCAGGTGGCGTCGGACGCCGAGGCGTGCAGCAGCTTGGGGAGTTCGGGGATGAGCGGGATCACCAGGGTCTGCATCAGCGCGACCACGATCCCGGCCAAGGCCAGCACGGCCACCAGGAAATTGGTCCGCGATGGCGCGGACGCCCCGGCGGTTACGGCAGGAACAGCGGGCACGGGAAAGCCTCCGTCTCGAGGGAACGCACGATGATAGCCAGATTAAATCAGTCGCTTGACTTAAGCTAGCAGATTCGGTTAGCTAATCACGAACAGCAGGTGAGCGAATGGAGGACGACGTGATCCAGGGCGAGCAGATGTTGAGCTATCCGATCCCGAGTCAAGAAGCGCTCGAACCACCGGCCGAATGGGCCGAACTCAGGCAGCGATGCCCCGTGGCGCGGGTGAAGCTCCCCAGCGGTGACGAAGCCTCCCTGGTCACGCGCTACGACGACGTCAAACAGGTGTTGTCGGACCCGCGGTTCACCAGGCAGCTCAACGCCGGCAACGCGGCCCGGATCTCCGACAGCGAGTCCGGCGGGGTTTTCAACAGCGACCTGGCCAAAGCACTGCCACAGAGCGGCGCGGAGCACCAGCGGTGGCGCCGCATGGTCAGCAAGTGGTTCACCGCCAAGCGCATGTCCGCGCTGAAGCCGGGGATCGAGGCGATGGCCGGCCAGCTCATCGACGACATGGTGAAGCAGGGCCACCCGGCCGATCTCAAGGCGGGTCTGGGTTTCCCGCTGCCGGTGTGGGTGATTTGCGACCTGTTGGGCGTTCCCGACTCCGACCGCGACAAGTTCGCGCACTGGTCCGACACCCTGATCAACCTGACCCGCTACGAGCAGTCGGAGATCGACGCCGCACAGGGCGAGTTCGTCGCGTACATGGCCGCCCATATCGCCTCCCGGCGCACCGAGCCGGGCGAGGACCTGCTCAGCGAGCTCATCAAGGGCACCGACGCCGAGGGCGAGGGCCTCACCGACGCGGAACTCGTGGCCACCGGACAAGGACTGCTGGTCGCCGGGCACGAGACGACGGCGAACATGATCGCGAAGATGGTCGCGATGCTGCTGGCCGACCGGAGCCGTTGGGAGCAGCTGCTGGCGAACCCGGCGCTCGTGCGCCCCGCGGTCGAAGAGGTGCTGCGGTTCGACGCCAACCCGGGGTTCGGGATGCCGCGCTACATCGGTGAGGACGTCGAGGTGACCGGGGGCGCGATCCCGGCGGGCACCACCGTCATCTGCAGCATGGCCGCCGCCAACCGTGACGACACCGCGTTCGACGGTGCCGGTGAGATGGACCTGACGCGCACGCCGAACCCGCACCTGGCCTTCGGGGCCGGAGCGCATTCGTGCCTGGGACAGGCGTTGGCGCGCACCGAACTGCAGACCGTGCTCGAAGTGCTGCTGCGCCGGTTACCTTCTCTCGAACTCGCCGTGCCGGAAACGGAACTGCGCCAGGTCGAAGGGCTCGCCGTCGGCGGACTGCGTGAACTGCCGGTGCGGTGGTGACCGGCAAGACCGTCCGGGCCGCGCGGGCCGGCGCGACCCGCGAGTCGATCCTGGCGGCCGCGGAACAGCTGTTCGCCGAGCACGGAGTGTTCGCCGTGTCCAACCGTCAGGTCAGCGAGGCCGCGGGACAGGGCAACAACACCGCGGTCGGCTACCACTTCGGCACGAAAGCCGATCTCGTGCGCGCGATCGTGCGCAAACACGCCGAGCAGACCGAACTGAACCGCACGCGGATGGTGGCCGGGCTCGGCGACTCCCCCGGCGTACGCGACTGGGTCGCCTGCCTGACCCGCCCGAACGCCGAACACCTGGCCGTACTGGGCAACCCGACCTGGTTCGCGCGATTCGGCGCGCAGGTGATGACCGATCCGACGCTGCGCGGGATCATGGTCGAAGAGGCGCTCGGCGCCCCTTCATTGCACCAGGTCCTCGCCGGACTCAACCGGTGCCTTCCCGATCTGCCGGCCGAAGTCCGTGCCGAGCGTGACGACATGGCCCGTCAGCTGATGGTGCACATGTTCGCCGAACGCGAGCGCGCGCTCGCCGAAGGCACCCCCACCCCCCGGTCGACCTGGCTCGACGCCGCGGCCGGGCTGGCCGACGCGATCGTCGGCCTGTACCTGGCCCCGGTCACCCGACGGCCATGACGAGAGATACGAACAGAGGAAGCTCATGAAAATCAGTGTGGACGAGGAAAAGTGTTGCGGCGCCGGACAGTGCGTCCTGATCGCGCCGGAGGTGTTCGACCAGCGTGAGGACGACGGGATCGTGATCCTGCTCGACGCCGCGCCTGGCGAGGACCAGTACGGCGCGGTCAGGGAGTCCGCCGACGTCTGTCCCGCGGCCGCGATCGTGCTGCACGAGAACGCGTGAACCCGCCGGCCGACGTCCTGGTGGCCGGCGCTTCCGCGGCCGGGCTCGCCACCGCGGAAGCTTTGCGGCGCAAGGGTTATCAGGGCCACCTGACGATACTCGGCGCCGAGACACATCTGCCCTACGACCGGCCACCACTGTCCAAACAGGTCCTTTCCGGTAGCTGGCTCCCGGAACGGACCCAGCTGCGAACCCAGGAAGTCCTGTCCGCGCTGGACGCCGAGTTCGTCCTCGGTGATCCGGCCGTCGGCCTGGCTGTCGCGGAACGGACCGTGCACACGGCGTCGGGAAGGGCCTTGCGAGCCGACGCTGTCGTCGTGGCCACCGGGGCACGACCCCGCACCCTTCCCGGGCAAGCCGATCTCGCCGGGGTGCACGTGCTGCGCACCCTAGACGACGTGCTGGCGTTACGGGCGGACCTCCTGGTCTCCACCCGGCTCGTGGTCGTCGGCGACGGTGTGCTCGGCGCCGAAATCGCCACCACCGCAAGGGAAATGGGCCTCGACGTCACGATGGCCGGACCCCAGCCGGCCCCGATGGCCAGTCAGGTCGGGTCGCTGGTCTCGGCGATGCTCGGCGAGCTGCACACCGAACGCGGGGTGCGCCTGCGGCTCGGAACCGGCGTCAGCGGACTGTCCGGTGTGGACGGACGGGTCACCGGGGTGCGCCTGGAAACCGGTGAAGTGCTGCCCGCGGACGTCGTCGTCGTGGCGGTCGGTGCCATCCCGTCGACGGAGTGGCTCGAAGGCAGCGGGCTGCGCCTCGAGAACGGGCTGGTGTGCGACTCCCGTTGCCGCGCGGCGGACGGCATCTACGCCGTCGGTGACGTCGCCCGGTGGCACCACGAGAAGCTCGGGACGTTGCTACGGCTGGAAAACCGGACCAACGCCACCGAGCAGGCCATGGCCGTCGCGGCCGACCTCCTCGGCGCCGAACAGCCCTACCACCCCGTGCCCTACTTCTGGACCGACCAGTTCGACGCCAAGCTCCAGATCCACGGTCTACTGCCCGCCGACGCCGACGTGACCATTGTGGACGGTGAGCACGCGAGCCGCCGCTTCGTCGCGCGGTTCAGCCGGCACGGCCGGGTCACCGGCGTCCTCGGCTGGAACATGCCCAAACAGACCCGCCGGCGCCGGCAGGACGTCGTCGACGCGTTGTCCCACCACGTTTCCTAGGAGAAACCTTGACCAGCTCCGTGCATCCCACCGAGATCCCGGACTACCCGATGACCAGGGCGGCCGGCTGCCCGTTCGACCCGCCGCCCGCGCTGCGCGCCCAGCAGGAGGAGGGCGCGCTCGCCAAGGTGCGCCTGTGGGACGGCACCACCCCGTGGATCGTGACCCGGTACGCCGAGCAGCGCACGCTGATGGCCGATCCCAGGGTCAGCGCCGACATCACCCGCCCCGGCTATCCGAGCCCGGCCCCGCTCCCCCGCCCGGCTGAGGACGGCTCCTCGAAAAACAGGCCAGGCTTGAGCTTCATCCTGATGGACGACCCCGAGCACGCGCGGCAGCGGCGGATGGTGACCGGGCAGTTCACCGTCCGGAAGGTCGAAACGCTCCGGCCCGCCGTGCAGAAGATCGCCGACGACCTGATCGACGAGATGCTGGCCGGGCCGAAGCCGGTGGACCTGGTCGAAGCGTTCGCCCTCCCGGTGCCGTCACTGGTCATCTGCGAACTGCTCGGGGTCCCCTACAGCGACCACGACCTGTTCCAGAACCACAGCAAGACCATCATCAAACGGGACGCGACCCAAGAGCAGCGAATGGCGGCCACCGGCGCGCTGGTGGCGTACCTCAACGGCCTGATGGACGAGAAGCTCGCCGCCCCTGCCGACGATCTGCTGTCCGGGCTCGCCGAGCGGGTCAGGGCCGGGGAACTGACGCGGGAAGAAGCGGCGCAGATGGGCGTCCTGCTGCTGATCGCGGGGCACGAGACCACCGCCAACATGATCGCTCTCGGCACGCTCGCCCTGCTGGAGCACCCCGAGCAATTGGCGTTGCTGCGCGACACGGATGACCCGAAGCTCGTGGCGTCGGCGGTGGAGGAACTCCTGCGCTACCTGAACATCACGCACAACGGGCGGCGCCGGGTCGCGACGGAGGACATCGAAATCGCCGGGCAGGTCATCCGCGCCGGCGACGGGCTGATCATGGCCAACGACATCGGCAACCGCGATCCCGGGGTCTTCACCGACCCCGACGACCTCGACCTGCGCCGCGACGCCCGGCGTCACGTGGCCTTCGGTTTCGGCGTGCACCAGTGCCTCGGCCAGCCGCTCGCTCGCCTCGAACTGCAGGTCGTCTACAGCACGCTTTACCGGCGCATCCCGACGCTGCGGCTGGCGGCCGGCCTGGACGAGATTCCCTTCAAGCACAACGGTTCCGTCTACGGCGTCTACTCCCTCCCCGTCACCTGGTGACACCCCGCTCCCACCACGACCAGCCGAAGGGGACTTCATGACGGTATCCATCGACGAAGACAAGTGCGTCGCATCAGGACAGTGCGTGGTCGCCGCCATGGAGGTGTTCGACCAGCGCGACGAGGACGGTGTCGCCGTCCTGCTCAACTCCGACCCGTCAGCCTCGCAGGCCGACGACGTCCGGCAGGCCGCCGCCGTCTGCCCCGCCATGGCCATCCACGTCCAGGACTAGCGCCCCCCGAGGCCGCCATCTGTCGACAGATGGCGGGTGGGGGTCGTGAGTGCGTAACAGTGTTCAAACACTGTTACGCGCTCACGACTGCGGAGACGAAGGTGTCGATGAGGGCGAAGGTGGCTTCCGGTTGTTCGATCTGGGGCAGGTGACCGGCCTTGGGGATGATCTCGAGTCGTCCGTTCCCGAAGGCCTCGGCGTAGGCCGCGCCATAGGCCGGGGTGACGACACGATCGCTTTCACCCCACACCAGAAGGACAGGGAGATCGAGACGGCCCAAGCGGCGAAGCAGTTTGGGGTCGTGCATGTACGGATCGCCCGCGAGGACGCGCATGGTGGCCATGTTCGCCTGCTGGGTGGCGAGTTGGGCGGCGGGGATGTCGGCGGGATCGCGGTAGAAGCGGTCCGAGTCGTGCCAGGCGTAGTCCGCGACGCCGCGGGCGTCCAGCGCGAAGAAGTCGACGATCGGTTCGGACTCGACGTGGACGCCGGCGGCGTCGATCAGGACCAGTCCGGTGATGATCCCCGCGGTGTCGCGCACGGCCATTTCGGCCGCGGTCCAGCCGCCGAGCGAGGAGCCGATGACGAGTACGTCGCGGAGCCCGGCGTCCCGAAGGTAGTCGAGGTAGGTGAGCGCGAGGTCGTCGATGCCGGTCAGCCAGGCGGGGCGCTCGGTGCCGTCCCAGCCGGGGTGCGTGGGCGTGATGGTGTGCGTGGTCCGCGCGAGGTGGTTCGCGAGCCCCGCGACGGTGGCCGGTCCCCCGCCTCCGTGCAGGATCAGGACGGGACGGCCGGTACCGGCTTCGGACAGGGTGAGGGACAGCTCAGCTGGGTTCGCAGGCATGACGACACTCTAACTAAAGATGTTTAGATAAGCTAGTTTAGTCATGGTCTAGACTGAGTCCGTGCCCGACGAACTGCAGGTCCTCGGAAGAGCGGTCAAGCAAGCCCAGTACCACCAGCACCGCGCGCTGGACAGCCGGCTCACGAGCGTGGGCACGACACTCGCGCAGTGGGACGCCCTCCGCGCGATCAGCCGCTCACCCGGGGCATCAGCCCGCGAACTGGCCGCCGCGACGTTCCAGAGCGAGCAGGCGTTCGGAACGCTCGCCGGCCGATGCGCCGCTCAAGGCCTGATCGAACGCAGGCCCGGCAACGGCAGGCGCATCGAGCACTACCTCACCGAAACCGGCGAACAGGTCCTGAAAGCCGGACACCGGATCGCCGACGAAGTCCTGGCCGCGTGCTACTCCGCGCTTTCCCCCGCCGACCGCACGACCCTGCTCGACCTGCTTCAGCGCGTCGAGGCCGGCAAGGACGCATGAATCAAGCGAGGAAATCGAGCACCAAAGGGCTTGCCACAGCACGGAATTCCTCGAAGTAGGCGTGCCGGGCGCCTTCGATGAGGTGCAGGCGGGCATCCGGGATACGGGCGGCGAGCACCGGGGCGTTGGCCGCGGGGTTGAACGTGTCGTCGGTGCCGTGGACTACCAGCGTCGGCGCGGTGATGTCCGGGAGGACGTCCCAGGCGTTGTGCCGATGACTGGCGACGAGGTGCCGCCGCTTGGCGTAGTCGGGCATGTCCGCGTCGCCGAGAGTCGCGTACGGGCCGTGATGCGAAACCAGCCACGACGGCGTGTACATGAGGTCCAGCAGGATTTCCCGCGCCCCGGCCGGGGTGGCGTTGGCCAGCGCCCGCCGGATCGACGCGTCCCGTTCGACGCTGTGCGGCCCACCCGGCGCGGCGCAGCCCAGCACCAGGTTCCGCACGCGGCCGGGATGACTTGCGGCGAGCCGTTGCGCGACCCGGCCTCCCATCGAGGTGCCGTAGACATCGGCACGCTCGATCCCCAGATCGTCGAGTACCGCGATCGCGTCTTCGGCGAATCCGGCGGTGCTGTACGGCTCGTCGGGCTTGTCGCTCTGCCCGGTGCCGCGGTAGTCCAGGACGATCGTGCGGTGCACGGCGTCGAAGTCCTCGCGCACGACGTCCCACCAGTGGTGGTTGTTCGCTTGTCCGGCGAGCAGGAGCACCGGGGTGCCCGTGCCGTGGTCCTGATAGGCGATTCGACAACCGTCGGCGGCGGTCGCGTGCTGCATGGCGCTCTCAATCACAAGTGGAACAGGACCGCCGCAAGCATAGGCAACGGACGCGGCGTGACCGCAACTACCGCCATCTGTCGACAGATGGCGAAGGTCCGATGCCGCCAACTCGGCAATCCCAAACAGGAACCCCTTGTTCAAGGTGAATGGACAACATGTCCGATCGGGATATTTCCGGTGCCCTGAACGGATTTCGGGCCAGAAGAATGGTCTGGACCTGTTAGGGTTCGCCAATCTCTCTTCCCCGTGATCCCGAAGGGAAAACCGTGAAACGCTTACCCGCCTTGGGTACCGTCTTGGCGCTGTCGCTCGTGTTGTTCTCGCCACCGGCGGCCACCGCCACCCCGTCCCCCGCCCAGACGACAGGCCATTCCCAGGGCAAGGTGATGGCCTACTTCGCCGACTGGGACGTCTACGCCCGCAACTACCACGTCAAGAACATCGAGACGTCGGGGTCCGCGGCCAAGCTGACCCACATCAACTACGCGTTCGGCAACGTCGCCGACGGCAAGTGCACCGTCGGCGATCCGTGGGCCGACCACGACATGCCTTACGACGCCGCGAACAGCGTCAGCGGCGTCGCCGACAGCACCGAACCCGGCTCCCTCCACGGCAGCTTCAACCAGCTGCTGCAGCTGAAGAAGCTGCATCCCGGTCTGAAGGTCCTCTGGTCCTTCGGCGGCTGGACCTGGTCGAGCGGGTTCACCGAGGCGGCGAAGAACCCGGCCGCGTTCGCGGAGTCCTGCTACAACCTGGTCAACGATCCCCGCTGGGCCGGGGTGTTCGACGGTATCGACATCGACTGGGAGTACCCCAACGCCTGCGGACTGGTCTGCGACACCAGCGGCCCGGACGCCTTCACCAAGGTGTCCAAGGCACTGCGCGCGAAGTTCGGCCGTTCACAGCTGGTGACCGCCGCGATCACCGCCGACGGCACCCGCGGCGGCAAGATCGACGCCACCGACTACGCCGCGGCGAGCAGGTACCACGACTGGTACAACGTGATGACCTACGACTACTTCGTCGCCGGCGCCAGCCCCACCGGTCCCACCGCGCCGCACTCGCCGCTGCGGCCCTACGCCGGTATCCCCACCGCGGGGTTCCATTCGGACGCCGCCATCCAGAAGCTGCGCCGCGCGGGCGTGCCCTCGGAGAAACTGTTGCTGGGGCTGGGTTTCTACGGCCGCGGCTGGGAAGGCGTCACCCGCAAGCAGCCCGGTGGCACCGCCACCGGACCGGCGCCGGGCACCTACGAAGCCGGTGTCGAGGACTACAAGGTCCTGAAGGACACCTGCCCGTCGAACGGCCTCATCGCCGGAACCGCGTACGCCAAGTGCGGCTCACAGTGGTGGAGCTACGACACCCCCGCCACCGCCTCGGCCAAAGCCGGATACGCGAAGTCGCAGGGACTCGGTGGGGTCTTCGCGTGGGAACTCTCGGGTGACACCGCGAACGCCGAACTGCTCACGGCCATCTCCCGCCGCTGAGCCAGCACGGAGAAGCGGGCCCCGGGTGCTGAACCCGGGGCCCGCTTCTTCCCCGCCAACGGACAGGTCCACAAAGGACTACTCGGCTTCGTATCAGCGCTCCTGGATAAAGGAGGCCGCCTTGATGCAGGCCTCGTATTCGTCCGCCGCGCGGGAATAGTCGAGCTTCCCGGACATCACGCCGACGTCGACCACTTCCAGGCGCGCCTGGAGATCCTGGGCCCGGGCAAGGTGTTCTTCGACGTTGTGCGACTTCAACAATTGCGTGGCAATGGTGGCGGCGATCGAGCATACGGCGGCCAATGCGCACAGCAGCCGCCACGACGGGGCGGAAAGCCCCAAGGTCGTGGTGAGCCAGTCCGCCAGTGGCTTGCCCCCGAATGCCGGCGCCGCGGTGAGGGCGGCGGCGAAAGTGCCCGCGATGATGGTCAGGTTCAGCAGCCTGCGACGACGTGCCGCCGCGCCGGCGAGGTAGATCTCGACCTTCGCACGCTTGGCTCTGATCCAGAGCAAAAGATCGCCGCGAGGATCCTTACCGGGTTGCGCGGTAACCTCGGTGAAAGCTGACATAGCAGAATCCCCTCTCGGCCCCAAAGCACGTTGATCGCGTTACGAAACCCTATGGGCCAGGAAGTCCGGGCACCTGACCGGAAATGGCCGACTTCGCCGATGGCGTCGCATAGTCAAATCTGGTCATACACACCGATTACGCGTCGGGCGGTACACCGTCGACTACCTGAGGTAGCCGCGGTGAATACCGAAATACCTATCCAGTCATATTCACCCCGAGTAATATCGAAGGGGTGGTCAGCTGGGTTCGCCCACCATTGCCGCCGAGCTGGGCAGGGGCAGCGCGGCCGACCTTCGTGGGCCGGGGCCGTGAACTTTCCGCACTCGAGGACGTGTGGTCAGCGGTGACCGACGGTTCTCGCCAGGTGGTGTTCATCGGCGGGGAACCCGGGGCAGGTAAGTCGCGGCTGCTCGCCGAAGTGGCCACAGCGTTGTACCGGCAGGACACCACCGTGCTGGTCGGCGGCTGCATAGCCGAACTGGGTCTCCCCTATCAGCCGTTCGCCGAGCCCATCGAGACGATTCTCCCCGCCCTCGTTCGCGACGAGATACCGGGCGAAGCCGGTGATCGCCCGATCTCCCGGCGACTGATGGCGCTGGCAGGCCGGCGTGAAGGGGACTGGGGCCTGGGCGGGCAACCGGAGCATCACCGTGACCTGTACGACGCCGCCGTTGACGCTTTGCGCGCTGTCGCGGCGGAAAGTCCCCTCGTGCTGGCACTGGAAGATCTGCATTGGGCCGGTGACCCTGCCCTGCAGTTGCTGACCTACCTGGTGGAACGCACCTCCGACTGCCGGGTGCTGCTGCTGGCCACCCATCGCACGACCGCCCCCGAACGGGCCGCGCCGCTGACCCAGGCGATCACGCAGCTCCACCGGCTCGGCGGGGTACGACGCCTGGATCTCGCGCCCTTGGACGTCGATGACATCACGACCTATCTGGTCCGCGAAGCCGGCGTGCCGACGCGGCGAGCGCGACGGCCTGCCACGATCCTCCGCGAACAAAGCGGCGGCAATCCGTTCTTCCTGCGCGAACTGTGGCGCGACCTGTCCTTGCGGGGCGGCTTGGCGGCGATCGACGCCGGCAACGTCGTGGCGCCGGAGTCGGTCCGGGACGCTTTCCGGCTCCGGCTGGACCGGCTCACGGCGGAGCATCGCGAGGTACTCGAACTGGCCGCGGTCATCGGCGACACCTTCGAAGTGGCGATCCTGCTCGCCGCACCCGACTGCGGCACTGGCGCGGTGCTCGCCGCACTCGACGACGCGGTCGCCCTCGGCCTGATCGAACGTCCGGCCGGTGCGGCCGAAGCATTCCGGTTCCCGCATGCACTCGCCCGGCAAGCCGTACTCGATCTGACCCCGCCGTCGCGGCTCATCCTCGCCCACGCACGGGTGGCCGACGTGATCGAACGCCGGTTTCCCGCGATCGACCGTCGCGTGCAGCGGCTCGCGCACCACTACACGGCCGCTCAAGCCTTGGGCCTCGCCGAGAAGGCAGTACGGTACTTGAGCGAATCCGGTCGGCTCGCCGATCGGATTCTCGCGCATGCGGACGCCGCCGCGTTGTTCGACCGCGCCTCGGCCCTCGCCGAGGATCCCGCCCAGCGTGACGAACTGCGGCTGACGGCCGCTCGCAGTTATTTCCTCGGCGCGGACTTCGTTCGGGCTCGTGAGATCGACGAACTCGTGACCACCACAGGGAATCCCGGCACCAAGGTTCGCGCCGCGATCGGCTACGAGAGTGCCTGTTTCCGGGATGGTCTCCCCGGACACCGGGCAGTCGAGCTACTCACGGCAGGACTCCGTTCGATCGACGCCGATCCCGCGGACCCCACCTACGTCCGTGCCCTCGCCAGCCTCGGACGAGCACTCTCGTACTCCGGGCACGTCGAGGAGGCCGACTCGGTGACGGACCGGGCCGTGGAGTTCGCCCGTGCCCTCGGCGACGACGGCCTGCTCGCGGCCGCGCTCCAGTCCAGCGTGACAGCACTTCGAAAACCGTTACATCAACCCCGTATCAGGTTCGACCGCGCCACTGAACTCTGCGACCTCGCGAAGCGAACCCACAGTCTGTACGACCTCGGACCGGCGGCGATGTTCCGGGGACTCGACGCCTACCTCTTGGGTGAACCGCGCTACTTGAACGCGGCCAAGGCCGACCTCCTACGCGCGGCGAACGCGACGGGGCAAGGACATTTCGAATATCTGTCCGGTTGTGTGCGCTATTGCCAGCACTTCCTCGCGGGTGAGTTCGACGCCGCGGAACGTACCTGCGCCTTCCTGCGTGAACTGGGCGAATCCTTCGGAAATGACGACACCGCGGGATCCAACGGCCTGCAGATGTACATGATCCGGCGGGAAACCGGTGCCCTCGAACAAATCCGTCCCTTGATCACCGGCGACGAAGACCCGGCCGAGCACTGGCCGCCTGGTCTCCTCGCGCTCTACACCGAGCTGGAACTCGGCGGGCCGGCGGCGCGGCTGCTGCGCTGGCTGCTGGACAACGATCTGTCCAAGTACCACAACACCTCGCAGTGGCCAGGGGTCCTCGCCTTCATGGTCGAGGCGGCGTTGTTCTTGCGGGACGAGACCGTGGCACACCAGCTCCGGCCGCTCATGGCCGACTTCGCGGGGCACAATCTGGTCGCGGGGGAATTCAACGCTCTCTTCGGAAGCGCCGATCACTACCTCGGCTCGATCGATTCGCTGCTCGGCCGAGGTTCGCCGGAGGAATTGTTCACCTGCGCGCTGGAAATGGACGTACGGAGCGAATCACCAGTGCACCAGGCACAGACATTGGCAGCACACGCCGCGCATTTACGGCGTCACGGAGCCTCGGCGTCGACGGAAGAGGTGACGGCGCGGGCACGTTCGCTCGCCGAGAGTCTCAACCTTTCGCGGGTCCTGCGTATGCTCAAACCGCCGGCCGGCTCCTCGCGTTCACGGCGACCGGACGGCCTGACCGTCCGGGAGATCGAAGTACTCACTTTGCTCGCCGAAGGACTGGGCAACCGGCAAATCGCGGACCGGCTCGTGATCAGTGAAAACACCGCAGCCAACCATATCCGGAGCATCCGGGGGAAGACCGGCTCGGCCAATCGCACCCAGGCAGCCATCTACGCCGCAACACGAGGGCTGCTCACCTAACGTACTTCACCGGCAAGTCGGGCTACAGTGGACTCAGGGCCCCATCCGGTGAGACTCTGTCGGCCACCTCGACAATCACGTCCGCGGGCAACCCTGCCCGCCGGGCGGCATTCCGGACGGCTTCCTCCGACGGAGCGTCATAGAGGCAGTAGCTCTTACGTTTGTCTTTGGACAGGAACGAATACAGCCAGCGCACGCCCTCGTCGTCGTTGATCAGGTTTATCTGACCGGCACGTTCCGCGCTGGCCTCGAATTGAGCCGCGTAACGTCGTTCGATCAAGAAAACAGGCATCGATATGCCCTTCTCGTCGGAAATCACCGTTCAACCTACGCTCGGCCACCGCGATAGTCGAGCGCACCGCATCACCGAGAAATAAACCCGGACAGCGTTGCCCGTGGAATTGACGCCTATTCCGCCGGAAGCCTCGCCATAGTCTGGGCGAGGTTGTTGCTCAGGTGCGCGGCCGTGGCACGGGCGGCGCGGCTTTCCCCGACTTCGCCCCGAAATCCACTGGCAGTCGGCCGACGGCGGGCTCGTCACCACCTACAAGCACTACCACGGCACCCACCAGGGTGACATCTTCGGCATCGCCCCACCGGGCGGAAAATCAGCTTCTACACCGTCGACGTCATCCGCGTCACCGACGGCAAGATCACCGATCACTGGGGGCGCCACGCTCCTCTACCTCGTCAAGCAGCTCGGCGCTTTCCCACCGGAACTCAAGGTCTGAACCGCCTGGCGCTAGGCGTCCACCAGCGTGGTGACGATGGTCCGGAACGACTTGGCGAGGCGGTCGCCCTCGCCGCGTTCCAGCATCCGCAGGATCGGGTCACTGCTCAACGTCGACAACAAGATATGGGCCACCAGCTCGGTATCCAGATCGGGGCGCTGTGCCGCGAGCAGCTCGGTGATGTGCCCGTGCCAGAAGGAGTAGACCGGATGAGCGCTGCGTGAGTCCGGTTCGGGCTTCTGCGTGGTGGTCACCGCGTGGCCCAGCGCGGCCAGCAGGCCCTTGTTGCGGGCGACCACGTCGACGACGCCGTCCAGGAACGCCAACAGCCGCTCGCGCGGCTCGGCGCCGGGGCCCAGTGGCGGCGGACCGGACGTGACAGCCTCGCGCAAGGCGAGCGCTCGGTCCTCGACCAGTGCCAGCATGAGGCCCATGCGGCTGCCGAAGCGGTGGAACACCGTGCCCTTGCCCACGCCGGCTTCGGCGGCCACCAGCTCCATCGAGATCTGCTCCGGGCGGTGCCTGGTCAGCAGTTCCTCGGTCGCCTGCAGGATCGCGCGCCGGTTGCGCTGCGCGTCGGCGCGTTCGCGACGGGCCATTTTCCCTCCAAGATTTACTGGACCGGCGGTCCAGTAAGCGTTATATTGACCGTCAGTCCAGTTTAGCTGTTGAGAGGGGATCCCTATGCGTCGCGTCCGCTATTACGAGTACGGCGGCCCGGAAGTACTCCAGGTCGAAAAGGCAGAGGTCCCGACGCCGGGACCCGGTCAGGTGCTCATCAAGGCCGAGGCGATCGCCGCCAACTTCGTCGACACCAAATACCGGCGTGGCCCGGAGAGCGGCGTGATCTTCAACCGGCCGCTGCCCGGCAAGCCCACCGGTGACGTCGTCGGCACGATCGAAGCCCTCGGCGAGGGCGTCGACTCCCGCCAAATCGGCCAGCGCGTCGCGGCGCTGGCGGCGGAGGACGCGTACGCGGACTTCGTACTCACCGACGCACAGTGGCTCGCGACGGTGCCCGACGGGCTCGACGTCGGCTCGGCCACCATGCTGCCCATGGGCGCCCCGGTCGCGCTGCGGACCCTGCGTACCGGCAACCTCATCGAGGGCGAGACAGTGCTGGTCCACTCGGCCGCCGGCGGCATCGGGCACCTCGCCGTGCAGCTGGCGAAGCTCGCCGGTGCGGGCACGGTCATCGCCACGGCCAGCTCCGAGGCCAAGCTCGAGTTCGCGGGCAAGTACGGCGCGGACCACGGCATCAACTACACCGACGAGGACTGGACCGACCAGATCCGCAAGGTCGCACCGAAAGGCGTCGACGTCGTGCTCGACGCCGTCGGTGGCGACATCCTCCTGCGCAGCTTCGAAGTACTGGCCCCGTATGGCCGCATCGTGATCTACGGCGCGGCCACCGGCGAGCTCGTCAGCGTGCCCGTCACGAGTATCTTCGGCCTGAAGTCCCTCGCCGGGTTCAACCTCACCGCCTGGCGGATGACCCGGCCCGAGCAGGCGCGCGCGGAAATGGACGAGCTCGCCGAACTGTTCGCGGCAGGCAAGCTGACCTCGGCCGTGCACGCCACCGTGTCGCTCGACGAAGCCGCCGAGGCACACCGGCTGCTCGACGACCGGTCCGTCTTGGGCCGCGTTCTCCTGCAGCCGTAAGGACTTTCGGTATTCAAGGAGCTCAGGCGACGACGGGCGCCAGCCGGAGATCCCTGGCCAGCGCGGCGGCTTCACCCCGCGAGCTGACTTCCAGCTTCTCCAGCAGGTTGCGCACGTGGAACTTGACCGTGTGCTCGCTCAACTGGAGCTGCTCGGCGATCTGGCGGTTGCGCTGGCCACGCGAGATGCCTTCGAGAACCTCGAGCTCGCGGGAGTTGAGCCGGTCGAGCGGGCGCACCGTCAGCGGTTCGGTGATCTCCAGCGGTAGCACCGCGGTGATCGTGGTGCCCCAGCCGGGCACGGCATCGACCTCCCACTGCCCGCCGAGCGGAGCGATCCGCTCCGACAGCCCCGGCGCCGGGGTGACGCCGTCGGTTTCGGGAGCGTCGTCGCGAACGGTGATCCGCAACGACGGACCGTTCAGCGTCCACGACGCACGGACCCGCCGGGTACCCGGCCGAGCGAGCGCGGCGAGCACGAGCCCGGTGGTGACCGTGCGCGCGGTGTGCGCGATGGCCTGCGCCAGCGAACGGTCCTCCGCCGGACCGGCCAGGTCCAGCGCGACGTCGATGTGCCGGGCCAGCGGACCGAGCCGTTCGATGAGCTCGGCGAAGGCGGTCGATGCGAACTCGGCGGAGAGCACTTGGTCGCGGTCGGCGACAGCGCGCAGGTCGAGCAGCGCGGTCGCGGCCAAATCCGTCGCGGTCCGCCGGGCGACCTGGTCGGTCAGCGACCGTGAACGCAGGACGCCGAGCAGCGCGACCAGCGTCGTCGCCTGGGTCAGGCCGAGGTCGGTGATCGCCCGCGCCCGCGCCGTGGCCGCGGCGAGCGTACCGGCGAGCAGGTCCGGGGCGGGATCGACGGCGCGCTGTCTTGCCTCGACGCTGACGATGTTCCACAACCGCTCCACGACGGCCAACGCCTCTTCACCGGGCTGACCGGACGGCACCAGCACGGCCATCGCCCTGTTGCCGACGGCGGGGGCCGAAGTGACCAGGACCAGCGACCGCCGCGCGCCGGCCAGGACGCCGTCGACCACAACGGCCCGGCCGGGTTCACCGGCCGCGTCCAGATGCTGGAGCTCGGTGCTGGTGATCAGGTCCGTGACCGTCTTGTCGCCGCTGAACTTGACCGGGGTCCGCGGGCAGTCACCCGTCTGCATGACCGCGGCGTGATGCGGCAGCACGCCGCTGATCTCACGGGCGAAACGGGGCAGCAGGTCCGGCACGGGCGCGTTCAACACCCTGTCGACGACGTCGAGCACGTGCAGCGCGTCGGACCACGACTCATCCATGACCACCAGCGTAGGCCGATCGGCTGAGGGGCCACTGCTCGTCCGGCTAGTGAACACTGCTCGTCCGAGTGGTTCGGCGGGCGCGTCAGTGGACTTTGCTGGACAAAGACGTTCACCACCGACCGTCACGACCGAGGAGAAGAAGCATCATGCGAGCCATCGTCTACACCCAGTACGGCGACGCGGACGTCCTGCGCCTGGAAGAGATCTCCAAGCCCGAGCCCGGCCCGGGGCAGGTCCGGATCGCGGTGCGGGTCGTCGGCGTCAACCCGATCGACTGGAAGATCCGCTCCGGCGCCATGGCACAGGGCGCGGCGCTCGAAGGCACCAATATCCCGGGGGTCGAGGCGGCGGGCGTTGTCGACGCCGTCGGCGAAGGCGCGCGGTTCGCGGTCGGCGACGAGGTCTTCGGCTGGACCGAAGGCGGCGCGTACACCGAATACGCCCTGGCGTCGGCCGGCTTGATCACTCTCAAGCCGGAGTCGGTGTCCTGGCGGGAGGCGGCGGCGCTGCCGGTCTCCGGGGAGACCGCGCTGCGGGCGCTGCGGCTGCTGGAGGTCGGCGACGGCGACGTCCTGCTGATCCACGGCGCGAGCGGCGCCGTCGGGCGGGTCGCGACCCAGCTCGCGCTGGCGCTCGGCGCGACCGTCATCGGCGTCGGCGGCCGCCGGGCACAGGACGATCTGAAGTCGCTGGGCGCGATCCCGGTGCTCTACGGCGACGGCTGGGCCGACCGGGTCCGGGAAGCCGCGCCCGAGCCGGTGGGCAAGGTGCTCGACGCGGCGGGTTACGGCGTCCTGCCGGAGTCCGTGGAGCTCGTCGGCGACAAGGCTCGGGTGGTCACCATCGCCGACGCGGCGGCGTTCGAACTGGGCGTCACCTTCACCACCGGTGCCGGGGAAGAGGAGCGACTGGCGGCCCTCGAGGAGATCGCCGCGCTGGCGGCCGACGGCAAGGTGCACGTGGTGCTGGGCAAGGACTACGCACTCGCCGACGCCGCCGACGCCCAGCGGGAAAGCGCCACCGGCCACAGCGGCGGCAAGATCACGCTGTCCGTCTAGGACACGGCCGAGGACGCGGGGTGAGCGGCCTGACCGCTCACCCCGGGCCCGGTCGTGCCGTCCGGCGGCTCAGTGCCCGAGCACGTCCTGAACGTGCTCGGCCTGAGCCGGGCTCGCGAAATAAGGGCCGGCGAGTTCCCGCCACCGGGCGAAGTCCAGCCGGGAGGCAGGTGCCAAGACCGGTCAGGAATCGAGAAGCGCCGGTCGCCGAGCCGCACCTAGCGTGATGGCCATGGCATTCATCGAATCCGTCACCCTCGACGTGACCGACCCCACCACCGCCCACCGCTTCTACACCACCGCCTTCGGCCTGGATACCCAGCTACGCCTGCGGGCCTCGGAGGCACCCACGACCGGCTTCCGCGGGTTCACGCTGTCACTCACCGTGTCCCAGCCCGCCACCGTCAACAGCCTCATCGACGCCGCCCTCGATGCCGGCGCCACATCACTGAAACCCGCCGCGAAGTCGATGTGGGGCTACGGCGGTGTCGTCCGAGCCCCGGACGGCACGATCTGGAAGGTCGCCACCTCGGCGAAGAAGGACACCGGCCCCGCCACCCGGCAGATCGACGACATCGTGCTCCTGCTGGGAGTCACGGATGTGGCCGCGAGCAAGCGGTTCTACACCGACCGCGGCCTTGCCGTGGCGAAGAGCTTCGGCCGCATGTACGTCGAGTTCGCGAGCGAGTCGAGCCCCGTCAAGCTGGCGCTGTACCGGCGCCGTGCCCTGGCCAAGGATGCCGGTGTCTCCCCCGACGGCACCGGATCACACCGGCTCATCATCGGCGGCGACACCGGCCCCTTCACCGACCCCGACGGGTTCGCCTGGGAGGCCATCTCGCTGGCGCCCACGCCCTGAGGTGTCCCCATGACACGGAATCTCGTCGACGCCGCCCGAAAGGCCGAGGTGCCGCCGCATCTGATGACCGGGCTTGACCTCGCCTCAGGTCGAGGTTTTAGGCTCTGCCGCTATGACCGACGCCCCACTGTGGACCAAGGACAAACCGCCTCGTCAAGGCCTGGGCCTGATGCGCCTGCGTGACGCCGACGGCGGCACGCCGGACGCGGACCGCGACCCGGTCGCCGTCGTGCATGCGGCCCTCGACGCCGGCATCACCCTGCTGGACACAGCCGAGCTGTACGGCAACGAGGATCTGGTGGGCCGCACCATCGCGGGACGGCGACACGAAGTCACCTTGTGCACCAAGTTCGGGGTGGTGTGGGGCGCGCAATCCGACGACTGGAGCGTCCACGCCGACCCCGCCTCGGTCGTCGCCTCCTGCGAGGCCAGCCTGAGCCGCCTCAACATCGAGACGATCGACCTGTACTACCTCCACCACCGCAGCGAGGACACCCCGATCGAGGAAACGATCACCGCGATGGCCGAACTGGTCGACAGCGGCAAGATCCGCGCCATCGGGCTGTCCAACGTCACGGCCGAAGACGTCCGCCGCGCCCACGCGGTGCACCCCATCCTCGCCGTCCAGGAGCAGTGGTCATTGGCCTCCCGAGACGTCGAGACGACAATGCTGCCCACCGTCGTGGAGCTCGGCATCACGCTCGTCGCCCACTCACCGCTCGGGCACGGCATCCTCGGCGGAACTTCGGATCCGGCGTCGCCGGACGTCGCCCGCACGCTGGCCGACATCGCCACCGGCGACGGTGTGAGCGCCGGGCAAGTGGCACTTGCGTGGGTGCACAGTCAAGCGGAGCGGCGAAACCACCCGGTGGTACCGCTGCCGGGCTCGACAAGCGTTCAGCACGTGCTGGCCAACGTGCTCGCCTCGACGATTCGGCTCCGTGACGAGGACATAGTCAGGCTGGATGAGGTCAGCGCCGCCACCGGACCCATCCCCAGCAGGTGACGGCGGCCTCGAAGAACAGACCGGCGTTGAGCGCCGCGTAAGGCAAAACGCCGGCGAGCGGTGGCAGAAACGCAGTCGTCCCCTGGGATCTGGCCACACTCGACGACATCCGTGACCACTCAGCAGACCGCGCGTGCGCGCTCAGTGGCCGCGGACCGGACCGTGAGGAATGGGCTCGATACCTGCCCGGCTTGATTCACTCGTTCCCCTCGGCTCCGGCCGACAGCAGTCTTTCCGCCAGCACGCGACAGCGCGCCCCGAGCTCCGGCGGGTCGAGTACCTCGAAGTCGTGCCCCAGCAGGAGCACGTGCATGAGCACGAAGTCGAGGCTGCCGGCGCCGCTGAGCACCTCGCAGAGTTCACTCCCCCGCTCTCGCACGACGGCCGCCGACGCCGGAATCTGCGCGCGCACTGTGCCGGCCGACGCGTGCACGAGGAAACGCGCCTGGTGCGGGTAGACCCGGCTCGCCACACTCTCCTGCACGTAAGTCGCCGCGTCGGGCGCCTCGCGCGGGCGAAACTTCCAGGCCCGTGCGGACACCTCGGTCATCCGGTCGACGCGGAAGCTGCGCCAGTCGTCGCGATCGAGGTCGTAGGCAAGCAGGTACCAGCGCCGGTCGGAGGCGACCAAGCGGTAAGGCTCGACCCGCCGCCTCCGTATCTCACTTCCTGGGGTCACCTCCCGGACGAAGTCTGGGGGAAGATAGTCGAAGCCGGCCTCGACCTCGTCGCGGCAGGCTCTGGCCAGCGTCATGAGCGCCCCGGGATCGACCGGCGTTCGGCCTCCGCCGAAGGACTCCACCGAGCCGGAGAGCGCGCGCACCTCGTGGCGCAACCGGGTGGGCAGCACCCGGTCGAGTTTGGTCAGCGCCCGGAGTGCGGCGTCGCCGGCGACCGCGCCACTCGCGCCGGCGAGCAGGGAGACCACGGTGGCGATCGCCTCCTCGTCGTCGAGAAGCAGCGGCGGCAGGTCCTGCCCCGCGCCGAGCCGGTAACCGCCGCCGACACCCTGGCTGGCATGCACCGGATAGCCGAGCGTGCGCAGCCGCTCGACATCACGCCGTACCGTGCGCGGCGTGACCCCGAGCCGGTCGGCTAGCTCGGGGCCGGTCCAGACCTGGCGCTGCTGCAGCAGCCCGAGCAGGGTGAGCACCCGCTCCGTCGTGCCCCGCTCCTCACCGCTCGCGACGTCCATGGATCCACTTTGCCAGAGATAGCGGACCGATCCTGTCCGCTAGAAGTGCCAAGGTGAGCTCATGGACGCAAACGAACTCGACTGGAACCGGCCCCTGCGCGAGCAGTGGGAGTTCCACTGGAACCATCAGCTCCGAGCCAGGCTCGACGGCCTCACCGACGACGAATACTTCTGGTCGCCGGTGCCGGACGCCTGGAGTGTGCGGCCGCGCGGCAGCTCGACGGCGCCGGTGCAGGCCGGCACCGGGAACTTCACGATGGACTATGCCTTCCCCGAGCCGGTTCCAGCGGCCTTCACCACGATCGCCTGGCGACTCGGTCACGTCATCGTCGGCGTGCTCGGCGCGCGCAACGCGGCGCATTTCGGCGCGCCGGCGGCGTCGTACGAGACCTGGGAATACGCCGGGAGCGCGGCCGGCGCGCTCGACCAGCTCGAGGCTCAGCTCGACGTCTGGCTGGCCGGAGTGCGCGGCCTCGACAATGCCGCGCTCCGGGTCCCGGTCGGCGCGAAGGAGCCCTACCCCAAGGCGCCCATGGCCGATCTGGTGCTGCACATCCACCGCGAGCTGATCCACCACCTGTCCGAGGTCTGTCTGCTGCGCGACCTCTACCTGCACACTGAAACCACTACGAACGGAGCATCCCGATGAGCCGCCACATCCAGGTCACCTTCGACGCCCACGACCCGCGGACCCTGTCGTCCTTCTGGCGCGATGTCCTGGGCTACGTCCACCCCGCCCCACCGGGAGTGGACCTGCCCGAGGGTGCCGACCCGCTGGCCGCGTGGGACGAGTTCCTCGTCCGGGTCGGTGTCCCGGAAGAGCAGCGCAACTCGAGCTCGGCCGTCGAGGACCCGGACGGACACGGCCCACGGCTGTTCTTCCAGCAGGTGCCGGAGGACAAGGTCGCCAAGAACCGCGTCCACCTCGACGTCCGGGCTGCCCCCGGACTACAGGGAGACGAGCGGATGGCGGCGCTGGAGGTCGAGTGCGAGCGGCTTCTCGCACTGGGAGCGGCGAGGGTACGTCGCGACGAGCCCGCTCCCCCGATGAGCAACGGCTACATCGTCATGACCGACCCC
This sequence comes from Amycolatopsis sp., assembly GCF_036008905.1. GTDB lineage: Bacteria > Actinomycetota > Actinomycetes > Mycobacteriales > Pseudonocardiaceae > Amycolatopsis. The sequence continues at coordinate 35,565 of NZ_DASYMU010000072.1, read as the reverse complement.
GAGGGCAACGAGTTCTGTTTGGACTGACGCGGCTCGGCCACCATCAGTCCTCAGTGGACTCGGCGAGTGGAGCGCAGCAGGTCAGGTCCTGTGCGCCGAACTGAGCCGTTCCGCCATCCAAACCCGCCGAAAAGTGGCTGGCCGCTTGGGGGAACAATGACGCCGCATGACGCTGAGTCCGACCTTCATCGACTTTTCGGCCGACCCGCCTCGAACGGCGAACGCCTCCGTTCAGGCGCAGGGGGCGGACAACGCCGGGAACCACTGGATCATCGGCGCGGGCGGCAGTGTGCGGGTGCGGTTCGCCGGCGACGCCCAAGCCGACGAGGTGACGTTGAAGATCCGCGCGCTGGTGTCGAAGAACGGATCGGCCGTGGGGTACGCACCACTGGACGTCGTGGTCAACGGGCAGGTCGTCATCGAGCGGTTCCGGATCCCGGGCGGTGGCGACCTGCCGCAGACGATGACGTTCGTGGTGCCGGGCGACTGGCTGGCCGGGGACAACACGCTCGAACTACGCAGCGCCGCGGCTGCCCGATCGATGTTGTGGCTCTACGACGTGCTGCTGGAATCGGTCTGGGACCGCGACGCCGCGGAACGAGCCATGCTGACCGACGGTGCCAAGAAATCGGCGTTCACCTACCGCACCTACCACTCGGACGGACACCTGTGGGACTGGCAGCCGGCTCCCCGGCTGCGGTTGTGGATCGACGACGGCCGGGAGGCGATCCCCGGGGAGCTGACCTGGCGCGGCACGGACGGAAGTGAAGGGGCCCTTACCTTCGCGCGGGAGATGGACACCTTCCTCGGTCACGTCCGTACCGCCGAGGGGCGGTGGTCGCAGCTTCGAGGCGACCTGGTCGAGCGCGCGGAGCGACCGGCCGAGCCGGGGCAGCGGTTCCAGACCTACGTCAGCTGGGACGGGGACTGGCATGGAGCCGGTCAACTGGGCGTGCACGTGGACACCGGGGGCGCGCCGATCGAGCGGCTGGGCTGGCGGGATCAGCGCGGCAACCTGGCTTCGATCGGACTGGCCGGCGACGGCTCCTCGTTCATCGGGTACGCGCAGCGCGTCAACGAGGGCCCGATCGGGTACTACGGCTCGATTGTCCGTCCCGTCGCCGTCCCCGAGGTCGACGACAAAGCCGGTCCCCTCCGTCGATGACCGGCCGGTTCCGCTCGACGACGTCCGCGCGGACGAGACCGGTCAGGCCAGGGACGAGAACGGGGAACTGGTCTGCCTCATGTTCACCGCCTGCGACTTGTAGGTTCCCGGTGTCGTCGGTGTCCACCGCGTCGGCGCACGGACCGGGTCATACCGGATCCGCGGGCCGCACGGCGGGGATCCGGCCACCGCGGAAGGCGTCCACGAACAACCGGTGATCCTCCCGGGTCTGGTCGGCATAGGCCATCCCGAACTCGGTCAGCACGCGCACGAACTCGTCTTCGTCGTCGCCGATCACACCGGCGATGGCCGCCTCACTCTGGAAGCCGACCAAGGTCTGCTCGGAGTCGGAGTCCGACACGCAGTGCATCTTCGCCGTGGCACGGCCCAAATAGGCCAGCACCGGCTGCATTTCGGCCGGCTCGGTCAGCTCCGACCAGTCCAGATCGTTGGTGTAGGGCGACAATTCGGCGACCACGAAGCCGATGCCGCCGATGTCGGTGTGGCCGAGCCAAGGATCCGCGTGCGCCTGCAGCGCGCGTTGCGACACCGCGGTGCGGTGCCCTTCGTGCACGAAGTAGTCACGGATACGCTGCTCGTCCACGATCCGGCTGGGCGCGGCCACGTTGCCTTGTTTCATCGACAGGACAACGTCGTTCTCGAGCGCCTGGGTGCGCCCCTCGACCAGGACGTTGTACGCCGGCAGTCCCGCCGAACCGATTCCGAACCCGGTCCGGCCGACGATATCCTTGACCCGGTAGGTGATACTGCCGAACCGCTTCCCTTTCGGGATGGTGTCCAAATAGGACTCGAAGGCCCGGCGCGCGATCTCGTGCTCCGCGGCGTCGAGCACCCGCACGCCGGGCCCGTGCCGGAACCGGCGGTCGTAGTCCTCCACTGTGGTCACCTCGTCCAGCAGGTCGATCCGGGTCTTCAGCCTGGCGCGCAGCAACGCGTCGTGCAGCACTCCCTCGGTGCTGTCCAGGTGCAGCCGGACCAGCTCGTCACCGGGGCGCTCGGCATAGTCGTGGACTTGCCGCACATAAGCCCGCAGATAGGTGCCGAGCAGCGTCACGATGTCCTTGTCGGAGATGGCCTTGCTCCACGCCAGCAACGCGACACTGGCCACCAGCCGCTTGAGGTCCCAGGTGAAACAGCCGAGATAGGCCTCGTCGAAATCGTTGACATCAAAGACAAGCGTCCCTGACGAGTCCATGTAGCTGCCGAAGTTCTCCGCGTGCAGGTCGCCCTGGATCCACACCCGGCTGGTCTGCTCGTTCGCCCAAGGATCGTGTTCACCGGCCATGTCCGCGTAGAACAGGCACGCCGCGCCGCGGTAGAAGGCGAACGGCGCCGCGGCCATCTTGCGGAACTTGCGCCGGAACGCGTCCGCGTCCGCGCGCATGAGGTCATCGAACGCCTCCACCAGCACGTCGACGATCTGCGCCTGACGCTGCTCGGTGCCCAGTTCGTGAATCCGTCCGACAACACCTGTCATCAACACCTCCAGATCACCCCTCACGGTGCCACAGGTCGCGCCGGCGCGCCTCGACGTTCACGTAACGCGGCCGCCGGACGCCACGACATAACGTGGCCGGTGTCAGCGCAGCGAGGAGGCCTCCGTGGGTACTCCACACACACAGGCAGGTCAGCCTGCGCCTCGCCAACCGGACCATCCACCTGGTCACCGCCGACGGGTCGTCCCACACCTGTTCCTATCCCGGGGCTAGCGCTGCACCACCACATCAACGGCGCCCCCACCGGACAGGTGCGGGTTCCCCAGGGCGACCAACCGGACGGCTCGCTGTCCACGAGATGACCGCGTCAGCGCCGATCACCTGCACGTGTCGCAAGACGTAGCAGGTGCCGGATTTTCGCCGTGCCCGGGTGCGACGCCCAACGGTGTTGCCGCGCCGGTGGAAATTCGACTGAACCATAAGCCGCCGTGGGTCGTGTGAACGGTGTCAGGGTTGCCGCAGGATCGAGGTAGCTGACCGCGTCCCCCCGCTTCCCTCACCCTTTGCCGGGGTACTGACGGGAAGCCTGGCCATGGCATCAGCTCGTGTGCTGCGGGCGACGACGGGAGAAGTGATCACCATGGATCCAGCAACGCTGAACCATCGGGAATACGCGATCCTCTGCGCGGTCGCCCAAGGACGCGGAGAGTTGCTCGCCGGTTGCGAACCCGACCTGTCCGTCGATGGCGGCTGGTGCGACCACACCGCCGTCACCCACCTCGTCGGCGGCGGCTGGATCTGCTCGGCCCGCCCCGCGCGGGTCGGGGACCGGGTCCCCGCTCGTCTGACCGACGCGGCCCGCGACGCCCTCGCACCCCACCACCCACAGTCAGCCTGACCGGCTAGCCCGTCGGGCGTAACGCCGGGAAGCACTTTCTCGCCAAAGTGCCGGGGCTCGCTCCCCAGCACGCCACGTTTGACCTTCCCATCGATAACACTCACGACCCCGGCGCGCCGTTCGGGCCGGTGTCGACGATGCCCTCGCCGAAGGCCGCGGCGAGGGCTTTCGCGATCAGGCCGGGCAGTTCGGTCCGTCCGTCGTCCTCGGCCCAGCGCACCAAGGCCGTGTGCATCGCGGCCAGGCAGGCGCTGGCTGCCGCATGGGCACCGAACGCCGTGTCAGGATCGGCGGCGTCGTCCCCGAGGGCGTCGACGATGGCCTGCTGAAGGGCGTAGTTGTTGTCCAGATGCTTTGCCCGCAAGGCCGGTGTCGAGATCATGAGCCGGAGGCGGGCCAGCAGGAACTGCTTGCCCGCCAGGTCGTCTCCGGTCAGCGTCGTGGCCGCGTCGATGAGCGCACTGCCGATGCGGCGGACCAGTGGCTGAGCGGCGGACGACGCGGCGATCCGCTCCGCGACGAGCCGGCCACGCTGGTCGACGAGCACGAGGTCTTCTTTCGTGGGGAAGTGCCGATAGACGGTCATGGGCGACACGCCCGCGGCTTCGGCGACGTCGGTCACGGTCGTGGCGTCGTATCCGCGCTCGGTGAACAGCCGTACCGCGTGCGCCTGAATCGCGCGCTGCGTCTCGGCTCGTCGGTGCGCTCGCAACGTTGAGTGCTGCTCGGTCATGTGATAGACACTACCTCAGTGATAGTAACTACCAGATTGGTAGCAACTAACAACATGGGGTGGTTGACATGAGTGATCTGACCGGCAGAACGGCTCTCGTGACCGGAGCATCGCGCGGCATCGGGCAGGCGATCGCGACCCGGCTGGCGGCGAACGGGGCAGTGGTCATCGTGCACTTCGGCACGGACAAGGACGGCGCGACGGCGACGGTCGACGAGATCGAACGTACCGGCGGAACCGCGCTCGCCGTCGGGGCGAAGCTGGGCGTGGACAACGACGTCGAGACGCTCTTCGCGGGAGTCGAGGCCGGCCTGGCCGGGCGGCCGCTCGACATCCTGGTCAACAACGCGGCGGCAACGCCCGCCGGTCCGCTCGGAACCACGACCCGGACGGAGTTCGACCACCTCTTCGCGGTGAACGTGCGAGCGCCGTACTTCATCATCCAGCGAGCCTTGCCCCTGCTCCGCGACGGTGGCCGCATCGTCACGATCTCGTCCGTGGCGACCCGGATGGCCAACCCCACCCAGACGTCCTTCGCCATGACGAAGGGCGCGGTCGAGACGATGAGCAGGACCTTGGCCAACGAGCTCGGGATCCGGGGAATCACGGTGAACGCGGTCGCTCCCGGCGCCACCCGGACCGCGACCAACGGACCGGCCTTCGAAGTGCCAGGCCTGGCCGACTTCATCACCGGCACGACGGCGCTCGATCGACTGGGCGAGCCCGACGACATTGCCGACATAGTCGCGTTTCTCGCCTCCGATGCCGCGCGCTGGATCACCGGTCAGGTCATCGACGCGAGCGGTGGCCTGTTCCTCGGCCCGCGCGTCTGAACGCAGCTTGTCGACCCTCTACCCGAAAACGCCTCGTAGGCACGAGCGTGCGGCCCCCTATCCAGAGGGCCGCACGCTCGTCCTCAGGGATTCCAGTCCACGACGACCTGCGCGCGATGGAAACGTCGCGCGATCAGGTCGTCGCGTTGGATCGCCCAGAAGATGGCCGCGCCCGCGCCCGGCCTGCTGACGTTGCACTCGGCCAGCAGGACCCAGTCATCGGCGTCGGACGACGTCGTGCCGGGGCCGGGCCGATAGCCCCCTTTCTCCGCCTGGATCGCGGCCCTGGCGGCCATTTCGACAGGATCACCGCCGTTGTAGTCCGTGCCGTATCCACCGATCAGCAGCGGCGCTCCACCCCACTGGTCCGCCCACACCTCGGCCAGTTCCTCGGAATGGGGATGTCCGGGCAGCGGCTCGGACCACGGCGGCCCCGGAAGCTCGACCGTGCCGACGAAGGGCAGGGAGATATCGGCCGTCAGGCGCAGCTCGCCCTGCGGGAGCTCCCGGTAAACCCCGGCGTACTCCTCCTCATCGGCAGGAAAGTGGGGCGGATACTTCTCTCGTTCCTCGACTGCCGCGCCTGCCGGTACATAGACCACGTCGCCCATGCCGTCCTCTTCGGGAAAGCCGAAGAACATCAGCTTGCCGCCGGACGGCAGCGGAAGATCCGTCACGTCCGCCGGAAGGGCCGCGCAGTCGATGGTGGCGAGAAGGGGGTAAGTGGGGTCCTCGGCGTCGGCGGGAAGCAGCACGGGTCCGCCGAACCGGCCCACGACCGGTCCATCCCCGCCCTCCGTCAGGAGTGCGCACGGGCGGACGAGCCCCATCCATCGCTCCACGTCGGCAGCCGCGATGTCCCGCTCGAGCGCTTCGGCACGGATCTGATCGAGGATCTTCACATTTCGGGAATTCACGGGGGAACCATAGGGCAGGGGCACGACACTTTCGGTGCCCCCACAGGGATTCGGCGACGCTTCCGGCTCGCATAGGGTTCACCGGTGCCTGATGAAAAGATCGCGATCGACGACCCACGCGCGGCGGACGTCCGGACATTGCTGGAGCGCCACCTGGAGTTCACCGACTCCCAGAGCCCTCCCGAGGATGTCCACGCCCTCGACGTGGACGGTCTCCTCGACCCCGCCGTCACGTTCTTCAGCTTCCGCCTCGACGGGGTACTTCTCGGAATCGCAGCACTGAAGCAGCTCACCGAACATCACGCCGAGGTGAAGTCCATGCACACCGCTTCGGCGGCGCGGGGCCGCGGGATCGGGCGAGCGCTGGTCGACCATCTCATCGAGGTCGCCCGCGATCGCGGCCTGGAGCGGCTGAGCCTTGAGACCGGGTCCGTGGCGTCGTTCGCGCCCGCGCGGGCACTGTACGCAAATGCGGGATTCAGGCCGTGCGAACCGTTCGGCGATTATGTCCCCAGTCGCCACAGCACCTTTATGACGTTGGTGCTGGACGCCCGGAGATGAGGGAGCCGGCGTGGGTTTCCGGTTTGTCCGGAGTGAGGGGCTGACCACGGCGACGTCCACGATCGCCGGTTCAAGCCGCGCCGCGGCCTCTCGCCCGCTTCGTCTGGCGGCGCGCCGGCCTTGGGGAGTTCACACCGCGGGCGCGGTGACGAGCGCGGGCGAGATGTCCATGTGCACCTGGTAGGCGACGATCTGCGCACCGGACATCTCGATCACGGTGACACACGGAAGCCGCAGTTCGATGCCGTCGGGCTTCGTGACCTCGATGACGAAGCGGCAGAACAGCTGCGACCCGACGTGCGCGATCTGTTCGACGTGATGCCGCGCGGGGTGGATCGCCGAGACGGTGCCCGCCGTGGACTCGGCGATCGCCGCCCGGCCGGTCAACGGTTCGTTGTTGCCGAACCGGAACACCGCGGACTCGCTGAAGAACGACGCGAACGTCTCCCCGTCACCGGCATCGGCCGCCGCGCACATCGTGTGGACCATGCGCTCGGTCCGCTCCACTGTGGACTCCACCATCAGTCGCCTGCCGGCTTCGGCGCCAAGGAAAGCCCGTGGCGGGTCATGACCTCCGCGACCTTCGTCATGTCACGCGGTCCCGGTGGCAGCTGGCTGAGCTCCCGGTAGTAGTTCTCCAGACCGGGAGGCGACACGACGGCGATGACCCGGGTCTCCTCGTCGAACGGGTTGTGGAACATATGCGGGACACCGCGCGGCATCTGGATGACCGAACCGGCGGGGATGATGTGCTCGGTCCCGTCGAGCTGGACGGCGACCTTGCCCGCCACGCAGATGAACAGTTCGTCCTCTCGGCTGTGCGTGTGGGTCGGCGGGCCGCCTGTGCCGGGCGGAACCACGTACTCGAACAGCGAATAGGCCCCGGCGGTGTCGGCTCCGGTCAGCTTGACCAGGATGCCGAGTCCGATGGCGCCGGTGTTCTCGCCCGCTCCGGGGCCGATCACCGGGCTCAGGTTGGTCTCCATGTATGGCTCCTCACCGGCCGTTCGGCCGTCTTCGAAGTGGACCTGTCCGGACATTACCCACGCCCGGGGACGACCACCCAGCTCCAGTCCCGCTCGGCGGGACTCCCAGGTCGGGTCGGGGCCCACCTGCCCAGCGGAAGTGCCGGGGCTCGCTCCATAGCGACGGCACACTTTGGCCTCGTCAGACGTTGTCGGAGGTTCGGAGGTCGGCGGCGGGTTGGGGGACGTCCTGCGCGAGGCGCCGCAAGACCGTTGGAGTGATGTCCCGGTACGCCGCCGGGTCGACCGGGTTGAGCCAGTGCGACGCCCGGATCCTCGTCTTGATGTTGACGTCGAGGTCGCCGAGCACCTCGTCGACGTTGTGCATGGAGAACGGGATGATCTTCGTGCCCCGGCAATGGTGCTTGTCGGTGGCGGTGTCGAGGAAGGCCAGCTGGTCGACGACGGCCTGCCGCATGGCCACACTGTCGGGCAGGGGCACCGCGCCGGCGACGTCGGCCGCGATCCACACCGCGGCCATCTCCGCGTTCAACGGGCTGAAGAACGACGAGTTGTAGCCGTTGAAGTACAAGCCGGGCACGTCTACCGGCAGGATCTGCCGGTAGAGCATGAAGTTCCCGCGTTCGTCGAAGAGCCGCTGCTGGACGTCGTCGGCGAGGAACGGAACCCCTTGGGTGAAGCCGGTCGCGCAGACGACGAGGTCTGCGGGCAGTTTCGTGCCGTCGCCGAGTTCGGCGAACGGCTTGCCGTTGTCGGCGAAGAGCCGCGAAACAGTTTGGTCGCGGTGCACGGTGATACTGCCGTCCGCGACGCCTTCGAAGAACCCCTCGGTCGCGAGGCCGATGGCGCCGCGGACGATGTCCTCCATCTGTCCCGAAGGCACCAGGCCGAGCTTGTCGAGGCCGAACTGCCGCACCGACACCGAGCCGATCGAGTTGAGCATCTTGCGGCGCAGGCCGTTGCCGGGACCGTGCAGGAACTTCTCGACCCCGCGCAGCCGGAGGTAGCGGAAGAGGGCCTCGCCCATCCGGGTCAGCAGCAGCATCTTGAAGTTGAGGAAGCCCCCGATCTTGCGCGGCACCTTCCACAGCAGCTGCCGGGCGATGACGTCGGTGCTCGCGGCGATCCCGCTGAGCGCCACGGTCACGTCGCAGGCCGACTTGCCGTAACCCACCACCAGCACGTGTTTTTCGCGCGCCTGCTCGGCGTCGTGGAACTCACTGCCCGCGCACAGCCGTCCGCCGGTCGCGGTGAACTCGTCCAGTCCCGGGTACGCCGGGACGGCGGGTTCGCAGAAGACGCCGTTGGCGACGACGAGCCGGTCGAAGGTCTCGGCGCCACCGTGGGTTTCGACCGTCCAGCCGTCCGCGGTCTGACGCGCTGCCGTGACCTCGGTATCGAGCCGCAGGGCGCGGTCGACGCCGAACTTCGTGGCGTAAGCGGCGAAGTAGGCCTGGACCTGTGCCCCGGTCGGCCACTCCGGATAGTCCTCGGGCATCGGGAAGTCCGAGAGCGAGTACTGCGCCTTCGGGCTCTGTGTCGTCACCCCGGGATAGCGCCGCGTGCGGCTCCACACTCCGCCGACGTTCGGTGCCTTGTCGAAGACCTGGACGTCGTGCCCGGCCGCCAAGAGCACTTTCGCGGTGGCGAGCCCGGCGACACCCGCTCCGATGATCGCGATCCTCGCCTGTCCTTCCCGCGAGCCTTCCCGCGAGGGAAGCATGTTGCCGCCACCCAGAGTCACCGTCGTCTCCTTCGGATCGCCGCACCGCCGGATCGCCGGTGTCCGCGTGCACAGCGTGGGGCGCGGTCTCGGCGATCCGCAAACGCCGGTCCCGCTTAGCGGGACAACGGTCAACGACGCGTCGAGTAGGCGCGGGACGCCGCGGCCCCGGCGAGCCGGACGGCGGGGCCGATCCGGTTGGCGTGCACGAGTTTGCTGGGGCCGGTGACAGACAGCGCCGCGACGACGTCGCCCAGCGGGCCGAAGATCGGGGCGGCCACGCAGGTCACGCCGACGTTGCCCTCTTCGCGGTCCAATGCCCAGCCCTGGTCCGGAATCGCGGTCAATTCGCGCAGCACGGCCACCGGGCTGGTGAGGGTGCGCGACGTCCGCGCCGGCATGCCCGCGCCGAGCACCGCGTCGACGGTCGCCCGGTCACGGTAGGCGAGGATCGCGCGGCCCAGCCCTGAGCAGTACGCGGGGATCGTCCCGCCCGCCTGCGAGAGCACCGGCGACGGGCGGTGCCCGGTGATCTTCTCCACGACCAGGATCTGCGTCCCGTCGAGCACACCGAGCTGCACGGTCGTCTTCGTCGCGTTGTGCAGGTCCTGTAGGAAGGGCAGCACGGCCTCGCGCAGCTCGTGCCGGATCGGCGCCAGGCTGGAGATCTCGAACAGGCGGTTGCCGATCCGGTACTTCTCCCTCGGCTTGTCCAGCCAGCCGAGCCGGATCATCCGGTCGGCGGTGCGGTGCGTGGTCGACCGCGGCATGCCGCTGCGCTCCACCAGCGCCGCCAGGGTGAGCTCCCGGTGGGTGGCGTCGAAGGCGCCCAAGATCGCCGCCGCCCGGTCGAGCCCGCCCATGGCGTCGGAACTGCCGTCCCGCGCAGCGGGACTCATCGTTGGCTCCACGAGTACATGCGGGACAGGCTAACCGGGTCGCGACCGGCGGCACAGCACCACGGACCCGGCTCGAACCCTGGAGGTCATCATCACCACTCGGATCGCGCTGGTCGGCGGCGGCGCCACCGGCATCGGATACGCGGCCGCCGAGCATCTGGCGCGCGCGGGCCACCGGGTCGTCATCACCGGACGCCGCGCGGAGCGGGTCGAGGCCGCGGCGTCGCGGCTGCGGGACCTTACCGGTGCCACTGTGGACGGCCTGGTGAGCGATGTCGCCGACCCGGATTCCGCGGAGACCACCGTCGGCGCGGTCGGCGCGCTCGACGTCCTCGTGCTCAACGCGGGCGGCCCGCCACCCGGTCGCATTCTGGATCTCGACGACAAGCGGTGGTACGAAGCCTTCCAATTGCTCCTGCTCGGTCCGTTGCGGCTGGCCCGGCTCGTCCTGCCGGGGATGGCCGAACGCGGCTTCGGGCGGGTGGTGTTCGTGACCTCCGCAGCCGTGCGCCAGCCGCAGCCCGACCTCGCGGCGTCGGTGGTGCTGCGGTCCGCGGTCACCGCGGCGGCCAAGCTGCTGTCGAAGGAGTTCGCCGCCGCCGGGGTGACCGTCAACTGCGTGGCCCCGGGCGCCACCGCGACCGAACGCCGACAGCAGATCCTGGACAGTCGCGCCCAGGCCGCGGGCCGCACCTACAGCGAAATCGACACCGAAGACGCCGCGTCGATCCCGGCCGGACGCGCGGGAGAACCCGCGGAAATCGGTGCGGCGGTGGCCTTTCTGGCCTCGGCGGCGGCGAGCTACGTGAACGGGACCGTGCTCACGGTCGACGGCGGACGAACGGAGACGATCTGATGGCCGAATCCGGGCCGGAGTTCAGGATGGGCGATTTCCTCGGCGCGATCTCGGCGGCGGTCCAGCCAGGTGCCGCGCGGCCGTTCGTCGTGCGGGCCAACGAACTCGAGACGCTGCCCGCCGGGGAAGTGCACAACCCGAGCACGCTGTCGATCGCGGGCAAGCTGCCGACGACGACGTTCGAGATCTTCCGGCAGACGATCCCGCCGGGCCTGAGCACCGACATGCAGCGGCACCACCACGAAACGGTGCACTTCGTCATCTCCGGTGACGGCCACACCGAACTCGAAGACGAGTCCGAGACCTGGTCGACCGGCGATTTCGTCTACACGCCACCATGGACCTGGCATCGGCACTACAACGACTCACCCGAGCATCCGGCCGAGTTCCTCACCATCGAGAACTCCCGGCTGCTCGGCCTTCTCGGCGTCGGACGGCGGCAGAGCGCCGGCCTCGTGACCGTGGAGGAAGCCCGCGCCCGCTTCGAAGGAGACCGGGCATGACCGAATTGCCCGAGCACATCAGCATCTGGGCCGAACTGTCCGATGTGGACCATGAGCTGCGGCACGTCGACGTGGGCGGGGTCCGCACCAGGGTGCTGCGAGCCGGGTCGGGGCCCGACCTGATCCTGTTGCACGGCACCGGCGGGCATCTCGAGGCCTATGCCCGTGACATCGCCGGGCTGGCCGCGGACTTCCAGGTCACCGCCTACGACATGGTCGGGCACGGCTGGTCCGATCTGCCCGACCTGCCTTACACGATCGACGTCCTGGCGGCCCACCTGATCGGGCTGATGGACACCCTCGGCATCGAGTCGGCGCATCTCTCGGGTGAATCGCTCGGCGGCTGGGTGGTCGCCTGGACCGCGGCGCACCATCCAGGACGGGTGGACCGATTGGTACTGAACACCCCCGGCAACATCGCGAACAAACCGGACGTGATGGCCAAGATGCGCGACAGCACCATGGCCGCCGTCCGGGATCCGAGCGACGAGACGGTCCGCCGCCGGGTGGAGTTCCTGTTCCACCACAAGGAGATGGTGACCGACGAGCTGGTGAACCTGCGCCGCGCGGTGTACAGCAGGCCCGGTTTCGTCCAGGCGATCACCAACACGCTGGTACTGCAGGATCCCGTGGTACGCAAGGACTTCGCCTGGGATCCGTCCTGGGTGGGAAAAGTAACCGCGCCGACGCTGTTGCTCTGGACCGAGCACGACCCCACCGGCGGGCTCGACGAAGCCGCGATGCTGCTGGACTGGCTGCCCGACGCGCGCCTGCACGTGATCGCCGACGCCGGGCACTGGCCACAGTGGGAGAAGACCGGCGAATACCTGCGCACCCACCGGGATTTCCTTCTGCTCGGAAAGGATCCGGCATGAGCGAGGTGATCGGGCTCGTCGCGATGTCGCACTCCCCCTTCGCGACCATGATGCCGCCGGAGGATGCCGCACAGCCGGGAGGCACCTTCCTCGCCGACGCCGCGCGCGTGGCCGAGGCCGTCGCCCGGCTGGCGCCCGACGCGATCGTCGTACTGGGCCCCGACCACTTCCACGCGAACTTCTACGACCTGATGCCGCCGTTCGTGCTCGGCGTCGAGGAGGTCGTCGGCTTCGGCGACTTCGGCAGCCGGTCGGGTCCGCTCCCGGTGGCCCCGAAGCTGGCGTGGTCGATCCGGGACGGGCTCACCGACGCCGGGTTCGACCTCTCGTTGTCCTACTCGCTCACCGTCGACCACGGCGTCGTGCAGAGCTACGACATGGTCCGCGGCAACGCCGACATCCCGATCGTGCCGCTGGTCGTCAATACCGCCGGGCCGCCGCTGCCGAGCATGTCGCGCTGCGTCGGCCTCGGGCACGCGCTCGGTGCCGCTATCCGCGGGGCCGAGTTCGACGGCCGGGTCCTCGTCGTCGCCAGCGGTGGCCTGTCCCATTGGCTGCCGTCCAACGACCCGCGCGATCCGTCGGTGGCCGGAGATCGCCGCGAGTCGATGATCCACGGGCGCAAGGACTCCCGCGCGTTCGCCGCCGCCCGCGAACCACGGGTTCGTGCGCTGGGCGGGAATCCCTCGGCCCAGGTCAACAACGCGTGGGACACCTGGTTCCTCAAGCAGCTCTCGGCCGCCGATCTCGCCCACGTAGTCACACTGGGCGACGAGGGCCTGGAGTTGCACGCGGGCAACGGCGGACACGAGATCCGGACCTGGCTGACCGGGCTCGCCGCGGTGGACCGGCCGTTCGTGTGGACCAGTTACGAGCCGGTTCCCGAATGGATCACCGGCATGGGCATCGGGACAACCTTCGCCGTCGACTGAACCACAGCGTGAGGACGCATTCCGGGCATTAGGCCAACTGCCTGAATTTGGCACGCGGAGGCAAACGTCGCACCCAGGATCGCTAGCCTGTGGCAGGCCATTCCATCGTTGATTACATTCCATCGTCGATTGAGGGAGCCTCATGACAGCGGCACGCACGGCGCCGGACATCCTTTCCGCCGAATTCGCGGCCAACCCCTATGCGGCGTACCGGATCATGCTGGACGACACGCCCCTGATCTGGCACGAAGCCATGCAGACCTACATCGTCTCGAGGTATGAAGACGTGGCGCGGGCCTTCAAGGAGCCCACCTTCACCACCGACAACTACGACTGGCAACTCGAACCCGCACACGGCCGCACGATCCTGCAGATGAGCGGGCGCGAGCACGCGGTGCGCCGGGCGCTGGTGGCACCGGCCTTCCGGGGAAGCGAACTCGAGCGGAAGTTCCTGCCGGTCATCGAAAGAAACTCGCGCGAATTGATCGACGCCTTCCGCGGCGCCGGGCGGGCCGATCTGGTCACCGACTTCGCGCGGCATTTCCCGATCAACGTCATCGTCGACATGCTCGGCCTGGACCGCGGCGACCACGAGCAGTTCCAGAAGTGGTACATGGCGATCATCGGTTTCCTGAGCAACCTGAGCCAGGACCCCGACGTCACCGCGGCCGGAATCGAGACCCGTGAGGAACTCGCGGCGTACCTGATCCCGATCATCCAGGAGCGGCGCGCGAACCCGGGCGACGACCTGCTGTCGACCCTGTGTGCCGCCGAGGTCGACGGCACACAGATGGACGACGAGGACATCAAAGCCTTCTGCAGTCTCCTGCTGGCCGCAGGTGGCGAAACCACGGACAAGGCCATCGCCAGCATCTTCAAGAACCTGCTGGAACATCCCGAACAGCTCGAAGCCGTCCGGGCCGACCGGAGTCTCATCCCCCGCGCGTTCGCTGAGACCCTGCGCTACACGCCGCCGGTGCACATGATCATGCGCCAGCCCGCCCAGGACGTCGAACTGGCCGGCGGTGTCGTCCCGGCGGGCAGCACGCTGACCTGCCTGATCGGCGCGGCCAACCGTGACGAGCGACGGTTCGCCCATCCCGACAGGTTCGACATCTTCCGGGACGACCTGCCGACCGACACCGCGTTCTCGGCCGCGTCCAAGCACCTCGCTTTCGCGCTGGGCCGCCACTTCTGCGTGGGCGCGCTGCTCGCGAAGTCCGAAATCGAGGTCAGCGTCGACCAGTTGCTCGACGCCATGCCCGACGTCAGGATCGACGACGACGTCACCCCGGTCGAGCAGGGGGTGTTCACACGAGGGCCCGCGTCCCTGCCCGTCCGGTTCACACCGGTGGGTTAGCCGTCACCACATCCCTGGCGTGGCGGGCTCCCTGGTGCGGGCGGCGACGTAGATCGGGGTGAACGTGACCGGGAGCGATTCCAGGCCGCGCATCCACACCGAGGGCCGCCACGCCAGGGAGTCCGCATGGACCGCCAGCCCCAGGTCGGGCAGGCGGTCCAACAGGACCTCGACGGTTTTCTTGGCGATGACCTCGGCCACTTCCGGTGCGGGGTAAGGACATCCGTGTTCCCCGTGGCCGAAGGACATGTGCGCCTGGTTGCCGACCGAGCCCGCCGACGCGTTCGGCCGGACCAATGGATCCGCGTTCGCCGCGGCCAGGCCGAGGATGAGCAGGTCGCCCGCGCGGACCCGCTGGTTGCCGAGCTGGGTGTCACGGGTGGCGAACCGGCCGATGAAGTTCTGCGTCGGCGTGTCCTGCCACAACACCTCGTTGAGGGCCTGGCCGACACTCCCCCGGCCGCCCGACAACGTCATCGCGAACCGGGCGTCGGTCAGCATGAGCCGGATCGTGTTGCCGATCCAGTTGGCCGTGGGCTGCTGCGCGGCCGCTGTCACCACGATCAGGTCGTTCAGGATCTCCTCGTCGCTGAGATGCGACGGGTGCGCCAGCAGCTGCGACGGGACGTCTGCGCCGGGGACCTCACGTTTGTGCGCCAGCAGCCGCGCCATGCTGGCCTGCACCCGCAGGTGCGCGTCCATGGCGTCGGGTCCGGCGTCCAGTGAGGTGGCGACGTCACGCACCAGGTCCGGGGTCTCGGACTCCGGCATGCCGAACATCTTCGCGACCGCGAGCAGCGGGATCTGCGTGGCGTACTGCGCGATGAGGTCCGCCTCGCCGGTACCGGCGAACGCGTCGATCAGGTTGTCGGCGATCCGCTCGCAATGCGTGCCCAGCTCGAACTGGTCGACCCCGGCGAGCGCGTCGCTGATGGCCCCGGCACGACGCCGGTGCTCCGGCCCTTCGGTGAACATGACCGACGCGTTGTGCGCGACATACGGCAGCAGAGGCCAGTCTCCGGGCACCTGCGGCCAGGCGTTCCAGCGCCGGGTGTCCCGGCCGAAGAGCTGCGAGTCGCTGGTGACCTGGTGGACCTCGCGATACCCGGAAACGAACCAGGCGGGGAGATCGCCGTCGAGCAGGACGGGGGCGACCGGGCCGAACTGCTGCCGGATCTGGGCGTAGAGCGCGGCGGGATCGGTCTGGAACTGCTGCCCGTACAGCCGGATCGGAGCCGGCGCGGTTTCGGGTGAGCGGTGGAAATCGGTCACGACGTGGTCTCCCTGGCGCTGGACAGGACGTAGAGATGGTTGACGAGGGCGATCAGGACCTGCTTGGACGAATCCCGGTGCCGCGCGTCGCAGTCGATCAGCGGGATGTGGTCGGGCAGGGTGAGCGCGCGGCGGATGTCGCTCAGCTCATGCGTCGGCGGCTCGAAGTTGTTGCGTGCCACGATGAACGGTGTCCCGTGGTGCTCGAGACGGTCGATGGCGTACCAGGAGTCCTCCAGCCGTCGCGCGTCCACCAGCACGACCGCGCCGAGGGTTCCGGAGAACAACCTGTCCCAGAGGAACCAGAACCGTTCCTGCCCCGGCGCGCCGAACAGGTACAGCACCATCTGCTCGTTCAAGCTGATCCGGCCGAAGTCGAAGGCGACCGTCGTGGTGGTTTTCGCTTGCGCGCCGGTGTTGTAGTCCACGCCGACACCGGCCTGGGTCATCGTTTCTTCGGTGCTGAGCGGATTGATCTCGCTCACCGAACGGACCATCGTCGTCTTGCCGACGCCGAACCCGCCGACGATCACGATCTTGAGGCCTTCGGTCGCGGTGGTCTGTAACGGCGTACGGGCGGGCCGCTCAGAGATTTTTGAGTCCAACGAGCACCTTCTTCAGGAAATCGAGTTCGGGCAGCTGCGCCAGGGTGCCCACGGACGAGGGATGACGGGCGGAGACACTGCCGGCGCCGAGGAGGTCGGCGATCAGGATCTTCACCACGCTGATGGGCAGTGCGAGTTCGGCGGAGATCTCCACGACCGAGGTGGGATGACGGGTGATCCGCAGGATCCGGACGTGTTCGGACTGCATGCCCGCGACCGGATCGGCCTCGCCGACGATCAACGTGACCAGGTCCAGGTCGACGTCGTCGGCACGGCTGCGCCCGCCGGTCAGGGTGTAGAGCCGGTCCGGGTCCTCGCTCTCGACTGCCCTGCGGATCATGCCAGCGGGCTGGGCTGGGCGTACCTGGGCGGCGAGGTCAGGAATCCGCCGATCTGCTCGACCAGTTCGTCCATGTTGTGGCCGATCAGGCCGACATCGGCGGTGTCCGACGCCAGCACCGCGAGATGCGCGCCTTCACCGGCCTCGATGATGAACAGGATCCCGCCGTGGAACTCGGTCATGGAGTTCCGCACGCCGCCGCTGCCGTCACCGAACTCCACCGAGGCACCGTGGGACAGCGACTGGAAGCCGGCCGCGATGGCGGCCAGCTGATCGGCTCGGTCGACGATCAGGCCGCTGGTGTGGCAGAGCTTCAGCCCGTCCTTCGACAGCACCAGCGCGTGCCGGGCGCCCGGCGTGTTGTCCAGCAGGTTCTGCAGCAGCCACTCGAGTTTCGGGTCAGTCACGTTCATATAGATGTTCGGGGCGGCGCTTCCGGGCTGGGCTCGGAGAGAATCGACCCCATGCTCCAATCTCACGTCAAGTGCGGTCGGGTGGTGAAGCGGACTCAGGCGCCGTCGCCGGTGGGTGGCTCACCCTCGGGTGTTTTCGAGAGTCCTTGACGGAAGGCCCCGAACCTCGAGCCGGAGTCGGCAGGCGGCCGGGGGTTCTGCGGCCGGGGTTGCGGCTGCGGCCTGGCCGCGGCGGCCATCGTCTGACCGGGCGGGCGCCGCGGCAGCTCACCCCGCTCGACGGTGGCGACCGAACCCGAGACACCGGGCTGGACGTCGTCCGCGCTGTTTCGCGAGCTGGGGACGTTCGCGACCGCCGCCAGGGCCGCGGCGCGATGGCGTGGCGCGGGCGGCATCTGCGGTGCGTCCTGGCGAACCTGGGTGATGAGCTGGCTCGGGATCCTGAGCACCACCCCGATCCCGCCCCGCGACGACGGCCGGAAGAAGACCTGCAGATCGTGCTTGCGCGCCAGGCAGCCCACCACCGCCAGTCCGAGCCGGGTGCCGGACAGGGTGGTGAGGTCGAGCGGCCGGGTCGACGACACCGCTGCCTCGGCGCGCTCCAGCGCCTGCGGTTTCATCCCGAGGCCGCCGTCTTCGATGGTCATCACCACGCCGCTGTGCAGGTCCTCGACATAGACGTGGACCTCTTCCGAGGGCGCGGAGAACTTGGTCGCGTTGTCCATGAGCTCGGCCAAGGCGTGCATCACGTCTTCGGCCGCGTATCCGGCGACCGCGGCGGAACTGGTGTAGTGCAGCCGAATCCGCTGGTACGCCCCGATGCGGCCCATCGCGCCGCGAAGGATGCTCTCCATTTTGATCGGCTTGGTCCACCGGCGGCCGGACCGGGCGCCGGTCAGCACGGCGATACTGTCCGCGATCCGGCCCGCCTGCGCCGTACTGTGGTCGAGCTTCAGCAGATCGCCCAGAACCTCGTCAGGACAACGGTTCTCCAGATCACGCAGGTCGGCGAGCATACTGGTGGACAGCGCCTGGACGCGTCCGGCGGCGTTCGCGCAGGCCGCCGTCGCCGCCGCCCGGCGCCGCTCGCCGACGCCGACCTCCCCGACGAGGGTGCGCAGGATCCGGCCGTGGATCTGGTTGGCCTGCCGGGGAATCTCCGCGAGGATGGAGTCCGGTGACGCGCCCTCACGCAGCATGGTCACCGCGGTGGGCATCGTGTGGTCGGCCAGCCGCGCGAGTTCGGCTGTCTGCCGGGCGGCCCGGTCCTCGAATTCACGGGTGGCGACGCGTACCTGCCGCAGCTCTTGCGTGCGGTGGATCGCCAGGAAGACGGCTGCGCACAACAGAATCCCGGTGACCGCGCCGACGGTGACCACCAGCGGCCGCGCGCTGCCGGGTGTCTCGAACGCCACCCACACCCAGACGGCGCCGAGCACCACGACCGCGGCCGCGGTCCCGGGCAGCGCCGCCCGGATCGGCGGGAGTTCCGCGTGGCGGCGAACAGGTACAGGTTCCGACATAGATCAGGTTCCTCGCGTCCGATGGGCGGCAAGACAATACTGAGTGACGCAATACCGGGAGCACGGTACCGAAAAGCAGGCGCGGCATACGCGAGCACGCCGCGATAAAGCCTTTCCGGAGCCGACTACACTCCTCTCCGGCCCGGGTAAGGACCGTCGACAACGCGAAGACCTTAGCGCTCATCGGGACAAGCTTCACGAGCCGTCTCCGGTCCCGGCCGCCTGTCGTCTGCGCTATATGGACATGACACTCAGTGATCATCACCGCTCGGCCGAGCCGAATACGGGGAAGCGCCGGTCGCTTTCGGCGCTATTGGCGAAGTGTCACCATAAAGCCCGGCCATCACAATTCACTCTTTCGGCCTAAAGTGCACGGGAATCGTTGCCTTTGGCCGGACAAAAGCCGGAAACACCTCGACGACGACACCCAGGTGGCCAAAGGGGCAGCCACACCTTCCCCCGCAACCCCGGGCAAAGGCCATGCCCTGGCAGCGGCACAGCGCGTTCACGCCGGAGTGGCGCTGCCCTGAACGACGCGTTCGTGTCAGTCAACGTCCTCAACGCGTCGTTCAGGGCAACGCCGCGCCACAAGCGAATTCCGCGATTTCGCTATTCGATTTCAGCACACCGGAATAATCGGCGGTATAGCAGGTCAGCCGGACCGTCACATCGTCCGCACGGCCGTCGGCCTGGGCTTCGAAAACCCCCGCTTCCCTGGCCGTACCTGGCGTGATGGCCACGCCGAGTTCCTCGCCTATTTCGCGGCCAAGGGTTTCGATGTCATTTTCAGCCGATTCCTTCCCTGATTGGACTGCTGACGACCCGCACTAAATCATTATCGGCAACCTGCGGCACCCGATATCCTGCAACCGTCCTGCTTGCTCACTCCGAGGGGTTTCGACCGATGCGTACCAGCCTGCGTGACGACCTGAGAGCGGCCCTCAAAGCCCGCGACCGCGTCGCTATCTCCGCACTCCGCTCCGCCTTGGCGGCCATCGACAACGCCGAGGCCGTCCCCGTCGAACACTCCTCGGGCAGTGCCGCCGGGAACGAGCACGTCGCGGGAGCGGCGGCCGGGCTGGGTGCGGCGGAAGCAGAACGCCGCCACCTCACCGAGGCTGAGCTACGGTCGATCGTCGGAAACGAAGTGCGGGAGCGCTTGGCCGCCGCCGAGGAGTACGAGCAACTCGGGCGCGCCGACCCCGCCGAGCGGCTCCGGGCGGAGGCCGACGTGCTGAGCCCGTACCTGAAACCGGCTGTCTGACTCGACAGGTCTCCTTCAACCGGATACCGGACGACGACTCACAAATGTGGCGTGGCGTGGGATGTCCTGAACGCGCCGGTCGAACACACGACCTAACCGTGCAGCGCGAGCAAAGGAGCGACGGCCAGCAAGGCGACGATCATGACGCGGATGAGATGGCGGCCGGGGATCCGGCGTGCCAGCTGCCAGCCGATCAGGACTCCGCAGAGTTCCGGGAAACCCACGACCGCGGCCAAGTGCCAGTCGAGGGAACCTTGACTGAGGTAGCCGACCGCGCCGACGATCGAGATGATCACCGACTGAACCTGGGCCACGGCGACCGCCGAAAGCATGGGCGTGCCGACAGCGACGAGGAGCGGCACGGTGAGCAGCGGGCCGCCGACCCCGAACATCCCGCTCACCACGGCGACGGCCACTCCCCCGCCCACCAGCAGAGCCATCGCGAGTCGCGGAGGCCGGTCGTCATGCTCGGCCGCTCTCCGCTGGCGAAACCAGACCAGCAGGGCGACGAACACGACGAACGAGGCGAGAAGGATCCCGAACAACCGTCCCGGAACCACGAGATTGACCAGGACGCCGACGGGTGTGCCCACTACCGCCGTACCGGCGAGCACGCGCGCCGTGCGAGCGGTACTCGGTTCGGCCAGGTGGCCCGAGCGGAGATACGCGAACGCTCCCACCACACCGGTAGCGATATTCGTGACGATCGCCGTTCCCGCCACCGCGGCCGGTGGGAGGTCCGTGAGCAGGAATAGGCCCACGGTCGCGAGAACGCCGCCCGGACCGACCGCGGTGATACCGATACCGGCGACCAAACCGAAGGCCGCCAACAGAACGAGCACGATCACCGGCTCAGTCACCGTCGGGACCCTTCAGCTCTCACCTTGCGGGCAGTTCCGTCATCTCACACACCTGCTTGACGTTGTCTCTCGCGACTCCGGAAGAAGATTACACGCCGCCATTATTGAATGTCTATCTTCGCTGACGTAGATTTACTGCGCCGGAAGTGGAGGCGAAGAACCGGCGATCGACGGGACACGGAGAGGACGGCTCTCATGAACGACGCTGTCGTGCCGCAGGATCCGATCGGCCGGATGTCCACAGTAGTGCGGTGGTCCGGCCGGGCCGTGGTGGTGCGGGTCGCCGGAGAGGTGGACATGCTGACCGCTCCGCACCTCGAGGATGTGGTGAGCGGGGTGCTGCGCGAGACGCCGGAGGCCGCGGTGATCGATCTGAGCGAAGTCGCGTTCCTGAGCGTGGCCGGGGTGTCCGTTCTGGTGCGCGCGAACCAGCGGACCGAGCCCGGCGCGCTGCGGGTCGTGGCCACCGGCCGGCTGGTGCCGCGCATACTGCAACTGACCGGCCTGACCTCGCTGCTCACGATCTATCCAAGCCTCGATGCGGCACTGTCAGGATCTCCGGCGCGGTAGCTTCGGCCACAGCACAACACCACCCCCCGGCGCCACCTAAGATGGCCCGCGCCGGGCCCGCCTGGGACCGGCCGAGGGGTCTGGGCGAGTGGTGTGGCAATTCGGTCCGTACCGGATGGACGGCCTGATCGCGCGCGGTGGCATGGGCGAAGTGCACCGGGCCTACGACACCCGGCACGACCGGGTGGTCGCGCTGAAGCTGCTGACCGACCACACCGCCGACGAGCCCGAGTTCCGGCAGCGGTTCAAACAGGAGGCGCACACCGCGGCCCGGTTACGCGAGCCGCACGTCATCCCGATCCACGCCTACGGCGAGATCAACGGCCGGCTGTACCCGGACATGCGACTGGTCGAAGGCACCGACCTGAGCAAGACCATCACCGGGCAAGGCCCGCTGCGCCCGGCGGACGCGGTCGACGTGATCACCCAGATCGCCGGCGCACTGGACGCGGCCCACGCCGAGGGCCTGCACCGGGACGTCAAGCCGTCCAACGTCATCGTCGGCACGAGCGGCTCGCCTACCTCGTCGATTTCGGTATCGCCCGCTCGATCAGCACCACCGACGACATCACCGGGACCGGCGACACCGTGGGCACGCTCGCCTACATGGCGCCGGAGCGGTTCGGCGGTGGGCCGGTGGACCACCGGGTGTACGTCTACGCGTTGGCCTGCATGCTGTTCCAGTGCCTGACCGGCGCCAACCCGTTCACCGCGGAGAACGCGCTGGCCGTGATGTACCTGCACCTCACCAACGAACCGCCGAAGCCCAGCGAGGTCCGCCCGGGCGTGCCGGCCGGGTTCGGCCGGGTGATCGCCCAGGGGATGGCCAAGGATCCGGAACTGCGGTTCGCGAACGCGGGCGACCTGGCCTCGGCGGCCCGGCGCGTGTTGACCGACCGCGGAACCAAGCAAATGCCGGTGGTGGCACCGGAAATCCCATCTGCCGCCGTGGTCGCGGCCGAACCGGCCAGGCCCCGACGCCAGGGCCGGCTCGCCGTGGCCGCGGCCGTTGTGGTGGCCGTGGCGCTGGGGGTGGCCGCGGTGATCTGGTCGCAGTCGGGCCGGACTCAGGAAACCGGCCAGAGTGCGCCGAGCTCACCGACGCCGATCGACAACCCGGCCTGCGACGGCCGCTACATCGTGATCGTGGGGTCCGCGGTCAACCCGGCTGCCTATGCCAAAGACGTCCAGAAGTTCCTGGATCTCAACCCTGGCGCGAAATACCTGCACGCACCGACGACGGGCTGCCGCTCGCTGCGTACCCACGTCAACACAGCGGAGATCTACTCGGTGTTCTACGGGCCGTTCCCGGACGAGAACAAAGCCCGCGGCCACCGGGCAACCGTGGGAGGCGACTCGTTCGTCCGCCGCCTGGACAGTACTTCGACACCGGAACGGGCCGTCAGTTGCCGCTGAAAACCTTGGCGACAATCGCTCCGCGCTCACCTGCCCCGAGTACCAGCACAGCCAAAGCCCAGGCACTCCGCCGAAGAAGTGCCTGGGCTTCCTCACGCCGAGCGCAGACGCACCTGGTGGCTGGCCACGACGACCATTCCAGAGGACACTTTTCCCCGTATCGGCCATCACGGAACGAGGGGAACATGGCCGAAAGATTGCCACCGACCACGCTCATGGGCGAATGGAGTATCGAGGTCCGCCGGGAGTCCGCTTGTCTCATCGGCACGGGCTACACGAACCACCTCGTCAACAACAAGGCGGAACCACGGCACACACCGCGGATGCTGCGCGGTTCCGCCGGAAACGCCGTGCCTCCACAGGTGGAGATCCACGCCGCGTTCGCGATCCCGGCCGAAGACGTCCTCAAGGTCATCGCCGCCCTTGACCAGGTCCTGAGCCATCCTTCGTACGTGAAGTACTCGATCGGCCATCCGCCGAGAACGCGGTTGTGGACCACTCCCGGGCTCCACGACGGGCTGATACCGCTGCACGGCCCGGTCATCTTGCTCGGATCACGAATTCCCTGGGCCGTCACCGACAGCGTCGAACTCCCGTACGACACCGTCGAGGACCTACGGGCCCGCATCGCGACCCTCGCCTGACTCCGGTACCCGTGCCAAGGTTGTGCCGTCTGGAGCATTGGCGGGATCGTTGACATGCAGCACCATAAAATTAACGGGAGGTGCCGGTGCGTAGTGGAGACATTGTGATGTTTGAGCAGGGCTGGACCGTCACACTCCTCAGCGAATCAGCGACCCTGGCGGGAAGCGGGTACGTCACGTGGGGCACCACTCACGACGCCTCCACCCCTCATCTGATCCGGCTGCTCCGCCGCCGGTTCTACCCGCGTCCCGGTCTCCGCCATCGGACCGAATACGGCCTGGGTTTCGGTTTCCCCGCCGCCGACCTCTCCGACGTGCTGACCCTCTTGGACTCCGTCCGACGACAACGCCTGTATCAGGACTACACCGCTCAGGAAGGTTCGGACACCGGCGCGTGGTCACCACCGCACATCCGCCACGACCAGATCCGGATCTACGGCCCGGTGATCGCCACCGGTTCCCGCGAACCCTGGGCTCCCGCGGCGTCGGTGGAACTCGAGTACGCCACTCTCGCCGATCTCCACTCGAACCTGCGCACGCTGGCCGATTTCGCGCGGCACGGCTCGCCCGCAGCTCACAAAGGCCAGCGATCCACCACGCGGATTTGCCCGGACAAAGGCCGTTTGGCGAGGGAAAGGTACGTGGCCGCGCGCCTCGCCTTCGAAACAACCGTAAGCGAAAGCAGGCGCCTCCTCGAACTCGGCGCCCGGCGGCGCTCGCGAACCCACGACAGGCCGCTGTTCGCCGACCGTGCCCCGCTCCCTTCCGAGGGCCCATTGTTCGGGCTACCACCGTGTGGTGGCCCGCCACCGACCCGTGCGAACGAGCCTGCGTCGAGCTGACCGGACGGTGCCGCACCAGGTGACCAGCGTTCCGTCAACCAGGGTGGGTGGCTGGCGGAACGCCGTGAAGCACTTTCTCGCCAAAGTGCCGGGGCCTGCCGCGCACGGGCTATTCGGCGGGGCCGCGCAAGGTCAGCACCACCCGGAGCACATGCTCGACGGCCGAAGGAAACACCGCGCCGCGCAGCTCACCGCGGGTGGCGAGATTCCGGGACGCGAACTCCAGCATCGACTCCGCCCCCATCCTCCGGACGACAAGGGCGGCGATCTCCTCCAGATCGAGGTCCGGGTTGTCGAGACGCGTCAGGGCGAACTCGACGATCAGCTCGTCATCTGTCATGTTCCTCCAGCCACTCCCCCGAGCATAGCCAAAAGCACCTGTATCAGCCGCCTCATGGACGGCACCCCGAACCGGTGTGTTTCGGTAATATCCCTCCATCGGGCCCTCCGGCATCGACACCGTGAACCTGCCGGGTCACAGCGATTTCGTGGTCATCGCACAGCGTCGCCGGAAACCGAGCACGCCCACCATCTCGCCGACATCGTCGAGCTGATCGAAGCGGCGGCGTTGGCCCAACCGGTCGAGCGGTTCGCCATCGCCGTGTTCAACCGGCTGGCCGACGCCGAGGCCGCCGTGCACGGCATCGAACGGACGCGGGTGTACTTCCCACGAAGTCGGCGCACCGGACGCCATCGTCGACGTGGTGGGCGGCGGCACGGTCACAGCGGCGTACGGCAGGTTGCCGGTTCCCCGCCCGCGGTGCTCGCGTTGCTCACCGGCGCGGCCGCGCCGATCGCCGCCCACCCTGCCGCCCGCGAACTGTGCACGGCGACGGGTGCGGCCCTGCTAGTCGCACTGGCCGACAGGTACGGCCCCATGCCCGCCTGCGCGCCGGTCAAAGTGGGCGTCGGCGCGGGCACCGCGGATCCGTCCAGCCACGCGAACGTGGTGCGCGCCGCCGCCTGGGTGCGTGGCTCGTGAGTGTTCGCGGGGTTCTCTTGGTGGGTAACAACCTTCGCCATCTGTCGACAGACGGTGGTAGTTGCGGACGCGGAATATCACGTGATGTCGACATCTCGTGGCGCCGGGCTCGGCCAGGTGGTCGGCTCACGCGGCGAAGATTGTCGTACCCCCTCGGTAGCGTGCCCTCAAGATCAGCGAGAGGGAGACGGACACACCATGGAAATCACGTCGCACCTGCGGCCCGAAGACCGCGAGCGGGTTGAGCTCCGGCTGCGTCAGAACCTCATGGCCTGGCTGACGACGGTGCGGCCGGACGGGCAGCCGGTCAGCGTCCCGGTCTGGTTCCTGCTGCGCGAGGACGGCACGATCCTGCTCTACAGCCAGCCGGGGAAACTGAAACTGCGGAACATCGCCCACAACCCCAAGGTGAGCCTGGGACTGGACGTCACCGACATCGGCCGGAACATCGTGCGCCTGGAAGGCGTAGCCACGGTGGCGGCCGGCCAGCCGGCCGCGAACGAGAATCCCGCCTATCTGGCCAAGTACACCGAGCGCATCGGAGCGTTGTTCGACACGCCCGAAAAGTTCGCCGGGCTCTTCTCCACCACGGTGATCATCACCCCGGCGAAACTGCACATTTGAACGGCTTTCCACCCACACTGGACCAAGAAGGGAGCGTGTCGCCATGAAAGCCCCGGCCGCTCCACGATCACCGCCACGGCACGTGCGACCTGCCGCCGGAACCGGCGCGGGAGGACACGGGCACACCGCCGCTGGGAACCCGGCATGCTGCTGTTCGGCGACACCTGTACACACAGCACCCCGAACACTGCCACGGCGGTCATCGGCCACCTCGGTTTCACGACTCCGAAGTGCGCCGCAGCGATCCGGACGGCCGCCGAGCGCGGGAAAATCGGGAGCGCCAAAGGACTCCACCGCGCTACGGTCCGACGATGAACGATCCGGATGGTTATTTCGGCGAACCTGTCGCGACGACCTACGACGAGTCGTCGGCGGACATGTTCGAGCCCGGCGCCGTGGAACCGGCGGTTGCCTTCCTCTCCGACCTCGCGGGCGACGGTCGGGCGCTCGAACTGGGCATCGGGACCGGACGGATCGCACTGCCCCTCGCGGCCCGTGGCGTGCGCGTCCACGGTATCGACCTGTCCCGGGCGATGGTCGCCCGGTTGCGCGCCAAACCGGGTGGCGACGCGATCCCCGTGTCCATCGGCGACTTCGCGACCACGACGGTGGAATCGACGTTTTCCGTCGCATACCTGGTTTTCAACACGATCATGAACCTGACGACCCAGGCGGCCCAGGTCGCGTGCTTCCGCAATGTCGCGGCACACCTCGAACCCGGAGGCTGCTTCGTCATCGAAGTCGGCGTCCCCGACCTTCGCGGCCTTCCGCCAGGGCAGAACGCCGTGCCGTTCCACGTGAGCTCGACACGGTGGTCCTACGACGTCTACGAGGTGTCCACCCAAGCGATGAGCTCGAACTATGTCGAGGTGGTCGACGGCCGCGGCGAATTCCGGTCGATCCCGTTCCGCTATGTGTGGCCGGCCGAGCTCGACCTGATGGCCGAGATCGCCGGACTCCGGCCGCACGAGCGATGGGACGGGTGGACGCGGGAGTCGTTCACGAACGAGAGCCGGAAGCACGTCTCGGTCTGGCGGAAACCCGCAAGCTGATTCAGCGAGTCCGGTCACGCGCCACGACATGTCGACATCACGTGATACCCCGCGTCCGCAACTACCGCCATCTGTCGACAGATGGCACAGGTGATGGCGTATTACGCCCGGCGCGCCGACTGACTCACGGAGTCAGTAACGAAGGGTCGTGCGCGCTGAAGATGGCGAAGCCGGCTGCAGTGTCACGGTGGAGCCTCGCCAGTTGTTCGTGGTTGGCCCGCACCCGGGCCCGGTCCATGGCGACCATCCGTTCCTGCAGGGTGAGGATCAGGGGCTCGCGTCCCTGTCCGTCGATCGTGCTGTGGTGGTAGAACGCGTCACCGGCGTGGAGTAGCCAGCCCTTGCCGGTATCGACGGCGTATGCGGCGTGGCCGCGGGTGTGGCCGGGCAGCGAGATCATGACGAGGCCGTCCGTGATCTCCGAAAGCTCTTTGGCCGCGGGGAATCCGCGCCAGGCCTCCCCTGCGGGGTCATGGGTGACGACCTGCGGGCCGTGGCTCCATTGGACCTGCCGGTAGCGGTTGCGCTCAACCAACGTCGCGGGCTCGCGGGCGGCGGCCCACTCGGTGGCCGTGGTGTGCACGCGGGCCTGCGGAAAGTCGGCCAGGCCACCGGCGTGGTCGGAGTCGAGGTGCGTGAGCACGATGTGCCGCACGTCCTCGGCCGCGAAGCCGAGGGCCTCGACCTGGCGGATCGCCGTCTCGGCCGAGTCGAGCACGGGCCGGATGACGTGCCGGTAGCTGCCAAGGCGACCCCGGGGATCGGCGATGTCCCGGAGCCCGAAGCCGGTGTCGACGAGGATCAGCGACGTGTCGGTTTCGAGCAGCAAGACGTGGCAGACCAACGGCGCGGTCGGCAGCCGCATCGTGCCGCAGTTCAGGTGATGGACCTTCGGCGCGCCCATCAGTCGGTGAGGTCCGGCGGGGTGGTGTCGAGCAGCCTCGGGTCGGGCTCGTCGCCGGCCATCGACAGCAAGCCGATCACCGCGCGCCCCAGGGTGAGCAGGTCACGCGGGTTCTTCTTGTCCAGGCCGCCGATGAGCTGTTTGAGGACGGTCAACTGGTCGAAGTAGACGCGCTCGGTGACGAGGTTCTCGTTCTCGTCGAAGATGAAGTAGGCCGTCATCCGGGTACGGTGCTTGGCTCCGGTCGGCGGGACCTTGCCGAAATTGCCGAGATGGGTGCCCTTCAACCAGAACTCCACGATCACCGCGTCGGCGCTGTGGCGGAGCGCGATGATTTCGTGGTCCTGGTCGGGAAAAGCGACGCGGGTGTCGTTGTAGTAGTTCCGCACCTCACGGTCGCCGTCGTGGACGGTCATCGACGCGATCAGTTCGTAATGGGGATGCGGGAACGTGGACAGGACGTCGTCCCAGTCCTGAGTGACCTCGTCGTGGAAGTGGTCGAGGACCAGTTTCTGGCGGGCGCGCAGGACGTCTTCGGGGGGAAAAGTGAAGGTGGTCATGGGTTCTCTCCTGGTCATGCCGGGACGGTGGTGGTCTGGTGGGTGATATGGCCGTGCGTGAACGTGGGGCTGGTGCCGGGGTTCGTCCACATCGGAGTCAGTTCGCTGGAGGGAAAGAACTGGAGGAACCGCGAGTCCTGCTGGGACACATCGACGAGCGTCTTCTCCAGCACGATCGAGTTGTACTGGCCGGCGGTGGTCTCCAAGGTGTTGGCGTTGAGGACGATCTCCTGTTCCCACGCACGTGACCATTTGGCGATACCGGGCATCCGGGAGTGTTGCGGTGTCAGGCATTCCGCGGCGATCGCGTTCTCGCTGCTGGCCCAGATTCCGGTGGAGGTGTTGAGCACCAGCGTCTGGTTGCCCATGACGTGGCCCGGTGTCGCGACGATCGCCACCCCGGGAGCCAGGACAACCGAACCGTCGATCGGCAGGAACCGGCCGGGATCGACGTCGTCGAAGGTGCCGGGCTGGTACCAGGGCCGCTGCAACGGGTGCAGGTCGGCCATCGCCACGAGCTCGTCACGCTGCACGATCACCTTGGCGTGGGGGAACACCGCCTCGACCTCGCCACCAAGATCGGCCTGTGGCTTGGTGACGCCGATCCAGCGGCGCAGGTCCTGGGTGTGCAGGTGGTCGAAGAGGAGGTAGTCGACGTCCGCGGGGTCGATGCCGAGACGGCGCAGATGCCCCGGCACGTCGCCGTGCTCGCGGACGGTGATGGATTGGACGAAGGCCGGGAATTTCCTTGCCAGGGCGGCGAAGTACGGCGTGTTCCGGCCCAGCTCGACGTCGCTGGGTTCGAACAGCAGGGTCCTGCGACGTCCATCGGTTTCGGTCCACCGGATCACCAGCATCCGGTTGGTGATCGCCACGAACGGCGCGATGGCCCGGCTGGCGCGGAACAACCCCATCCGGGTCGGGTAGGGCAGCGTCACCAGGTCACAGGTGGTGACGCTGTCCGGGGTGCCGGTCGAGGCGAACTCCGGCCGGAACGCCGCCGCTCGCCGGCGTGCCCACGACAACCTCGCGCCGAAGCCTCCGGGCACGTCCCCGAGTCCGCCCAGAGTGTCGATCGGGGTCCCGATGGTGGGCATGTCCGCGGCATCGGTGGTCAGCCACGGATGTTTCAACGTCATCGCCCTGCTCCTCAAACCTACAACGTAGAAATACCGGGGAGACCGTAAGCCTACGGTGTAGGATTTGTCCAGCGCCACCCTCCGGAGCGCGGAACGAGGAGACGACCAGTGGCTGACAGCACACCGCGGCGCGGTCGCCCATCGGGTGGCAAGGCGGTCCTCACCAGGGAGCGCATCGTCGCCGAAGCGGTGACGATGGTCGAAGAAGCGGGTCTCGACGCGGTCACCATGCGCGGGCTCGCCAGACGGCTGAACGTCGACCCGATGAGCCTCTACCACCACGTCGACAACCGGGACACCTTGCTCGACGAGATCACCGAGCTCGTCCTGGCCGGCGTTGAACTACCGCACCCCACCGGCGTGTTCCGCGACGACGTACACGCCATCGCCCAGGCATTCCGCCGGGCCGCGGTCCGGCACCCGCATTGCACCCCGCTCGTCCTCACCCGCCAGCTCGGGTCCTCCTCGGCCCTGGCTACCACCGAGATCGTGCTGTCCGTCCTGCGCGAAGCGGGTTTCCCGCCCGATCGAGCCGTCCACGCCCTGCGAGCGGTACTGGCCTTCGTGGTCGGAGCCCTGCTGCGCGAAGTGTCCGCGAGTCCCACGTTCAGCGGGGACAACCTGAGCGGCGTCCAACGGCGGGTGGCCGAGCTGAGCGCCTCCGAGCTGCCCCACCTCACCGAAGTGGCGCCACAGCTGGCCGTGTGCGACCACGAAGAAGAGTTCACCTTCGGCCTCGATCTGCTGATCACCGCCTTGGAACTGCAGCGACCGTGACCACCACATCGACCCGTTCGGCTGATCGAGCTTTCAGGGCTTCGCTGGTTAGGGTGACGGGGTCTCATCGACGAAGCTGGGGTGCCGGGTATGCGATCACGTCGTTGGCAAGCCGTATTGATCGGCGTAGCCCTTGCGGGCGGTTCGATGCTCGCCGCACCGGCCGCCGTCGCCGCACCGGCCGACGACCGGCCCACCGCCGTGGTGTCGCTGGGTGACAGCGCGATGTCCGGCGAGGGCGCGGGTGACTACGAGCCCGGGACCCGCGGCGAGAACGGCGACTGGTGTCACCGGTCGACCAAGTCGATGATCCACCGCACCCAGCTCGCCGATCGGACGGTGAACCTCGCCTGCTCGGGCGCGGATTCGGCCAACGTGTCGCTGGCCGCCACGACGCATTACACCGAGGGCTCGCAGGCGCGGCGGCTGATCGGCGTCGCCACGACGTATCGGGTGACCACGGTGCTCGTCCAGATCGGCGCCAACGACGAGCCTGCCTTCGCCGATACCCTCGTCGACTGCATCAAGGCGTGGTTCGACCCGTTCGGCCGCGGGTGCGCGCCCAAGCTCCGGCAGGAATGGCCGGGACGCCTGGCCGCGATGGTGCCGCGGGTCCAGTCCGCGCTGACCGACGTCCGCTCGGCCATGCGTCAAGCCGGGTACGCCGACTCGTCGTACGCGTTGGTGCTGACTTCGTACGCCTCCCCGCTGACCGAGAAGATGGATCCGCTCCTGCACGGGCCGCAGGGCTGCCCGATCAAGCTGGCCGACGGGAAGTACGCCAGGACCGAGGCCGTGCCGCAGTTCAACGACGCCCTGCGCACCGCGGCGACCCAGGCGAGTGCCCGGTTCCTCGACTTCTCCCGCGCGACCGAAACCCACGAAGCGTGCAGTGGCAAGGCGAACCCGGCGACGGAGTGGCAGCGGCGGCTCACCGTCGATCCGGCCGCGCTGGTCTACGGCGGACTCGACGCGATCGGCATCCACCTGGCACAGGAGTCCTTCCACCCGAACGCGGCCGCGCACGGCCAACTCGGCCGGTGTGTGACGCAGTTCGTCACCAGCGGCGCGGGCAGCGCGCGGTGCCTGATCGGCGGCGACGGCAACCTGAACGCCGTCGCCTGACCTACTGCCATCTGTCGACAGATGGCGATCCCTTAGCCTGGATCCGTGGATCAGGCTTGGGGTTGATCTTGTTGTGGGTTGGTGGTGAGGTTCGGGTGGGTGTCCTGGTTGGATGCGTGGTTGAACTGCTGGCCTTCCCAGTTTGTCCACTGTTGTTTCCTGGTCGGACCGGTCACGGCCGGGTGGTGTAGTGGTCAGGCCGCTCTGTGTCGGCTGTGTTCGGTGAAGATGTTGTCCCATAAAGCTTTCCAGGGTGTGGCTCGGGGCCAGTGGGCTGGTAGGTGCAGGATCGGTGTTCCTTGGGGACGGGCGATGCGGGCGGGGACGTTGACCAGATGCCGGCGCAGGGTCGCCCCGCGGGCGACAGCGTGGTCGGTGAGGGTCCCGGCGGCGCGCAGCAGGTTGTGGGTGATCGCGGCCAGCACTGCCCAGGCGGCGTTGGCGGTGAAGACCCCGGAGGGCAGGTGCGCCAGAGGTCCGTCGATGAGGTCTGCGAATACCGATTCGATGATCGCGTGCCGGCGGTGGGTGATGTCGGCGTCGGTGACCGGTTCGGTGGTGTTGGTGAAGAACGGGTGATAGCGCCAGACCGGGAACAGTTCGTCGGGGTGGTTGCGGTCGCGGACGCGCCGGACGATGAGCCGGGCGGTGATCTCGTGCTTGGTGCCGGCGAATGCGGTGTAGCCGACTTCGGCGACTTCGGCGTCGGAGATCAACTCGCCGGTGTCGGGGTCGGTCACGGCGCCGGGGTAGTCCACTGGGGTCCATGCGTTTTCGGCGATGGTGGTGATCGCGCGCAGCACCGACGGGGTTTTGGTCAGGACAAACGAGAACTGGGCGCCGTGGTTGACGACCGCGGCGATGGTTTTGCCGTTGCCGAACGCGGAATCACCCCGGCACACGATGTCACGCGCGCCGGCGGCTTTGGCGGTGTTGATGGCTTCGGTGATCATGCCGGCCGCGCCTTTGCCGGAGCCGGCTTTGCCCGCGCGCAGTCGGATCCCGGCCACTACCGGGGCGGCGGTGCGGGTGGAGATCGTGGTGACCAGTGGAGACAACCCTTTGCGCAGTACCTGTTTGTTCGCGATCTTCGCGTGTCCGAACGACGCGCCTTGTTTGGCGTGGCCGTAGACCGGTCGCAGTAGTGAGTCGATGTCGACGAAGGTCTGCTCGGCGATCCCGTCGAGCAGGTCGGTCCGTTCGGCCAGGGCCAGCAGATGCCCGCGCAGTACCGAGGACAGTTGCCGGGTGTGGCCGTGGGTGAATTCCCGCAGCAGGATTCCCATTGTGGCCGGTGCGCAGACACCGTCGAACAGTTTTTTCATGCCACCGGCGCGGATCACGTCGAGATCGTCGATGCTGTCGGCGCCCGCGGCCATGCCCGCGATGACCGACGCCAGTTTCGGTGCGGGGTTGGCCGCGCCTGATCGGATCCGTTCGGAGCGGAACACCACACGCTGTTCGAGCAGGTCCATAAGGCCGGTCTGCGTGGCCAGTTCCATCACCGGCACCAGCCCCGCGCACGACACCAGGTTCTCGTCGTCGAACTCGGCAGCGCCGCGCTGCCAGTTGTGGGACAATTTCACTGAAAGTGTCCTTCCGGTCCGCGCTGATCAGGTCCTCAACAAACCCGATTATCGCAGGTCGAAGGACACTTTCCTCATGTCCACGCCGGTCACGGACCCCACCAATCCACGGATCCAGGCTTAGTCCCTAAGAGATCACGAGATGTCGACATCTCGCGGGAGCGCGGTGCGGGTTTCGGCGAGGTCGGCGAAGAGGTCACCGAGTTCGTCGACCCGGTCGAGCACATCGTCGGCGGTGAAGACCAGCTCCGCCGCGCGCCGGCACGTGCGGACCTCGTCCCAGGTGAGCGGCGTCGACACGGTCGGGAGTTCACGGCCGCGCAGCGAGTACGGCGCGACGGTGGTCTTGGCCGGGTTGTTCTGACTCCAGTCGATGAACACCTTCCCCGGCCGCTGCGCCTTCGCCATCGTCGCCGTCACACGATCCGGCGTCTCCGCGGCGAACCGCTCGGCGACGCTCTTGGCGTAAGCCGACGGGCGCTCCGCGCTCCGGGTCCGGATCCCGCAGTAGACCTGCATCCCTTTGGAACCCGAGGTTTTGGCCACCGGGGTCAAGCCGTCGGCGACCAGGAATTCGTAGAGCCGCTCGGCGACCCGGGCGCACTCGACGATCGTCGTGCCGGGGCCCGGATCGAGGTCGAAGACCAGGCGGTCCGGTGCCCGGCGGACACCTCCGCGACCGACTGTCCACTGTGGAACGTGCAGTTCCAGTGCGGCCTGGTTGGCCGCCCACACCAGCGCGGGCAGCTCCTCGAGCAGCACGTACTCGACCGCTTCACCACCACTGCGGGAACTTTCGCTGGGCAGCACCACGGTCGGCAGCCATTCCGGTGCACTCTTCGCGACGTTCTTCTCGAAGAACTTCTGCCCGCCGACCCCGTTCGGGAACCGGACAAAGGTCACCGGCCGTCCCGTCAGGTGCGGGAGCAGCACGGGCGCGATCCGGGAGTAGTAGTTGATGACCTCGCCCTTGGTGAACCCGTCGGGGTACAGCGGTTTGTCCAAATTGGACAACGTGAGCTGCCGTTTCCCGGCCTGCACGACGATCCGCTTTCCCAGTGCGGGGGCAGGCTCGGCCGGAGGCGTCGGCGAGGCCGCGGCCCGGGGCGCGATGACCTCGGACGGATCGCGATCGTCGCGCAACCCGCGCCAGCTGGTGTGCCGCAACCGCCCCGCGCCCCGGGTGAACTGCCGGTACTGGACCTCGCCCGCCAAGACGGGGTCGACCCACCGCGCGCGGCGGACGTCCTCGCGTGGCGGGTCGATGGCGAAGGGATGTTGGGGGCGGGCCAACGGTTCCAGCCGGGCTTGCAGCTCGTCTCGTGCACGCTCGCTGAACCCGGTGCCGACGTCCCCGAGGTAGACCAGTTCGCCGGTTTCCGGGTCGTGCGCGCCGAGCAGGAGCCCGCCGAGCGTGCCGGTGAAGCGGTTCTGGCCGGGGCGCCAGCCGCAGAGGATGACCTCCTGCGTCTGGACGAGCGGATGCTTGAGCCACGAGTCCGGGCGGCGCCCGGGGATATAGGCCGACTTCCGCAGCTTCGCGACGAGACCTTCGTGTCCTCCAGCCGCCGCCCGCTCGAGCAGCCCTTGCGGGGTGAGCCTGTCGGCGGTGAGTTCGTCGAAGGTCACCGCCGGGACCACGGACACCAGCTGCGGCACCGGCATCGGTATCGCTTCGAGCAGCCTGCGGCGCTCGTCGTAGGGCTCGCCGAGTAGTGAGGTGTCGCCGAGCTGGAGCAGGTCGAACGCGAGGAACCGGACAGCCACGTCGTCGAAAGGGTCGTCACGGTCGAGCGAGCCACTGTGCTTGCGGTAGCGGCCTCGGCGGTCTTGCAGCAGCCCGAACTCGACGTGACCGGCGTCGTTGTAGACCACGATTTCGCCGTCCAGGACGGCGGCGCGGCCGTCGAGCGCCTCGCCGAGCACCCCCGCCAACGCCGGGAACTCTTCGGTGAAGTCGATACCGTTGCGGCTGGTCAGCACCGTCGTGCCGTCGGGCGCGATCCGCATCGCCGTCCGGTATCCGTCCAGTTTGTACTCGTAGATCCACTCGGGACCGCTGCGCAGCCTGCCGCCGTCGGGTTTGGCGAGCATCGGCTCGACCCAGCCGGGAACCCGGGACAGGTCGTCATGGACCGCGCGTGCCATGACGACCTCCGTCCCACGGCGGCGCTGCCCGCCGTCTTCCGACCGTAACCGGTTCGGCCTACCTCCGCTGGTCAGGTGGTTCGTGAGTGGCAACAAGTGTTAGAACAC
This sequence comes from Amycolatopsis sp., assembly GCF_036008905.1. GTDB lineage: Bacteria > Actinomycetota > Actinomycetes > Mycobacteriales > Pseudonocardiaceae > Amycolatopsis. Next base: position 113 of record NZ_DASYMU010000072.1, on the reverse strand, counting down.
CTTGGGTTCTAGGGGTCGTTGCAACATCACCTGTGTGAGGGAGTTGTGATGACCGCTAGGCGTCGATGGTTGCCGCGTGATGTTCGGGTGGCGTTCTGGGATCAGATCCGTGG
>NZ_DASYMU010000071.1:0-69182 GCF_036008905.1 Amycolatopsis sp. | reverse complement strand
GCGCGTTTGCTCGCCGCCGCGAGCTCGGGCACCGAATCGATCCCCGCGAGCAGGTTGAGCTTCGAAATCTCGTCGAGTGGCGCACTGGCGCCCGCGAGCGCCTGACGGGTCGCTTCGGTGTCGTTCACCGAAGCCGCGTCGATGCGCTCCTTGGCCGCCACAGCACGGCTCCTGATGCCGCTGAACGTCTCGATGGCGTCGGCGCGCACGGCCTCACCTCCCGAGGCCGGAGACGGCCCCAGACCGGACAGGCCGGACAACGTCCGATCGAGCCCGCCGACCACCGAACCGAGCAGGTCACTGGACGTACGAGTGGCCTGTTCGGACGTGCTCGGGTCCACCGACGGCATCGTCGACAACGTCTGCACTAACTGGACCACCGCGCCGCAGTAGTCGTCCGCCCAGAGCGCCGCCGGATCGTTCACCTGACCCGGCTGCTGAGCGCTGGGCTGGAGTCTGGCCTGCTGGCCACAACCGGTGAGGGACAGGCCGCCGACCAGGCACAGTCCGAGGGCGATTGCGGCGAGAGCTGACTTCCGCGGCCGCACTCGTAACACCTCCAGAACGGATGGAAAAGATAAAACCGTTCCCGACGGTACCGGTCACCGGGTTGTTGGCAAGTCGCCGAGCGCTGTGGGCGGCGGTCAAGCCGCGCCGCGCCCGGTGCACAACAGAATGCGACAGATGGATCGGGCCCGTCACACCTGAGTGTGACGGGCCCGATCCTAAGGGGTACTGCGGTTACGCGCTCGTCACCGCTGCGGGCGTCTCCGTGTCCGTGAGCACCGTGGAACGGCGCTTCGAGATCACGACGGCGGCCACGATGACCGCGACCGCGACCAGCGAGATGATGATGCGTACGGCGACGTTCTCGTCCGGACCGATCGAGAACTGGACGATCGCGGGCGCGATCAGCACCGAGACCAGGTTCATCACCTTGATCAGCGGGTTGATCGACGGACCGGCGGTGTCCTTGAACGGGTCACCGACGGTGTCACCGATGATGGTGGCCTCATGCGCGGCCGAGCCCTTGCCACCGTGGTTGCCGTCTTCGACCAGCTTCTTGGCGTTGTCCCACGCGCCACCGGAGTTGGCGAGGAACACCGCCATCAAGGTGCCGGTCGCGATGGCACCGGCCAGGTAGCCGGCGAGAGCGCCGGTACCGAGACCGAAACCGACGGCGATCGGGGCGAACACCGCGAGCAGACCCGGCGTGGTCAGCTCCCGGAGCGAGTCACGCGTGACGATGTCGACGACCTTGCCGTACTCGGGACGCGTGGTGCCCTCCATGATGCCCGGGATGTCCCGGAACTGGCGGCGTACCTCGCGGACCACGGCACCGGCCGCGCGGGACACGGCGTTGACCGCGAGCCCGGAGAACATGAAGACCACCGCGGCACCGACGATGACGCCGACGAGGGTCGCCGGGGTCACGATGTTGGCGATGAACTCGCCCGTCCCGCCGATGGCCTTCGTGATGGCGTCCGAGTAGGAACCGAACAGCGCGGTCGCGGCGAGCACGGCCGTCGCGATCGCGATGCCCTTGGTGATGGCCTTGGTCGTGTTGCCGACCGCGTCCAGCTCCGTGAGGATCTGCGCGGCGTCTTCGTCGACGTCGCCCGACATCTCGGCGATGCCCTGCGCGTTGTCCGAAACCGGGCCGAAGGTATCCATCGCGACGATGACACCGACGGTGGTCAGCAGACCGGTACCGGCGAGCGCCACCGCGAACAGGGCCACGCCGCCACCGATGAGGTAGGCGCCGAAGACGGCACCGGCGATCACCAGCGCGGTGTACACCGCGGACTCGAAGCCGACCGAGATACCGGACAGGATCACTGTCGCACCACCGGTTTCGGACGTCGCGGCGACATCCTTGACCGGCTTGTACTCGGTACCGGTGTAGTACCCGGTGAGCTTGAGGATCAGCGCCGCCAGCACGATGCCGACGATCACCGAGAAGGTCGCGATGACCGCGGGGCTACCCGCTTCGGTGTACTCGGCGCCGAAGCCGGAGAACGAAGACGGCAGGAACACGAACGCGGCGATGGTGGAGAGAACCGCGGAGATCACCGCGGAGATGTAGAACGACCGGTTGATGGTCACCAGGCCGCCTTCACCGACCTTCGCCTTGGTGATGTAGACCCCGATCACCGCGGTGATCACGCCGATGGCAGGCACGATCAGCGGGAAGATCAGGCCGTGCACGCCGAACGCCGTGCTGCCCAGGATGAGGGCCGCGACGAGCATGACGGCATAGGACTCGAAGAGGTCCGCCGCCATACCGGCGCAGTCACCGACATTGTCACCGACGTTGTCGGCGATGGTGGCCGCGTTACGCGGGTCGTCCTCGGGGATGCCCTGCTCGACCTTGCCGACGAGGTCGGCACCGACGTCGGCGGCCTTGGTGAAGATACCGCCACCGACACGCATGAACATCGCGATCAGTGCGGCACCGAAACCGAAGCCCTCCAACACCTTCGGTGCCTGGCCCGCATAGACCAGCACGACGACCGCGGCACCGAACAGGCCGAGGCCGACGGTGAACATGCCGACCGCGCCACCGGTGCGGAACGCGATCCGCATGGCGGTTTCACGGCCACCGGCCTGCGTCGAGGCAGCCGCGACACGGACGTTCGCCCGCGTGGCGAGCCACATGCCGGTATAGCCGATGCCGAACGAGAAGACCGCGCCGATGAGGAAGAACACGGAGCGCCCGATGCGCTCGCTCCAGTCTTCCGCGGGCAGGGCAAGAAGCAGCAGGAACACGATCACGCCGAAAACGACGAGCGAGTTGCGTTGCCGATTGAGGTAGGCGGCCGCGCCTTCCTGCACTGCTTTGGCGATCTCCTGCATCTTTTCGGTGCCCTGGCCGGCGGCCAGCACCTCTTTGAGCAGGAAATAACCAATGACCAGTGCGGCAAGGGCGACCACGGCGATCACACCCACAATGGTGTAATCACCTCCGGAGAGCGTGAGGCCCTCCGCGAGGAACTGCCGGGACATTCGTCCTCCTGGAGACGTCGCCTTTAGCCGACAACGGCTGCCGAGGATTCGGCGCGCCGACGTTGGCATGGGATCTACACCACAGGTGGTGTGGTTCGCCGGAGTGTATTGGTACTGGCCCGGGCGTCGGCAAGGCGTCCCGGTAGGAACACGTTCGGTGATCTTGTGAGACTGCTCACTGTCTCATTTTGATAAGCAACCTTTGTCCGGTTCCAAGATCGACATCTTGGCGGGTTTTTCGCGCCTGGCCAGTGCTCTGGGAAGATTGTCGGTGGGCTGTGCGAAGCTCGGGCCCGTGGACGACGGCGGGGACGGGAGCAGGGGCCGATGGCTGCTGAGCCGGGTCACCGCCGGCATCCCCGCGGCGGCGAACCCGGTGACGCACGTGGCCGAGCTGCCTGCCCGAAAAGCGAGCTTTGCGCAGTGGCCGTCGTGGGCGGCGCCTTCGGTGGTGGAAGCGCTGCGGGCGACGGGCGTGCCGGAGCCGTGGTCGCATCAAGTCGAAGCGGCGTCGCTGGCCTTCTCCGGGCAGAGCGTGGTGATCGCGACGGGCACGGCGTCCGGGAAGTCGCTCGCCTATCAGCTGCCGGTGCTCTCGACGCTGGCCACGGACGATCGCGCCTGCGCGCTGTATCTGTCGCCGACGAAAGCGCTGGGCGCCGATCAGCTGCGATCGGTGTCGGCACTGGACATCCCGACGGTCCGGCCCGCGTCCTTCGACGGCGACACCCCGATGGCCGAGCGAGACTGGGTGCGCGCCCACGCGCGCTGGGTGTTCACGAATCCGGACATGCTGCACCGCGGGATCCTCGCCGGGCACGCGCGCTGGGCCCGGTTCTTCCGGCGGCTTTCCTACGTCGTCATCGACGAGTGCCACAGCTATCGCGGCGTTTTCGGCTCGCACGTGGCGTTGCTGATGCGCCGGCTGCAACGGGTCGCCCAGTACTACGGCGCGTCCCCGGTCTTCGTGCTGGCTTCGGCGACCACAGCCGATCCGGCGGAGTTCGCCGCCAAACTGTCCGGCGTCGAGTGCGCCGCGGTAACAGAGGACGCCTCTCCTCGCGGCGGCCGCACGGTGGCGCTGTGGGAACCGCCGCTGCTCGACGAGCTCGCGGGTGAGAACGGCGCTCCGGTCCGGCGGTCGGCGGGGGCCGAGGCGGCCAGGATCTTGGCCGAGCTGGTCATCGAAGGCGCGCGGACACTGGCTTTCGTGCGGTCCCGGCGTGGCGCCGAGCTGACAGCGCTCGGAGCCCAGCGCATCCTGTCCGAAGTGGACAGCTCACTGCCGAAGACCGTGGCCGCCTACCGGTCCGGGTATCTCCCGGAGGAGCGGCGGGCGCTCGAAGCGGCGTTGCTCGACGGCCGGTTGCTCGGGGTCGCGACGACGAACGCGCTCGAACTCGGTGTCGACATCGCGGGGCTGGACGCAGTGGTGCTGGCCGGTTATCCCGGCACGCTGGCGTCGTTTTGGCAGCAGGCAGGGCGTGCCGGGCGAGCGGGTGACGCGGCGCTGGTGGTGTTCGTGGCCCGCGACGATCCGCTCGACACGTACCTGGTGCACAACCCGGCGGCGATCCTCGACCGGCCGGTGGAAGCGGCCGTACTCGATCCGACGAATCCTTATGTACTGGCACCGCAGCTCGCCTGCGCGGCCGCGGAACTACCGCTGCGCAACGACGAACTGGCGATCTTCGGCGGCGACGCTGCCCGGGAGGTGCTGGACACGCTTGTCGCGGACAAGATCCTGCGCCGTCGCCCGAGCGGCTGGTACTGGACTTCCCGTGACAGGCCACAGCACGAGGTCGACATCCGTGGCTCGGGGGCCGAGCAGATCGTGGTGGTGGAAGCGGATTCCGGGCGGATGCTCGGCACCGTGGACCCGGGCTCGGCGAGCTTCGCGGTGCATCCCGGCGCTGTCTACCTGCACCAGGGATCGTCCTATGTGGTCGACGATCTCGACTTCGAGGCCGGGCTCGCGATGGTGCACGCGGAAGACCCGGACTGGAACACCTCACCCCGCGAGGTAGTCGACATCACCGTGCTGAATACGTTGCAGCGCAACGAATACGGCGGGGTGACGGTTTGCCTCGGTGAGGTCGCGGTGACCTCGCAGGTGGTGGGCTACCTCCGCCGCCGGCCGTCCGGCGAGGTCGTGGACCACACTCCGCTCGATCTCCCGGAGCAGGTCCTCAAGACGAGAGCCGTCTGGTACACGCTTTCCGACGAGCTGCTCGAAAGTGCTGCTGTGCCCAATACCGCTGGGTTCGATACTGCTGGGTCCGATACTGCTGAATGCGGGGCACCGGGGGGCGCCGGATTGGATCCGGCGCGCGTCCCCGGTGCCCTGCATGCCGCCGAGCACGCAGCGATCGGCCTGCTACCGCTGTTCGCCACGTGCGACCGTTGGGACATCGGCGGCGTGTCCACCGCTCGGCACGAAGACACCGGGGAGGCGACGGTGTTCGTGCACGATGGTCATCCCGGGGGTGCGGGATTCGCCGACCGCGGCTTTGCCGCGTTGGTCCCTTGGTTGCGCGCGACGCGGGAGGCGATCGTCTCCTGCGAGTGCCCGGCGGGCTGCCCGTCCTGCGTCCAGTCGCCGAAATGCGGGAACGGCAACGATCCGCTGGACAAGGCGGGGGCAGTGATCGTTTTGGAAGCCGTGCTCGGGGCTTTGCTTCAGCACGGAATCCAACACGACCACCTTGATGGTCAGTGAGTGGAACTAAGCGGCCGAAGACTCGACGAGCTGCAGTGCTGCGCTCGACTGGTTTCCGGCAAGCGCGCGGACGAGCACGTCGTACACCGCGTCGGCCTCGGGAAGCTGCCAGCCCCAAACCTCGGGCTTGACCCGCCAGTGCACGACACCGTGCTGGAACGGGGTGGGCGGCAACGGGATCCAGCTGTCCGCGGCGTGCCACTCGATGCCGGCGTTCGCGGCGAGCTCCTGCGGGAACCGATCGGACACCGTGGTCAGGAACAGCCAGCGGCCGTTCGGCAGCGCGACGATCGGCGCGGGGTGACCCGTGGCGCGCAGCAGCCGGGCGGCCTGACGGCCGAGCTCGTCGTCGACCTCAATGGCGTTGAGCACGGTGCCGGTGGCGACCAGCAGGCTCTGCGGCCGGCCGAGGAACCAGTTCGCGACCTCGTGGGCCTCGGTGCCGATCAGTTCACGCCAGTTCTCCTGGGCGGGAACCGGGCGACGCCAGGTGATCTCTTCGCCTTCACCGCGGACGGGAGCCGGGTAGGTACCGGGCATCACCGGCCAGCCGCGCCAGGCGAGGCCGATGGCCTCGGCGCGAAGTTCGATGCGGAAGGCGCTCCGCCAGCTGTCCGGCCAATTCGCGTCTAACATGATCTGTGTCTGCCTCTCCTGCTTGCTACCACTACGCGCCGCTGCGAAGTGGCGCACATCTCAATTAACGGCAAGTTGCACAATGCCGGTAGGGCCCTCGCGGCAACCGGCGGTTACGAGGCGATGAACGCCCAGTAGCTCACCCCCCGGGCCGAACACCGGCTACCGATCATCGTCGGTGGACGACCGACGCCACCCCGCTCGTCGCGGCACCGCGTTACCGCCCCGGTTTCCGTTGGCAATAAAGGAAAGCATTGGTTGCACCATTCGTCTCAGCCGGTCGGCACCCCCTACCGCTCGGCGCGTGAGGGCGACCGTTGCTCGTAGAAACCCACTCCGCTCACCCCGTCGAGCAGGTACGCGCGGCTTCCGCTCGCCGCCGAGCGGCTACGGCGACCGGTGCACCGGACCCGCCCTGGCTCGTGCCCCCGTCGAGCCGAACCGGGCCAGCACCCCGGGCAAAACCGCCTGGACCTCGACAAACGCGTCCCACTGCGCCACCCGGCAGCTGACGAGCCCGACCTTCATCCGGTCGGTCACCCACCGCGCCCTGGCACAAGCGGCGTCGACACCGAGCCGAACCTCACCGGCCGCCGCGAGCGCCGCCAGGTCAGCGGCACTTTCCGCCCGATGGCGAGCCCCGGCGGCCGCGCCCAGCCAGATCAGGAACGTGCCGAGGAAGACCAGCCCGGCCACGGCACAGGCCGTCCAGACCGTCGCCACCCCGCTATCCCTCCGCATGACCCGTCACCTCCCCTGGCTCAAGCACGCCGTACGCCTCGGCCCGCACCTGGAGGCCGGGCAGCAAGCCGCCGAGCGGCTCCGCGGACACCTCCACGGTCACGGTGTCCCCCTCGCCGTGGACGGCCAGGCGGGCACCGCTCGGCGCGAGGTTCCGCACCGCCTCCTCGGCGAGTTGCCGCTGACCTCGGGTTATCAGCCGGGCGGCCTCCCCCGCGGCGTCGGTGCAGCGGAGCTGATCGCCGACGGCCATCGCGCCGCCGCAGATCATCGAAAGCACCACGAGCAGGCTGACCAGCGAGATCGCGGCCTCGACCGTCACCGCGCCGCTGTCGGGCGCGTTGATCATCAGAGCTTCACCGAGAGTGCTCGTTCGACCAGTCCGGTCAGCGCGGAGACCACCGAATCGCCGGTGACGACCGTGTAGAGGATGGCGGCGAACGCGGCGGCGGCGATTGTCCCGATGGCGTATTCAGCGGTGCTCATTCCGCTGTCGTCGATCAGCAGGTGGCCTCCCCGCCAGCGCAGCAGTCTTCGATGGGGTGTTCTCGCGGCGATCATGTTCGGTCCTTTCAGTCCTTTGTGGAGGGTGGTTAGAGGGTGAGGGTGCCGGCCAGGCCGATGACGACCGGTGCCACACCCAGGCAGACGAAGGCCGGCAAGAAGCAGAGCCCGAGCGGTCCGGTGATCAGGACGCCCGCCCGCTGGGCCTTGGCCTCGGCCTGATCGCTCAGGTCCGCCCGAAGCCGGACGGAGAGGTCCGCGGCGACCTCGGCCAGTGCGGTGCCGGACCTCGCCGTCCGCCTGGCGGCCCGCGCCAGTTCGGCGATGCCTTCACACTCGCGGACCGCTGCCCAGGCTTCGACCGGATCCGCACCGAGGTCCAGCAGGTCGGCTGTCGAGCGCAGGGCCGCAGCTACCCGCGGAGGTGCGCCCTCGGCCACCGCCCGCACGGCGACCGGGACCGGCAGCCCGGCTGTCAGGCAGGCCGCGAGCAGGTCGAGGCTGGCCGCCGTCCGCAGGAACTCGCTGTTCTCCCGCTGCCGACGTCGGCGCAGGAGGCGAGTCAGCCACCAGGTAGCCGCGGCGACGGGCACAGCCATGGCCACACCCGCGGGGAAACCACCGAGCGCCGCGGCCGACATACCGCTCACCAGCGCCAGCCGAAGCGGTACCGACGGCATTCGCCGCCGGGCGGGTACAGCGGGTGCGAGGCTCACCAGCCGGGTCCGGGCGACGTTTCGCGACGGCAAGATCAGTAAGGCGATGCCGAGAGCGGTCAGCGTGCCTGTCATCGCGGCACCACCGGTGCGGTGAGTTTCGCGCTCCACGCCATCCCGGCCCAGATGAGACCACAACCCGCGACCAGGAGAACCTGCCCCGCCGAAGTCGAGAACAGGACGTGCAGCGGACCCGCGCCCATCGCTTCGCCCAACACGACACCCACGGCCGGGAGCAGCGCGAGGATGACCGCACTGGCCCGTGGCCCGGCCATCCGGGCATGGCTCTGCCGGGCGAACCGCACTCCGGCGACGACGTCACGGCGGACGGCGTCGAGGATCTCGGCCATCGGCAAGCCGTGCCGCCGCACCAGCGACCACGCTCTGGCGAGCTGGCCGAGGACGCCGTCGCTGCCGCCGGGGTCTCCGTCCAGCCGTGCCGCGGCCGCGATCAGCCGCATCGCCTCAGCGGCTTGCGGTGCCGCGTCGATCGCGGCCGACTCAGCCGCTGTCACCGGGTGCGCACCGCACCGCAACTCCGCGACCATGACTCGCAAGGCCTCGGCGATCCCTTCCGCCGCAAGGAGTTGTGCGGTCGCAACGCGCCGGGACCGCCATTCACGCCCACCGGCGGCGGCGAGCAGAATCGCCGCAACGGCGGCTCCCCAACCGGCGAAGACCAGGACGAGCACGATCGGCACGACGCCCAAGACGAGCCATCGGAGCGGACGGCGCCAGCCCTTCGGCAACGAACGCCTGGGCGTCCGCCCGGACAGAGCCGCCAGCCTGGTCGGCGCGGTCCGCGACGGCCAGCTGAGCAGAGCGGCGCCGCACAGCGCGAACAGGCTCATCACGGCACGACACCTTTCGCCGCGACCAGCTCGGTGAACAGGCCCTTCTGCGCGGTCCAGCGACCGGCCCGCCAGACCGGTACCACGCACACGCCACCTTCGCTTCGCCGCAGCACGCCTACCTCGTCGAGACGGCGTTTGCCACCCGGCGCCCGGCGCATGTGGAGCACGACCTGAACCGCCGCCGCGAGCTGGCTGTGCAGTGCGGCTTGGGAAAGCCCGCCCAGCGCGGCCAACGCCTCGAGCCTGGCCGGTACTTCGCCGGGCGAGTTCGCGTGGACCGTGCAGGCGCCGCCGTCGTGACCGGTGTTGAGCGCGCTCAACAGTTCGCAGACCTCCCGGCCGCGCACCTCGCCGACGACCAATCTGTCGGGCCGCATTCGTAAGGCCTGCCGCACCAGTTCTCGCAAGGTGACTTCGCCGGCGCCTTCGACGTTCGGCGGACGGGCGATGAGCCGGACGAATTGCGGATGTGCGGGCTGGAGTTCACCCGCGTCTTCGACGCAGACAATGCGTTCCGACGGCGAGACCGCGCCCAGCATCGCGCTCAAGAGTGTGCTTTTCCCGGAGCCGGTACTGCCGGTGACGAGAAAGGCGAGCCGCGCGGCGAGCACGGCTTCGAGCAACGCCGCTCCGGCTTGGTCGAAGGTACCGAGTTCGCGCAGTGACTTGAGGTCGTGAACCGCGGGCCGCAGTACTCGCAGCGAAAGGCAGGTGCCACCGGCCGCTACGGGCGGGAGGACGGCGTGGAGCCTGACGCGGCCGTGCGGACCGGCGCCGGGAAGCCAGCCGTCCACATAGGGCTGTGCGTCATCGAGCCGGCGTCCCGCCAGCTGTGCGAGCCGTGTCGCGAGCCTGCGCACCGACTCCTCGTCGGCGAAACCGACGCCGGTCCGGCGCAACCCGTCCACGCCGTCGACCCAGACACTGTCCGGCGCGGTCACCAGGACATCGGTGGTACCCGGATCGGCCAGCAGTGGCTCCAGCGGCCCGGCTCCGACGAATTCGTGGCGCAGCAAGCGAAGCGCGCCGAGTACGTCGGTATGACAGATCGCTCCACCGGCTTCCGCACGGACGGCGTCCGCGACGGCCACCGTGTCCGGAGCCGAGCCCGCACCCGCCAGGCGACGGCGGACTCTGTCGACCAGTTCGGTGCTCATGCCGGCTCCCGTGCGGGACCGGCGTGCGCGGCGGCGAGCACCGCTCCGGCGGCGGTGGCGAGTGGTCCCTTCGGCCGAGGCAAGAACACACCGCGCTCGAGATCCCGTTGCAGCCCGCGTTCCGGGGGCATGGAGGCGAGCAGCGGCAACCCGACATGACCGGCGACGTCGTTCGGCGTCAACCCGCCCACAGGCCACCGCGCCAAGACGAGCGTGCGCCTCGACCGTGCGTCGATCCGCTGCAGAACCCGTTTCGCCGCAACACAGGCGCGGAGTTCCGCGGGGACGACGAGCACCACCAGATCGGCCCTGTCGACCGCGACCGCCGCGCCGCCGGCGAGATATCGCGGCACATCGCAGACGACGGTCCGCCCGGCTCTTCGCCCGGCCTCGATCACCGCGGCCACGGCGTCACCGCTGGGTCCGGGCCCGTCGCGATCACAGGACACAAGGGACAGACGGCCGTCGCCGTGTCTTCGTTCGGGCAGCGCTTCGTGCAGCGCGGCCATCGACACCCGGCCCGAATTCACCTTCAGCTCCGGCCAGCGCAGCCCGGCATCGAGCTCCGCGCCGAACAGCAGATCGATGCCACCGCCCAGCGGATCACAGTCCACCAGCAGTGCGCTGCCGCCCTCGCGCGAAACCGTCAAGCCGATCCCCGCGGCGAGTACCGACGCTCCCGCGCCACCGCATCCGCCCACCACCGCGACCACGCGACCACCCGGCGCACCGGGCCCTTCCGCGACATCGGCCAAGGCCGCGATCAGCTCCGACTCCTCGTCCGGTAGCGAAACGACCCGATCAACGCCGGTCGAAAAGGCCAGTTCCCAGGTCGGTGGCGACGGCGATCCCTTACACACCAACAGGACTCCGCGTCTTCGCGGCAGCGGGATCCCGGCCCGCGCGACCTCTTCGTCGAGGATCACCAGCGGCGCGTGCATCCAGCGAGCCCTCGCGGCCGACAGATCGGGTAGCCGCTCGGGGACGCATCCCACCGCCGCGGCGAGCCGCAGCACCTCGTCGAGCACCACTTCGTCATGGGCGACGATCAGCGGGCGGTCTTCTGCCATGGTGCTCCCCCAAAGTCCTGGCCGGTCGCTCCGGCGTGATCTCCACCGTCACGCCCCGGCCCCACCCGCCGCAACACCGGATTGATCAACCTGTGGACAACCCCCTTCCTGTGGACAACTCGCCCCTTCCGCGCCCGTAATTTCTCCGAACTCGCCGCCCGCAGCTCCTCAGCCGACGCAATAGAAACGGTCCGAAAAAGTTGATAGATGCATGAGTACCCTTTTCCTGAACACCGTTCAAGGGATTGCGCACCGCAGGCCACGGGCCGGGCAAAAGAAAGGGAGGTAAAGGGACGACCCCTCGCCAGGGGGGAGGGGCGAGGGGTCGTCGAGGGTTCAGCCCCGGGGGGTCGGACTGAACCAGCGCGGTGAAACACCGTGCTGGACAACTGTAGCCCGAAGTAGTGGCTGGTGACGCTCGGGACCAACCCCACAATTCGATAACGACAACCCTGAGCCAAAGGGCAACGTTGTCATCGATTTTCCATCGTTTCGTGTCGTGTGTCGTCGATCAACGAACTTCTCCTATTCTTGACACCGTGGCCCCTCCCAGTAGCAGTCCTCCCCAGCCGGTCGCGGCGTTCTTCGACCTCGACAAGACGATCATCGCTTCGTCGAGCGCGCTGGCTTTCAGTAAACCTTTACTCAGAGAGGGCCTGATAAATCGGCGCGCGGCGTTGCGAAGCGCCTACGCGCAGCTGGTCTTCTCGCTGGCGGGCGCCGACGCGGGGAAAACGGAGCGGATGCGGGCGGAGGTTTCCGCGCTCTGCGCCGGGTGGGACGTGGCGCAGGTTTCCGCCATCGTGCGGGAAACGCTGCATGACGTGGTCGACCCGCTGGTGTACGTGGAGGCCACCGAGCTCATCGCGAAGCACAAGGCGGCGGGGCACGACGTGATCGTGCTGTCGGCGACGGGTGAAGAAGTGGTCGCGCCGGTCGCGGAGATGCTGGGAGCGACGCGGAGTGTCGCGACGAGGATGCAGATCGTCGACGGCCGATACTCCGGTCAGGTGGATTTCTACTGCTACGGCGAGAACAAAGCTGTCGCGGCGAAGGAGCTCGCGTCGGTCTACGGGTACGACCTCGCCGACTGTCACGCGTACACCGACTCCAGCACGGACATCCCGCTGCTCGAAGTGGTCGGGCATCCGCACGCGGTCAACCCGGACCGCGCGTTGCGCCGGCACGCGACCGAGCAGGGCTGGCCGGTGCTGGCGTTCGTGAATCCCGTGTCGCTGCGCAGTCGCATCCCGACACCGTCGGCGGGCGTAGTGGCCGTCGGGCTCGGCGTCGGGGCGATGGCCGCGGCAGGGGCCACTTGGTACGGATTGTCCCGCCGGAAGCGGGAAAAGTAGCCGGGCGTGGCCGCGGGCTCACCCACGCGACCCCCACAAGGCGGCATCGGGGCGAATTCCCTTTGCCAGGCCGAAGAATTCTAGATGCGCAGGGTGCTCACGTCACTAGATCGAGCCTCTGTACCGGTGCACCCGTCCGCGCCCTTGTAGTGACCGCCGTCACGGCGTAGAAAGGAGGTGCGGACATTTGGTCGGCCAGGGAAGAGGTAGAAGAGAAGCCTCCTCCACCCCGGCAAATCTCCGTGCGCGGACTCCGGGCACCCACGCGCAGCGCGCCGCGGGAGGCTCGTCGTCTAGGGACTGCTTAGCGGGACGCCGCATGCCGAGTCCATGAAGGTACGACCGAAGTTGCACGCTTGGTCACCCGAGTAGTTCGCGCTCGCAGGCAGCGCCCGTCGGCTTAGGCTGACGGGCGCTGCCAGCATTTCCGGGGCTTTTTCGGTCTTTTCAATGTGTCAAGCCGGTCCTCCCCAAGGCGTCAAGTCCGGCTTACTCCGAACGGCACAAGGGCGTTTGACCCGCCCACGTTCGGTGAGTAGCTTCCCAATACTGGCTCGTTCGGGTGAGAAAGTTTCCCCGAGCGGCCGTCGTCGTGTTGCGCGCTTTTCGCGTGCCGCGCAAGAAGACTGGGAGGCTGTCGTGAGCACACGACGGAGGACATATGCGCTTGCCACGTCGTTGGCGGGGCTGCTGGCGGTGACCGGTGTCGCCGGCGCCGGCCCGGTTTCCGCGGTGAACCAGGATTCGCTGACATCCCAAGCACAGTTGACTTCACAAGCACAGAGCGTGCTCCATGGGTTGAGTCTCGAGGAAAAAGTCGGCCAGTTGTTCGTCACCTGGGTCAACGGGAAATCAGCCGATGAGGTGAATCCCAAGAACCAGACCGACTTCGGTGTCGATACAGCGACGCAGGTCGTGCAGAAGTACCACCTGGGCGGCGTGATCTATTTCAACAACGCCACACGCGACAACTTCGACGATCCGCTTCAGGTGGCGAAGCTGTCCAACGGACTGCAGAAAGCCGCGATCGGCAGTGGTGCGCATATCCCCCTGATGATCTCGACCGATCAAGAAGGCGGCACGGTCACCCGCATGGGCGCACCCGCGACCGAGTTCCCCAACTCGATGGCGATTTCCGCGGGCCGCAGCACCTCGAACGCGACGGCCACCGCCACGATTCTCGGCCGTGAACTCCGCGCCGTCGGGATCAACCAGGACTTCGCGCCCGACGCGGACGTGAACTCGAACCCCGCCAACCCGGTGATCGGCGTGCGGTCGTTCTCCGGCCAGCCCGGCCTGGCCAGTGACTACGTGGCCGCCGAGGTCAAGGGCTACCAGAAGTCCGGCCGCCTGACCGAGACGGTTTCCGCCACCGCCAAGCACTTCCCCGGCCACGGCGACGCGGCGACCGACAGCCACACCGGCCTCCCCCGCATCGACCGCACCGAACAGCAGTGGCGTGACATCGACGTACCGCCGTTCAAAGCCGCGATCAAGGCCGGGATCGACTCGATCATGAGCGCGCACATCCAGTTCCCCAGCCTCGACCCGTCGGGCGAGCCCGCGACGCTGTCGAAGCCGATCATCACCGGCAAGCTGCGTGAAGAACTCGGTTACCAGGGCGTCATCGTGACCGACGCGCTCGAGATGCAGGGCGTCCGCGGCTTGCACACCGACGCCGAAATCCCGGTGCTGGCGTTGAAGGCCGGGATCGACCAGCTGCTCATGCCGGTCCATCTCGACCTGGCCATCAACTCCGTGCTGAACGCCGTCAAATCGGGTGAGCTCACCGAGCGCCGCATCGACGAAAGCGTGCTGCGGATCCTCAAGATGAAACTGATGCGCGGGGTCCTCACCTCGCCGTTCGTCGACACCAACGCGGTCGCGAAGAAGGTCGGCACCGCGGCGAACCTGGCCAAGGCCCAGTCGGTGGCCGACAAGTCGATCACCATGCTGCGCAACGACGGCGGTGTCCTGCCGCTCAAGCAGAAGCCCGCGACGGCGTTCGTCACCGGCTGGGGCGTGAGCACGGTGTCGACACTCGCCGCGAGGCTCACCGCCCACGGCACGGCGACGACAACCCTGCAGACCGGGCAGACGCCGACCGACGCCGTCATCCAGCAGGCCGTCGCCGGGGCCCAGAACGCGGACGTGATCATCGCGCTGACCAACAACCTCGGCGGGTTCCCGTTGCAGCAGAAGCTGCTGAAGGCGTTGAACGACACGGGGAAGCCGGTCATCGCGGTGGCCGCGCAGATCCCGTACGACGCCGGGTACGAGAACCCCGTCCAGACCTGGCTGGCGACGTACGGCTACATCACGCCGTCGCTGGAGGCGCTGGCGAAGGTGATCGTCGGTGAGCTCAAGCCGCAGGGCAAGCTGCCGGTCGACATCCCGGCCGGCGCCGACCTCGGCACCGTGAAGTACCCGTTCGGTTACGGACTGACCTGGTGAGTCTCACCAGGCGAAGCTTCCTCGCCGCGGGTGCGCTCGCGACTCCGATGCTGGCGGCGGGCTCCACGCTCGCCTCTGCCACGGCACCGGCCGCGGCCCCAGAGCAACACAGAGTCGTCACAGGCGCCGACACCTTGGCCGCACAAGGCTGGCGTGCGCTGGCCGGGCGCAAGGTCGGTGTGCTGTCCAACCCGACGGGCGTGCTGGCGAACCAGGACCACATCGTCGACTCGATGGTCGCCGCCGGGATCCGGCCGGTCGCGGCCTTCGGTCCCGAACACGGTTTCCGCGGCAGCGCGCAGGCCGGTGGCTCCGAAGGCGACTACAACGACCCGCGCACCGGGGTGCCGGTGTACGACGCGTACGGCGTCGACGCCACGAAGCTCGCCGGGCTGTTCACCAAAGCGGGCGTCGACACGGTCGTCTTCGACATCGCCGACGTCGGCTCCCGGTTCTATACCTACATCTGGTCGATGTACACGGCGATGGTCGCGGCCGCGAAGGTCGGTGCCGCGTTCGTTGTGCTGGATCGGCCGAACCCGTTGGGCGGCAAGGCTTACGGGCCGATGCTCGATCCGGCGTTCAGCTCCGGCGTCGGGCGGAAGCCGATCGTGCAGCAGCACGGCATGACCGTCGGCGAGCTGGCCCGGTACTTCGCCGGGGAGTTCCTGCCCGCCGAGGGCGTGAAGCTGCCGAAGCTCGAAGTCGTGCAGACCCGCGGCTGGAAACGCGACCGCGTTTTCGCCCAGACGGGTCTGGTGTGGACTCCGCCGAGCCCGAACATGCCGACGCCGGACACCGCGCTCGTCTATCCGGGCACGGGATTGGTCGAGGGCCTGGTGTTTTCCGAAGGCCGCGGCACGACAAGGCCGTTCGAGATCATCGGCGCGCCGAACCTGGACTGGCGCTGGCGCGAGAAGCTCGGTGAACTGGGCCTGCGGGGCGTCACCTTCCGCGAGACGTACTTCGTGCCGACGTTCGGCAAGTTCGTCAACGTGCCCTGTGGCGGCGTCCAGCTGACGGTGACCGACGCGGGCTCACTCGACGCCATCCGCACGGCGGTTTCGATGATCGTGACGGCGAAACAGCTCTACCCGGCCGAGTTCGCGTGGCGGCCCGACAACTACATCGACAAGCTGTCAGGGTCCGACAGGCTGCGCAAGATGGTCGACGCCGGTGCCGGTATCGACGACGTCATCGGCACGTGGCAGCCGGAACTGAACGCGTTCACCAAGAGACGTCAGCAGTACCTGATCTATCGGTGAGGGGACAAGCCGCAATGCGTGCCAGGCCGTGTCATATGAAACTGGTGGTCGCCACGATCGCCGTGGTGACGACCCTGACCACCGCCGGAGCCAGTGCCATCGCCACCCAGGACCACGGAGTCGCCGGACGCTTCGACAGGCCGCAGCAGGGATTCGCCTCGGAGCGCACAGTGCTGCGCGACGGCAAGCCCGGCGACGTCGGCCTCGACGCCGCGCCGATCAAGGCCGGTGAGCGGTTCCTCGAGAGCTGGACGAAGCCGGATGCCACCGGGCATCCGCACTTCTCCGGCGCGGTCGGGCTGATGGGACACGACGGCGTGGTCGTCGACAAGTACGCCGTCGGCAGCGCGGTGCGCTACGCGGATGCCGCCGGCACTGAACTGCCCGCCGACCAGCAGGTGCCGATGCGCACCGACACGATCTTCGACCTGGCGTCGATCTCGAAGCTGTTCACCTCGATCACCGTGATGCAACTGGTCGAGCAGGGCAAGGTCCGACTCGACGCGCCGGTCGTGACGTACCTGCCCGAGTTCGGCGTGAACGACAAGCAGTCGATCACCGTCCAGCAGCTGCTGACGCACGTCTCCGGGTTCGACGCCGACCCGCGGCCGTCGTTGTGGAAGGGCTACCCGGACATCCCGTCGCGCCGCAAGGCCGTGCTGGACAGCAAGCTGAAGAACCCGCCCGGCTCGACGTACCTCTACTCCGACATCAACCTGCTCACCCTCGGCTTCATTGTCGAGAAGGTGACCGGTTCGACGCTCGACGCCGTCGTCCACGACAAGATCGCCGTGCCGCTGGGCATGACCGACACCGGCTACAACCCGCCCGCGGACAAGCTCGGCCGCGTCGCCGCGACCGAGTTCCAGACCGACCCGCCGCGCGGCATCGTCCGCGGCCAGGTGCACGACGAGAACGCGTGGTCGCTCGGCGGGGTCGCCGGGCACGCGGGGGTGTTCTCCACGGCCGGGGACATGGCTGTGCTGGCGCAGACCATCCTCAACGGCGGCACGTACCGCGGGCACCGGATCCTGCGGCCGGAAACCGTGCGTTCGATGCTGACGAACTACAACCAGGCGTTCCCCGGGAACGACCACGGACTGGGCTTCGAGCTCGACCAGATGTGGTACATGGGCGCGCTGTCCTCGCCGGGCACCGCGGGCCATACCGGGTACACCGGCACCACCTTCGTGATCGACCCGAAGTCGCGGTCGTTCGCGATCCTGTTCAGCAACCGGGTCCACCCGAGCCGTAACTGGGGCTCGATCAACCTCGCCCGGGAGACCTGGGCGACGGCGCTGGCGAAGTCGATGGCCGTGCGGCCGACGACCGGACGCGACGCTTGGTACTCCGGGATCGGGGACGCCTCGACGGCCACTTTGACCACCAAACCGCTGTCGTCGCGGACCGGCGAACTACAGGTTTCGTACGACGCGTTCGTCGACACCGAGGCGACCGACACCCTCGTTTTGGAGTCGAGTGGTGACGGAATCACCTGGCAACCGATTACCGTGCGGGCCGCCGGACCGGGTGCGCCGGACGGTGCTGTCAACGGACTGTCCGGTAATGGACACCGCGCGTGGTGGAAAGTGACAGCCGAGGTCGTTACATCGTCTCCGACACTGCTTCGATGGCGTTACGGAACGGACTCGCACTACACCGGTCGCGGAGTGTTGGTGGATCGTTTACATGTCACCGAGCGCGGCCGGTCGATCCTCGACGGTGAGCGAGACGCGTCTTCTTTGTCCACTTCCGGTTGGTCGTTGCACAGCCGGTAACGGAGAGGTAGCGCGAGGCGATACCCATTCGCCGGTCAGCGCGTTTTCTGGTCGATCTTGGCGACCCTCCGTTGCCAAGTCGTTAACAAGAGGACGTTAACAAGTCCGACCTGGTTAGCGACTTTCTGGTCAACGATTAATCGTAAACCGAATCCGCAGACACGGATGGGTTGCGATCTCCCCGAAGGGTGTGGGTAGCCTTGTCTCAAATGCCAACAGTTAGTAACTTTCCCACGGTGAGCGACGCCGACCTCGTCAGCGCGTCTTCCCAGTCCGACACCGGGACGATGCTGACTTCGGTGCGCGATGCGGACTCGAGCCCGCTGGTCCGCATCCGCTCACTTCTGCCCGGACTCGCCCGCGCCGAGCAGCGCGTCGCCCAGGTGGTTCTCGAGGCCCCGTCCTCGGTCGCCCGCCGAAGCATCACCGAGGTGGCACTCGCCGCGAACACCAGCGAGACCACGGTGACGCGGTTCTGCAAGGCCGTCGGCGTCGGCGGGTACCCGCAGCTGCGCATCGCGCTGGCCGCGGACACCGCCCGCTCGGAGGCCCGCTCGAGCCGGAACCTCGGCGGCGAGATCAGCCCCGAGGACGACCTGGCCTCGGTCATCAGCAAGGTCAGCTTCGCCGACGCGCGAGCGGTGGAGGAGACGGCCGAGCAGATCGACGTGCCGACCCTGCAGGAGGTCATCGACATCGTCGCGGGCGCCGGCCGGGTGGACGTCTACGGCGTCGGCGCGAGCGCGTTCGTGGCCGCCGACCTCCAGCAGAAGCTGCACCGCATCGGCCGGATCAGCTTCGCCTGGTCCGACACGCACATCATGCTCACCTCGGCCGCCGTGCTGAGCCAGGGCGACGTCGCCATCGGCATCTCGCACACCGGCGCCACCACCGACACCGTCGAGGCGCTCCGCGTGGCCCGTGAGCACGGCGCGATCACCGTCGCGCTGACCAACTTCCCGCGCTCCCCGATCACCGAGGTCGCCGATCACGTGCTGACCACGGCGGCCCGGGAGACGACGTTCCGGTCGGGAGCCACGGCGAGCCGTATCGCCCAGCTCACCGTCATCGACTGCCTCTTCATCGGCGTGGCACAGCGGCACATGGACGCCGCCGTGAACGCGCTCGACGCCACGAGGGACGCGGTCGGTTCGCACAGGCTCGGGGTCCGCCCGGACGGCAGGCGGCGGCCGCGGGAAACCGGCAAATGACCGAAGACAGCAAAGTGAGGCGCATGATGACCGTCCCACGCCAGGTGGTGCACGTCGATTCGCCGACTGAACAGCGAAACCCGCGCACCGAGGACATCGACCTGATGTCGACCATCGGCATCCTCGGCATGATCAACGCCGAGGACCGCCGGGTCCCCGCTGCCGTCCACGCGGTGCTGCCCCAGGTGGCCCGTGCGGTCGACTACGCGGCCGAGGCGCTGCGTAACGGGCGTCGGGTGCACTACGTGGGCGCCGGAACCTCCGGCAGGCTCGCGACGCTCGACGCGGCCGAGCTGGTACCCACGTTCAACGTGCCGAAGGACTGGTTCGTCGCGCATCACGCCGGCGGCGAGAAGGCCCTGCGGCAAGCGGTGGAGAACGCCGAGGACGACGCCAAGGCGGGGGCCGCCGAGATGACGGCCAGCGTCGAATCCGGCGACTTCGTGCTTGGGCTGACCGCGTCCGGCCGGACGCCGTTCGTCCTCGGCGCGCTGGCCGCGGCCAGCCGTCGCGGCGCGCGCACCGGACTCGTGTCGGGCAACCCCAACGCGGTCCGTCCGCAAGGCGTCGACGTGCTCATCGCCGTCGACACCGGCCCGGAAGCGATCGCCGGGTCCACCAGGATGAAGGCCGGCACGGCCCAGAAGATGATCCTCACCGCCTTTTCCACGGCGACGATGATCAAAATGGGCCGGACCTACTCCAACCTGATGGTCAGCATGCGGGCCACCAACGCGAAACTCCGCGGCCGGATGGTGCGCATCCTGCGCGAGGCCACCGGCATGAGCGCGCAGGACTGCTCGGACGCGCTGACCGAATCCGGCGGTGAGCTCAAGGTCGCTCTCGTCCATCTGCTCTCCGGCGTCGACGTCGCCCATGCGGCGGCGGCACTGGAAGCGAACAACGGCCACGTACGCGACGCGCTCAACACGCTTCACATACGGGCCAGCTAGCCGGACTTGACGACCAAGCACGCGGTGGACGACCACCGGAAGCCTTGTGAGTACGGGAGATTCCACGCCTCGCTCACTCGGACGGCTTGAGTCAGGTCTGTGCCTTTATCGCCCCTGATCGACGATTACGTCTACAGGACACCGGCTTGGTGAAGTCTGCGGCGGTTGGAATGAAGGGTGCCCTGCAGCCGAAATCGCCAGGCCTTCGGCCAAAGGGGCGACTTCGACTGCCCTTGTCAGTGGACGCCTTAGCCATGCTCGGGTTAGCGGTGGGCACCTTGGCCACGCTCGCTGGTCAGGCGACGGCGTCGGAGATGCCTTTGGCTTCCTTGGCGCCGGTTTCTATTGCCTCGCAGGAGAAGAGGAGCCACTCGCGGACGCCTTCGGGGGTGCCGGTGGCGAAGCCTTCCGCGAGCGAAGCGTACCTAGCCAGACGTCGGAAGCAGGCGACTTCGGGAACGGTCAGTGCCTTCGGGTCGAGGCCGCTGGCGATCATCGTGAGGCGTGCCGCGGCGCGGGCGACAACGCCGTCAGCGCTGCCGAAGGGACGCAGTGCCAGTAGTTCCCCATGCACCACAGCGGTCAACAGTGGGCCGGGCGCCTTCGTGGCACCGGTGACCAACTGTGCCAGCAACTCCAGGCGGGACCCGACGCCGTTGTCGTTGCGGGGACGGCCCAGCGCGTCCGGATCGGACACCAAGTCCGCCGCTGCCAACACATGCATCTTCGCCAGCGCCTGAAGCGGCGCCCGCCGCCAAGTCGGCAGCAGCGACTCGAGTGCCTCCGCCACGCGCAGCGAACCGGTGAGAATCGGGTCGGTGACGGCACCTTCGGCCGGGATCTCCGGGTCGGCGCCGTCGATCGCGGCCGACACTCGCGCCGAGCGCACGGACGCCTCGGCGGCCGTCGCGGAGCCGTCGCGGAGGTTCGCGGGGAGCCGGTGGACGGCGAACACGGCGTCCTGCGCGGACTTCACCGCGGCGGCGACCCCTTCGAGTTCGAGCAAGGGGCCCAAGGGATCCGTCATGCGTCCAGTACCTGTCCCTCGCGCTTGACCACGGGCGGCTCGGTCGACCACGGGAAGTTGATCCACCGGTCGGTGTGCCGCCAGACGTACTCGCATTTGACCTCGGAGTGCGGCTTTTCGTAGATCACCGCGCAGCGGACTTCGGCGACGTGGTCGACGCAGAAGTCGCGGACGAGCTTGAGCGTGGCACCGGTGTCGGCGACGTCGTCGGCGATGAGGACGGTCGCGCCGGTCAGGTCGACGGCGTTGGGGACCGGCGGCAGCATCACCGGGAGATCGAGGCGCTCGTTGACGCCGGTGTAGAACTCGACGTTCATCACGTGCAGGTTCTTCACGGCCAACGCGTAGCCGAGCGCCCCGGCGACGAACAGGCCGCCACGTGCGATGGACAGGATGAGGTCGGGCTCGAAGCCGTCGTCGGCGATCGTCTGCGCCAGTTCCCTGCCGGCCGAGCCGAACAACTCCCAGTTCAGCTCTTCCCGCACTTCGGCCGTGTTCATGCGGCGAGTTTATGACGGCACTTCGGCACGGCCGCCAATTGGGGCTATTCTGCATACAGTATGCTGGAGTACGGTGTGGCGGTGACCGATGACTGGAAGCACCGCCCGGCGTTGTCCGGTGAACACGTCCGCCTCGAGCCCCTGACCTCGGAACATGCCGAAGGTCTCTACAAGGCGGGCGCCGATCCCGCGATCTGGACCTGGCTCGCCGTCCGGCAGCCCGAGGACGTCGGCGGGATGCGCGCGATCGTCGACAAGATCCTCGCCGACGGCAGCAGACTCGCCTGGGCACAGGTCGACGCGCACACCGGCGAGGTCGCCGGCACGACGTCGTTCTACCAAATCGACGCCGCCCACAAGATCCTGTCCATCGGCCACACCTGGATCGGCAAGCCGTGGCAGCGCACACCACTCAACAGCGAGGCGAAGTTCCTGATGCTGCGCCGCGCCTTCGAGGAGCTCGGCGCCAACCGCGTCTCACTGGAGACGGACCTGCGCAACGAGGCCTCACAGCGGTCGAACGAGCGACTCGGCGCGGTGCGCGAAGGCGTCTTGCGGGCTCACCGCATCCGGCCGGACGGCACGCTGCGCGACACCGTTGTCTACTCCGTGATCGCCGAGGAATGGCCAGGCATCTCCGAAAAACTGCTGGCGCGCCTCAACAGCTAGAAAGTGGCATCGAAAAGCTTCCAATAATTGGACCTTCAGTGAATCCACTAAGCCGATCTACCGTGGACTCGTGACCGACTGGAACGACCATCCCACGCTGACCGGCGACCACGTCCGCCTCGAACCGCTGACCGTGGCGCACGCCGAAGGCCTCTTCAAAGCCGGTTCGGATCCCGCCATCTGGGCCTGGCTGAGTTCCCGCATGCCGTCGGACGTCGACGGCATGCGGGAGTTCGTCAAAAAAGCCCTCGCTGACACCGACCGGCTGGCCTGGGCACAGATCGACGCGCGCACCGGCGAGGTCGCGGGCACCACCTCGTACTACCAGCGCAACGCCCAGCACCGGATCCTGTCGATCGGCCACACCTGGATCGGCAAGCCGTGGCAGCGCACCCGGCTCAATACCGAGTCCAAACTTCTGTTGCTGCGCAGGGCTTTCGACGACCTCGGCACCAACAGGGTCGCCTGGGAAACCGATATCCGGAACGAACAGTCGCAGCGCGCGATCGAGCGTCTCGGCGCGCAGCGGGACGGCGTCCTGCGGGCTCACCGCGTCCGGCCGGACGGCACGCTGCGTGACACTGTCGTGTATTCCGTGACCGCCACCGAGTGGCGGAGCGTCGAAACTGGTCTGGTGACGCGCCTCACCTCCTGAAGTCGCGGCCGTAGGTGGCTGCAAGCTTTTACTTTGCGTACTAACGTCGTGCCGAAAGCCGTGAGCCGCGGATTCGGCTGTTGACTTTGAACGCCAGGAGGCCTTGCACCATGACCGAGCAGTCCCCAGCGCTGGACAACCTGCTCAACGAGATTCGCACTTTTCCGCCGAGCGAAGAGTTCGCCGGGCAGGCCAACGCGAAAGCCGACCTGTACGCGGAAGCGGATGCGGACCGTGAGGGCTTTTGGGCGACCCAGGCCGAGCGCCTGACCTGGGACACCAAATGGTCCCAGGTATTGGACTGGACCAATGCGCCGTTCGCCAAGTGGTTCGTCGGCGGCAAGCTGAACGTGGCCTACAACTGCGTGGACCGCCATGTCGAGTCCGGCCACGGCGACCAGATCGCGATCCACTGGGTCGGTGAACCGGGCGACACGCGCGACTTCACCTACGCGCAGCTGAAGGACGAGGTCTCCAAGGCCGCGAACGCCCTGACGTCACTGGGCGTGGTGTCGGGCGACGTCGTCGCGATCCAGCTCCAGATGGTGCCAGAGGCGATCATCGCGATGCTCGCCTGCGCGCGCCTCGGCGTGCTGCACAACGTCGTCTTCGGCGGCTTCTCCCCGACGGCGTTGCGCGCCCGCGTGGACGACGCCAAGGCGAAGCTCGTGATCACTTCCGACGGCCAGTACCGCCGCGGCAAGGCCGCGCCGATGAAGGCGAACGTCGACGAAGCGCTCGAAGGCGCGGAGACGGTCGAGAAGGTCCTCGTGGTGCGCCGCACCGGAACCGAGGTGCCGTGGACCGAGGGCCGCGACCTCTGGTGGCACGAGCTCGTCGACGCACAGTCCGCGGAGCACACCCCCGAGGCGTTCGACGCCGAGCACCCGCTGTTCATCCTGTACACCTCCGGCACCACCGGGAAGCCGAAGGGCATCCTGCACACCTCCGGCGGCTACCTGACCCAAGCGGCGTACACCCACCACAACGTCTTCGACCACAAGGCCGGCGAGGACGTCTACTGGTGCACCGCGGACATCGGCTGGATCACCGGGCACTCCTACATCGTCTACGGCCCGCTCGCCAACCGCGCGACGCAGGTCGTCTACGAGGGCACGCCGAACACCCCGCATGAGGGACGGCACTGGGAGATCGTCCAGAAGTACAAGGTCTCCATCTACTACACCGCGCCGACGCTGATCCGCACGTTCATGAAGTGGGGTGCGGAAATCCCGGAGAAGTACGACCTCACGTCGTTGCGCGTGCTGGGGTCGGTCGGCGAGCCGATCAACCCCGAGGCGTGGATGTGGTACCGCGAGAACATCGGCGCGAACAAGACGCCGATCGTCGACACGTGGTGGCAGACCGAGACCGGCGCGATCATGATCTCGCCGCTCCCGGGCGCGACGTCGACCAAGCCGGGTTCGGCGCAGCGCGCGCTGCCGGGCATCTCCGCGAAGGTCGTCGACGACACGGCCCAGGAAGTCCCGAACGGCGGTGGCGGGTACCTCGTGCTCGACAAGCCGTGGCCGTCGATGCTGCGGGGCATCTGGGGCGACAACGAGCGGTACCGCGAAACGTACTGGTCGCGTTTCGCCGACCAGGGCTTCTACTTCGCCGGTGACGGCGCCAAATACGACAACGACGGCGACATCTGGCTGCTCGGCCGGGTCGACGACGTGATGAACGTGTCCGGGCACCGCATCTCGACCACCGAGGTCGAGTCGGCGCTGGTTTCGCACCCGACGGTCGCCGAGGCCGCCGTCGTCGGCGCGAGCGACCCGACCACCGGCCAGGGCATCGTGGCGTTCGTCATCCTGCGCGGCAACGCGGTCGACGGTGGCGAGGAAGCCGTGCAGGCGCTGCGGAACCACGTCGCGAAGGAGATCGGGCCGATCGCCAAGCCGCGGCAGATCATGGTCGTCCAGGAGCTGCCGAAGACGCGTTCCGGGAAGATCATGCGACGGCTGCTGCGCGACGTCGCGGAGAACCGCGAGGTCGGCGATGTGACCACGCTGGCCGACTCCTCGGTCATGGATCTCATCTCCAACGGCCTGAACTCGGGCAAGTCCGAGGAATAGTTTTTACGTCGAGGCCTCCTCCACCGCGCCTCACGCCATGGAGGAGGCTTCGACACGCCCAGCAGTGCCCCCTCCGCACGACAGTCGAACGCATGTTCTACGCTGTCGCCTCGGAGTACCCATCGAACCGGCAAGGAGACGCACCGACGATGACCGTGGATGCCTTGATCAAGCAAGAGGAAACGGCGCTCGAGGCCACGACGGACTCGGCAACGCAGCCCGCCGCCAGCAGCGAGCCGACAGCCGAGTCGGCCAGCACCACTCCCACGACCGAGACCCCGGCCGCCGCGGCGGACGACACCAAGGGCAAGCGCGGCCGTCCCAAGGGCGCCACCGCGGCCCGCAAGACCCGCACGGTCGAGCTCACGCTGACCGTCACCGGCACCGCCGACGGTAACTGGCAGGCCGAGCTCAAGCACGGCACCAAGTGGATCGCCCAGGGCCTGGACATCCCCGCCGCCGCGGTTTCCCGTGCGGCAGCGGAACTGCACGTCGACCTCTCCGGCCCGATCGACGAGGTCATCAACGCGGCACGCGAACTGCAGGCCGCCAAGGTCGCCCAGCTCGAAGCCGAACTGGAGCAGGCGAAGCAAGCCCTCGCCGAGCTCGAGAACTAAACCTTCTTTACCTGCGAACGAAGCGGATGCCGAGTTATTCGGCATCCGCTTTGTCATGTCCGCGCACTGTTGCCGGACCGGGTGGACAGGCGCGGCTGGGTGGCTCGTGAGTGGCTACGAGTGTTCTAACACTCGTAGCCACTCACGACCCCACCTGACCAGCGTGCGCATACACTGGGTATGCAACGTGTATGGAGGGGGTTCGAATGTCCGTATCCGGCCGCGACAAGGCCTATCGGTACCTGAAGAACTCCATCCTGTCCGATCCCGCCGCGCAAGGCGGGTTCATCAACGAGCAGGAGATCGCGGACCAGGTCGGCGTCTCGCGGACCCCGATCCGTGAAGCGCTGCTCATGCTCGCCGCCGAGGAACTCGTGCAGCTGGTCCCGAACCGCGGCGCCTACATCGCGCCGCTCACCGGGAAAGACCTCAGCGAGCTGATCGAGCTACGCGGCACGCTGGAGCGGTTCGCCGCCGAGAAGACGCTCAAGACGGGCTCGGTGCCGCTGGCGGAGATGCGGAAAACCCTTAAGCAGCAAGCAGAACTCGAAGGCATGGACAACGCGAAGGCGTTCATCGAGCTCGACACGCATTTCCACACCCTGCTGATCCAGGCGTCCGGCAACGCGATGCTCGCCAGGACCTACGAAACGCTGTGGGCACGGCAGGTGCGGGCCGGACTGGTCGCGATGTTCGGCGCCACCGACCGTCGCACCGCCGTCCTGGCCGAGCACCAGGCGATCGTCGACGCACTGGCGGCGGGCGATGTCTCCGCCACGCTCGCCGCGATCGACGATCACCTGGGAACGACGCTGAAGATTCAGCTGACCAACTGAGTTCTCACACAGTCTGCTGTTTTTGGGTTGTCACAGGTAGCTCGTCGTACTCGGATTCGTCCGGGTCGTGGGCCAGCACCACACCGACGATGCTCACGACAGCGGTCACGCCGACGTAGATCGCGAGCGGGACCCAGGTCCCGAACCCGGCCAGCAGCGCGGTGAACAGCAGCGGCGCCACCGCACCACCGACGACACCGGCGAGCGTGTACGCCAGCGAGCTGCCGGTGTAGCGCAGCCGGGCCGAGAACTGCTCGGTGACGAGCGCCGCCTGCGGGCCGTAGAGCGCCGCGTGGATGACCAGCGCGATCACGATGCCGAACACCACCGCGAGGAACGAGCCACTGCTCGCCATCGGGAAGAACACGAACGGCCAGACCCCCGCGGCGATCGTGCCGAAGAGGTACATCTTGCGCCGGTTGATCCGGTCGGACAGCGCGCCGGCCAGCGGCATGAGCACCAGCTGCAGCGCGGAGCCGATCATGACCGCGGCCAGGCCCTCACCGCGGGACATGTCGAGTTCGGTGGTCATGTACGTCAGCACGAAAACGGTGAACAACGCGTAGAGCACGTCCGGGCAGACCCGCACGAGCACACCGGAGATCAGCGCACGGCGTTCGGTGCGGAAGACCTCCGAGATCGGCGCCTTCGGTACGTCACCGCGCTCCGCGATCCGTTTGAACACCGGGGTTTCTTCGAGCTTGAGCCGGATCCAGAGGCCGAACCCGACGAGCACGCCGGACAGCAGGAACGCGATCCGCCAGCCCCAGGAGTTGAACTGCGCCTCGGTGAGCAACACCGCGAGTGCCGCGAGGACACCGTTGGCGAGCAGGTTTCCGGCTGGCGGGCCGATTTGCGCGGCGGACGCCCAAAACCCGCGTTTCCGTGGATCACCGAACTCGCTCGAGAGCAACACTGCGCCGCCCCACTCACCGCCGATGCCGACACCCTGGGCGAAGCGCAACGTCACGAGCAGAACCGCCGCGAACCAGCCGATGCTTTGGTACGTCGGCAAAACACCGATCAGGAAGGTCGCCGTGCCGGTCAGCAGGAGCGTGATCACCAGGATCCGCTTGCGGCCGATGACGTCACCGAGCCTGCCGAACACGAACCCGCCGAGCGGCCGCGCGAGATAACCGACGGCGTAGGTGGAGAACGCCGCGAGCGTGCCCGCGAGTTTGTCGCCCGATGGAAAGAACAGGTCGCCGAACAAGGTGGCGGCGGCGACCGAGTAGGCCGCGAAGTCGTACCACTCGAGCGCCGTCCCGGACAGACTCGCCGCGAACGCCCGCCGCAGCGACCGCCTGTCCACCGTTTCTCCCGGAGAAGTCATCGCTCACATCCCGTCTCACCGCTGACTTTCGTGGTAATACTGGTTGTATACAGCGTGCATGCGCAAGCCCCGGCTTGTAAACAAGCGACGTAACCCCTGGTGAGGAGCCGTAAATGACCAGTCAGCCCGAGCTCACGTTCACGCTCCCCGATGGTTCGCAGGTGACCACGACCGTCCGAACCCTGCTCAACGCGGGCTACGCGGGCCGCGACCAGGAAGGGGTCGCGGCGCATATCGCCGAGCTCGCCGAACTGGGCGTCCCGGCACCGACGGTGACGCCCGCCCTCTATCCGGTTTCGCCCTACCTTGCCAGCCAGACCGACGAAGTGCCCGCTCAGCACGACCGCACCTCCGGCGAAGCGGAGTGGGCCCTCGTCATCACCGGCCCCGCCTCCGAAGACGTCCTGCTGACCGCCGCCTGCGACCACACCGACCGCAAGCTCGAGGTCCACGGCGTCGCGTGGAGCAAGAACGCCGGCCCGGACGTGCTGGCCCGCAAGGCTTGGCGACTCGTCGACGTCGAAGACCGGCTCGACGATCTGACGCTGCGCGCGTGGGTCGGCGACACAGAGATCCAGAACGGCAAGCTCGCCGAGCTGCTGGCGCCGTCGTACTGGCTGGACGTCCTGCGCGTGCGTGGGCTTTACGAGCCGGGTGTCGTGCTGATCTCCGGCACCATCCCGATGCACCCGGGCGTCGACCAGTTCGCCGACTCGTGGCGCGTCGAGCTGGCGGACCCGTCGAACGGCGAAACCATCGAACTCGCCTACCAAGTCCGTCGTCTCCCCGACCCGATCGGCTGATTAGGTTGGGCACTACTCGATAAGGATTGCCTCAATTTCCCTGGAATGGACGGAATAGCAATTCCGTCCATTCCATGTTCCACTTATAGTGTGACCGAAACTCGGGATGCACTCGCCCACGCACATGAACCGCACGAGAACGTCAGCGGCAAGCTGAACTGGCTGCGCGCCGGCGTTCTCGGTGCCAACGACGGGATCGTGTCCGTCGCGGGCATCGTCGTCGGCGTCGCCGGAGCCACCTCCGACGCCAAGGTCATTCTCACGGCCGGAATTGCCGGCTTGGTCGCCGGCGCGCTTTCCATGGCGGGCGGCGAGTACGTCTCCGTGAGCACTCAGCGCGATACCGAACGCGCGATGCTCCAGCTCGAGAAGTACGAGCTGAAAACAATGCCGGAGGCGGAAGAACGCGAGCTCGCCGAGATCTACGAGGACAAGGGACTCTCCCCTGAACTCGCCAAGCAGGTCGCCAAGGAACTGACCGCGAAGGACCCGTTGCAGGCACACGCCGACGCGGAGCTGCGAATCGACCCGGACAACCTGACCAGTCCGTGGCAGGCGGCGTGGGCGTCACTGGTCTCGTTCACCGTCGGGGCGCTGCTGCCGTTGCTGGCCATCGGATTGCCGCCGGTTTCGTACCGCGTCTGGGCGTGCGCGGCAGCCGTCGCGGTCGGCCTCGCGCTGACCGGGTTGATCAGCGCGAGGCTCGGCGACGCGGCCACCCGCCCGGCAATCCTGCGCAACATCGGCGTCGGCGCGCTGACCATGCTCGTGACCTACTACGTGGGTGTGCTCTTCGGCGTGACCGTCGGCTAGCGGACGCCGGCCATCAACTTCCGGATGACCGGCGCGAGCAGGGCGAGCAGCACGCCGATGCCGACGGCCACCCCGCCGATGATGCCGAAGTACGGCACCTCGTTCGCCGGGTCGTAGTACTTCGCCAGCGAGCCGGACAACGCCGTGCCGAGCGAGATCGACAGGAAGAACAACGCGACCATCTGCGTGCGGAACGCTTCCGGCGCCAGCTTCGTCGACAGCGACAGGCCAACCGGCGAGAGCAGCAACTCGGCGAGCGTGAACATCAGCAGGATGCCGACGAGCGCGAGCAGCGGCGCACTGCCGGGAGCGCCGTTGGCGGAGAACAGGAACAGCAGGAACGCGACCCCCATCAGCGCGGTGCCGAGCGCGAACTTGATCGGCGTCGACGGCTGGCGCGAGCCGAGTTTCGTCCACACCACGGCCATCACCGGCGCGAGCACGATGATGAACACCGGGTTGATCGACTGCACCCACGACACCGGGAACTCCCAGCCGAACAGGTTCCGGTCCAGCCGCTCGTCGGAGTAGACCGCCACCACGGTGAACTGCTGCTGGTACAGCGCCCAGAACGCGGCGCTGGCGATGAACATCGGGATGAACGAGAACACCCGGCTGCGCTCGACCGAGGTGACCTTCTTGCTGCTCAAGATCAGCGCGAAGTACGCGATGCTGGCGACCACAACGACCCCGACGGTGACGTTCGAGAGGTTGGCAGCGGTGACGAGCCCGGTCAGGATCGCCACGACGATGACCACGATCACCGCGCCGACGACGCCGATCATCTTCGGCCGCCCGGACGCGGGCAGCGGGTTCGGCACCACACTCGCCTGTTCGCCGAGGTTCTTACGCCCCAAGGTGTACTGGACCAGACCGAGCGCCATACCGATCGCGGCGAGCCCGAACCCGAGATGGAAACCGACCTCCGACTGGGCCAGGCCGGTGAGCAGCGGACCGACGAACGCCCCGAGGTTGATGCCCATGTAGAACAGCGAGAACCCGCCGTCGCGCCGCTCGTCCTTCTCGGCGTAGAGCGTCCCGACGATGGCCGACGCGTTGCCCTTGAGGCCACCACTGCCGAGCGCCACGCAGGTGAGGCCGACGCCGAGGCCGACGAAACCGGGCAGCACAGCCAGACTCACGTGCCCGACCATGATCAGGATCGCGCTGTAGAACAGCGTGCGCTCAGAGCCGATGAGCCTGTCGGCCACCCAGGCGCCGACGATCGTCGACAGGTACACCAGGCCGCCGTACGCGCCGACGACGCTGACCGCGGTGGCCTGCGGCATCGCGAGGCCGCCCTCGCTGACTTGGTAGTACAGGTAGATCGTCAGGATCCCCTGCATGCCGTAGAAGGAGAAGCGTTCCCACAACTCGACGCCGAAGAGGTTCGCCAGTCCTCGCGGATGTCCGAAAAACCTCGTGTCGCGCTGGACCTCGCTAGGAGTACTCACCACTCGCCCGTCTTCCTGTTATGGACAACGTTGTCAGTTCACATACTAAGAGCCCTCTTGGTAAACGCGCGACCGGCCCGAACAGGGCCGCTCGGGTAAGATCGGGAATAAGGTGCGCCGGGAAGCCTGGTCGGCAACAGTGTTCGTGTTGCCCAGACCAACCCCGTGGAGCGCCGTGACCCAAGCCAGCCGTCCAGCCAAAGCCGTCGCCGAATTCGCGCGGTATCTGCGCACCGAAACCACCGGCGGGGTCATCCTGCTGGTCGCCACCGCGATCGCGCTGATCTGGGCGAATTCACCGCTCGACGACGTCTACCGCGCGATCCGCGACTTCGAACTCGGCCCGGCGTTCCTGCACCTGGACCTCTCGATCGGCGACTGGGCCAAGGACGGCCTGCTCGCGATCTTCTTCTTCGTCGCCGGGCTGGAACTCAAACGGGAACTCGTCGTCGGCGAGTTGTCCAAGCTCAAGCAGGCCGTACTGCCGGTGGTCGCGGCGATCGGCGGCATGATCGTGCCCGCGTTGCTGGCGTTGAGCATCGGCTGGGGCGCCCCGGGGATCGACCGCGCGTGGGCCATTCCCGTCGCGACCGACATCGCCTTCGCGCTCGGCGTGCTCGCGCTGACGGCGTCGAACCTGCCCAGCAGCGCCCGGGTCTTCCTGCTTTCGCTGGCGGTGGTGGACGACCTCGGCGCGATCCTCGTCATCGCGGTCCTGTTCACCGCGAGCTTCGACCTCGTCGCCGGCGCGGTCGCCATCGTCGCGCTGCTGCTCTACGCCTACCTGCAACACCGGCGCGTCCGCTCGGCGTGGCTCTATGTCCCGCTCGCGTTGATCACCTGGGTCGCGGTGCACTCGGCGGGGATCCACGCGACGATCGCCGGGGTCGCGCTCGGCCTGCTGACGCGGGTCCGCGCGGACGAAGGCGAGCAGGAAGCTCCGGCGATCCGGCTGGAACACCGGCTGCAGCCGTGGTCCGCGGCCGTCGCGGTGCCGCTGTTCGCGTTGTTCGCCGCGGGCATTCAGATCAGTGGCGACTCACTCGGCGCGGTGTTCACCACCGCGCTGCCGCTCGCGGTGATGATCGGGCTCGTCTTCGGCAAGGTCGTCGGCATCTTCGGCGCGAGCGTGCTGGCGGTGAAGTTCAAGATCGCCGACAAACCCACCGGCGTCGGCTGGCGGGACATCGGCGCGTTGTCACTGCTCGGCGGGGTCGGATTCACCGTCAGTTTGCTGATCGCGGACCTCGCGCTCGACGGGGAAGCCAGTGAGCAGGCCAAAACCGCGGTGCTGATCGCGTCGGCCGTCGCCTCGCTCGGTGCGGCCGCGCTGCTGCTCCGCCGGAGCCGCGCACACGCCGGGGTTGAAGAATGATCGGTCCACACGCGAGTCCACCGAGCCAGGGAAAGCGACACGTGGCACGATGGCCCGGTGAGCAGCCCCAAGCACCAACGCAACGACCCCGACGGCGTGGGGGCCGTGCCGTACATCCCACTTACCCCGGATGACGGCACAGGTGATGGCGACAAGTCGATCGGCAAGCTGGTCAGCGACGCGACCCAGCACATGTCGACGCTGGTCCGCGCCGAGGTCGAGCTGGCGAAGTCCGAGCTGGTCGGCGAAGCGAAGAAGGCCGTCAAGGGCGCCATCTACTTCGTGATCGCGCTGGTGATCGCGCTCTACAGCTCCTTCTTCCTCTTCTTCTTCCTGGGCGAGCTGCTGTCCGTCTGGCTGCAGCGCTGGGCCGCGTTCGGCATCGTGTTCCTGCTGATGCTGGTGGCGGCGGGCGCGGCCGGGTTCCTCGGCTACCGGAAGATGAAGAAGCTGAAGGCGCCCGAGCGCACGATAGACAGCTTCAAGGACACGGCCGCGGCGCTCAAACCAGGTCGCAACACCGAGGACACTCCCTCGGTCAGCGCCTGAGCGACCGGTCCGTCACCGTAGCTGTGCAGGCGACACCGGATCCGTCCATCGTCCGGATCGACGGCCCGTGGACGCATCGCGACGTCTCCGCCAACGGCATCCGGCTGCATATCGCCGAGCTCGGCAGTGGCCCGATGGTGGTGCTGCTGCACGGATTCGGCGAGTTCTGGTGGACCTGGCGTCATCAGATGACGGCCTTGGCCGACGCGGGATACCGAGCCGTCGCCGTGGATCTCCGCGGCTGCGGGGACTCCGACAAGCCGCCGCGCGGTTATGACGCGTGGACGCTCGCCG
Source organism: Amycolatopsis sp. (assembly GCF_036008905.1). Taxonomy (GTDB): domain Bacteria; phylum Actinomycetota; class Actinomycetes; order Mycobacteriales; family Pseudonocardiaceae; genus Amycolatopsis. The sequence goes on along the minus strand of NZ_DASYMU010000071.1, from coordinate 35,757 downwards.
GCGACGTCGCCGGGCTGATCAAGTCGCTCGGCGCGCGCAAAGCCCATCTCGTCGGGCATTCCTGGGGCGGCATGCTGGCGTTGACCGCCGCGGCCCTGCACCCACGCGTGGTCGATTCGGTCAGCGTGCTCGGCGCGGCGCATCCGCTGGCCCTGAAATCCGCGATCTCCACGACCGCGGTCCGGCGCAAACGCACCAACCAGGCCCGCGCGATCGGGCACCTCTTCCGGTTCCAGGTCCCGATTGCGCCCGAGCGGTGGCTCGTCAAAGATGACGCCGCCGCACTGGAATCGCTGCTCCGCCGATGGTCCGGTCCACAGTGGACAAAGACCAGCGACTTCACCGAGACGTCGAGGACCTTCCGCCAGGCGATGCTGGTGCCGGGTGTCGCGCACAGCTCTTTGGAGTACTACCGCTGGGCGTTCCGCGCGCAGTTCCGCGGTGAAGGCCGCCGTTTTTCCGACGCCGTCGGCACCCGTGTTGCCGCCCGTGTGCTCCAGCTCCATGGCGACGCGGACACCTGTGTGCTACCGGAAACCGCGCGGGCGTCCGCGCCCTGGCTCGGGCCGCACTCGACACTCCAGACCTGGCCGGGCATCGGCCATTTCCCGCACCTGGAAGCACCCGAACACACCAGCTCCGCGTTGACGGAGTTCCTCCGCAAGTGATACCCCGCGTCCGCAACTACCGCCATCTGTCGACAGATGGCGAAGGTCGTTCAGGGCATCCCACAACACGCCACATTTGCCTTACCCATCAAATAGAACACTTGACGGGAATCAGGACGCGCAGGGACCGGTGCCCACTTCGGAACTTTGCGCGGGCGCGGCCTCGGCTTCGGATCGCACCTGGTTCGCGGTCAGCGTGAAGCCGGTGTCCGGATCTTCGACGGCCGCGCCGAACACCACGCCGATCACGTTCCCGGCCGGGTCGACCATCGGGCCGCCGGAGTTGCCGCTGCGGATCGCCGCGCGCACGGTGAAAACGTCCCGCTGCACGGTTTTCGACGCGTAGATGTCCGGCCCGCGCAGGTTGATGCGGCCGCGGAGCCGGGCGGGCGTGGCGGTGTACGGGCCGTCGAGCGGGTAGCCGAGCACGATCGCGCTGTCCCCGGCCTGCGCCTCGACGTCGGACAGTGGCAACGGTTTCGCCTGCAGCCGCGGCACCGCGAGCACGGCGATATCGACGTCAGGGTTGAAGTAGACGACCCGCGCCGGGAGCCTGCTGCCGGCGGTTTCGATGGCGACCTCGTCGGTGCCCGCGACGACATGCGCGTTGGTCATCACCCGCTGCGGCGCGACGACGAACCCGCTGCCTTCCAGCGAACGTGAGCACGAAGTGGCGTTGCCACGGATCTTCACCACGCTGGAGCGCAGTTCGCCGACGATGCCGCTCTTCTGCAGCGCGGTGTCCGGCGGGCCGATGTCGGCCGAAGGCGCCTTTTGAAACGGGTCCAAAAAGGAGACGAAGCCCGACTCGTCGAGCAGCTTGCGCAGATCCGTCGGCAGGCTTCGCGCGGCTTCCGGCATCGCGTCGTTGACCCCGCCCAGCACCACGGAGTTCTTGATCGGCTTCGCCAGCCCCGGCACCGCCGTCAACGGGGTCGCGATCATCCACGCGATGACGAACACGACCGCTGCCTGCACGATCGCGCCGAGTGTCTTGTCGATCCCGGACAGCTTCTCCGGGTTGATCTTCTGCCGCAGCTTGCGCCCGGTCCAGACGCCGAGCGTCTCCCCGATCGCGACCAGGAACACCACGGTGGCCACGGCGAAGGCGACCTTCGCGGCGGGATTGGTGAACAGCTCCACCACCAGCGGCGCGAGCTGGATCCCGGCTATCGCGCCCAGGATCACCCCGACCAGCGAGGGCAGCGCGATGATCACGCCCTGGAACGCGCCGGACACCGCCGCGAGTACCGCCAGCAACAGCACCAGCACGTCGACCCAATTCAAGGTGGTTCTACTCCCTGTTCGTCGCGCTCCGCCTCGAGTGTGGCGGCGACCCTCGCTTCGTGGTCCGACAACGCTACGTCAAGATCGCGGACGTCGTCGCGGTCCCACTCCCGTTCCCAGCCGCCCAGCGAGAGCAGAGCCGAGAGCAGGCCCGCGGTGAAGCCCCAGACGAACATGCCGTCGACGGAGAACGCGGGGCCACGGTAGCCGGTGCCGAGCTTGGTGATCTGGAACCGGTTGGCCGGGTCGACCAGGTCCGCGATCGCGACCCTCGCCACCGACGCCGTCTCGCCGAAGTCGACCGCGCGGACCGGGGACGACTTCTCCCAGTGCGCCAGTACGGGCGTGACGGAGAACCGGGACACCGGCACGAACAGCTCGGGCAGGATCGCCAGCGGCCGCACGCCCGCCGGGTCGACGCCGGTTTCCTCCTCGGCCTCGCGCAACGCCGTGCCGACCGGGCCGCCGTCGCCCTCGTCGGCGCCGCCGCCGGGGAACGCGACCTGGCCGGCATGCGAGCCGAGGGTGTCGGCGCGGCGCAGCAGCAGGACGTCCGGCCCGGAGACACGCTCGCCCAGCAGGATCAGCACGGCCGCCGGGCGGGTGACCATGCCCGCGGGCGGGCTGAGCCGGGTGAACGCCTTCGAGTCCAGCGTGTCGCTGACTTGGACGAGCGGCCGCAGCCACGGCGGCACGGTGTCGAGCTCGACGAGCGGGCCGATCTCGGTCATCGGATTCCCTCCACGGCGAGCCGCACCTGGTCGGTGTTCTCGAACAGCCGCGGGTTCGAAATGAACCGCACCTGCCCGTCGGCGGTGACCAGATAGGACGCGGGCAGGGACGGCGGCACCTTCAGTGCCTTCCTGATCGGGCCGGTGTCGCCCTTGCCGTCGTAAACCCCGGGGAGGTGGACGCCGAGCGCGGCGAGCAGCTCCAGGCCGTCCGAGGCGCCGCTGGCGACCTGCACGGTCAGCACGGGCGTCGCGCCGGGCTGCGCGGCGTACGCGTTCAGCACGGGGAGTTCGGTCTTGCAGGGCGCGCACCAGGTCGCCCAGACGTTGATCAGCGTTTCGTGGCCCGCGAGCGCGGTGCCGAGATCGGCCGTCGAGCCGTCACCGAGGCATTCGGCCGAGACCCCGCGCAGCTGCGGCACCTCACCCGTCCCCTGTGGACACGCGACCAGGGCGGCTTTGGCCCGTGCCGGGCCGAGATCCTCCGTGGCCTTGGCAGGCGCGGAGTCGTCGCCACGCGGCAGCAGCGCGACGATCAGCGCCAATACCAGCACGGCAACGGCGACCGCCCACTTGGTCAACGTGGTCAACGCTGCTCCACCATGGCGAGCAGGTGGTCCCGCTCTTCACCTTTGACCAGCTTGGCGGCGGTTTCGAAGTCGGTGGGCCCGGTGCCGAAGGACGGGCACTCCTTGGCCAGCGGGCACGCGCCGCACGCGGGCTTCTTGGCGTGGCAGACGCGGCGGCCGTGAAAAATCACCCGGTGTGACAGGAGTGTCCACTCTTTGCGAGGAATCAGTTCACCGATCGCGTGCTCGACCTTCACCGGGTCTTCGAGGTCGGTCCAGCCCCAGCGGCGGACCAGCCGGCCGAAGTGGGTGTCCACGGTGATCCCCGGCACACCGAAGGCGTCGCCGAGCACCACGTTCGCCGTCTTCCGGCCGACGCCGGGCAGCTTGACGAGCTCCTCGAGCTTGCCGGGCACCTCGCCGTCGTAGTCCTCGACGAGCTTCGCGCCGAGGCCCATCAGCGAATTGGCCTTGGCGCGGTAGAAGCCCGTCCGCCGGATGAGTTCCTCCAGCTCGGTGCGGTCGGCACCGGCGTAGTCGGCGGCCGTGCGGTAGCGCTTGAACAGGGCGGGCGTGGCCAGGTTGACGCCCTTGTCGGTGCTCTGGGCGGACAGCACGACGGCGACGAGCAGCTCCAGCGGAGTGGTGAAATCCAGCTCGCAATGGGCGCCCGGATATGCCTCGTCGAGGCAACGCTTGATGCGCCTTGCGCGTCTTACCAGGGAAAGACGGCTCTCGTCCTCGAACTTTCGGGGACGGGGGTTCCCCTTCCGGGGGGCGCTACTGACACCTGGCGGCACCCCGTTAGCCTACGGAAGCCATTGGGCGAGCTTGTGGGGAGCACCCGCGGGTCGCCGCCCGACACGCCGCCCGCACCTGATTTGGCGCGATGACTTAGCCGCCATGAGCGAGGATCCGGAGTCTATGACTGTCTGGTTCGTAGTACTGGTGCCGTTAGTAATCATGTTCTTCGCGCTGTTCATGGAGCGTGTGGAGAGCAGGCTCCGCCATGTCGCGGTGCAGGAGAACGAGGTCGAAGAGTTCCTCGAGCAAGCTCAGCCGAACGAGGTGAAGGCGCTCTACGGGCACGGCATCGGCCGCGCTCTGGAGCTGTTCCGGCTGCGCCGGCTCGGCGGTCGAGCGGCCAAGCTGCGGACACGACGCGTGCGAGACTAGGCTCCACGGTCGGGTGAGATCATTTCCGGTGGTCGCCGCTGTTCGGCGCGCCACCGGGCGATCTCACGCGCACGACATAGACTGCAGTTTAGTGATCGGCGGCACGCTCCTCACAGGTGAGGATCGCGGTCGTCTCTCGACGAGGAGGCACCCGAGGTGGATGAAACCCTGGCCCGCGCTGGCATATTCCAGGGTGTGGAGCCGGCAGCCGCCGAGGCGCTGGCACAGACGTTGGAAAGCGTCGAATTTCCGCGCGGACACGTCATCTTCAACGAGGGTGAGCCCGGAGACAAGCTCTACATCATCCAGTCCGGCAAGGTGAAGATCGGCCGCAAGTCGCCCGACGGCAGGGAGAACCTGCTCGGGATCTTCGGCCCGTCGGACATGTTCGGCGAGCTCTCGATCTTCGACCCCGGGCCCCGTACGTCCAGCGCCACGACCGTGACCGAGGTCCGCGCCGTGACGATGGACCGCCCGGCCCTGCGCCAGTGGATCTCCACCCGGCCCGAGATCGCCGAGCAACTGCTCCGCGTCGTCGCGCGCCGGCTGCGCCGGACCAACAACATGGTCGCGGAACTGATCTTCACCGACGTCCCCGGCCGGGTCGCGCGTGCGCTGCTGCAGCTCGCGCAGCGGTTCGGCAGCCAGGAAGCCGGTCTCCTGCGGGTCACGCACGACCTGACCCAGGAAGAGATCGCCCAGTACGTCGGCGCTTCCCGCGAGACCGTCAACAAGGCGCTCGCGGACTTCGCCCACCGTGGCTGGCTGCGGCTCGAAGGCAAGAGTGTGCTGATCCTGGACCCGGAGCGCCTGGCCCGTCGCGCCCGATAGTTCTCTGAAAAGGCTCGTGCCCTGACCGCGCTCGCGGTCAGGGCATGAGCCTTTTTGCGCACTTGGCGAGAAACTGCCGGGTCGGACGGTGGCCTGCTTTGCCGTGGACATGACGAAGGGCCGGGCGCCACCCCCGACGTGGCGCACCGGCCCTTCGCTGTGCGCAGGCCATCCCCCGACGGCTAGCGCTCCCCACCCTCCGGACCTAAGGCCCCGACCCGTCTCCGGAGGGAGTTGAAAATGCGTGTGGTCTTACAACCATCGCACGGCCCCTACGTACAACTTCAAGGCCTTTCACTCTCTAAAGACGCTATCCGCTGAGATTCGTTGCCAGAAAAACCCTGAGTTCGACAGAGCGTTACACAACCGAGACCGAATGGCGCAGTATTACTGCATCCGTGCAGCTCATGGTGACGCACCTGACCGGGGAGATAACTGGTACTGCCGTACCAAAGTGAGGCATACTGGTACTCGTGTCCCAGTCCTCGCCCCAGCACGCCGAATCCCGCACCACGCTCGCCGACTATCGCACCGCGCTGACCGCTCCCGGTTCGCGCGCTCCCGCCGTCGCATCGCTCTTCGCCCGGCTCCCGATCGCGATGATCGGCATCTCCGCGTTGCTCTACGTCCAGCGCGAAACGGGTTCGTTCGCCACGGCCGGGCTGGTTTCCGCGGGCACGCTGGTGGGTGTCGCCGTCGGCGCGGTCATCCAGGGCAGGCTGATCGACCGGTTCGGGCCCACCCGGCCGCTCATCACCTCGGCCGCGCTGTTCTCCATCGCGACGACGATTCTGATCCTCGCCATCGAAAGCCACCTGCCGACAATGCCGCTCGTCGCGCTGGCCTTCGCCACCGGACTGACCGAGCCGATGGTGGGCTCGGCGTCCCGCGCGATCTGGGCGCGGCTGCTGCCTGCCGGACCAGCGCGCAACGCGGCGTTCTCGTACGAGGCCATCAGCATGGAGGTCTTCTTCATTCTCGGGCCGGGGTTCGCCGGTGTGCTCATCGCCGCGCCTTGGGCCGGGACCGGCATGGTCGTCGGCACCCTGTTCATGGTCGTGGGCTCCGTGGTCTTCGCACTGAGCCCGGCGGTACGGGATTGGGGTCCCGCGAAGGCAGGCGGCCGGAAGCTTCTAGGCGCGCTCGCCAGCCCCGGGATGCGCACCCTGGCGCTCGCCGTCCTCGGCTTCGGCATGGTGATCGGCTTCGTCGAGGTCGCCGTGCCCGCCGCCGCGACGAACGCCGGCCACGCGCCCGTCGGTGGCCTGCTGCTGTCGGCGTGGTCGGTCAGCTCGGTCGCGTTCGGCGTGGCGTACAGCCTGCGTCCGTGGCCGCGGCGGATGAACCTGCGCCTGCCGGTCCTGCTGCTGGCGTTCGGTGTCCTGGTCGCATTGCTGGCGCTGCCGACGTCGCTCTGGGCGCTCGCGTTCGCCATGCTCGCGGCCGGCGCGCTGATCACCCCGCAGTCGACCACCCACTCGGCGATGATCGAACTGGTCGCGCCGAAGGGAACGGCCGCCGAGGCGTTCGGCTGGGTGCTGACCGCGGTGACGCTGGGCCTCGCCTTCGGGCAGTCGATCAGCGGCTACCTCGTCGAACACAGCGGCCCGCCCGCCGCGTTCCTGGCGGCCGGGGTCATGGGCGTCATCGTCGCCGGGCTCGTGTGGCTGCTTCGCGGCAGCCTGCGCACGCCCGACTCCGAGATCGTCACCGAGTCAGAACTTGTTGGTGCCGCTCGGTAATCGCGGTTTTGTCGGTGGGGGCCGGTAGGTTCCGCGAATGGACCTCACCGCCTCCACCCGCACGCTGGCCACCGCCGTTTCCGAGGCGGCCCGGCTGCTTCCCGGCACCCTCGCGAGCGTGCTGCTGCGCGCCGACGCGAGCGGCCTGACGCTTGCCGGTGCCGACAGCGAGCGCTCGGTCCGGCTGGCCTGCGAGGCGAACGTGCACCTCGACGGCAGCGCCGCCGTGCCCGTCGCGCCGCTCGCCGAGACGTTGCGCATGCTCGACACGCCGCTCGTTTCGTTGGCCATCGAAGGCTCCCGCCTGGCCGTGCGCGTCAACGGCGCGCGATTTGCGCTGCCGCTGCTGGACGAATCGCTGCACCCCGGCGTGACGGGTCCGCCCGCCAAGGTGGCCGAGGTCGACGGCGCCGCGCTGGCGACGGCGTTGCGCACGGTCGCCGGGACGGCGTCGCGCGACGACTCGCTGCCGCTGTTCACCGGCGTGCGGCTGCACATCGCCGACGGACGGCTGAACCTCGTGGCGTCGGACCGCTACCGGATGGCCGTCGCGAAACTGCCGCTGCTGATGTCCGAAGGCGAGCTGGACGCCCTCGTCCCGGCCGCGCTGCTGGTCGAAGCGGGCAGGCAGGCCAAGGGCGTGGTCGGGCTCCACACCGAGCACACCAGGTTCGGCCTGAGCTGGGCCGGGAGCGCGGTCACCACGGCGGTACTCGACGGCGGTTTCCTCTCGGAAAACACGATCAACACCTCCACCGTGGACACCACCGTCGAGGTCCGCGCCGACGTCCTCGCCGCCGCGGTGCGCCGCGTCGGCCTGTTCGCCGAAAGCCGCCGGATCCTGACGCTGGAAGTCGGCGACAGCCAAGTACGGCTCGCCAGCGCCAAGCAGGACGCCGGGGAAGCGGAGGAGACGATCAAGGCGAACGTGCTGGGCGGCCGCACCTCGCCGTCATTCCAGGCGCGCTACCTGCTCGACGCACTCCAGCCGTTCGGGAGCTCCGAGGTCAGCCTCGCGATCCAGCCCGGCCTGCGCGCCACGGTCGTCCGCGCGGTGGATCCCGGGGAAGTGGAACTGACGTACTTCGTGATGCCCACGGTGACGCGCTGACCGCGCCGTACCCCAGGAACCGCGCGGTCAGGACTTCTCGAGCAGCTCCGGAGCCTCCTCGCGCACGGCGGCTTCGATCTCCGCGAAGCTCGGGTTGATCAGGGCCTGGGTACCGATGAACACCGTGGGCACGATCTCGTTGCCATCGGCGACGCCACGGACGCGGGCGGCGGCGTCGGGGTCTTCCCAGATGTTGACCTCGCGGACGGGCAGTCCACTGGCCATCAGCGGGCGGCGCAGGGCGCTGCAGAAGCCGCAGCCGGGCCGCCAGTAGAACTCGATTTCCAGTGCACTCACGCGCCGGTCTCCGATCGTAGGTATTCCAGTTGGGCCTGCACGCTCCATTCCGCGGGCAGCCAGAGCGACTGGTCCACGTCGGCGTACACGAGCTCGACGATCTGGCGCGCGGTGGCGTCTTCGCCGAGCTCACTCAAGGCGGAACGCACCTGGTCGAGCCGCTGTTCCCGATGGGCCAGATATTCGCGCGCGGTGGCGGCGAGATCGGGGAGTTCGGGGCCGTGGCCGGGGAGGCCGAGGATGCCGTCGGGCAGCTCGATCAGGGAGCGCAGAGTGCGGAGGTAGTCGCCGAGGTCGTGGAGCACGGTGGTGCCGCGGCCGAGCACGGTGTCGCCGGTCAGCATCGTGTCGTCGATCCGGAGTGACACCGAGTCGGCCGTGTGCCCGGGGGTGTGGACGACCTGGATTTCCAATCCTCCCGCCGAAATCACCTCACCGTCCACAATGGACCCGGCGCCGCTGCACAGTGCCGGGTCGAACGCGCGGACCGGCGCGCCGACTCGCTCGGCGAGCCAAGGGGCACCCTCGGCGTGGTCGGGATGGTGGTGGGTAAGGAGAATCAGCTCGACGGGGCCGACGTCGACCAGTCCTCGCAAATGGTCGGCATCCTCGTGGCCGGGGTCCACGACCACGCGGCCGAGAGAGCCGGGGGCGTTGAGGACCCAGCTGTTGGTGCCTTCCAACGTCATCGACGACGGGTTGTTCTCCAGCAGCACCGAAGCGATCGGCGAGACCTCGCGCAGGATTCCGTAGGCAGGCTCACTCATTGCGACTCCATGACGACTCGCACCTTGTCGCCTTCGCGGACCAGGGTCGGGATGATCGGCCGGATCTTGCGTTCCGCGGACAGCGCGTCTTCGGCGGTGGCGTACTCGCCGAGTTCGCTCAGCGTCATCCAGGTCGGCGGCATCAGCGTGCGACGGCCCTGCTGCGCGTCGGCGATGGCGTCGTCGGGCCGCTGCCAGCCGGAGCTGTCGGCCTCGGTGGTCTTGCCGTCGGCGTCCTGCCCGTCCGGCAGGGTCGCGACGAAGAATCGTGTGTCGTAGCGGCGCGGCTCCGGCACCGGGGTGATCCAGTTCGCCCACGGCCGCAACAGGTCCGCGCGCAGCGTCAGCCCGGCTTCGGCCAGGAAGGCGGCGAGCGAAAGCTCCCTCGACACCAGCGCCTGCCGGGCGTACCCGTAAGGCGCGGTGTCCTTGACGATTCCCGCGTCGGTCGCGGCGAGCAGTACCCCGGATTCTTCGAAGGTCTCCCGTACGGCAGCGCACACCAGCGCCCGCGCGAGCGACTCGTCGCAGCCGAACCACTCGGCCCATTGACTCGGCGGCGGTCCGGCCCAGCTGATCGACGCGTCGGCGTCACGCCGGTCGACGCCGCCACCGGGGAACACGGTCATCCCACCGGCGAACGGCATCCCGGCCACCCGGTGCTGCAGGAACACCTCGAGGCCGCCGGCACCGTCATGCAGGAGCATGACGGTCGCGGCGTCCTTCGGTGTCACCGGCGGGCCGTCCTGCTGTGCCCGCAGCGGCACCTCGAAAGTCATCTCACTCGGTAGTTCAGCCACGCTCGAAACATACGCCCGCGGCAAACCGTCCTGGAGAGACGTGAATCACGCGCCCGCGTAACCGTCCGCCCAGCCGCGCTGTTCCGGACCGCGGGAGGCGCCGTTGGTGGCCCGGATCTTCGCGGCCTCCTCACGCTCGCGCTCGGCGAGTTCGGCGTGCAGTTCACGCAGGAGCGCACGATCGCGCTCGCTCAGCGCCGGGTCGTCGAGGTCGAGTGCGGGCAGTTCGACGACCTCGTGCATGCCGGCCTTGCCCGCGACGATCTCGCGCCCCTTCTCCGGGTCCTCCGCCAGCGCCCGGCGAAGCTGCTTGACCTCGTCGGAGGACAGCTCCGAAGTCCGCTCGGCGCGTGTTTCCGGCGCCGGCTCGGGCGCGGGCGCCCGGGAGACGACCGGCACGACCGGCGTCGGCGGCGGCGGAGTGGACGACGACGCTGCCGAGGCCGCGCGCAGACCATGACGGCTGCTCTCGGCCTTCGACGTCTTCGCCGGTACCGCCTTTTCGACGGCGGGCTTGGGCTTGACGTCCGATTCGAACGAGTCGAACGTCGGCGCGCTGGGCAGCGTGTTGCTCGACGAAGACGCGGTGCCCGTCACCCAGACGGGACTCGCGGCCAGACCGGCCGCGTGGTGGTACTCCGAATGCCGCGCGCCGGGGCCACTGACCTCGACGACGGCCCGGATGCCCGCCCGCCGCAACGCGGTGTCGACGCGGAACGCGACCGCCGGAGGATTGCCGTCGGGGCCGATCTCGACCAGTACGACCCGCTGCGGCAACGCGCCGGGAACACTGCCTGCCGGCGTGTTGCGCCAGACGGCGTGCACCGACCGCACGTCCGGGAGGACGTGCAGTGTGCGGTCCAAAGCTTCGCTGACGCCGGACTCGGGCGTGCCCTCACCGGTGAACCGGTGGGTCAGCGCGGGTTCGGCCTCATCGATGATGAGCTCGTTGGCCAGCGTCGCGTCCGACCTGCTCATCTCGAGCACCAGAGCCAGCTCGCGCTGCTCGGTCGACCGCACCGGGATGCGACCGGCGATCAGCGTGCCCGTGGTGAGCTCGACCGCTTCGTCGAGATGGGCGCGGGCGATCAGCTCACGTGCCTCGGTCAGCGCGGTGTCATCGATGCGGCCCGCGAGGGCCAGCAACAGATTGTGCAACCGCAGTGGAACCGAAAACCCGTCGAGCGACGGACCCTCGTTGACCTCCATATGCCCTGCTCCCTCCCAGCTCGCTGGAGGAGCGAGCGTTAAGCGGCAACCAGCCGATTGCCGGTGTCCACGGCGCCGACGCACACGAGCTCGGAGCTCGCGAGCGCACCATGGTGATAGCCGGACAGTTCGAAACGCGGAGGGAGGACCTCGACACTGGGTTCTTCGTCGCCCAGCACGCGCAGCACTCGCTGCAGCTCGCCGGTCAGCCGCGGCAGTCCGGTCAATGCCGTCACCACCAGAACCCGCTTTGCCCCGCCCTCACCGGCCACACCACCGTGTCGCCAGCTTTGCCGCACTTCGCCCACATCCGGCCGACCACGCAACGTTGCGTGCAGCAAAACGGACACCGAATCGACGGAGTTAACCCATTCGGGTGCACTCTGGGTGAATGTGTACCTGGTCTCGGTGACGTCGTCCACCCCGAGGGTCGAACTGACCTGATGCCAATCGGCACCGTGGGGAATGAGACCCGCGACAAGCAGCCGGTACTCGGACTGATCAAGGTCGATCCTGTGCTTAAGCAAAGATCTTGGAAGGGTCCGCGCGAGCGTGCCCATCGCACCCTCGCCGAGCCAATCGCGGAAGCGCCACAGCAGCTGATCCGGGACGCGCCCGGCCAGCCGGATGAGCAGTTCATGACAAGCGTGCTCGATATCCGGATCCATCACTTCACCTCGACGATGAGTTCGACCTCTACAGGGGAGCCGATCGGCAGTTCGGCGACGCCGACGGCCGACCGCGCATGGATACCACTTTCTCCGAAGACCTCGCCGAGCAGCTCGGACGCCCCGTTGACGACAGCCGGCTGACCGGTGAAGCCCTCGGCGGACGCGACGAAGCCGACGACCTTGACCACGCGGACGACGTTATCGATCCCGACCAGTGCGTGCACGGCGGCGAGTGCGTTGAGCGCCGAAGTCCGCGCGTACTGCTTGGCTTCCTCGGGGCTGATCTCCGCGCCGACCTTGCCCGTCGCGGCGAGCTTGCCGTCCACGAAGGGCAGCTGGCCGGAGGTGTAGACGTGCGCGCCGCTCCGGACGGCCGGGACGTAGGCGGCCAGCGGCGCGGCGACGCCGGGAAGTTCGATACCGAGCTCGGCGAGCCGGGCGCTCCAGGTCATTGAAAACCTCTCAGCGGCGCGAAGCGCCTCGTTGGGGGGTGGTGGGCCTCTGCTCTGGAAACTCAGTTCTTGGGACGCTTGAGGTAGGCGACGTGCTGTTCACCGGTCGGGTTGGTCAGCACCGTGACCAGCTCCCAGCCATCGTCGCCCCACTGGTCGAGAATCTGCTTGGTGGCGTGGATCAGCAGCGGGACGGTCGCGTACTCCCATTTGGTGGCGCTCATAGCCGCGAGCGTAACCAAGCCGCCAACCCCGCCTGAGTACACGTTCGGGAAATCACCGTCAGTGACGACGGGTTACCCCGAGTCCACCCTGACGTGTCCCCGTCAACTCCCTCAATCTCAAACCGGCCACGACAGACTGGAGGGACACAAGGTCAAGCAGGGGGAATTCGTCGTGCGCAAGCAAAGTGCGGGCCTGATCACCGTCGCGATCCTGCTGGCGAGCCTGCTCACTCCGGCCTCGGCGAGCGCGCTGCTCGGTGTCAACGACTGGACCTGCCGCCCGAGTGCCGCACACCCGAAGCCGGTGGTGCTCGTGCACGGCACCGGGGACAACAAGGACTACACCTGGCGCGCGCTCGGGCCACAGCTGGCGGCGCGTGGATATTGCGTTTTTTCCTTGACCTACGGCGTTTTGCCGAACGCCCCGGTGGTCGACGACGTCGTCGGCGGGCTGACCCCGATCGAGTCCAGCGCCGGTGAGCTCAAGTCCTTTATAGACAAGGTCCGGCTCGCGACCGGCGAGGACAAGGTCGACATCGTCGGCTACTCACAGGGCACGATGGTGCCCACCTACTATGCCAAGTTCCTCAACGGCCGCAACAACATCGACGCCTACATCAGCCTGGCTCCGCTCTGGGACGGCACGAACCCGCTGGGCGTCGGCAGCACCTTCATGTTGTTACGCCTGCTCGGTTTCGGTGGCACGCTCGGTTCGATCGGCGACTGTATCGCCTGCCCGGAAATGCTTACGGGGTCGGACTTTCTGGCGAAAATCCGCGAAGGCGGCATCTTCCTTCCAGGGATCACTTACACGAACATCGTGACCAAACAGGACAACGTCATCTGGCCCTACACGAGCGGGCTCGGCGACGGCCCGAACGTCACCAACATCGTCCTGCAGGACACCTGCCCCGCCGACGAGGTGAACCACGTCGGCCTGGTGGTCGATCCGAACGCGCTCGGGCACGTGTTCAACGCGCTAGATCCGGCACACGCGGCACCGGTTCCCTGCGTCCCGATGGGACCCATTAGCCCAAGGCAGTGAACTTCACGCTAGATCATCACGAGTGTGGTTCACTTCACACCTACTGATGAGTAGCTAACTCTAGGAGTGGGCATGCGGACAATGAAGTCCCTGGTCACCGTCGCGCTGGCAGCAGCACTGGCGTTGGTCGCAGCACCCGGAGCACAGGCCGCCACGAGGTTGCCGGTGCCCTATAACTTCGCCCCGGGCGTCGCGCAGCAACTCGCCGCGCCCAACACCCCGCCGCCCGGCGCGAACAACTGGTCGTGCCGCCCGAGCGCGGCGCATCCGAACCCGGTGGTGCTCACCCACGGGCTCGGCGCCAACCAGACGGTGAACTGGGGGACCTTCAGCCCGCTGCTCGCCAACAACGGTTACTGCGTGTTCTCCCTGACCTACGGCGTTCCCGGCGACCCGCTGCCGGTGTACCAGCCGGGCGGGCTGGCGCCGATGGAAGAGAGCGCGGCCGAACTCTCGCTGTTCGTCGACAAGGTGCTCGCGAAAACCGGAGCGTCCAAAGTGGACATCCTCGGTCACTCCGAGGGCACGCTGATGCCCAACTACTACGTCAAGTTCCTCGGCGGCGCGGCCAAAGTGGACAAGTACGTCGGCCTGACCCCGCTGTGGGACGGCACCACGCTCTACGGCCTGTCCAACCTGTACCAGTTAATTTCCGGGCACGGCCTCCAGCCGGTCATCGACGGCGTCCTCAACCCGCTTTGCGGTTCGTGCAAACAGTTCCTGCACGGTTCGGACTTCCTGGCCAAGATGCGCAGCGGCGGTAGCGTCTTCGCGCCCGAGGTCACCTACACCAACATCGTGACGCGCTACGACGAACTCGTCGTGCCGTACACGAGCGGCCTCGGCACCGGTCCGAACGTGCACAACGTCGTCCTGCAGGACCGGTGCGTCCTGGACTTCGCCGAGCACCTCGGCGTCGCCGCGGATCGCAACGCCGCCCGGCACGTCCTCAACGCGCTCGACCCGGCCCACGCCCAGCCTGTCCCCTGCCTCCCCGCCGGCCCACTCGGGTCCTGACCCCTGGGTCAACCCCCGAATATGTCGACACTTTCCGAGGCTTCGAGCCTCAAAACATGTCGACATATTCGGGACCCGTGTGTCGCCTGAGACTGACGAGACTCCAGAGGCACCTAACTTCCGAATATGTCGACATGTTCGGAACCTCGTGGCACGAAAAGTTGTCGACATATTCCGGGCTAGCGTGGGGGTGTGGAGATTTGGCGGATCGTCGCGACGGGGCTGCTGGCGGTGTCCGGCGTGCTGATGGCGCTGATCGTGATGGCGAAGGTGCGCGACCGGACCGGTCGTTCCGGGGACGTCGCGATCGCCGGGGCCGTGACGTTCACCGCACTGGTGGTACTCGGTGTGCTGATGCTCACGGTGCTTCCGGGGGTCTTGACCTGGGTAATCGTAGCCGTGGTCGGCGCTGCGGTCAGCGTCATGGTGCTGGCCAGTTAGGACCTCAATTAGGGTGAAGAGGTGACGACTTCCCTTCCTGGCTGGACAGACGAGCTCGCCCGGGCGCGACTGCATTTCGTCAGCGGCAAGGGCGGGACGGGCAAGACCACGCTGGCCGCGTCACTGGCGCTCGCGCTGGCCCGCGGCGGACGGCGGGTGCTGCTGATCGAGGTCGAAGGCCGCCAGGGCATCGCGCAGCTCTTCGACACCGAGCCGCTGCCCTACGCCGAGCAGCGCATCGCGTCGGTCCCCGGCGGTGGTGAGCTGCGGGCGTTGCACATCGACGTCGAAGCGGCGCTCCTCGAATACTTCGACATGTTCTACAACCTCGGTTTCGCCGGGCGGACGCTGCGGCGGATGGGCGCGATCGAATTCGCGACCACGCTCGCGCCGGGCCTGCGTGACGTGCTCCTGACCGGGAAGATCAAGGAATGCGTCGGCCGGACCGAATCCGACGGACGCCACACCTATGACGCCGTGGTCGTCGATTCGCCGCCCACGGGCCGGGTCGTCAAGTTCCTCGACGTCACCAAGGCGCTGACCGACCTCGCCAAGACCGGTCCGATCCGCGGCCAGGCCGACGGTGTCGTCCGGCTGCTGCACTCCGGCGAGACGGCGGTGCATCTGGTGACGCTGCTGGAGGAAATGCCCGTGCGCGAGACCGTCGAGGCCGTCGCCGAACTGGACGGCGCCGACCTCCGCCCGGGAGCCGTGCTGGTGAACCGGGTCCGGCCCCCGCGCCTGCCCGCGCGCTCGATCACCGCGGCCGCGGACGGCCGTGTCGACGCTTCGCGAGTCCGCAATGGACTCGAATCCGCCGGGCTGACTCTGCCCGAGGGGGCATTGGACGCGCTCGTCGAAGAGACCGTCGAGCACGCCATCCGCGTCGCCGCCGAACAACGCGCACGCGAACAGCTCGCCGAGGCGGACCTCCCGACGCTGGAACTTCCGGACCTGACCGACGGCGTCGACGTCGCCGCGCTCTACGACCTGGCCGAGGCCTTGACCGACCAGGGAGTGCGCTGATGACCACGCTGGATGTCGACGCACTTATCGATGACCCGGCCACCCGCGTCATCGTCTGCTGCGGCTCGGGCGGGGTCGGCAAGACCACCACCGCCGCCGCGCTGGCCCTGCGCGCCGCCGAACGCGGCAGGCAGACCGTCGTGCTCACCATCGACCCGGCGCGCCGGCTCGCACAAGCGTTGGGGCTCAAGGAACTCGGCAACCATCCGCGTCAGGTCGTCGTCGAAGGCTTCGAGCCCAAGGGCGAGCTGTGGGCGATGATGCTGGACATGCGCCGCACCTTCGACGACATGGTGCGGGTGCACGCCGGGCCGGAGCGCGCCGAAGCGTTGCTCTCGAATCCCTTCTACCAGACCATTTCCACGTCGTTCTCCGGCACGCAGGAGTACATGGCGATGGAGAAGCTCGGCCAGCTCGCCGCGACCGACGACTGGGATCTGATCATCGTCGACACCCCGCCGAGCCGGTCCGCACTCGATTTCCTGGACGCGCCTTCGCGGCTTTCCAGCGCGCTAGACGGGCGGATGATCCGCCTGCTGACCGGACCGGGAAAGGTCGGCGGCCGCGGGCTGCGCAAGATGGTCACCGCCGGATTCACCATGTTCACGAAGGCCGTCTCGACGATCATCGGCGGGCAACTGCTGTCCGACGCGTCGGCGTTCATGCAGGCCTTCGACAGTATGTTCGGCGGATTCCGGGAGCGCGCCCGGAAAACGGCCGAGCTGCTCCGTTCGCAGGGCACTTCGTTCGTCGTCATCGCCGCGCCCGAGCCGGACGCGTTGCGCGAAGCGAGTTACTTCGTCGACCGGCTTTCGGAAGAATCCATGCCACTGGCCGGGCTGGTCGCGAACCGGACCCACCCGGTGCTGGCCAAGCTCTCCGGCCCTGAGGCGCTCGCCGCCGCGGATTCACTGGAAAACGGCGAGAAGAATTCGCCGCTGGCCGTGGCCGTCCTGCGGCTGCACGCGGACAGGGTCGCGCTCGCCGCCAGGGAAACGCGCCTGCTGGCCCGGTTCACCCGCGCGCACCCGGAGGTGCCGCTGGTGAAGGTGCCGGCGCTGCCCAGCGACGTGCACGACATCGGCGGCCTGCGCGATATCGGTGACCGCCTGGCCGGGTCGTGAGCGTCCGTCGGGTCATCCCGGCGAACCACCCACGTCCCGATCAACCCGCCGCGGGAGCGGATTCCCGTCGAGCCGAATCGAGCAGCTCGCGCCAATTCGCGACATCGGGACGGCGTCGCAGCAGGGCGCGCCGTTCCCGCTCGGTCATTCCGCCCCAGATACCGAAGTTGATCCTGCCGTCCAATGCCTCGGCGAGACATTCAGCTCTTACCGGGCACCCCATGCAGACTGTTTTGGCCCGGTTCTGCTCGGCGCCGCGAACGAACAGGCCATCCGGATCGGTGTCCCTGCACGATGCGTTCACACGCCAGCTCGACTGGTTGGTTTCCATGCCCCCAGCTCCCTCATCTGGTGTGAGATCCACCAGCGGGGTCACGAAGCCTTACGCTCCAGCCCCCGCGAGCGAATCTCCCTGCACTCACGTCCACGAAGAAACCCGGCACCTCCCAGCACCGGCCGCCGCGTATCGAATGAGTACGGATCTTTCGTACTCACCCGCACGCCGGCTCTTCTTCGTTTAGACGTTGACGGACTGTAGGGTCCCTCGGTTCCCACAGCCAAGCCTAGAATGCCGTCAGTTACCCGTTGTCACCACACCGGGCCTCTTTTGTAGTCACAGTGTGATCAATATGTAGTGGCAATCGCCCCAAAGGTGTGAGGTCACGACGGTCATACCCGTTCCGCGTACCCTGGGCCCGTGCGCAAAACGGACGGTCTACTCAAGCTCATAGGCCTTTGTGTACTCGCGGGGGTGCTCGTCGCGGGCGTGTTGTTCCCTGTCGCGGGTGCCGTGGGGGTCATGTCCAACCAGGCGAGCGACACTGTCGACCAGACGTCTTCGGACCTGGCCGACGTGCCTCCGCCGCTGGTGACAAGGGTCACAGACTCGGCGGGCACGCAGATCGCGACCCTCTACGAGCAGTACCGGCTTCCGGTGGTGGAGAGCCAGATCAACGACGCCATGAAGTGGGCGCTCGTCTCGGTGGAGGACAAGCGGTTCTACGACCACCACGGTGTCGACTGGAAGGGCACGCTGCGCGCGGCCGTCAGCAACGGCACCGGCGGCGACACCCAGGGCGCGTCGACCCTGACCCAGCAGTACGTGAAGAACTATTTGATCAACATTGTCTACCGCGGCGACAAGGTCGCGCAGAAGAAGGCCCAAGAGCAGTCGATCGCCCGGAAGCTCAAGGAAGCGCGGATCGCGATCCAGCTCGAAACCAAGATGACCAAGAACCAGGTCCTCACCGGCTATCTGAACGTCGTCGAATTCTCCCGCCAGATCTACGGCATCGGTGCCGCGGCGGAGGCGTACTTCAACACCACGCCGGAGAAGCTGACCGTGCCCCAGGCCGCGCTGCTCGCCGGCCTGGTGAACAACCCGGCCGTCTACGACCCGTGGAACAAGGTCACCGAATCCACGAAGCGGCGCAACCTGGTGCTGGACCGGATGGTCGAGAACCAGAAGCTCGACAAGGCCGACGCCGAGAAGTTCAAGCTCGAGCCGCTCGGCGTGGTCGAAGGCCGCCCGAACAAGCCCGCCGCGAACTGTGTCGGCGCGGGCCCCGAAGCCGGGTTCTTCTGCCAGTACGCCGAGGATTACCTGATCAAGTCGGGCATGACGCACGACCAGCTCTACACCGGTGGCCTCACCATCAAGACCACGCTGGACCAGAAGGCGAACCACGAAGCCAAAGCCTCCGCGGAAGCCCAGGTCGACAAGAACCAGAAGAACGTCGCGAACACGTTGTCACTGGTCCGGCCGGGAAAGAACCGGCACGAGGTGGTCGCCTTGGCGGCGAACCGGGACTACGGCACGGACTCGTCGAAGGGGCAGACTGTCTACGCCCTGCCGTCCGGCGTCTACAACACCGGTGGTGCGGGGTCGAGCTACAAGATCTTCACCACGGCCGCCGCGTTGAACCAGGGTGTCGCCGGGATCTACAGCGACATCGACGTGCCCGACACGTACACCTCGCGGGTCTTCACCGGTGGCGCCGACCGATGTCCGCCGACCGGACGGCCGTTGAACTCGCATTGGTACTGCCTCGGCAACGCCGGTGACTACAGCAAGTCCGGCGGGTCGATGACCATCCAGAACGCGCTGGCCACCTCGCCGAACACCGCGTTCGTCATCCTGGAAGAGAAGATCGGCAGCACCGGCCCGATCGTCGAGATGGCCAGCAAGCTCGGCATGCGCGAGACCATGGCCAGCAACCTCGGCGGTGGCACGGTGAAGCCGGAGTCGAAACTTCCCGGCGAGAACGTCAGCCAGACCGAAGCGTTCGGTCCGAAGGGCAAGAACCCCGGCAACGGTTCGTTCACCCTCGGCCCTGCCCCGCTGAGCGGCCTGGAACTGGGCAACGTGGCCGCGACCATCCTCAGCGGCGGCGTCTGGTGCCCACCAACGCCGATCGCCGCGGTCACCGACCGCAGCGGCCAGCCGGTGCCGATCAAGGAAGCCGCCTGCGAGCAGGTGGTGCCGGAAGGCCTCGCCAACACCCTCGCGGTCGGCCTCAGCAAGGACGACCAGGGCGGCGGCACCTCCTCCGTCGCGGCCAAGAACGTCAACTGGACCCGGCCCGCCATCGGCAAGACCGGCACCAGCCAGAACAACGGCTCGGCGACCTTCGTCGGCGGCACGCCGCAGCTGGCCGGAGCGGCCATGGTCTTCCGGCCGGAAGGCGGCACCGGCGGCCTCTGCTATCGCGACGTGGGCAACGTGAGCGTCACTGGTTGCCAAAACATGTTCGGTGGCAAGACTCCGGCACAGACGTTCTTTGGCGCGGTGTCGAAGATCCTCGAAGGCCAGGAACCGCTGCCGTTGCCCGGTCCGGACCCGCAGTACATGGGCGGCGCGGCTCGTTAGCCCGTCGCACGGTCGTGAGTGTTTCGCGGGCTTAGAAACCCGCGAAACTCTCGCGAGCCACCCACCCAAGCCGATCCGGTGGCGCCCGTATCCTGGAGCGTGTGAGCACGCTCGGTAGCAAAAGCACTGGCATGGCAAAGGCGAAGCGCGTCGCCTTCGGAACCCTGGCCCTCGGCGCCGCGACGGTGGGCTACGCGGCCGGGATCGAGCGGCGGCACTGGACGCTGCGCACCGCGGAGCTGCCCGTCCTGGCACCCGGCTCCCAGCCGATCAAGGTCCTGCACATCTCCGACCTCCACATGCTGCCCGGCCACCGGTCGAAGCAGGCTTGGGTGACCGCGCTGGACTCGCTCGAGCCGGATCTGGTGGTCAACACCGGGGACAACCTGTCGCACCAGCAGGCAGTGCCGTCGGTGCTGCGCGCGCTCGGGCCGCTGCTGGACCGTCCGGGGGTGTTCATCTTCGGCAGCAACGACTACTACGCGCCGAAGCCGAAGAACCCGGCCCGCTACCTGCTGCCGAGGGGCGGCAAGAAGCGCATCCACGGCGAGCACCTGCCATGGCGGGACCTGCGCGCCGCGTTCGTCGAGCGTGGCTGGGTGGACCTCACGCACGTCCGCCGCACGGTCAAGGTCGCCGGCCAGGAGGTCTTCGCCGCCGGCGTCGACGACCCGCACCTGCGCCGCGACCGCTACTCGGAGATCTCCGGCAAGGCCGATCCGTCCGCCGCGCTGAGGCTGGGCATTTCGCACTCCCCCGAACCGCGCGTGCTCGATGAGTTCGCCGCCGACGGTTACGACCTCGTCCTCGCCGGGCACACTCATGGTGGGCAGCTGCGCGTGCCGATCTACGGCGCGCTCGTCACCAACTGCGCCCTCGACCGCTCCCGCGCGCGCGGCGTCTCCCGCTGGGGGGGCCGCATGTGGATGCACGTTTCCGCCGGTCTCGGCACGTCGCCGTACGCCCCAGTGCGGTTCTCGTGCCCGCCCGAAGCGAGCCTGCTGACGCTGGTCGCACGTGGTGACACGACCCCGATCAAGGGGTGAAAAGACGTCCGATACACTTCTACTCGGCCCAATAAGCAGTACCTCGGGGTGTGGCGCAGCTTGGTAGCGTGCCTCGTTCGGGTCGAGGAGGTCGTGGGTTCGAATCCCGCCACCCCGACGTTAAAGAAGCTCCGCTCGCAGCAATGTGAGCGGAGCTTCTTTCGTTTCTCGGGCAGGATCCGCTAGCGGACGGCGACGACCTCGGTCCAGCACTGCTCGAAATCGCCGTCGCCACCACGGACCCACGCCCACGCCGAGCGCGCGGCGGAGGCCAGTTGGTCGCGGTCGCGGCCGGGCAACTCGATGGCGGCGACGAGCCGGGCTTCGACGTAACGGGCGAGTTCGCGGTAGCCCATGTCCTTGCGGTGGCGGGTCCGGGTCCGGACGACCCGGAAACCGGCCTGCTCGACGTGTCCGACGATTTTCTTGCCCGCGAACGGGTCCGCGCCCGTGCGACGGCGGAGCAGATAGTGGCCGCGCAGGGCGGCGTCGACGTTGGCCGTGCGCGGGCGCAGTTTCGCGCGACTCCAGTCCGAAGTGGACAGTGCGATGGCACCACCGGGCCGAAGCACCCGGCGGATTTCCGCGAGTGCGTCGGCGGGACGGGCGAGATGCTCGAAAAGCGCGTGCGCGAAAACGAGGTCCATACTTTCGTCGGGTAGCGGGAGCTCGTAGACCGACGCGGCCAGGAAGTCCACAGTGGACGATCCGACGATCTTCGCCGCCGCGCGGGCGAGGGCGACCTGGCCCGGCTCGCTGTCGACGCCGAGCACCCGCGCGGCGGGGATAAGCCCCACGGTGATCGATCCGGGCCCGCAACCGACGTCCAGCACGCGTGCCTGCGGGTTCAACAACGACATCGCGAACTCGGCCCGCTCCGGGGCGCCTCGCCCGGCCATCATCGACATCGCATCCTGGGCGTAGCCCGGCGCGTAACCCTCCAGCACCCCGCACACAGTACGGGCAAACACGTGGCAGGATCGAGAGGTGAATACGCAGCCTGGAACCCAGCACCCGTCAGCGGTGGTCCCGGACCGCCTTTTCGACGACGCCGAAGCCGAAACAAGGTGGCGCGCGCGGTTCCACGCCCCCCGGATTTCCGTCCCGGACTGGGCCATCGACGCGCCGGACGCCAACCTCTACGTATCGAACGCGAGCGGCGTCTGGGAGGTCTACGCCTGGAACAGGGCGACGGGCGAGCATCGCCGGGTCACCGATCGGCCCAACGGCACGATGATGGCCACGCCGTCGCCGGACGGCGAGTCGATCTGGTGGTTCAACGACACCGACGGCGACGAATTCGGCTCCTGGGTGCGCGAACCGTTCGCCGGTGGCGCCGCGGCCGAGCGGGCGGTGCCGGACGTGCACGACGGCTACCCGGCCGGGCTCGAGATCGGCACCGACGTGATCACCATCGGCGTCTCGACCGACGACGGCAGCCGCCTCTTCGCGCACAAGGCCGGCAAGACGGAGTTGTTCTACTCACACGAGGACGACGCCGGTATCGCGTCGATGTCGCGCGACGAGAGCCTCCTCGCGCTGTCGCACTCCGAGCACGGCGACTCGCGCCACCCGGCCCTGCGCGTGGTGAACACGGCCGATTTCGCGGCGGTAGCGGACAAATGGGACGGAGAGGGCAAAGGACTCTCCGCGCTGAGCTTCTCGCCGGTGCTCGGCGACCAGCGACTGCTCGTCCTGCACGAGCGTCGCGGCCGCGAGGAGCTGATGATCTGGGACATCACCGCCGACACCGAAACCGAGATCGAACTCGAGCTGCCGGGCGAGGTTTCCGCCGACTGGTACCCGGAAGCCGACGCGCTTCTGGTCGCGCAGTTCCATCAGGGCCGCAGTTCCCTTTACCGGTACGAACTCGAGAGCGGCAAACTGTCCTCTTTGGACACCTCGCCGGGTCGCATCGGCGGCGCGGGCGTGCGCCCGGACGGGACCGTCGAGTACTCGTGGTCGAGCGCGGCCCAGCCGACGGCGGTGCGCGTCCGGACGTCCGACGGCACGGACAGCGTCCTGCTGGAGCCGCCGGGCGAGCGGGCGCCGGAGTCGGCCCCGATCACCGACGCGTTCGTCGAAGGTGTCGGCGGGCAGATCCACGCGCTGGTCTCGCGCCCGGTCGACGCGCCGGAAGGCCCGCTGCCGACAGTGTTCTCCCTGCACGGCGGCCCGCACGCTGCCGACGAGGACCGCTTCTCGGCGTACCGCGCGACCTGGCTCGACGCCGGATTCGCCGTCGTCGAGGTCAACTACCGCGGTTCGACCGGGTACGGCTCCGCTTGGCGTGACGCGATCGAGGGCAGGCCGGGCCTGACCGAGCTCGAAGACGTCGCGTCGGTGCACGACTGGGCGGTCCAAAGTGGACTCGCCGACCCCAAGAAGTGTGTGGTGAACGGCGCTTCGTGGGGCGGGTACCTGTCGCTGCTCGCGCTCGGCACGCAGCCGGGCCGGTGGGCGGCCGGGGTCGCGGGCGTGCCGGTGGCGGACTACGTCGCCGCGTACGAGGACGAGATGGAGCAGTTGCGCTCGTTCGACCGCGCACTGTTCGGCGGCTCGCCGGAGTCCGTGCCCGCGGTGTACGACGAGTGCTCGCCGATCACCTACGTCGACGCCGTCGCGGTGCCGGTGCTGGTGCTCGCCGGGGACAACGACCCGCGTTGCCCGATCCGGCAGATCGAGAACTACCTCGACAGGCTCGCGAAGCGCGATCTGCCGTACGAGTTCTACCGGTACGACGCCGGGCACGGGTCGCTGGTGATCGCCGAGACGATCAAGCAGACGTCCATCGAGGTCCACTTCGCCCTGCGAGCCCTCGGCCTCCGCTGATCCCCAAGTTGTCCACAGGACTTATCCACAAACCCCTCGGACTGTGGATAACTTCCGAATATGTCGACATATTCGGAAGTTCAGCCGGGGGCGCTTGTGGACAACCCGGGAAAGTGTCGACACATTCCTGGGCGAGGGGCGGATTAGACGCCTCGGGTGGTGGACTGGAGGGATTTGACGGCGGACTCGGGGCCGTCGAAGGTGACGTTGACGGCGTCGCGGCCGAAGGCGTAGAGCAGCAGGTCCATCGGGGCGCCGACGACGGCGACCTGGTCCGGTCCCTTCTTCACCGTCGCCTCGCGGCCGTCGGGCATCCGCAGGATGACGCCCACCGGGCTCTTGCGGAAGTTCAGGCGGCCGCCCTGGGTGGCGGCCTTCCAGGTCGCGGCGTCGCGGGTCGGGTCGGCGGGGCGCGGCTTCCAGTCGGGCTGCGCGCGGCGGACGTCTTCGTGGTGGACGAGGAACTCGGCGGCGTTGGTGAGCTCGTCGAGCGGGCCGAACGACGCGGGCCAGAACCACGGCGGGCCCGTTCGCACGGTCTCGACCAGCTCACCCCAGGGCCGCTTCGCGTAACCGTCCTGAACGCGCTGGGTATGACCGGCGAGCGCCGGGATCATGATGCCCGGCGCGGCGTCCAAACGATGCTCACGCACGACCAGGTGCGCGGCGAGGTCCCGCGTCTGCCAGCCCTCGCACAGCGTCGGCGCGTCCGGGCCGAGCTCGTCGAAAAGCGCGGACAGCGCGAGCCGTTCATCCTTGGCGATTCCCATGAGAGCAACGTTACCCGCTGGTAGCGGATGGGCGCACCATGTCGTGCCGTTGTATGTAGGTGTGAGCCGTCTCTTCGAACCCCTCAGCATCCGCGATCTCACCGTGTCGAACCGCGCGTGGGTTTCCCCGATGTGCCAGTACTCCTCGACCGACGGCCTGCCGAACGACTGGCACCTCATGCACCTCGGCCAGTTCGCCGCCGGCGGCGCCGGGCTCGTGATGACCGAGGCCAGCGCGGTCACGCCGGAAGGCCGGATCAGCCCGCAGGACGCCGGGATCTGGAACGACGAGCAGGCGGCGGCTTGGCGCCGGATCACCACGTTCATCCACCACCAGGGCACCTACGCCGGTATGCAGCTCGCCCACGCCGGCCGCAAGGCTTCCACCCGACGGCCGTGGGACGGGTCCGGCACCGTGCCGGAGGAGGAAGGCGGCTGGCGGGCCGTCGGTGCCGACGACCAGCCCTTCGGCGAGTACGCCCCGGCGCGGCCGTTCTCGGAGGCCGAGGTCGCGCAGCTGCCCGGCCAGTTCGCGGCCGCGGCCCGGCGCGCGGTCAACGCCGGTTTCGACGTCGTCGAGCTGCACTTCGCCCACGGCTACCTGGTGCACCAGTTCTACTCACCGCTGTCCAACTCGCGCACCGACCGCTACGGCGGCGACTTCGAGGGCCGGACCCGGCTCGCGCTGGAGATCGCCGAAGCCGTCCGCGAGGAACTCGGCGAAGGCCGCCCGATCTTCGCGCGCTTGTCCGCGACCGACTGGGAGGACGGCGGCTGGACCATCGAAGACTCCGTCCGCCTCGCGCGGCTCCTCGACGAGCGCGGTATCGACCTCATCGACACCTCGTCCGGCGGCAACACCCCGGCGCCGAACATCCCGATCGGCCCCGGCTACCAGGTGCCGCTGGCCGAACGCATCCGCACCGACGCGAAGATCGCGACCGGCGCGGTCGGCATGATCACCGATCCCGAGCAGGCCGAGGAGATCATCGCCTCCGGCGCGGCCGACGCCGTTTTCCTGGCCAGGGCCCTGCTCCGCGACCCGCACTGGCCGCTGCGCGCCGCCAACGCCCTCGGCGCCGACGCCCGGTGGGCG
This sequence comes from Amycolatopsis sp., assembly GCF_036008905.1. Classification (GTDB taxonomy): domain Bacteria; phylum Actinomycetota; class Actinomycetes; order Mycobacteriales; family Pseudonocardiaceae; genus Amycolatopsis. The sequence goes on along the minus strand of NZ_DASYMU010000071.1, from coordinate 9,956 downwards.
GATCAGTACGCGCGGGCGAAGTCCTGGCGCTAAAGAAGTGGCATGAACGGACCTTTCATCTCGAATTTCGAGATGAAAGGTCCGTTCATGCCACTTTCAGTGGTGGAAGCCCGTGCTGGTGGCGGGATCGTGGGTGGGGGCGTCCTGTTTGGCGAGGTCGGAGAGTACCTGGGTGAGGTGTCCGAGCAGCAGGTCGGCGAGGTCGTGGGTGAAGCCGTTGCGGACCACGATCCGCAGCACCGCCAGGTCCGTCCGGTTCTCCGGGAACGTGTAGGCCGGCACCAGCCAGCCGCGTTCCCGAAGCCGCCGCGACACGTCGTAGACGTCGAAAGCCGTGACGTCCGGCGCGGTCGTGAACGCGAACACGGGTAGCTGGTCGCCGCGCGTCAGCAAGCGGAACTCCGGCAGCTCGCCGATCTTGTCCGCCAGGTAGGTCGCGACATCGCGCGAAGCCTGTTGCACCGCACGGAAACCTTCACGTCCCAGTCGCACGAACGTGTAGTACTGCGCGGCGACCTGGGCGCCCGGGCGGGAGAAGTTGAGGGCGAAAGTCGGCATGTCGCCGCCGAGGTAGTTGACGTTGAACACGAGCTCGGACGGCAGCGCCGCGCGGTCGCGCCACACCACCCAGCCGACGCCCGGATAGACCAGCCCGTACTTGTGGCCCGAGGTGTTGATCGACGCCACCCGCGGCAGCCGGAAGTCCCACTCCAGGTCAGTGTGGAGGAAGGGTGCGATCATCGCGCCGGACGCGCCGTCGACGTGGATCGGGATGTCGAAGCCGGTCTTGGCCTGGAATTCGTCCAATGCGGCGGCGATTTCGGCGACCGGCTCGTAGCTGCCGTCGAAAGTGGACCCCAGTATCGCGACGACACCGATCGTGTTCTCGTCGCAGTGCGCGACGGCTTCCCCGGCGGACAGGTGGAACCGATCGCCCTCCATCGGCACCAGCCGCGGCTCGACTTCCCAGTATTCGCAGAACTTTTCCCAGCACACCTGGACGTTCGCGCCCATCACGAGATTGGGCTTGCCGGTGCGGCCGAGCTTGGACCAACGCCGTTTGAAGGCCATCCCGGCGAGCATGCAGGCCTCGGAGGAACCCGTGGTCGAGCAGCCGATGATGTCGGCGGGGTCCGGGGCGTTCCAGAGATCGGCGAGGATCGCGACGCAGCGGCGCTCCAGCTCAGCCGTCTGCGGGTACTCGTCCTTGTCGATCATGTTCTTTTCGGCGCACTCGGCCATCAGCTCGCGCGCCTGCGGTTCCATCCAGGTCGTCACGAAGGTGGCGAGGTTGAGCCGGGCGTTGCCGTCGAGCATCAGCTCGTCGCGAACCAGCTGCAACGCCGTGTCGGCGGGGAGCGCGATGTCGAGCAGTCGTTCGCGCGGCGGGGTCAGCTCCGCACCGAGCGCCGGGTTCATCCCGGTATAGAACGGATTCGTCCCGCCGGGGTTGTCGGGGCGACTCGGGTTTCCCTTGTGCAGCACCATGATTTCGAGGCTAGTACGCCGAAGGCCGCCACGGGCGGACCGTGGCGGCCTTCAAACGAGTGAAAACGTCAGGCTTGCTGCGCCTGCCACATCCAGTGAGCCTTCTCCAGCTCCTGGGTGATCTCGATGAGGAGGTCCTGCGTCACCAGGTCGCTCTTGTCGGTCTCGTCGATCCACTTGCGCAGCCGCGCGATCATGGCGCCGAGGATGTCGACGATCGCGGCCACCGTGGACTCGACGGACTGCCAGTTGTCGGGGTACTCGGGCACGCCCGAGCTCGCGACGACGGTCTTCGCCTTGCCGTTGGGCGAAATCCCGATGGCGTTGGCCCGTTCGGCCACCGCGTCGACGTACTGCCGCGCGGTGTCGACCAACTCGTCGAGCTGCAGATGCGCGCTCCGGAAGTTGGCCCCCACCACGTTCCAATGGGCCTGCTTGGCGATGAGGGACAGATCGACCAGGTCGACGAGCGTCGATTGCAACGCGTTGCCGGTGACCTCCCGGTCGCTGTCGCTCAGCGGGCTTTTGATCGGAGAGTTGACCATTTCCAGTCCTTCCTTGAAGTTCTCAGACGGTCGCGGTGAGCGCGACCTCGATGTTTCCGCGGGTGGCGTTGGAGTACGGGCAAACCTGGTGGGCCTGCGCGACGAGCTCGTCGGCCTGCGCCTGGTCGAGACCGGGCAGCGAAACCTTCAGCGCGACGCCGAGGCCGAAGCCCTGACCCTGCTTGTGCAGGCTGACCTCGCCGGTCACGGTGGTCGCGGGAAGCTTGACCTTCGCTCCCCTGGCGACCGCCTGGAGCGCGCTGTGGAAACACGCCGCGTAACCGGCGGCGAAGAGCTGCTCCGGGTTGGTCTTCTCCCCGCCGGGGCCGCCCATCTCCTTGGGCACCGCGAGGGACTCGTCGATGACGCCGTCGGACGAGGTCACCTCGCCGTTCCGGCCGTCGCCACGAGCGGTTGCCACTGCGGTGTAGATCGCCTCAGCCATGTGTTCGCTTACCTCCATGTACGGACGCGCTCCGTTGAGCGCCTCACTGGTAACAACGTTCCCGTTCAAGGGAATCGTGCCACCACATGGCAGGCATCACTCTCTCTACAGGCACCACTTCTGGTGGATACCCCAGTGATCGGCCGCTAAACGCGGCGCTGCGCGAACTCGGTCACCTGAGCGCCGATGAGCCGCAGCGTGCGGACGGCCTTCTCCTCGGAGGCGCCGCCGGTCTCGTCGAACTTCACCTCGGCCGAGTTGAGCGAACCGCCCAACGGCGTCGGCCAGCCGCGCAGGGCGTGCGCGATGGTCCGGAGCTGGTCCAGCGTCGTGACGGCGGCCTGCCAGCCGTACGCGACGGCAGCGAGCCCCACGGCCCGGCCGTCGAGATACGGGCGGCTGTCGTCGCGAAGGTCCTCGATGTAGTCCAGGGCGTTCTTGACCAGCCCGGACAACGCGCCGTGGTAGCCGGGCGAGACCACGATGATCCCGTCGGCGGTGCGGACGGCCTCGATGAGCCGGGTCGCCTTCTCGCTGCGTTCCAGCTCGGCGGCGTCATAGAAGGGCAGTAGCAGGTCTCCGCCGGTGATCGCGCTGATGTTCGCGCCAGCTTCCGCGGCGCCGTCGAGCGCTATTCGGAGTGCCCTTTCGGACTGGGAACCGTCACGAAGGGAGCCACCGATGCCGAGCACGTTGACCGCTGCTGCTGAAGTCACGCTTTTGAGGTTAACCCCTCCAGTTAGGTAGAGGACCAGGATTTGGGACGGAGTCCTCGGTCACAGCTGGACCCGATTCCTACTGACGAGTAGCGTCCCGATCGGACCGCACATACGGAGGAAGCATGTCGATACCGCTCCAAGTACGCATTCAGGCCGCCGGCGCCCAGTTGATGTTCGCGATGCCGCAGGTGGTCCGCAGGCTGATCGCGGGCCGGCCGCTTCGGCTGGACGGCCAGGAACTCGCACTGGACGCGCAACTGCTCCTCAAGCTCCAGCAGATTTCGGGGGCCGGCCTGGTAAAGGGCACTGTCGACGAGTCGCGGGCCAACCTGCTCGGTTCGCGGCATCTCGTCAGTGGCAAGCCACTCGAACCGGTCGCGACCCGCGAACTCGCGATCCCCGGCGAGGACGGCGACATCCCCGCGACGCTCTACACACCGGGCGGGCTTCCGGAGCCTTCCGGGCTGCTCGTCTTCTATCACGGTGGCGGCTGGGTACTCGGCACTCGCGAGAGCCACGACACGACCGCGCGGTTCCTGGCCGTGCACGCCGGCGTCCGCGTGCTGTCCGTCGAATACCGCCTGGCGCCGGAACACCCGTTCCCGGCCGCGACCTCCGACGCCTTGGCCGCCTTCGACTACGCCCACGCGAAGGCCGGTGAGCTCGGCGCGGATCCCGCCCGGATCGCCGCCGGCGGGGACAGCGCGGGCGGCAACCTCGCCGCCGTGACGGCCCAGGTGACAACTCGCCGCGGTGGTCCGGCGCCGAAGTTCCAGCTGCTCTTCTACCCGGCGACGGATTTCAGCACGCGCCGGCGGTCCCGCGAACTGTTCGGCAAGGGCCTGTTCCTGACCGACGTCGACATGGACTGGTTCGAAGGCCACTACGCGCCGAAAGGCACCGACGTGACCGACCCGCGACTGTCGCCGCTGCTCGCCGAGGACCTGTCCGGATTGCCGCCGGCGTATATCGCGACGGCGGGATTCGACCCGCTCCGGGACGAGGGCGAGGCTTATGCGAAACGGCTCCAAGAAGCCGGGGTTCCGACGGCGTTGAGCCGCCAGCCGGATCTCGTGCACGGTTATGTGAATTTCCTCGGCGTCGGCCGCCGATTCCGCGAGGCGACGATGGAAGCCGCGGGTGCGCTCAGGTTAGGCCTCAGTTGAGGAAATAAGAAATATGAAAAAGCTTCCAAATAACCGGAATCCGGTGCGGAATGACCTCCGCACCGGATTCCGGTTCCCCCCGATTATCGGTTCCGCTACGGGGTCGGCAGCGGAGCCGGAACGGGCACGGGCGGCACGGGAACGGGCAGTGCCGGGACTGGCAGCGGCGGGACGGGCACTCCCGGGACTGGCAGCGGCGGCAACGGGAGCGGGATCGGGAGCGCGGACAGCAGGCTCGACAGCAGACCCGTCACCGCGTTCAGCAGTGTCTTGAGCAGGTCCGAGACGATGCTCAGCGGCGGCGGCAGGGACGGCAGCAGGGCGCCGACGTCCGGCAGCGGCGGCAACTGACGCGGCGTGGCCTTGGGGTTGTTGAGGATCCGGCCCGTCTCGTCGGAGCGGACCTTCGAGTCCGAGGCCCTCTCCTGCGCGTCGACCTGGATGGCGTACCGCTTCCCGGCCGCGACGTCACCCAGCAACGGGCTGAGCTTCTTCAGCGAGGCCTTCGTGGCGGCGACGTCGCCGGCGTAGGCCACCTTGGTCAGGTCGTCACGTGCCTGCAAGACCTGCGTGAACGCGGCCTCGGTACTGGACGATCCCTTCCCACCCGACGTGCTTGCGCCGGCCACGCTGCCCGAGGCCAACACCAGCAAACTACCCACCGCGACTACGGCGATTGATCGTGCAATGTTGCTTTTCATTATTACTTTTCCTCCTGGCCTCAATGGACCCAACGGACTTAATGGGTACTCGCAGTGCCGGGGATACACCAGCCGATCACCGGTTAGAGCAGATTTCTAACCCTTACGTGCCGAATTCGATGTTGGCGATATCGCCCTCAATTGATTAACCCCTTGTCCTTGCGCATACCTCGGATGATCAACTTCGCGGGGGCGAAAATTGACTCTCCGCATTCACCTCACCCGTCTGAACATTCGGGTCACTCGTAGTGGTGTATTCAGTGATCGTTTACCTTCATCACTCCGCTGGACTGCGGGTCGCCACTGCTCCAGACGAGGCATGTCCCCCACGGATGTACCACCGCAGGGGTGACACCCACAATGTGAATCTCTATAGGTATGCGCAGGCCCATCACCATAAAACGCCCATCACCACAAAACACAGAGCGGCCCGGCGAGCAGTGCTCGCCGGGCCGCTTGCCTCGTGGTGGGAGTCTCGGTGTTACTTCGTGAACGCCGCGGCGATCTTGTCGCCGAGGGTCTTGTCCACATTGCGCCAGTACTCGAAGACGCGGTCCAGCACGGGCTGGGACACGTCGTTCGACGCGTGGCCGATGATGTTGTTCGCGAGCCGCTCGCGCTGCTCGTCGTTCAGCACCTCGCGGACGAGGGTGCCGGGCTGGCCGAAGTCGTCGTCCTCGGCGTGCAGCTTGTACGCGGAACGGATGACCTCGTCCTCGACGCCGTACGTCGAAGCCGTCTCGCCGGCCAGCGTCGCGTCGGCGTGCGGACCGCCGAACGAGTTGGGCGCGTAGACCGGGTCGGCCGGGTTGTTGAAGCGCATCGCGCCGTCACGCGAGTAGCTGTTCACCTCGGACTTGGCCGCGTTGACCGGCAGCTGGGCGTAGTTCGCGCCGATCCGGTAGCGGTGGGCGTCCGGGTAGGCGAACAGCCGGCCCTGGAGCATCTTGTCCGGTGACGGGCCGATGCCCGGGACCAGGTTCGACGGCTCGAACGCGGCCTGCTCGATCTGCTCGAAGTAGTTCGACGGGTTCCGGTCGAGGACGTACCGGCCGACCTTGATCAGCGGGTAGTCGCCGTGCGGCCACACCTTGGTCAGGTCGAACGGGTTGAAGCGGTAGTCCGCGGCGTCCTCGTACGGCATGACCTGGACGTGCAGCGTCCAGCTCGGGTGGTTGCCCGTCTTGATGTTCCGGAACAGGTCACGGATGTAGTAGTCCGAGTCCTGGCCCGCGAGCTCGTCGCCGCGTGCCTGGGTCAGGAAGTCGATGCCCTGGTCGCTCTTGAAGTGATACTTGACCCAGAACCGCTCGCCGCCGGCGTTCTCCCACAGGTAAGTGTGCGAGCCGTAGCCGTTCATCTCGCGCCAGCTCGATGGGAGGCCGCGGTCGCCCATCAGCCAGGTGACCTGATGGGCGGACTCGGGACGCAGGGTCCAGAAGTCCCACTGGATGTCGTGATCGCGCAGGTGGTTGTCGGCGCGGCGCTTCTGCGAGTGGATGAAGTCCGGGAACTTGATCGGGTCGCGGATGAAGAACACCGGCGTGTTGTTGCCGACGATGTCGTAGTTGCCCTGCGAGGTGTAGAACTTCACGGCGAAACCGCGCGGGTCGCGCCAGGTGTCGGGCGAACCGGCCTCACCGGCGACCGAGGAGAAGCGGATGACGCTTTCGGTGCGCGTGCCCGGCTGGAACAGCGCGGCCTTGGTGAACTGGCTGACATCCTCGGTGACCTCGAGGAAACCGAACGCACCGCCGCCCTTCGCGTGCACGACGCGCTCCGGCACCCGCTCGCGGTTGAACTGCGCGTTCTTCTCGATGAGGTAGTGGTCCTGCAGCAGGATCGGGCCGTTGGCGCCGATCGTCAGCGAGTCGTTGTCACTGCCGATGGGGATGCCAACGTTGTTGGTGGTCGGCTTCGTCATGCCGTGACCTCCTGGTTTGTGGTGGATTCAGCGATGCAGTCGGGGCACAGACCCCAGAAGACGACCTCTGCTTCGTCGACCTCGAAACCCGCTGTCGCGGAGGGCTCGAGGCAGGGTGCGGATCCGTGCACGCAGTCGACGTCTTCGGTGCGGCCACAGGTCCGGCAGACGAGGTGGTGGTGGTTGTCCCCTGTTCGTGTCTCGAAGCGGGCCGGCTGTCCGGCGGGCTCGATCCGTCTCACCAAACCGGCTTTCGTGCACGCGCCCAGCACGTCGTAAACGGCTTGCGTGGACACCGAGCCGAGCAGCGGCCGGATCCCCGCGGCGACCTGGTCGGCCGCCATGTGGGGATGCTCGGCGAGCCACTCGAGCACGGCGATCCTCGGCGCGGTGATCCGGAGACCTGCCGAGCGGAGGCGCTCTCGCACGGGGCTTTGCTGGTGATTCATGACCTCGCCAGCTTGTCCCCTTTTCTGGAATGAGTCAAGAAAAGGGGTGAGGTCGAGTGACCCACGCCTCAGCAGCCGTAGCCGCCGTCGACGTCCAACGCCTGGCCGGAGATGAAGTTCGCGCGCTCGGACGCGAGGAAACACACCGCCTCCGCGATGTCGGCGGCCGAGCCGAACCGGCGCAGCGGGATGTTGCCGCGGGTGATCCGCAGCGCTTCGTCGTCCAGTTCGCCGGACTCGATCAGGCGCGCGGCCATGCCGTCGGTCAGCATCCCGGGGCCGACGCTGTTCGCGCGCACGCCGAAGCGGCCTTCCTCCGCCGCGATCCCGCGGACCAGTGCCTCGATCGCCGCCTTGGGCGCGGCGGAAAGGCCATCGCGGACGGGGTAGCGCCGGTTGGCCGCGGTCGTGACGGCGACCAGCGAGCCCTTGCTCGCGCGCAGCAGCGGAAGGGCCTGCTGGACCAGGGAAAAGAACCCGGCCGCGTCGACGTCGAGCTGCTTGCGGAACTGCTCCGGGGTCACCCGGCTCAGATGCACCATCGGCACATGCGGCCCGGACGCGTAGACCAGTGTGTGCACCGGCCCGAGCGCCGAGAGCAGTGCTCCGGTCGCGTCGGCGTCACCCAGATCCAGCCGATATCCGGTCACCCGGTCGGACTCCAGCGCCGCGGCGCCTTCGACGTCACGGAAATAGGTGAACGCGACCGCGCTCCCCCGCTCGGCGAACATCGCGGCGATGGCCGAGCCGATCCCGCCCGTCCCGCCGGTCACCAAGGCCACACCGTCACGTCCGGCGAAGTCGCTCACAGCGGCAAACCCTCCTCTAGCAGTGCGAAACCGCGGTCCATGCCCTCGACGAAGTCCGGCGCCGGATCGTCCACAATGGCCAGAAAGGCCGCCAGTGCGACACCGACGATCGCCCCGGCCCAGATCCGCACGGCGAAGTCGTCCTTCTCCCGGCCGGAGCGGACGGCGGCCGCTTCGGCGAGCATCGTCAGGCCGGCGCTGAACTGGTCCAGCGTCGCCGCCCGCAGCTCGGGGACCGCGAAAACCAGTGCCTGCCTGCTCTTCTCGCGCTCCAGGTCTTCGGCCGGAAGCCGGGTGAAGACCTCGCGAAGCGTCGCGCGGATCGCGGCGATCGGCGAAAGGTCCTCGGGCTGAGCGGTGAAGGCTTCGATCAGGATCGGATCGAGCTCGTCGTAGAGGACGGTCTCTTCCTTGGTCGGGAAGTACCGGAAGAACGTGCTCGGGGAGATCTCCGCGGCTTCCGCGATCTGGTCGACGGTCGTCTGCGCGTAGCCCTGCTCGCGGAACAACCGCAACGCGTGCAGCTGGATGGCGGCACGCGTCGCGGCCTTCTTTCGCTCACGCAGGCCGACCGGCCGAGCTGAGCGTTCAGAGGGAGACGACGTCATGCTCCGATTGTGGCGCCTCGACGGCCGGCTCCGAAGCGCGACCCGGCAAGAAGATCAGCGTCAGCACGATTCCCGCGACGGCGATCCCGGCGCAAGTCCACAACGTGCCGGCCATGCCGTGCGGGAACGCGGCGCGTGCGGAGTCGGCCAAGCCCGGTGAGCCGACGGCCACCGCGGCCATCGCACTGCCTTTCGCCACCTCCGCGACCTGGGCGGGGAGGCCCGTGACGTCGACCTGCGCGCGATACCCCGCGTTGAGGACGGTGCCGAGGATCGCGACGCCGATGGTGCCGCCGACCTGGCGCAACGCCTGGATCATCGCCGAACCCGAGCCTTCACGGCCTTCGCTGAGCGCGCTCAGCGCGAGGGTCATCAACGGCGTCAGCGTGAACCCGGTGCCCAGCCCGACGATCACTTCCCAGGTCGCGGTGAAGCCGAAACCGTCGCCGGCGGAATTCGCCGTCCCGATCATGAGGCCCGCGGCGAGCAGGGCGAACCCGGCCGCGACCGTCGCCTTGCCGCCCGCATTGGCGAGGGCGCGCTCGGCGAGCTTGGCGCCGACGAGCATGCCGCCGATCAGCGGCAGCAGCCGAAGCCCGGTGCCCAGCGCGTTCGCGCCCTGTACGGCCTGGAACAGCTGCGGCAGCACGAACATCAGGCCCATCAACGCGAACGACGCCACTGTCGCGAGGATCGCGCCCCAGCTGAACAGCCGTGACGAGAACAGCGCTTTGTCGATCAATGGGCTCGGCGTCCGGCGCTCCCACCAGGCGAACACGGCCAGCAGGACAGCACCGGCCGCGATCAGCAGCAGCGAACGGACGTCGTCCCGGCCGCGTTCGCCGATCTCCACGAAACCGTAGGTCAGGGCGATGAGCCCGAGGCTCGAGACGGCGATGCCCGGCAGGTCGATGCTCCCCGAGCGGTGGCCCTTGAGCCCCGGGATCCAGAGCACGACCGCGACCAGGCCGACAAGCACGAGCGGGACGTTGATGAGGAACACCGAGCCCCACCAGAAGTTGTCCAGCAGCCAGCCGCCGAACACCGGCCCGAGCGGGATGCCGACGAAGGTCGCCATCACCCAGACCGTCAGCGCGCGGGC
>NZ_DASYMU010000070.1:0-27347 GCF_036008905.1 Amycolatopsis sp. | reverse complement strand
GCGTCAGCTCACGCGCTGGGCCGGCGGCGGTGGGAGATGCGCGGTGTCCGGGAACATGTGCAGGGCACGCAAAGCCGCGCCGAGTTCGGCGATGTCCGCCGGGTCGGCGAGTGAGCGGCCCAGTTCCTCGGTGATGCGCTTGAGGCGATGCCGGATCGTGTTGGGGTGGCAGAACATCCGCTCCGACGTCAGCTTCGTGGAGCCCTGACACTCGAACCACGCGCGCAACGTCAGCAGCAGCACGTTCCTGTCGTCACCGGGCAGGTCCAGGATCGGCTGCAGCACGTGGTGCGCCAGCTGGACCGACGCCTCGGGCGCGCTGGCGACGAGCCCGGCGAGCGGGGATTCGTTGAACTGCACCATTCCCGAAGACCCGGGACTGAGACTCGACAGCGCCACCCTGGCCAGGTGCAGCGCCCGCGCGGTGTTGCCGAGCCCGGAGAACACCGGGCTGACGCCGATGCGGCCGACCAGTTTCTCCTGCAGCAGCTCGATGATCACGCTCGACGCCTGTGGGTCGCGCATCGACACCACCCCGACCTGCAGATCGGGCGTGAGCCGCCACGCCGACGCGTGATGCCGGTCCCGCAGCCGGTTTTCTATCTGCGGCAATGGTTCCTGGCCCAGCTTCGGCGTCTCGGCCGCGACGACGACGAACGTGCCGTCGAGCGAGAGTTCCAGCACGCGGGCGATGTCCCACAGCGTGCCCTCGGTCGCGCTGCCGCCGACGAAGAGGGCTTCGACCAGTGCCGAGCGCCGGCTTTGGTGCGAGAGCAGCATTTCCGCGGTCGTGTCGCGATACGCCGTCGTCAGCGCTTCGGCGTAGTCGTCGATCAGCGCCCAGATGGCCTTGGTCGCCGACACCAGCCCGTCCATGTCGGCGCGCTCGCCCGCCGCGGTGAGTTCGACGAACTTGTTCCACACCTCGGTCAAGCCGATCCGGTACGCCCGCAGGAGTTCCGGCAGCGGCGCGCCCTGCAGCGCGCGAGCCCGCCCGGTGGCCGTTGCCTGCGAAAGATCCGCCGCTTCGGTGCCCTGCAGGGTGCGCATCACGAAATCGAGGTTGACCTCGACCGATGTCTGAAGCTCGGCCCGCGGCACGAACTGGGCGTCACCGTAGACGGGCATCTCCTCGAGGATCTGCTCGACGGTGTTCTTGATCATCTCGGGTATACGGGTCTCGACCTTGGCGGCCAGCGCCGCGACCCTCGGGTCCAGCTCGGTGAAGTGCATTGACGTCCTCGGGTGCTCCGCTCTGAGTCCCTCGAAGGTGTTATCTAACACGAGTTCCGCCATTCAGGCTAAACGAACGAACGTCACCTCCGCAGTAACGGCACAAAGCGCGGTCAAGACGCCGCATATAAGGAAAAGGAGCCGCGACCTCCAGAGGTCACGGCTCCCTTTCAGGTGGTTGTCACATCTTCGCGGCGGCGGACTTGATCGCTTCCCGGATGCGGAAGTACGAACCACAGCGGCAGACGTTCTCGATCTTGTCGATGTCGGCGTCGGTCGGGTTCTTCGTCTTCTTCAGCAGCGCCACGGCGGCCATGATCTGGCCGGGCTGGCAGTAGCCGCACTGGGCGACGTCCTGCTCGAGCCACGCCTCCTGGACGGGGTGCAGCTTGTCGCCGTCGGCGAGGCCTTCGATCGTGGTGACCTCTTTGCCCGCGACGTCGGAAACCGGCGTGACACAGGGGTTGATGGCTTCACCGTCGAGGTGGCTGGTGCACGCCTTGCAGACGTTGATGCCGCAGCCGTACTTGGGTCCGCGGACGCCGAGCTTGTCGCGCAACGCCCACAGCAGCGGCAGATCGGCCGGTGCGTCGACGGTGACGGACTTCCCGTTCACGGAAAAGGTGTAGTTGGGCACGATGGAAACTCCTTATGGCGAACGGGGATCAGCGCGGGAAGGGCTCGAAGTCGACCGGGAAGTTGATCGGGAAACTCCGCGGTTTGATCCCGGTCGCCCGGGCGTAGGCGTTGGCGATCGCGCCGACCGGGGCCGGCACACCCAGCTCGCCGGAACCGCCGGGTTCACCGTTGGCGGGCATCACGAACACCTCGACCTGGGGCGGGGAGTTCTTCTGCCGCGCGTAGTGGAACTGCGAGTAGCTGCCTTCGAGCGGCAGGCCCTTGTCGATGTGCAGCCCGGCGGTGAGCGTCGTCGAAATGGCGTCGGTCAGCCCGCCGAGCATCTGCGACTGGATGCCACGCGGGTTGATCGGGCGGCCGACGTCGGTCGCGATCGTCGCCTTGGTGACCCGCGGCGCCTTCGGATCCCGCGCGTCGATTTCGACCAGGCAAGCGGTGTACGACTTGTACTCGCCGTGCACCGCGACACCCTGGGCGAAGCCCTTCGGCATCTTCTTGCCCCACTCGCCGAGCTCGGCGACCTTGTCGAGCACCGCGCGCTGCCGCGGCTCCTTGATGAACTCGCGGCGGAACGCCACCGGGTCCTTGCCCAGCTTCGCGGCGATCTCGTCGACCATGATCTCTTCGGCACCGCGGGTGCTCGACGAGTACACCGAACGCCACGCGCCCGTGTGCATCTTCAGCGGCACCTCGTTGAGCAGCTGCGTGGTGACGCCGAAGTTGTACGGCGACTTGACGGTCAGCAGGAACACCGTCTGGGCGAAGCTGAGGTTCCCGCCGACGGGGAGCTTGGCGGCGAACGACGTCAGGATCTCGCCGAGGCCGTGGCCCCAGTCCGTTTCCGCGCTGGCGACGCGGTGCTCGAAGGACAGCACCTGGCCGAGCGCGAAGGTGGCCCGGATCTTGTGGTGGCTCGCGGCGCGGGCGCGGCCGTGGCGCATGTCGTCGATCCGGCTCCACATGAGCCGGACGGGCTTCTTCATGGCCTTCGAGATCTGCGCCGCCTCGAGCGCGGAGTCCCAGAACAGGCGGCGGCCGAACGAGCCGCCACCCTGCTGGACATGCACGGTGACCTTGTTCTCCGGCAGCCCGAGTTCCGCGGCGATGGTCTGCTTCGCCACGATCGGCGACTTCAGCCCGGCCCAGATCGTCGCGCTGTCCGCCCGCACATCGGCGACCGCGGAGTTGGACTCCATCGGGGCGTGGTTGACCATCGCGAAGTCGAACTCGGCGTCGACGTACTGCGTGAGCAGCGGCGGCACCACGAACGGCAGCGCGGCGGCCTTCAGCTTCTTCTTGATCGACTCGTTGTTCTCGCCGTCGACCGTCCCCTTGTTCCAGGTGACGTCGAGCGCGTCCTTGCCGTCGAGCGCCTGGCCGAAGGTCTCCGCCATCACGGCCACACCGCTCGGGACGACCGCGAGGTCGATGATCCCCGGCATCGCGCGGACGGCGGCTTCGTTGTTGACCTTCTTGACCGTCCCGTTGATCGTCGGCGGGCGGCGCACCATCACCGGCATCGCGCCGGGGACGTCGATGTCGAGGGTGTACTTCAGCTGGCCGGTCACCATCGCGCGGGCGTCCTGGCGCGAGGTCGGCGTGCCCACCAGCGTGTGCGCGGATTCGGCCTTCGGCGTCACCACGAGGTCCGGCAGGCTGGCGCGGCTCGCCGGTGCGGCGAGCGAGGCGTAGCTGGCCTTGCGGCCGTCCGGCGCGACGACGTTGCCGCCGCGGGTGGAAAGCCTGTCGGCGGGCACCTTCCACTGCTGCCCGGCGGTGGCGACCATCCGTGCTTTGGCCGTCGCCGCGACCTGGCGCACCGGCCCGTACACCGAGCGGATCGTGTTCGAACCACCGGTGAGCTGGTTGAACAGCAGCTCGGGGCGCGCGTCGGACAGCGTCACCTCGACGTTCGAGAGCGGCATGTCCAGCTCTTCGGCGACGAGCATCGCGGTGGCCGTCGTGATGCCCTGGCCGACCTCGCAGCGCGGCAGTTGGAGCCGGACCTTGCCGCTCTGCATGACCTCGAGAACCAGCATGTTCGCGGTGGCCGCATTGGACAGGTTGAGCACGTCACCGAGGTCGAGGATCTCGGCCGGGCCGGGCAGTGTCGGGATCACCGCTTCGGCGGTCTCGGGCGCCACGGCGTCGAAGCCGATCTTCGCCGCGATGGTGAGGGTGGGGGCCGCGACCAGGAAGGTCAGGAACCGGCGGCGGCCCAGCCCGCTGGACTCGTCCGGCTCTTCGGTCACTTCTTCGTGACCCGGGCGGGTGGTGGGACTGGCCATCGAAAACCCTTTCAACGAACGCTTCGCACACAAGAGGACAGCCATTGGCCAATGTGGTGGTTGGAGCAGGCAGACCAGGGGGAACAGCGGGGACCTATGACTGGCGTCACGCTAGGCAAATGGAGTAGCGGAGTCAACGTTGCGTAGTCGTGTCGATCCATCTCTGTGACGACGTGACAGCGAACGGGCCCAAATGTGTACCGCGCCACAGCGCGGACCGCCGTGTCAACCAGATTTCAGCGTTGGGCCACTTGGCGCAACAGGTTGCTGCGGACGGCTTAGACGGCGCCGTTGTCGAGCTGGCCGGTTTCGGCAAGGAGGTCTTCGCGGGCCCTGGCCACGCGTGAGCGGATCGTGCCGATCGGGCAGCCGCAGACCTCGGCCGCTTCGGCGTACGACAGGCCGAGGACCTGGGTCAGCACCAGGACCTCGCGGCGGTCTTCGTCGAGACCGGCGAGGAGCATATGCAGTTCGACCAGGCCCTCGAAGCCCCCGTCACGCCGTGCGGCACGACGTTCGACGGCTTCTTCCCAGTCCGTGTCCACGATCCGGGGCCGCGCCGACGCCGACCGGATCTGGTCCACGACCACGCGCCGCGCGATGGACAGCAGCCACGTCTTCGAAGAGGACCGCCCGGCGAAGCGGCGGAGACTGCCGAAGGCGCGGAGAAAGGTCTCCTGCGTGAGGTCGTCGGCGGAGCGGACATCGGTGAGATGGGCGACGAACCGCCAGACGTCGGCCTGCGTGGCGCGCACCCATTGCTCCAGCGCACGCCGGTCGCCACGGCCGGCGGCGATGGCCAGCGCCGTCACCCGCTCGTCGTCTTCGTTCGCACGGGGACCGGCCATGGCCACAAGATTAGCCACTGGCTGGAACTCCTGACTCCCCGTGCCCGACTATTGAGATTGTGAAGTGTCAGGACTGCCGTGAAGCACTGTCCGCGCGGCTCGACGGCGAAACCGAGCCGATGCCGGCGGGCGCTGTCGATCTGCACGTCTCGACCTGCGCGGACTGCCGTTCGTGGTTCGCGCGCGCCGAGCGGCTGCACCGCTCGATGTCGCTGACCACCGCGCCACCGGTCCCGGACCTGACCGCGGTGATCCTGGAGCGCACGCCCGCGCCGAGCGCCGAACGGTGGCCGGCGCGGATCGGGCTGGGGCTCGTCGCCGTCGCGCAGCTGACGTTGGCGCTCTCGCAACTGCTCGGGATGGAGACGGCAACGCACGCCGGGCACGCGGCGGAGTCGGCGGTCGGTCACCTGACGCACGAGAGCAGCGCGTGGAACCTCGCCGTCGGCGTCGGCCTGCTGTGGGCGACCGTGCGGACGAAGTCGGCGGGCGGGCAGCTGCCGGTGCTGACCGGGTTCGTGGCCGTGCTGACCGTGCTGTCGGCGATCGACCTCGTCAACGGCAACGTCACCGCGGGACGCCTGCTCTCCCACGCGCTCGTCGTCGCCGGGCTGGTACTGCTCTACGTCGTGCACCGGCAGCACCGCGAGCACGGAAACCCGAATCCCGCGGCGCGCGAAGACGTCCAGCCGGCGGAAGAGACCGACCTTTCCGAGTACGACGACGACTTCCCCGACCACGTCCGGCACCGCAACCGGTTCCGTAGACCAGCCAGCCGTAGACCAGCCAGCCGGCGTCCCGCCAGCAAACACCCCGCCGCGTAACCGTTTCGAGCGTCAGGCGAATTTCGTCTTGGGCCTCGGCTGCAGGACGTCGTCCACGTAGACGTCCACCTTCTCGTCGGTGAAGGCGAGCAGCCCGATGATCTTCTGGCTTTCCGGCAACGGACTCGGGTAGCCCCAGACGAGGTCGGTGTGGAGCTCGTCGCCGACCCGCACCGACCAGTACTCGGTCGCGCCCTTGTACGGGCAATGCGTGACGGTGTCGCTCTTCTCGAGCAGATCGAGCCGGACGTCGGTCTTCGGCAGGTAGTACCGCGTGGGCAGGTCGGTCTCGAAAAGCAGCCGCGGGCGCACCGAATCCGCGACGGTCACGCCGTCGATCTCGATGCGGACATGGCGGGAACTCGCGAGGATGTCCACTCGCACCCGAGGATCACGCGGATGGGTGAAAACCTCTTCGTCCTCTTCGAACCACGAATCCATCGCGTCCCAGTCGAGACGGACATAACCGCGGAGCTCTTCGATCGGCGATTCCGCGTACTCCTGCGCGGCGTCCACCGCTTCGCGCGCACCGGCCCGTATGGTCGACAGCTGCGCGTCTCCCCGGCTCGGGGAGTGGGAGGTGCGCCCCGACGCGGCGAGGAACTCCAGGTGCACGTCGTCACGGGGGAAGTAGTAGGCCGGGTAGTAAGGAACTTCCCATACCAGCAGGGGGTGAACGGTGTCCGCCACGACCTGTCCGGCGAAGACCGCCCTGATGCGTTTGCCACCTTGTTCCACGCGTACACGGCCACGGGTCACAGTGCTCATGTCCAGGTCAACCACCGGGTCCCGCGAAGTATTTCGTGTGGCACCGAGGGCTTCGATTCGGAAACCTTCTTACCCATCGCTCACCTCACGCGGATAACGTGGCGGGAGCACTGTTCTACAGGAAGCAGGTTTTGGTGGTTGGCGTCGAAACTCCGCCGGTCGGCACCCCCGCCGGGATGCGCAGGATCAACCAGCGGGCGGTCCTCGACCTGTTGCGGCGCACTGGATCGGCAACGCGGCCGCAGGTCGCGAAGGAAACCGGACTGTCGAAACCCACGGTCAGCCAAGCATTGCTGGCGCTGGAGGGTTACGGGCTGGCGCGCGCGACCGGGCACACCTCCACCGGCACCGGCCGTTCCGCGGTGCTCTACGAAGCCGATCCCACGGCCGGCTACGTCCTCGGCGTCGACATCGGCCGTGAACACGTCCGGCTGGCGATAGCCGACCTCGGCGGCACCGTCGTCGCGCGCAGCGAGCACCGCAACACCTCGCGTTCCGGCACCGCACTGGTCAACGCCGTCGGCGGGCAGGTGACCGAGACGATCAAGATCGCCGGGCTCACCCCGGAAGACATCGTCGTCCGCGTGCTGGGCAGCCCCGGTGTCGCCGACCGCGACAAGCGCTGCTTCCGCCACGCCCCGAACCTGCCCGGCTGGGGCAAAGCGGGACTGATCGAGGACCTCGAAGCCGCCATCGGCCCGGACCTGATCATCGAAAACGACGCCAACCTCACCGCCGTCGGCGAATGGGAACGAGGTGCGGCGCGCGGGGTCGACGTGTTCGCGTGCATCACCATCGGCACCGGTGTCGGCATGGGCCTGATGGTGAACGGCGAAGTCTTCAGCGGTGCCACCGGCGCCGCGGGGGAAATCGGCTACCTCCCCTACGGCCAGGTCCGCGCGGCCGACCACCCCGACACCGAGCCCCCCGCGCGCGGCCACCTCGAAGAGGCGACCGCGGCGCAATCCGTGGTCCGAGGCGCCCGGGAACTGGGCCTGGGCAACGCCAAATCCGCCCGCGAAGTCTTCCGCCTCGCCCGCGAAGGCGACGAACTAGCCGTCCGCGCCGTCGAAGCCGAAGCCGACAGACTCGCCTACACAGTCGCCTCGGTCGCCGCCGTCATCGACCCGGAACTCATCGTCCTGGGCGGCGGCATGGGCAACAACGCGGACCTGCTCCTAGCCCCCATCGACCGCGCCCTGCACACCTTCACTCCCCTAGTCCCCAAAATCGTCCAAGGGGAACTAGGCGAAGACGCCGTCCTCGCCGGCGCCATCTCCGTCGGCCTGCACACCGCCGAAGCCCTAGTCTTCGAACGCCGCGTCACCCCCGCCTAAACGCAACACACACACCATCCGCGCTTTCCCCGCAAAGTGCGCGCCACAAACCTCACCTCATGATCAGGCAGGTACTCGAAGCCGTAGCCAGAAGCTTCCCACCAGCGTCCCGGATATCCCCCTCCGCAAAAGCAATCCGCGACCCGCCCTTGACAACCCACCCATGAGCCGTGATCTCCCGCCCATCCCCATGAATAGCGCGCAGGTAATTCACCTTCAACTCGACCGACGTATACCCAACCCCAGCGGGCAACGTCGAATGCACCGCGCAAGCCACCGCGGAGTCCAGCAGGGTGGCCGCAACTCCCCCATGCACCATCCCGATCGGGTTGTACAACGACTCGTCCGGCACCGCGGCCACCACCACGTCCCCGTGCTCGACGCTCACCCATCGCATCCCGAAGTGACTGCCGATCGGCGCCGGAGGGATCTTGCCGTCCAGGATCCCGCGCAGGTAGTCCAACCCGGACAGTTCGCGCCCCAGTTGAGCGGAGGCCATCGGGTCCTCCCAGGAAATCGTCTTCTCCCGCACCAACGCATCCGTCATCACGACCACCAAACCCACTAGGACGACTGTCTTACCCGGCAGCCAATACTAAGACAGTCGTCCTAGTCAAGGGCTACACTCGGCCACGTGCCCGAACCCACAACCCGCGAGCGCATGATCTCCACCGCCGTCACCCTCTTCCGCCGGGAGGGCTACACGGCGACGTCGTGGCGCCACCTCGTCGAACAAGCGGGCACGCCTTGGGGTTCGGCGTACCACCACTTCCCCGGCGGCAAGGAACAGCTGGCCGTGGCCGCCATCGAGCTGGCCACCGTCACCACCTCCGCCACCATCACCAGGGCCTTCGAGCGCAACGACACGATCGCGGAAGCCGTCCGCTGGTGGTTCACGAAGGCCGCCCAGGCACTGGCCGACGGCGACTACCGCGCGGGCTGCCCGCTGGCGACCATCGCGCTCGAAACGGTCAACGATTCCGAAGTCCTCACACAAGCCTGCAAGACGGCGTTCACCACCTGGCAGAACGAGCTCGAAAACCACCTCCGCGAGCACGGCCATCCCGCCCCCGAGGGCCTGGCCGCCGCGATCATGCACAACATGGAGGGCGCACTGCTGATGGCCCGCGTCCACAACTCGCCGGAACCACTGACCCGGGCCGCCGGGCACATCGCGATCCTCGCGGCACATACCATGATGCGGCGCCTACCATAAAAAAGTGACCACCGAGCCGGATCGCCGCCTGATCGACCCCCACCTGGTGGAGGCCGCGCTCAAAGGCCTCGGTGACCGATCCGTCATCGACGAATGGGCCCAGCGTTTCTCGGTGGTCGGCGACCCGTCCCGGCTGACCCTGCTCGTCTGCATCCACTACGCCAAAGAGATCTGCGTGTCGGACCTCGCGGTCGCCGCCGGCATGACGGACACGGCGGTCTCCCAAGCCCTGCGACTACTCCGCGCGCATGGATTGGTGACAGCTCACCGCAGCGGCCGGATGGTCCGTTACCGCTTGGCGGACACGACGGTGCACGACCTCATCCACCGGGTGAAGCCCCACGCGCACACCGATCTTGAATAGGTAAACCGTGCGGTATAGGCATTATTTGTTCATTTGTTCAGATGAACAGGTAGAGGCACTACGCAGGACTATGTCACCGACTCTTACCCGAAGTAGTGGCCATTAGGCTGAAAGCAGGAACTTTCCTGTTGTGTGATCTAGATTACAGTCCTACCTTGGGTGTCTGCCTCCCACCACGAGGAAGTGACCGCAATGACGTGGTCCGCCCCAGGCACGACCGCCGTCGGCGTTCTTTTCGAACGCCGTGAGGCACCCGTGCTCGGCTTAGCCGAACAGGCCGAGGCCGTGGCGCGCGCCTGTTATGCGATGGCCTTGCGGTTCCACCGCGGCGGCAAACTCGTCGTGTTCGGCAACGGCGGACCCAGCACGGACGCCCAGCACGTCGCCGTCGAGTTCGTCCATCCCGTCATCGTCGGCAAACGCGCGCTGCCGGCGATCTCCCTCACCGCCGACATCGCGACACTGACCGGTATAGCCAACAGGATCGGTCTCGCGGAGGTCTTCGCGCACCAGATCCGCATCCTGGCCGAGCCCGCGGACATCGCGCTCGGCATCTCGACCGACGGCGACTGCGAGAACGTGTTGCGGGGCCTGGAAGCAGCACACGAACTCGGCATGCTCACCGTCGCGCTCGCCGGCGGTGCCGGCGGGAAGATCGCCGCCTCCCCCGGCGTCGATCACCTGATCCTCGCCCGGTCGACCGACCCGCTCGTGGTCAAGGAGGTCCACGTGACCGCCTATCACGTGCTGTGGGAACTGGTGCACGTGTTTTTCGAGCAGCCGGGCGTACTGACACCGGAGGTGGCGTCGTGATCGCCGATGACGCGGAGAGAGTTCTGGTCCCCGAGTGTCACGACGGGGTCTGCATCACCTGTTCGGACACCGCGGTCGAGGTCACCGTGGTCGAGCTGCTCGACCACGAACTGGCCATTGTGGACACAGGTTCGGGCACGGAAGAGGTCAGCGTCGCACTGGTTTCGGCCGGTGTCGGCGACCGCATCCTCGTCCATGCCAGTGAAGCCATCGTCAAGCTCGAACCAGAACGCTAGCGAGCGCTAGGACCCAACACACCCTAGGGCTTGTGACACCCAAGGGAATGAGCTCATGACCTCCGAACGGGGTTCCTCCGACGTTGCCGGTCTAGAAGCCTTGTATCCGTTTCTCTACTCCGACAGCGGCGACTTGGACAAGGTACTGGCCCAGGTCCGCCAGTCCACTGTGGACAAGGCACACGAGATCATCGCCTTGCGCCGTGACGTCTGTGCCAGCAATGGTGAACGACTCCTCGCCTGCGCCGGGGAACTGGCGCTGGCCTTCGCTTCCGGCGGCCGCCTGCTGGCCTTCGGGAACGGCGGGAGTTCCACCGACGCCCAGGAGCTGGCAAGTCTCTTCCTGAGCCCCGCCGGAGACGCGCGTCCTCTTCCCGCGTTCGGCCTGACGAATGACATCGCCGTGGTCACCGCCCTTTCCAACGACATCGGTTTCGACGTGGTGTTCGCCCGGCAGCTCGGCGCTTTCGGCCGGGCGGGCGACATCGCCGTGGGGCTTTCGACCAGTGGCAATTCCGCGAACCTGTTGCGGGCGTTCGACGAAGCCGCCAGGCGGGGCATGCTCACCATCGGCATCTCCGGCTACGACGGCGGGAAAATGGCGGAGCTGGACACGATCGACTACCTGTTCGTCGTCCCTTCCCCTTCCGTGCACCGGATCCAAGAAGCGCAGACGACTCTCTATCACGCGCTGTGGGAATTGACCCTCGCCGCGCTGGCAGCCCAAAAAAGCGGGCCGCGAGAACCCGGCACCTCGAGCCGACCATCACTAAATACCCGAGGGTGATCAGTCGTGACACAAGCGGCCTCTGAAGCCAAGCACGCACAACCCACCGAAGAAGAGAAGCCTATCCACATCCTGTGGATCAACGCGGGACTTTCCTGCGACGGCGACTCCGTGGCGCTGACCGCGGCCACCCAGCCCAGTATCGAAGAGATCGTCCTCGGCGCTTTGCCGGGCCTGCCCAAGATCGCGGTCCACTGGCCGCTGATCGACTTCGAATGCGGGCCGGACAAAGGTGCCGACACGTTCATCGAATGGTTCTACAAGGCCGATCGCGGCGAGCTGGAACCGTTTGTACTCGTGGTCGAAGGCTCGATCCCGAACGAGGCGATCAAGAAGGAAGGCTACTGGTGCGGGTTCGGCAACAACCCCGACACCGGGCAGCCGATGACGACCAGTGAATGGCTCGACCGGCTGACTCCCAAAGCATTGGCCGTACTCGCCGTCGGAACCTGCGCGACCTACGGCGGGATCCACGCCATGGAAGGAAACCCGACCGGCGCGATGGGCGTGCCCGACTATCTGGGCTGGGACTGGAAGTCCGGCGCCGGCATCCCGATCGTCTGCGTGCCCGGCTGCCCGACCCACCCGGACAACCTGTCCGAGACGATCACCTACCTGCTGTACCAAGCCGCGGGCCAGGCACCGATGATCCCGCTCGACGACAACCTTCGTCCACAGTGGCTGTTCGGCGCGACCGTCCACGAAGGATGCGACCGGGCCGGCTACTACGAGCAGGGCCAGTTCGCCGATACCTACGACTCGCCGAAGTGCCTGGTGAAACTCGGCTGCTGGGGCCCGGTCGTCAAGTGCAACGTGCCCAAGCGCGGCTGGATCAACGGCGTCGGCGGCTGCCCCAACGTCGGCGGGATCTGCATCGGCTGCACGATGCCCGGCTTCCCGGACAAGTTCATGCCGTTCATGGACGAACCGCCCGGCGCACACGTCTCGTCGCTGGCCAGCGGCGCCTACGGCTCAGTGATCCGCCGGCTGCGGAAGTACACCGAAAAGAAGGCCGACAAAGAGCCCAAGTGGCGTCACAAGGGCAAGCAGCTTGAGACCGGCTACCGCTCGACCTGGCGCTGAAAGGGAATCCGACCATGGCCACCTCAGGACGAAGCACCAAGGGCAGCAACGACCTCGTCGAGATGAACTGGGACCCGATCACCCGGATCGTCGGCAGCCTCGGCATCTACACCAAGATCGACTGGGCGCAGAAGAAGGTCGTGGAGTGCCACTCGACCTCGTCGGTCTTCCGCGGCTACAGCATCTTCATGAAGGGCAAGGACCCGCGCGACGCGCATTTCATCACCAGCCGGATCTGCGGGATCTGCGGGGACAACCACGCGACCTGCTCGGTCTACAACCAGAACATGGCCTACGGCGTCCGCCCGCCACATCTCGGCGAGTGGATCATCAACCTCGGCGAGTCCGCCGAGTACATGTTCGACCACAACATCTTCCAGGAGAACCTGGTCGGGGTCGACTACTGCGAGAAGATGGTCGCCGAGACCAACCCCGGTGTGCTGGAACAAGCCAACCGCACTGAAGCCCCGCACGCCGCCGAGCACGGCTACCGGACCATCGGCGACATCATGCGCTCGCTGAACCCGCTGGAAGGCGAGTTCTACCGCGAGGCACTGCAAGTCAGCCGCTCCACCCGCGAGATGTTCTGCCTGATGGAAGGCAGGCACGTGCATCCGTCCACTTTGTACCCCGGCGGGGTCGGCACGGTCGCCACCATCCAGCTGTTCACCGACTACCTCACCCGGCTCATGCGCTACATCGAGTTCATGAAGCGCTGCCTGCCGATGCACGACGACCTGTTCGACTTCTTCTACGAAGCCATTCCCGGTTACGAGCAGGTCGGCCAGCGGCGGATCCTCCTCGGCTGCTGGGGCAGTCTCAACGACCCCGAGTACTGCGACTTCACCTACGAGAACATGGAGGCCTGGGGTCGCAAGATGTTCGTCACCCCCGGCGTCGTCGTGGACGGCAAGCTCATCACGACCAGTCTGCTGGACATCAACCTCGGCATCCGGATCCTGCTCGGCAGTTCCTTCTACGAGGACTGGGAGGGCATGGACAAGTTCGTCACGCACGACCCGCTGGGCAACCCCGTGGACTCGCGGCACCCGTGGAACCAGCACACCATCCCGCGCCCGCAGAAACGCGACTTCGACGACAAGTACTCGTGGACGATGTCGCCGCGCTGGTTCGACGGCAAGGACTACCTGGCGCTCGACACCGGCGGCGGCCCGATCGCACGGCTGTGGACGACGGCGTTGGCCGGACTGGTCGACACCGACTACGTCAAAGCGACCGGGCACAGCGTGGTGTTCAACCTGCCGAGGACGGCCACCAAGCCCGAGGTGACGTTCGAGTGGAAGATTCCGAAGTGGAGCAACGCGCTGGAGCGCAACCGCGCCCGCACCTACTTCCAGGTCTACTCCGCGGCGATCGCGCTGCACTTCGCGGAGAAAGCACTGGCCGAGGTGCGCGCCGGGCACACCAAGACCTGGGAGAAGTTCAAGGTCCCGGACGAGAGCGTCAGCTGCGGGTTCACCGAGGCGGTCCGCGGCGTGCTGTCGCACCACATGGTGATCAAGGGCGGCAAGATCGCCAACTACCACCCGTATCCGCCGACACCGTGGAACGGCAGTGTCCGGGATTCCTTCGGTACTCCCGGCCCGTACGAGGACGCCGTGCAGAACACGCCGATCTTCGAGGAGAACACACAGGAGAACTTCAAGGGCATCGACATCATGCGCGCGGTCCGCAGCTTCGACCCGTGCCTGCCGTGCGGGGTGCACATGTACACCGGCAACGGAAAGGTACTGGAGAAGATGCACACCCCGCACGCCTTCGGTGGCGAAATCTAAGTGGTTCCGATCGTGACCACCAAGGAGAGCAATCGATGGCGCAGCCGAGCATGACCCAGTCGGAAGTCGAACAGCCGCCCGACGTCGCCATGATCGGCGAGCGCATCGAGCACATCCTGGGTGAACTGGAGGCGACCGCGGATCAGTCCATTGTGGAGAAGACCGAGGATCTCGTGCACACCCTGCTCGACTTCTACGGCAGCGGACTGGCGCGGATCGTCGAGATGGTCCGGGAAACCGAAGGCGGCGGGCAGCTGCTCGAAGTGCTCGCCGCAGACGACCTCGTCAAGGGACTCCTGGTCCTGCACGACCTGCATCCGAAGTCCACTTTGGAGCGCGTCACCGAGGCGCTCGACAAGGTGCGGCCGTATCTGGGCTCGCACGCCGGCGACGTCGACCTGCTCGGGGTCGACGCCGACGGCGTGCTCCGCCTGCAGCTCAAGGGAACCTGCGACGGCTGCCCGTCCTCGACGGTGACCGTCAAGTACGCCATCGAGAAGGCGATCCATCAGGCGGCACCGGAGATCAGCGACATCGATGTGGCCGGTGTCGTCGAAGAGAAGCCGGCGGAGACCGGGCCGGGCGGACGTCCTTTGCTGCCACTGCAAGCCATCGAGTGCCCAGTCCCCGAGGATGCGCTATGACCTCGGGACTCAGGCGATTTCTGCGGCCCGCGGAGCGAGCCAAGCCGGGTGAACGCTGTGAAATGTGCACGGAACCGGTCACCGAGGACCACTCGCATGTGATCGATCTGGAGTCCCGCGCGATCATGTGCGCCTGCCGGGGCTGCTATCTGCTGTTCACGCATTCCGGCGCGGGCGGGAAACGGCATCGCGCGGTGCCGGACCGCTACCTGCACGCGCCGTCGTTCGCACTCGGCTCGGCGCTGTGGGAGTCCATCGGCATCCCGGTGCGGATGGCCTTCCTGTTCCGCAATTCGGTGCTGGACACTACCGTCGCGTTCTACCCGAGCCCGGCGGGCGCCACCGAATCGCTGCTTCCGCTGGGCGCGTGGGAGGAAATGCTCGACAGCAACTCCGAGTTCGCGACCGTCTCGCCGGACGTGGAAGCATTGCTGATCAACAAGAACGACGACGGTTTCGAGTGCTTTCTCGTCCCCATCGACGTCTGCTACGAGCTGGTCGGCCTGGTCCGGCTGCACTGGCGCGGTTTCGACGGCGGCACCGAGGCGTGGGAAGCGATCGACGGGTTCTTCGCCAAGCTGCGGCAGCGGGCCACCGGGGTCGGGACCGGCGATGGCTGACCTCACCCTCGACTGCGTCGACGTCCGGCCGGAACGGTACGGCGCCTCTCCCACGATGATCTTCAAGCTGCGGATCACCGAAAACAGCGCGACCCCGGTCCACGCCATCGCCCTGCGCGTCCAGATCCGGATCGAGCCGCAGCGCCGGCGCTACGACGAGCGCGAGTCGGAACTGCTCACGTACCTCTTCGGTGATCCGTCCCGGTGGGCCGACACGCTGAAACCGCTGCAGTTCACCACGGTGTCGGCGATGGTGCCCGGGTTCACCGGCTCGACCGAGATCGACGTCCCGGTGCCCTGCACCTACGACCTCGAAGTGGCCGCCGGGAAGTACTTCCACACGCTCCGCGATGGTGTCGTCCCGTTCGTACTGCTCTACAGCGGGACGGTGTTCAGCAAGGGAGAGAAGGGCTTCTGGGTCGACCAGGTGCCGTGGCATCTGGAGTCCAACTACCGCATGCCGATCGAATCCTGGCAGGAGTTGATGAATCTCTACTTCCCCAACGAGGCCTGGGTCCGGCTGCGGCACGACACGGTTGACGCCTTGCTGCGGTACAAGTCCAAGCACGCCATCACGACCTGGGACGCGGCGATGGGCAAGCTGCTCACCGAATCCGGGGAGGCCGCGCCATGAGCAGCGCATTGGAGCAGGCGAAAGCGGTCGGCGACGCCGTGCTGTACGAGGGTTACCTGCTCTACCCGTACCGGGCGTCGGCGGGCAAGAACAAGGTCCGCTGGCAGTGGGGCGTGCTGATGCCGCCGTCCTTCGCTGCCGAGGACAACGGCGAGTACGCCGATTCCCATACCGAATGCCTGCTCGAACCCCGCTCGCACACGACGTTGCACGTCCGGTTGCGGTTCCTTCAGGCACAGGCCCGCACGGTGGAGGAACGCCGTGGCGAGGAGTACGTCCCGGTCGACGCGTTGGTCGTCGGTGACACCGAATACACGACCTGGGACGAAGCCGTCGAGCGTGAGATCGACGGCGTCTTCCCCGCCGCCGAACTCCTCGCACAACCGGTCGAACTGCCGTTCTCGGTCCCCGCCGGAGAAGAGACCGAGCAGCTCGGCGAGCAAGGCAGGCTGGTACGCCGGACGCGGCGGCTGTCCGGCACACTGACCGTCCACTTGGAATCGCTGGAAGGCCCGTTCGGCGGCGTGCGGCTACGGGTCGACCTGAAGAACACCGGCGACTGGACAGAGCCGGATGCCACCAGGGAAGCCGCGCTGCACCACGCGTTACTCGCCACGCACATGGTGTTGTCCGTCGACTCAGGACACTTCCTGTCCATGCTGGACCCGCCGGAGTGGGCCAAGCCGGCCGTCGACGCCTGTGTGAACACCCGTGTCTGGCCGATCCTGATCGGCGACAACGAGCGGAGCGAGGCCGTGCTCGCGTCGCCGATCATCCTCTACGACAACCCCGCCATCGCCGCCGAGAGCCAAGGAGACCTCTTCGACGGCACCGAAATCGACGAGATCCTCACCCTGCGCACGATGGCGCTGACCGACGAGGAGAAGCGGCAGGCACGCGCCACCGACCCACGGGCCAGGGAGATCGTCGACCGTGTCGACGCCATGCCGCAGGAACTCCTGGACCGGCTGCACGGGACGGTCCGCTATCTGCGTTCGGTCACCGGCGAGCGTTCCGACAACGACCTCGCCGAGCTCACCGAGCTCACCACACCAGACGTGCCGTGGTGGGACCCCGGTGCCGACACCTCCGTTTCCCCCGAGACGGACAGCGTGGTCGTGGCCGGCGTCCACGTCGCCAACGGGTCGAAGGTCCGCCTTCGCCCCGAACTCAAACGCTCCGACGCGCAGGACATGTTCCTCACCGGCCGGGTCGCCACCGTCCGCGCGGTGCTGTCCGATGTGGACGGAGAGCGGCACGTGGCCGTGACCCTCGACGACGACCCCGGTGCCGATCTGCAGAACACCCACGGCCGCTTCCGCTACTTCTCCCCCGACGAAGTCGAACCCCTGGAGGCGCAGGTATGAGCACCACGCGACGCCCGAGTGTGCTGGTCGCGGGCATCGGCAACATCTTCCTCGGCGACGACGGTTTCGGCGTCGACGTCATCAAGCAGCTCGAACAGGTCGAACTGCCCAGCTGGGTGCAGATCGCCGACTACGGCATCAGCGGGATGCACCTCGCCTACGACCTGATGGGCGGCTACGACACCACCATCCTGATCGATGCCATGCCGCGTGGCGAGGCACCGGGAACGGTGTTCCTCCTCGAGCCGGACGCCATGAGCGACCTGCCGGTGAATCCGGCGGTCGACGGGCACGGCATGCAGCCGGACGCGGTGTTCCGGTTGCTGAAACTGCTCGGCGGCGACGCCGGGCGGGTACTGGTCGTCGGCTGTGAACCGGAGAACGTCGACGAACGCATCGGGCTCAGCCCGGCGGTGGCCGCCGCGGTGAGCCAGGCGGTCCGGGTCGTGGTCGACCTGGCGTGGGGCTCCAGCCCGCATCTCGCCGCCAAGCCCAAGAAAGCCGAGGTCTGACCATGTTCAAACGCTTGCTCCTGCTGGTGTTCCTCGCCGGAGCCGTGGTCTACGTCGTGAAACTGATCGAACCGGATGTCAAGCGGTACCTCGAAATGAGCCGGATGTAGCTCCTCGGAACGGAAGAAAGCGGGTGGGCGGATGTGCCTCGGAATCCCCGGGGAGATCATCGAAATCATCGAGGATCGCCCTGATCTGGCCAAGGTCGCCGTGAGCGGCGTGAAACGGACCATCAACATCGGACTGCTCGAAGACGACCCGCCGGTCCCCGGCGACTGGATCCTCATCCATGTCGGCTTCGCACTGTCCAAAATAGACGAAGTAGAGGCCAAGGCCGCGATGGACTTCCTGGAGAGCATCGGGAAGGCCTACGAGGACGAACTGGCCGCGCTCCAGGAATCCCGGATCGAATAGGAGTTTCGCCCATGCGGTTCGTCGACGAGTTCCGCGACGCCGAGAAGGCGCGCGCACTGTCCGCGAAGATCACCAGCCTGTGCGAGCCGGGCAGGCAGTACAAGTTCATGGAGGTCTGCGGCGGGCACACGCACACCATCTACAAACACGGCCTCGAGGACTACCTGCCCGAGAGCATCACACTGGTGCACGGGCCGGGCTGCCCGGTGTGCGTGATCCCGATGGGCCGCGTCGACGACGCCATCCACATCGCGAGGCAGCCCGGCGTGCTGATGACGTCGTTCGGCGACATGATGCGCGTGCCCGGTTCCGGCGGGAACTTCTTCGACTCCAACGCCGAGGGCACGAACATCCGAATGGTGTACTCACCGCTCGATTCGTTGAAGATCGCCCGGCAGAACCCGGAGCTGCGGGTGGTGTTCATGGCGATCGGGTTCGAGACGACCACGCCGTCGACGGCGATGACGTTGCTGCGCGCGGCACACGAAGGCATCGAGAACTTCTCGGTGTTCGGCAACCATGTCACGATCATCCCGGCGATCAAGGCGATCCTGGATTCCCCGGACCTCCGCCTCGACGGGTTCATCGGGCCGGGGCACGTGTCGACGGTGATCGGGTGCCGCCCGTACGAGTTCATCGCGCGGGACTACGGCAAACCTGTGGTGGTGGCCG
The DNA here is from genome assembly GCF_036008905.1 of Amycolatopsis sp. GTDB lineage: Bacteria > Actinomycetota > Actinomycetes > Mycobacteriales > Pseudonocardiaceae > Amycolatopsis. Next base: position 8,252 of record NZ_DASYMU010000070.1, on the reverse strand, counting down.
GATTCGAACCGCTCGACATCCTCCAGTCGATCTACCTGCTGATGGTGCAACTGTCGGAGGAACGGTCCGAAGTGGAGAACCAGTACTCGCGGGTCGTGCCGTGGGACGGGAACATGGTGGCACTCAAGGCCATCAACGAGGTCATGGAACTGCGGCCGTACTTCGAGTGGCGCGGGCTCGGGTTCATCTCGCATTCGGCGATGGCCGTGCGCGAGAAGTACGCGAAGTTCGACGCCGAGCGGATCTTCGAAATCCCCGGCGTCCGGGTCGCCGATCCCAAGGCCTGCCAGTGCGGTGAGGTGCTCAAGGGCGTGCTGAAACCGTGGGAGTGCAAAGTGTTCGGCACCGCGTGCACACCGGAGACGCCGATCGGCACGTGCATGGTCTCGCCCGAGGGCGCTTGCGCGGCCTACTACAACTTCGGACGGTTCAGCAGGAAGCGTGTGCGGGAGGCGAGCCAGCATGAGCACGTCGGAAACTGAGCGCCGGCGGATCCCGCTCGCGATCACGCCGTCGGAACGCGAACAGCAAGTGCTCGACCGTATCGACAAAGCGAGAAGGCGCCGCGCGAAGGTCAAGGAAGAACGCATCACGCTTTCCCATGGCGCCGGTGGCAAGGCGTCGCATACGTTGATCGAAGCGGTGTTCCTCGACGCGTTCCGCAATCCGCTGCTGGAACCGTTGGAGGACGCGGCCGAGTTCACCATCCAGGGCGCGTCGCTCGCGCTGACCACGGATTCCTATGTGGTCTCCCCGTTGTTCTTTCCCGGTGGGGACATCGGGGATCTCGCGATCAACGGGACGGTCAACGATCTCGCCGTGTCCGGGGCGAAGCCGCTGTACCTGACGGCCGGGTTCATTCTCGAGGAAGGCTTTCCGATCGAGGACCTGTCCCGGATCGTCGAATCGATGAAGGCCGCCGCCGCGGTGGCCGGGGTGCAGGTGGTCACCGGGGACACGAAAGTCGTCCAGCGGGGCAAGGCCGATGGCTGCTACATCAACACGGCCGGCGTCGGGCTGGTCGAACATCCGGGCGAACTCGGGGTCGCCAAAGCGAAACCGGGCGACGCGATCCTGGTGTCCGGCCCGATCGGTGACCACGGGATCACCATCATGCTGGCGCGCGGCGAGCTCGACATCGAGGCGGATCTGGAGTCCGACACCGCCGCGGTGAACGGTTTGGTCGCGGACCTGCTCGCCGCGGTGCCCGGGGTCCGGGCGATGCGGGACGCGACACGCGGCGGGGTCGCGACGATCCTCAACGAGATCGCCAAAGCCGCGGACGTCGCTGTCGTGGTCGATGAGAAGGAGGTTCCCGTTAGGACAGAGGTGCGCGGTGCGTCGGAACTCCTCGGCATAGATCCGCTTTATGTGGCGAGTGAGGGCCGGATCGTGGTCGTCGTGGACGGTGCCGAGGCGCAGGACGCGCTGGCCGCGCTACGGGCGCATCCGCTCGGCGCGGACGCGGCCATCATCGGGCGGGTCGCCGAGGACCCGCCCGGGCTGGTGCTGCTGAACACGACGTTCGGCGGGACGCGGATCGTCGATCTGCTCGTGGGCGATCCCTTGCCTCGAATCTGTTGAGCTTTGCCGCTCTTTGGAGATACAGCGATGCACGAACTGTCCATCACACAGAGCGTGATCGACGCCGTCGTCGAAAAGATGGACGGCGCGACGGTCAAGAGCGTGCGCCTGGAGATCGGCAAACTCTCGGGTGTGGTCCCGGATTCGGTGCGGTTCTGTTTCGAGGTGATCTGTGCCGGGACCATGTTGGAGGGCGCGCGGCTCGACATCGACGAGCCGCCCGGGCTCGCGCGATGTCGTGACTGTGAAGGGGAATTCGCCCTGAACGACCTGATCATGCTCTGCCCGTGCGGCAGCGCGAACGTCGAAGTCCTTGCCGGACGGCAACTTCGGATCAAGTCCGTGGAGGTGTGGTGAATGTGCGCGACCTGTGGGTGTTCCGACGACGCCGGAGTGCGGGTGACCGAGCCCGGGCACACCCATGAGCATGGCCACGGCCACGGCCACGGCCACTCCCACTCGCACGAACCCGAGACACGGACGATCACGCTCGAACAGGACGTGCTCGCCAAGAACAACCTTCTCGCCGAACGCAACCGAGGCTGGTTACGTGCCAAGGAAATCCTCGCGATCAACGTGATGAGCTCCCCCGGCTCGGGCAAGACCACCCTGCTCACCCGCACGATCACCGACCTCGCGGGCGAGTTCCCCATCACCGTCATCGAGGGCGATCAGGAAACCCTGTTCGACGCCGAACGCATCAAGGCCACCGGCGCGCCGGTCGTCCAGATCAACACCGGCGCCGGCTGTCACCTCGACGCCGAAATGCTCGAACGCGGCCTCGCCACCCTCGCCCCGCCGCCGAACTCCGTCCTGTTCATCGAAAACGTCGGAAACCTCGTCTGTCCCGCCCTTTTCGACCTCGGCGAGGCGCATCGCGCGGTGATCATGTCCGTCACCGAAGGCCCCGACAAGCCTCTCAAATACCCCCACATGTTCGCCGCCGCCGACCTGATCCTCCTCAACAAAACCGACCTCCTCCCCCATGTCGACTTCGACGTCGACGCCTTCCTCGCCGACACCCGCAAAATCAACCCCGCCGCCACCGTCCTCCCCCTCTCCGCCACCACCGGCGACGGCCTCGCCGCCTGGTACACCTGGCTCCGAACGCATTCCACGCACGCCCAAGTGCAATCTGCGCACACCTGAGTGCAATCTGGAGACACTCAACGTATAGGTCGTTATACGGTGGACTCGATGTTCTGTCCCCAGATTGCACTCAGACGCGCATAACCTGCACTCACCCGTGCACAGACTGCACTTGAGCGTTAGCGGCGATGACGGCTTGGCCGAGGGAGATGCCGCCGTCGTTGGTGGGGACGCGGGAGTGGGTGAGGACGCGGAGGCCGGAGGCTTCCAGCGCGGTGACGGTGCGGTCGAGCAGGAGCAGGTTCTGGAAGACGCCGCCGGAGAGGGCGACGGTGTGGACGCCGGTCTGGTCGGCGAAGGCGACGCAAGCGCGGGTGATGACCTCGGCGACGCCGTTGTGGAAACGGGCGGCGATCAGCGGCGTGGGGACACCGGCGCGCAGATCGCGAGCGCAGGCATCCACGAGATCGGCGCCGGAGATGACGGAATCGGTGATGGAGGCGGAGTACGCCGAGCGATGCGAGACGTCGGCGAGCTGTTCGAGTTCGATCGCGGCTTGGCCCTCGTAGTTGATCCGGTCCCGCAGGCCGAGCAGCGCGGCGACGGCGTCGAACAGACGTCCGGCGCTGGACGTCCACGGTGAGTTCGTCGCGGTCTCGGCCATCGAGAGCACAGCGGGCCACTGCGACGCGTTACGCCGGAAGACGTCGAGATCGGCAGCGGAAGTGCCCAAGTAGGCGGCGGCCATCCGCCACGGTTGCTTGATCGCCGCGGCACCACCGGGCATCCGCACCGGCGCCAGATGCCCGAGCCGCCTGAAGCCACGCAGGTCCGCCAACAGGAACTCGCCACCCCAGATCGTGCCGTCCGTCCCATACCCCGTGCCATCGAACGCGACACCGAGCACCGGCCCCGCTTCCCCATTGTCCGCCAAGCAGGACGCGATATGCGCGTGATGATGCTGCACCCCAACAAGTTCGACGTCGTCGAGCTCGAAAGCGTACTTTGTGGACAGATACTCCGGATGCAAATCATGCGCCACAACCTCGGGCCGGACGTCGAACAGCCGCCCGAAATGCGCGATGCCCTCGGTGAACGAGCGCAGCGTCTCGTAGTTCTCCAGATCCCCGATATGGTGCGAAAGAAACGCGTGCCGTCCCTTCGCGAGGCAGAACGTGTTCTTCAGTTCGGCACCACACGCCAGCACGTGCCAGGGGAATTCCCCCTGCACGGTAACGGGTTCCGGCGCGTAACCCCGCGACCGCCGTTGCACCTGCTCACGGCCGCGGAACGGGCGCACCACCGAATCGTCGGTGCGGATGTGGATCGCCCGGTCATGCGTCAGATACGCGTCCGCGATCCCGGCGAGCCGCGCGGGCGCTTCGTCGTCGGCGTACACGATCGGCTCGTCGGAGACGTTCGCGCTGGTCAGGACCATGGGACGGCCGAGCTCAGCGAGCAGCAGGTGGTGCAGCGGGGTGTACGGCAGGATCAGCCCGAGCCGCCTGTTGCCCGGCGACACCGCATCGGCGACAGGCGCGCCGGGGAGCCTCGGCAGCAGGACGATCGGCCGACGCCGTCCGCTCAGCAGCAGCGCAGCGAGATCGTCCATTTCGCACAGTTTCCGCGCGCCTTCGAGATCCGGGACCATCACGGCGAACGGCTTGTCCTCACGGTGTTTCCTCGCCCGCAGCGACGCCGCCGCAAACCGATGCCCGGCGTCGACAGCGAGGTGATACCCACCAAGCCCTTTGACAGCGACGACTTTCCCCGCCGCGAGAAGATCCACAGTGGACGACACTGGATCGCCGGGAAGCTCGTCGACGCCGTCGGTCAACCGGAGCCGCGGGCCGCACTCGGGGCAGCACACCGGCTGCGCGTGGAACCGCCGATCGGCCGGGTCGGCGTACTCGCCCGCACACGCGGCGCAGAGCGGGAAACCCGCCATCGTGGTCAACGGCCGGTCGTACGGCACCCCGCGCACGATGGTGAACCGCGGCCCGCAGTTCGTGCAGTTCACGAACGGATAGCGGTACCGGCGATCGGCGGGATCGTTGAGTTCGCGCAAACAGTCATCGCAGGTGGCGCTGTCCGCGGACACCAGCGTGCTCGCCGCTCCCCCACCCGGGCTGGCCACGATGAAAAACCCGGCAAGCCCCGAACGCTTCATCTCCACCGCCCGCACGGATTCGACCACGGCCAGCGGCGGCGCCTCCGCGCGCACGGCGTCGAGGAACTCCGCGACCCGCGTCCCCTCGACCTCGACAAAAACCCCGGAAGCGTCGTTGCCCACATGCCCGGCGAGCCCGAGCCGCGTCGCCAGCGCGTGCACGAACGGCCGGAACCCGACCCCCTGCACCACGCCTTCGATCCGCACCGCCATCCGGACAGGACCCATCCCCCGATCCTCCGCCGCGGCGGGTGCCCGGTCCAGTCGGCAGGTCGCCGCCGCCCGGTTACGCCGGTAACGTCTCAGACATGATCGGACTGCCTGACCACGTCTCCGCCCTCCTGTTCGATCTCGACGGAGTGCTCACCGGGACAGCGGAACTCCACCGTGAAGCCTGGAAACAGACCTTCGACGAGTTCCTCCGCAAACGGGACGGCGAGAACTTCAAGCCGTTCACCGACCACGACTACGTCGCACATGTGGACGGCCGTCCCCGCGCGGACGGGGTGCGTGAATTCCTGCTGTCCCGCGACATCTCGCTGCTCGAAGGCGAGTCAGACGACGGCCCGGACGCGGAGACCGTCAACGGCCTCGGCAACCGCAAGAACGAACTCGTCCTCCGGATCATCGACGAACGCGGCGTGAACCCGTACCCCGGCTCGGTGCGTTATCTCCAGGCCGCCAAGGACGCGGGGCTGAAGATCGGCGTCGTCACCTCGTCCGCCAACGGCGCGAAGGTGCTCGACGCCGCCGACCTGACGAAGTTCGTCGAAACCCGGATCGACGGGCTCGTGCTGAAACGCGACAACTTGCGCGGCAAACCGGCCCCGGACTCGTTCCTGGCCGGCGCGAAGGCCCTCGGTGTCGCCCCGGCGAACGCCGCCGTCTTCGAGGACGCGCTGGCCGGGGTCGAAGCGGGCAGGGCGGGCGATTTCGGGTACGTGGTCGGGGTGAACCGCGCCGACCAGGCCGACGACCTCCGCACGCACGGCGCCGACGTCGTGGTCGACGATCTCGCGGAGCTGCTGGAGGAAAAGGCATGACCGAGCTCAAGCAGGGTTACGAGATCTCGCCGTGGGAGCTGCGCTGGCACGGCATGGACGTCGACGCGCTGCAGCGGACCGAGTCCACTTTCGCCCTGTCCAACGGGCACATCGGCCTGCGCGGCACCCTCGAAGAGGCCGAGCCGCGCGGCCTGCCGGGCACCTACCTCAACGGTTTCTACGAACAGCACGAACTACCCTACGCCGAAAGCGGGTACGGCTACCCTGAAGCCGGCGAAACCGTGGTCAACGTGACCGACGGCAAGATCATCCGGTTGCTCGTCGAGGACGAACCGCTGGACATGCGCTACGGCGCCGCGACGAAGCACGACAGGGTGCTCGACTTCCGCACCGGCACGCTGACCCGCACCACCGAATGGTCCTCGCCCACCGGCAGGCGGGTGCGGGTGCGCACGCAGCGGCTGGTGTCGTTCACGCAGCGCGCGGTGGCGGCGATCCGCTACGAGGTCGAGCCGCTCGACGACGACATGCAGCTCGTGGTGCAGTCCGATCTGCTGGCCAACGAGCCCGTCGAGTCCGACACGAGCGATCCCCGCGTGGCCGCCGCGCTGGAGTCGCCGCTGATCTCGGAGTTCGCGGCGGCGAAGGACTACCAGGCCGTCCTGGTGCACCAGACGCGGGTTTCCGGGCTGCGGATGGCCGCCGCGATGGACCACGAACTCGAGGTCAACGACGGCCTGCGTGCCGACATCCACGCCGAAGACGACCTGGCCCGGCTGACCGTCGCGGTGGACGTCCCCAAGGGCGGGATGCTGCGGCTCACCAAGTACCTCGGCTACGGCTGGTCGGCGCAGCGGTCGATCCCCGCGTTGCGTGCCCAGGTCGAGGCCGCGCTCGCGGGCGCGTGCCAGACCGGCTGGGATGGCCTGCTGGCCGAGCAGCGCGCGTTCCTCGACCACTTCTGGGCGACGGCGGACGTGGAGATCGACGGCGATCCGGAGTTGCAGCAGGCGACGCGGTTCGCGCTCTTCCACGTCCTCCAGGCCGGGGCCCGCGGTGAAAGCCGGGCGATCGCGGGCAAGGGCCTCACCGGGCCCGGCTACGACGGCCACGCCTTCTGGGACACCGAATCGTTCGTCCTGCCCGTGCTCACCTACACGATCCCGGACGCCGCCAGGGACGCGCTGTGCTGGCGGCACTCCACTTTGGACAAAGCCAGGGCTCGGGCCACCCAGCTGGGGTTGAAGGGCGCGGCCTTCCCGTGGCGGTCCATCACCGGCGCCGAGTGCTCGGCGTACTGGCCGGCCGGGACGGGGGCGTTCCACGTCAGCGCGGACATCTCCGACGCGGTCATCCGCTACCTCGACGCCACCGGCGACACGGACTTCGACCGTGACATCGCCACCGAGATCCTGCTGGAAACCGCCCGGCTGTGGGCTTCGCTGGGACACTTCGACAAACACGGCCGCTTCCGCATCGACGGCGTGACCGGGCCGGACGAGTATTCGGCCGTCGCGGACAACAACGTCTACACGAACCTGATGGCACAACGGAACCTGCGCGCCGCGGCCGCCGCCGTCGAGCGGCATCCGGCCGTCGCGGAGCGCTTTGACGTGCACGCCAAGGAGATCGCCATCTGGCGGAGCGCCGCGGACGGGATGTACATCCCCTTCGACGAAGAGCTCGGCGTGCATCCGCAGTCCGAGGGCTTCACCCAGCACATGGAATGGGATTTCGCGGGTACCGAGCAAAAGGACTACCCGCTGCTGCTGCACTACCCGTATTTCGACCTGTACCGCAAGCAGGTCGTGAAGCAGGCGGATCTGGTGCTGGCACTGCATGTGTGCGGCGACTCGTTCACCGCCGAGGAGAAAGCGCGCAACTTCGCCTACTACGAAGCCCGGACAGTGCGGGACTCGTCGCTCTCCGCGGGAACGCAGGCAGTAGTCGCCGCCGAGGTCGGACAGCTGGAGCTGGCGTACGACTACCTGGCCGAAGCGGCGCTGACCGACCTGCACGACGTCCACAACAACGTCCGCAACGGCCTGCACATGGCGTCGCTCGCCGAGGCGTGGCTGGGTGCGGTCGCCGGGTTCGGCGGAATGCGCGACTACGGCGGCAAGCTGGCGTTCACCCCGCGGCTGCCCGCTCAGCTCAAGCGGATCGCGTTCCGGATGGTCTACCGGGGCAGCCATCTCAGGGTGGAGATCCGGCACGGGGAGGCGAGCTACCGCACGACGTCAGGGAAACCGCTCGAGCTGTTCCACCACGGTGAGGCGTTCATGGTCGGCGACGAGGTGGTGACGGTGCCGATCCCGAAGGTCGAGCCCCCCGAACCCGTCACCCAGCCGCCGGGCCGCGCGCCCACCCGGCGAAAGCCCCGCGGCTAGAGCAGTCGTGAGTGC
>NZ_DASYMU010000069.1:0-17316 GCF_036008905.1 Amycolatopsis sp. | reverse complement strand
TGCGTAACAGTGTTAGAACACTGTTACGCACTCACGACCGTGGTTCAGTCCGGGGGCTCGGGGACAGGTTCTTCGCCGAGGTCGTTGCCGAGGTCGCCGTAGACGTCCTTGTTCCCACCGGACTTCTTCTTGTCGCCCTTGGCGGGCAGGTCACGGTTGAGGGCACCCGGCAGCTTGTCGGCCAGCGGCTGCTCGTCCTCTTCCTCGTCCGTGCGGGCGGAGTCGTGTTTTCTCATACTCCCGGCATACCCGCTTTCAGCTTTCTTCACCACCGACGGCCTCCGCCGCCGCCCGGACGCGCAGGTGTTCCAACGTCTCGCTCTGCTTGAGCGCCCGCTCGATCAGCCCCTCCAGGTGCGATGAGCCGAGCCGGGTGTCGACAGCGGCACGCGCGAGCAACGTCCGCCAGCCCGCTGCTTTCCCTTCCACTCCAAGGCGCATCGCTTCGAGCTCGACGAGACGGCTCAGCGGCGACCTCGTCAGCAGATGGCCGTTCAGCTTCAGCCGGGCGGCCTTCTCCACCGCCCACGCCGCCGCCACCTTGTAGCGACGGACCGGGACGTCCAGTGTGGCCATGATGGCGAGCAGGGATTCGCGGTCTTCGGTGATCTCTTCCGCGATCCGCCCCAGCGCGCCGCCCGACCACTCGTTTTCGCTACCCGCCAAGCGTTTCGCGAGGTCGGCGCCGCCGGTGGAACCGGCCAGGTGGTCGTTCAGGTAAATCCCGAGCAGGGTGTCCCGCGCTTCCATGATTCCTCCCATTTCCGGAGGAATACCCATTCGGGCGCAGCCAAACCTCAGGCGGCGCGGCGCTTCGAGGACTTCTCCGGCGGAGTGCCGTCGAGCATCCCCAGCAACAGCCCCTCGCGCGTCGACCACGGGCAGATCGCGACGCGGCCGCCGGACACGGTGAGCAGGGCCTCGGCGACGATCGCCCCGGCGAGGGCCTGGCGAGCGCGCACACGCGAAATGCCCGGCAGCTCGGCACGGCGTTTGGCGGGGAGCACGGCGAGCCGCGGGATCCAGCGCCGCAGGTCTTCGAGCAGCAGCTCGTGGCCGACGTCCGGGCCACCGCGTTGCGGGCGGGCACCGGCGAGGCGGGCCAGTTGTCCCAGCACCTTCGAGCAGCCGACCGTGCGGTGCTCGCGGATCAGCGGCGCGACGTCGCACAGCGCGGTGCGGACCTCGTCGAGCACGTGCTCGCGCAGAGCGCCGATGCGTTTGCTGGAGGCGACTTCGTTCGGCAGCCAGTCGCGGGTCATCGAGCGCGCGCCGAGGCGCAGCGAGCGGGCGAACTCGGCCTGTTCTCCTTGTCCGGCGGCGAGTTCCACCGTGCCGCCGCCGATGTCGAGGACCAGCAGCGGGCCCGCACTCGCGCCGTACCAGCGGCGCGCGGCGACGTAGGTCAGCTCGGCCTCACGGCGGCCGGACAGGAAACGCAACTCCGTGCCGGTGGCGCGGGCGACTTCGGCGACGACGTCATCGGCGTTGCACGCGTCCCGGATCGACGACGTGGCCAGCGGATACACGTCGGTGACGCCGTTCTTGGCGGCGATCTGGTTGGCGGCTTCGACGGCCGCGACGATCGCCGCGATCCCGCTCTTGCGAAGGCGACCGGAAGCGTCGAGCTCCCTGTCGAGGCGCAGCTTCGTCTGGTGGGTGAGCACCGGCTCGAGCGGCGACCCGCCGCGTTCGAGCACCACCAGCCGAGCACTGAACGAACCGACGTCCAGGACGCCGACCTTCGTATCCGCGACAACCCGTCGCACAGCACTCACCTCCCCATCGTCTTTCGAACCCCAGAAGAGATTAGGCACCGACGGTCGTTTTCAAACCGTGCCGGGCGCCATCCCCGCGTTCAGCGAACCGTGACCTAGTCACGAATGTGTAACCCGGACGGGTGGCCAAGTCGGCCCGGGACGAGAAACACAGTAACGCATGCCCTGCACAACGACGATTTCAAGACAACAGAACCTCGTGAAACGGGTGCCCGTGACGCACAGATCCGAGCTTGGCAAGCTGGCCGCGGCGGCAGGTGCCGTGATCGTCACACTGGCCGGGGTGGTCATGGTGGTGACCCTCGTCGTCGCTCCGGCCGCCCCCAGCATAGACGGTCCCGTGCTCACTCCGGGCACGCGAACGGTGACACCTGCGACGGGAGCGCCATTACTGCCGCCCGCGCGGCCCACCGGGCTCGAAATACCCTCGATCGGGCTAAGTATCGGCAGGCTGGTGGAGCTCTCGCTCACCACGAACGGCTCAATGGAGGTCCCCGGCGAGGCCCGCTCGGTGGGCTGATTCCCCGGCGAGGCGACGCCCGGCGAGGCGGGCACGCCCGCGGAACGGCCAGGCGTCCAGTCGGCGGAGCTTCGCCTGGCGACCTGCCAGGGCGACCACGACGGCGACGGCCCGACAGGCACCGTCGGTGGGTGACTCGTGAGTGGCAACAAGTGTTCTAACACTCGTAAGCACTCACGACCCACCCACCCAAGCCGAGCCATGCGGTCCTAGCCGAGCAGTTCCTTCAGTTCTCGCACGGCCGCGACGCGGCTTTCCCGGCCGGGCTGCAGCGGGTTCACCACGAGCGTGGTCACGTTGGCCTCGGCGAACGCGGCCAGCCGCTCCTTCACGTACCCGGCCGGGCCCACCAGCGAAGTCGCCTTGAGCAGCTCGAGCGGCACGGCCGCGGCGGCCTCTTCCTTCTTGCCGTCGAGGTACAGGTCCTGGATCGTCTTCGCGGCCTCTTCGTAGCCGTACCGCACGGCCAGGTCGTTGTAGAAGTTCTTGCCCCGCGCACCCATCCCGCCGATGTACAGCGCCAGCTGCGGACGCACGTAATCCAGCAGATGGTCGACGTCGTCGCCGACGGCCAGCGCGGTGCCGATGACGGTGTCGAGCTCGCCGAGTTCCGGGTCGCGCTTGGCCTTGCCCTCCGCCAGCGACGCGCCCCAGACGTCCGCGGCCTTCTCCGGGTGGAAGAAGATCGGCTCCCAGCCCTCCGCGAGCTCCGCTGTCAGCGCGACGTTCTTCGGCCCGATCGCGGCCAGCATGATCGGGATGCGCGGGCGGACCGGGTGGTTGATCAGCTTGAGCGGCTTGCCCAGACCGGTGCCCTGCTCGGCGGGTAGCGGGATCTTGTAGAACTTGCCGTCGTGGACGACCTTTTCACGGCGCCACACCTGGCGGCAGATCTCGATCAGCTCGCGCGTGCGGCCGAGCGGCGCGTCGTACTTCACGCCGTGGAATCCCTCGATGACCTGCGGACCGGACGCGCCGATGCCGAGGGTGAACCGGCCGTCGGAGACGAAGTCGAGGCCGGCGGCCGTCATCGCCGTCAGTGTCGGCGTGCGGGTGTAGATCTGGAAGATGCCGGACGCGATTTCGACGCGCTCGGTCTTCGCGGCCACGTAACCGAGTTGGCTCACCGCGTCGAACGAGTACGCCTCGGGGACGAACACGATGTCGAGCCCGACCTTCTCCAACTCGACGATGTCCGCCACGCTCTCGGCGAAACCGCCCGCATAGCTGATCTGGGTACCGATCCTCATATTCTGGCCTCTCGCAAGCGTTTCACAGTCCGTAGGTCTTGCCGATGATGTCGCGCTGCACCTCGCTGGTGCCGCCGTACACAGTGGACACCACGGTCGCGCGCAGGTGCGCTTCCATCCCGTACTCGGTGGCGTAACCGTACCCGCCCATCATCTGCATACCTTCCAACGCAACGGCTTTCGAGAGTTCCGTCGCTTTCAGCTTGGCCATCGACGCTTCGCGTGGGAAGAGTTTGCCGGGGTTCTCGTCGACGAGTTCGGCAGTGTGCCGCACGAGCAGCCGGGTCGCTTCGAGCTCGGTCGCGAGGTCGGCGAGGCGGTGCCGCAGCACCTGGAAGGTGCCGATCGGACGGCCGAACTGCTTGCGCTGCTTGACGTAGTCGAGCGTGTCGTCGAAAGCGCGTTGCGCCCGGCCGAGGCTGTTGGCGGCGAGGATGAGGCGTTCGGCGTTGAGCCCAGCCATCAGCTGGCGCCAGCCCTGGTCGACCTCGCCGAGCACCGCGCTTTCGGGGAGGAAGACGTCGGTGAAGTAGAGGTCGTTGACCTCCTTGCCGCCCATGGTGTCGATGCCGCTGATCCGCAGGCCCTCGACGGTCGTCGGCACCTGGAACATCGTCATGCCCTCGTGTTTGCCGCCCGCCGACGACGTCCGCGCGACGAGCAGGATGTTGTCGGCGATATGCGCGGCCGAGCACCAGGTCTTCTGCCCGTTGACCAGGAAACCGCCGTCGACACGCTCGGCCCTGCAGACCAGCGCGCCGACGTCGGAACCGGCTTCCGGCTCGGACATCGAGATCGCCTGCACGCGGCCACGGGTGACCCCGGCGAGCACGTCGTTCTTCTGCTCCTCGGTGCCGAACTTCTCGTATGCCGCGGCAACGATGATCGACGTCGCGAATCCCCCGATCGGGGCCAGTCCGTAGGCGGTGTTCTCCAGGAAGAGCGTGAGGTCCACCGCTCCCCCGTCGGAGCCGCCGTAGGCCGACGGCAGGTTCACGCCGAGCCAGCCGAGGTCCGCCATCTTCTGGTAGATCTCCTGGCTGTGCGCGTGTTTGCCGCCTTCGGTGAGCTCCAGGCGACGCTCACGCGTGCCGAACTCGCGGCGGCAGAAGTCCTTGACGGCGTCGGCGAACGCCTGGCGCTCGCCGGAAAGGCTCGTGCTGGTCATCCCCCGATGATGCCACCTGTTGACCTCATGTCAACAGCGGGAACATGTCGACACTTTCCCCGGGCTCAGCGTTTGGGCCAGTGCCAGGAAGGGCGGTCGAGACGGCCTTGGCCGAGCACGGTGGTCTCGCCGAACTCCTTCACCAGCGCGACCGTCGCCAGCTCCCCGGCGACCTTCTCCAGCGCCTCGATGAGCGGCGCGGAGTGCGACACGACGACGAGCTGCGTGTTCCGGGCCGCCTGCGCGATCAGCTCGGCCAGCGGCGGAAGCAGATCCGGGTGCAGGCTGGTCTCCGGCTCGTTGAGGACGAGCAGCTCCGGCGCCCGCGGCGTGAGCAGCGCGGCGATCCACAGCAGGTACCGCAGCGTCCCGTCGGACAGCTCCGCGGCGGCCAGCGGGCGCAGCAGACCATGCTGGTGGAGCCGCAGATCGAACCGGCCGTCGGCGTTGACGACGTCGATGCGCGAACCCGGGAACGCGTGGTCGACGGCTTCGTCCAGCGCGTCGGCGTACTGGCTCTCGCGGATCGTCTGCAACGCCGCCGCGACGTCACCGCCGTCGTGCCCGAGCACCGGCGTCCGCGTCCCGATCCGGCTCTCGCGGGCGGGCGCGGAGATGTCGGTGCGAAAGTGGTCGTAGAACCGCCAAGAACGGATCCGCTCGCGCACCACCAGCAGTTCCGGCGCGCGGCGCGGATCGGCGAACTCGCTGAGCATGCTGTCGGTCGGCCGGATCGTGTCCGGCTCCCCCGCCCACGCGCCCGTCTCATCACGCGTCAGGACCCTGGTGCCGTGCCTGTCGGCGAGCAGCGACGCGGGCTTGAACACCGGACCGGTCCAGACGCTTTCCCGTTTGACCTCGGGATCGAGGTTGAACTGCGTCTCGTGCGGCGTCGGAAGACCGAAGTCGACGGCGTAACCGAACTCGTCACCACCGAAGCCCAGCTGCAGGCTCACGGGTTTGGTGCGCGCGACGCCCTGCACCGGATGACGGCCTTCGCGCACCGAACGCCCGACCGTTTCCGGCCCCGCCCACAACGTCGACCGCAGGCCGCCTTCCCGCGCGAGCGCGGCTATCGCGCCGTTGCGGGAAGCGTCGGCGAGCAGCCGCAACGCCCGGTACAGGCTCGACTTCCCGGTGCCGTTCGCGCCGGTGACCACGGTCAGCCGCCCGAGCGGGAGAACCACCGAGCGCAAAGACCGGTAGTTCTCCACGGCCAACGTCGTCAGCACGCGGGCAAAACCCGTCCCCGCACCTCGCCGAAGCCGATCCGGCTGCCACCCGGGCCGGGCGCGGTGGCGCTGATGCTCACTTCGTCGCCGTCCAGCAGGAACGTGCGCTGCGTGCCGTCCGGCAGGTCGAACGGCTCACGCCCGCCCCAGCCGAGCTCGAGGAACGACCCGCGCTGGTCCCGCTCCGGCCCGCTGACCGTGCCCGACGCGTACAGGTCGCCGGTGCGCAGGCTCGCGCCGTTGACCGTCAGGTGCGCGAGCTGCTGCGCCGCCGTCCAGTACTGGGTCGCGAACGGCGGGCTGGACACGAGATGGCCGTTGAGCCGGACCTCCATCGCCAGGTCCAGGCCCCAGTTCTCGTCGTGCCGCAGGTACGGCAGCGGCTCGGGATCCTGCGGCGGCGACGCGACGCGAGCGTGTTCGAGCGCGTCGAGCGGGACGATCCACGGCGAGATCGAGGTCGCGAACGACTTGCCGAGGAACGGCCCGAGCGGCTGGTACTCCCACGCCTGGATGTCCCGCGCCGACCAGTCGTTCACCAGGCACACGCCGAAAACGTGGTCCGCGAACGCGTCCGTGCCGACTGGTTTGCCCTGCTCGGACGGAACACCGACGACGAACCCGACCTCCGCTTCGATGTCGAGACTGCGCGAAGGCCCGAAAGTCGGGACGGTTTCGTTGCGCGGCTTGCGTTGTCCGCTCGGCCGCGTCACCTCGGTGCCGGAGACGACGACCGTGCCCGCGCGGCCGTGATAGCCGATCGGCAGGTGCTTCCAGTTCGGCATCAGCTCGTCGTCGGCGCCGCGGAAGATCTGACCGGCGTTGATGGCGTGGTGCTCACTGGAGTAGAAGTCGACGTAGTCCGCGACCTCGAACGGCAGATGCAGCTGGACGCCGTCGAGCGGCACCAGATGCGAGCCGACGAGCTCGCGGTGCGCGGGATCGGTGAGCCACTCGGTGACCCACGCGCGGACCTGGCGCCACACCGGCCGCCCGGCGGCGAGCAGCGGGTTGAGCGTCCCGTCGCCGAGCAGGTTCGCGAACGCCTCACCCGCTTGCTCGGCCGCCGCGAACAGATCCAGGACGCCGTCGCCGATCGCCACCCCGACGCGTTTCGGCCCGCCGCCCCGCGAAAAGACGCCGTACGGCAGGTTGTCCAGGCCGAACCCGGTGTTTTCGGGCAGCTCCAGCCATGTCGCCACGAACTTTTTCTCCTTTAAGACAGTGATCAGACTGTCGCGACCCACGCGGTGACAACGGCTTCGAGCACGAGCAGCGGCAGGTTCCCGCTGCCGAGGACGACGTCGTGGAACGCGCGGATGTCGAACTTCTCCCCTAACGCCGCTGTCGCTTCGGCCCGGATGCGCTCGATTTCGAGGCGCCCCACCATGTACGACAACGCCTGGCCCGGGTTCGCGGCGTACCGGTCGATCTCCGCCTCGATCTCCAGCGCCGCCATCGGGGTGTTGTCCCGCAGGAAATCGATCGCCTGCTGACGGCTCCAGCCCAGCGCGTGCAACCCGGTGTCGACGACGAGCCGACCGGCGCGCATCGAATCCTGCGTCAGCATGCCGAACTTGGCGACGTCGCCGGAGTACAGCCCCATCTCGTCGGCGAGGCGCTCGGCGTAGAGACCCCAGCCCTCGATGTAGGAGTTGATGTCGGCGATCCGGCGCAGCAACGGGAGTTCGGTCAGCCCGAGCGCGGTGCTGAGCTGGAAATGGTGTCCCGGAACGGCTTCGTGGAACGCGATCGCCTCACCGGCGTGCCGGGGCCGCTTGTGCGCGTCGAAAGTGTTGGCGAAGTAGATACCCGGGCGCGAACCGTCGAGCGCGGGCTCGAAGTAGTACGCGATCGTGCCGCCTTCGGCCTCCGACTCCGGGACGGCGCGCACCTCGCACTTCTGCTCCGGAATCGTGCTGAACCATTGCGGGGAAACGGCTTCCGCGCGGGCGATCGTCTCACGCGCGGACTCCAGCATCTCGTCGCCGTCACGCCACCGCAGTGCCGGGTCGGTGCGCAGCCGCTCGAAGATCTCCGCGAGATCCTTGGTCCCGAACACCCGCGCGCCGAGTTCGCGGTACTCATCGGCGAGCTTCGCGATGAGGTCGAGCCCGGTGTCGTGCAGGTCCTGGGCGGTGCGTTCGGTGGTGGTGTGCACGCGGATCAGCGCGGCGTACTTTTCGTCACCGCCGGGAAGCCAGGACAGGCCGGGCTTGTCCTCGGGCAGGCCGTGCGGTTTGAGCTCAGTGGCGAGGAAGTCGCGGTAACGCCGGTACGCCGGGCGCACGACTTCGGCGAGCAGCCTGTCCCGCTCCTGCTCGAAGCCTTCGACCTCGGCTGTCGACGCGATACGCAACGGATCACCGTCGGGATCGGAGAGATACCGGTCCACGTAAGCGATTCCGCCGTCGATGAGGAACTTCGGCGGAATCAGGCCGTCGGCGAGTCCGCGGCGATGCCGCGCGCTCAGATCGTCCAAAAAGGACGGTATGGCGGCCAGCCTGACGAGAAAGCCCTTGGCTTTCTCCTCGTCGTTCAACGAGATGACCGGCAGCCCCACCAGCAGTTGCAGGGCGGGAGACGACAATCCATCGCTGACGACGAATTCGAGCGTCCGTGCGTCGATCGCGTCCACCGCGGCCTTGGCCTGCTGGATCACGACGTCGGCCGTTACCGCTTCCTGCGGAGACAGCGTGCCCGCACGCAGGGTTTCGGCCCGCTCGACGAAGTCCAGCAGTTCCGCGCGACGCGCCTGCTCAGCATCGACACTCAAGTCCGGCAACCGATCGTGGTCGCCCGGGAGACCCATGAGCGAAGCGCGCCACGGCTGCGCCTTGAAGTACGCCTCGATGTATTCGTCCGCCAGTGCGTTGATCTCGCTCATTTGCCTGCCACCCATTCCGCCACGACCGAGTCGAGCACCGACAACGGCAACGCGCCGCCGCCCAGCACGAGATCGTGGAACTCCTTGATATCGAAGCGGGAGCCCAGCGCCTTCTCCGCGGTTTCGCGGATGCGCAGGATCTCCAGCCTGCCGACCATGTACGACAACGCCTGCCCGGGATACGCGATGTACCTGTCGATCTCCGCCTCGATCTCGACCTTCGCCATCGGCGTGTTCTCCTCGAGGAAGTCCACCGCCTTCTGGCGACTCCAGCCCAGCGAATGCAGCCCCGTGTCGACCACGAGCCGACCGGCGCGCATCGAATCCAGCGTCAGCATGCCGAGCAGCGCGACGTCACCGGAGTAGAGACCCATCTCCAGGGCGAGGCGCTCGGAGTAGAGCCCCCAGCCCTCGATGTAGGCGTTGAAGTCGCCGATCCGGCGCAGCAGCGGCAGATCGTCGAGGCCGAGCGCGGTGCTGATCTGGAAGTGGTGCCCGGGAATGGCTTCGTGGAACGCCGTCGCCTCGGCCACATGCTTCTGGCGCTCGGTGACTTCGTGGGTGTTCGCGAAGTAGATGCCGGGGCGGGAGCCGTCGGACGAGGGCTGCATGTAGTACGCGGGCGGCGCCGCGGGCGCCGCGTCCGCCGGGACGGCCTCGACCTTCCACTCCTGCGGCGGGATCCGGCCGAACCACGCGGGCGCGGCCTCGTCGGCCCGGGTGATGGCGGCGCGGGCGCTGTCCAGCAACTCCTCCGCGCTTTCCCAGCGCAGCGCCGGGTCCGTGCGGAGGCGGGCGAAGATCTCCGCGAGGTCTTCGGTGCCGAACACGCGCGAGCCGATCTCGCGGTACTCCGTGGCGAGCCGCTCGATGACCTCGAGCCCGGTGGCGTGCAGGCTTTCCGGCGTCCGGTCGGTGGTCGTGTGCTTGCGCGCGAGCAAGGTGTAGATCTCCTTGCCCTCGGGCAGCCAGCAGACGCCGGGCTTCTCCTCGGGCCGGCCGTGCGGCGCGATCTCGGCGATCAGCGCGTCGCGGTACGCCGCGAATCCCGGGTGCACGACGTCACGCAGGACCTCGGCGCGACGCTGTTCGAAGTCTTCGTCCGGCGCGGGCTGGCGCAGCAACGGGTCCGATTCGGGGTCGGCCAGGTAGCGGTCGATCTGCGCGATGGCGCCTTGGACGAGCGGGGCCACGGGCAGCAAGCCCACCGCGACGCCGTCGCGCAGTCGCTGCAGCGACTGCTGCAGGAACGCCGGGATGACCGCGAGCCGCTCCAGCTGCGCGGCGCCCTCTTCGGCGTTGGTCACCGGGACCATCGGCAACGAGCTGAGTAGCCCGGCGGCCGGGGAGGCGAACAGGCCGCTGATGTTGAACCCGGCCCAGCGGGAGTCGATCTCGTCGAGGGCGCCCTGTGCCTGGTTGATCAGGACCTCGCGCGTCACCCTGTCCGGCGCGCTCAGCCCGGCCGGGTCCAGCTCGCGGGCGCGCTGGATGAACCGGGTCAGGTTCGCGCGGTAGCCCTGTTCGGCTTCGGCGCTGAGATCAGCCAGCCCGGTCCTCGGCGAAGGGATGCCCAGCAGCACCGGCCAGAGCGGCTCGGCGTCGAACATCGCTTCGACGAACTCGTCGGCAAGGGTGGCCACTTCGGTCATCGTTCATCCCCAGGGGTCGGCGACTGCGGTGATTCCAACACTAGTTGGAGACACCACCTCGGCGCCGGGGAATCACGGCGGCCTTCGGCGCGGGCGCGGAGGGGAGCAGGTAGCGTTCGCGGGGTGGCCGTGACCGATCCCGTGGATGCCCGACTGCTCGCCGCGCTGGCCGAGCTGGGTAAGACGGCCGTCCACGAATTGGCCGCGAAGGTCGGGATGGACCCGCGCGAGGTGGCGTACCGGCTGGTCGCGCTGTCGGGCAGTGGGTTGCCGCTGCTCGTGGGCGTGGAAAGCGACCCGAACGGCCTGCGTGCCGCGCTCGGCGCGCCTTGGCCGGGCTACCAGCAACAGCCACCGCCTCGACCTCCACAGCAGGCGACGCCTTCTGGCACGTACAACGTGCAGGGCACGCCGTCGGGCCGCTACGCCCCGCCCCCACCGCCTGTCTCTCGTCCGCCCGCTCCCCCGCAGCAACAGCAGCAGTACGCGCCGCCTCCGCCACCGGACCCGGTGATGAGCACCTGGGGTCCGCCGCAGACGGCGTCCTGGGCCCGCGGCGACGAGAAATCACCCGGCCAACCTGCGGGCAAGCGCGGCCGGACCGGGGACGCGATGGAGACCCTGGGCTTGGAAGGCGAACAACTGACCGTCGGACTCCTCGAAGTCCAGGACCCGGCGGACTTCCTGTTCAGCGCCGCCGGCTACCGCCTCGACGAGGGCGAACGCGCCGTCGTCGTGCACACCGAGATCACCAACCGCGGTGGCATCCCGTTCGTTTCGCTGCCGGACAACTACCTCGAGCTGATCGCCGAGGACGGCACCGCCATCGGCAAAGCGCCCGTGTCGCTCACCTCGCGGCCGCCGCACAAGATCGGCGTCCAGCCGGGGGAAACCCTGGGCGGTCACACCGTCTACGTGCTGCCCGACGCGACCAAGGTCGTCTCCGTGCGATGGAGCCCGCGCCCCGAACCGGACGACCGCACCCTCACCTGGTCCATCGAGGACTAACCGCCCCACTCCTCCTGCGAACTGGCCGTGAAGGCCACATTGAGGGACTCAGAGTCCCTCAATGTGGCCTTCACGGACCGTCAGGTGAGGTGGGTGAGGAGGGCGCGCAGGGTGGTGGCGGAGGTGTGGAGGGTGCCACCGGCGGGGTCTTTGGAATCGCGCACCAGGACTGAGGACTTTGTGAAAGCCAGCTCGACGCAGTTCTCCGTAGTGCCGCTGTAGCTGCTCTTAATCCAGATCAGCCGCTCGGGGGTGATCTTCATATGGCACTCCTGTGTCCAGTCGTCTTGCCTGTTCGCCAAGGTACCGGAGCGATTCGGCCGGATCGAGCGCGTGGTTGAGCAGCTCCCTGGTGACCTGCTCGTACTGCGCGATCTCGGCCGTTTCCTCCAGAAAAAGACTTGAGGTGAGGTTCGCCAGAAACACCACTGGGGTGCCTTCTGGGCGCCGGATCACCAAGAATCCGCCATCGATCCCGGGATGGCCTCGGTCCGCATTCAGCACGATCCGGATGGCGATATTCGGTCGTTGAGCCATTTCGACCAGATGCTCTAGTTGGCGGCGCAGCACATCGCGGCCGCCGATCACTCGGCGCAGTGCGAGTTCGTCGATGATCGCCAGCAGGCCCGGCGGCTGTCTCCGCAACAGCACTGAATGCCGTTGGAGACGGGTGATCATCCGGTTTTCGACATCCTGGTCGTCGACAATGCCCGACTCGACCATGATCGCGCGGGTGTACTCGCCGGTCTGCAGCAGACCCGGCACGACGATCGGTTCGAAGCTGGTGATGGCGAGGGCGCGGGATTCCAGGGACATCAGGGTTTCCTGGCGTTCGGCGAAAGTCAGCGTGTTGCGTTGCCACCAGCCGCGTTGTTCGGCCTCGTGGGCGAGGTCGAGTAGCTTCCGGCGTCGTGGGCCCGTCACCTGGTAGACCGCCAGCAACGCCGCCACATCGTCGATCGCGACGGCGTTCTTCCCGTTTTCCAACCGGCTGATCTTGCTCGCCGAGGCGTCGATCCGGGCACCGGCCGTGCGGACGCTCAGGTTGGCTTCCTCGCGAAGCACGCGTAGCGCTTCGCCCAACTCTTGCGCGCGGACGGTCGGGTCCGAATCGATGGCCATCGGCACATCATTGCTCACGGAGAGTGAGCGGGAAGCAGTACACGCGAGAGTCCGCCCGAAGGCGGTAACTGTTGCGGTTACCGCAACAAACTCAGTTCTCCGAGCGAAGGATCTTCAGCGCCTTCGCGAGGTCGTCCGGGAACTCGGTTTCGAACTGGACCCACCGGCCGTCGGACGGGTGGTGGAAGCCGAGCGTCCGCGCGTGCAGCCATTGGCGGGTGAGGCCGAGCCGCTTCGCGAGCGTCGGGTCCGCGCCGTAGGTCAGGTCGCCGACGCACGGGTGGCGCATCGCCGAGAAGTGCACGCGGATCTGGTGCGTCCGGCCGGTCTCCAGCTTGATCTCCGCCAGCGACGCACCGGGGAAGGCCTCGACGACCTCGTAGTGCGTGATGCTCGGCCGTCCGCCTTCGACGACGGCGTAGCGGTAGTCCTGGCGCGGGTGCCGGTCGATCGGGGCGTCGATGGTGCCGCGTGTCGGGTCCGGGTGGCCCTGGACGAGCGCGGTGTAGCCCTTGTCGACGGTGCGTTCCTTGAACGCGCGCTTCAGCATCGTGTACGCGTGCTCGCTCTTGGCGACGACCATGACCCCGGTCGTCCCGGCGTCCAAGCGGTGCACGACGCCCTGGCGCTCGGCGGAGCCGGACGTCGAGATGCGCAGCCCCGCGGCCGCGAGGCCACCGACGACGGTCGGGCCCGTCCAGCCGGGGCTCGGGTGCACGGCGACACCGACCGGCTTCGAGACGACCACGATGTCGTCGTCCTGGAACACGATCGTCATCCCGGGCACCGGCTCGACGATGACCTCGTTGTGGTTGACCGGCTCGGGCAGCGTCACTTCGAGGATCCCGCCGGCCAGCAGCCGGTCGGACTTGCCCGCGGGCTTGCCGTCGATCAGGACGTCACCGGCCGCGGCGAGCTCGGCCACGGTGGTCCTGGAGAGGCCGAGCAGCTTGGCGAGCCCGGCGTCGACACGCATGCCCTCCAGGCCGTCGGGGACGGGCAACATTCGGGCACTCACTGGTTTTCCTCGGCCTTCACTGTGGTTTTTCCGGGACTCTTCGAGTCCTTTGTGGATCGGCCGTCGTACTCCTTGCCCAGCAGGGAGAGCAGCACGATCAGCACCCCGCCGACACAGATGCACGAGTCGGCGACATTGAAGATCGGCCACGCCTCGCCGTTCGGCGCGAACACCGAGACGAAGTCGACGACGTGACCCTGGAACGGCGACGGCGCCCGGAAGATCCGGTCGACCAGGTTGCCGAACGCCCCGGCCAGGACAAGCCCGAGGCCGATGGCCCAGCCGACCGAGCGCAGGCGCCCCGCCAGCCAGATGATGGCGATGACCACGGCGGCGGCGATGATCGCGAGGATCCAGGTCATCCCGGTCGCGATGGAGAACGCGGCGCCGCCGTTGCGGACGAGCTGGAAGTAGACGAGCCCGCCGAGCACCGGGATCGGCTCGTGGCGCTCGAGCGTGGAGACCACGATGATCTTCGTGACCAGGTCCGCGGCGAAGGCCAGCACGGCGACCAGGAACACCAGGCCGATACGCCGTTTGGGCAGTGCCGGCTCGGCGACCGGCCCGGGTTCGGCGACCTCGGCCGCCACGGGAGCGGTCTCTGGCCGCGATTCGGGATCGGTACTCACCCCTCCATTGTCCACTGGCCCTGCTCAGGCCGTGTCGGCGGAGGGCGGCCGGTGCGTCAGGAGGGTCGCGATCGCGCCCGCGAGCATCACCGCGGCGGGGACGAGCAGCGCCGCCAGGCCGGTCGTGAACACGATCACGGCCAGTAAGAAGGCCAGCGTGACCGACGCCAGCAGCACGCTGCGCTCGAACCACGCCAGCGCGAGCAGCCCCAGCCCGGGGAGCAGCGCTTCGGCCGTCTGCGGCACCAGCGCCACGAGCCAGGCGTACACGGCGAGCGGGCCGAACATCACCGCGATGATGATCGCAGCACCCCGGCCGGGTCCGAGCCGGAAGTACGCCCACGCGGCGCCACCCGCCCCGAGCAGCGCGAACAGGCCCATCACCGTGCCGAGCAGCTCACGCCCGTCGCCGTGGGACATCATCCCGTCGGCGACGATCCCGGCGATCGGAATCGCGATTAGCCCGCAAAAGGCGATCGCGGCCAGCCGCCGCCACGGCCTGGGCTTCTCGGCGCGCACGGCGTACCAGGCCACGGTCGCGACGAAGATCGCCGCGACCAGATAGGGCCAGTAATCCGCGCGCGTCCCGAGAACGTGAAAATCACCGGTGGCCACTTGCGTCACGGAAACCGCGTGAATCGGGACCCCGCCCGAAACCGACGAGCTCACCCAGGCGAACGGGCTCTCGTTGCCCGGTGGCACGAGCGCGAGCGCGATCAGCACGAATCCCAGCAACGCCAACGGAAACCAGAACTTCTTCCCCATACGGGAAAAGCCTAGCGAAGTTGCTTTCAGCGCAGGAAGGCAGGCAGCTCACGCGGGTCGTCGATCGGCGCCCAGCGGCCGTCCTTCTTGGCGTAGGTCCAGCGTGCGCCCCTGGCGACGATCTGACGCAGCGCGAGCAGCAGCCGGTCGACGTGCTCCTCGGTGGTCCCGAGCCCGAGGCTGACCCGGACAGCTTGCTGCGCCTGGGATCCGGTCTCCTTGATGAGCCGCCTGGTCGCGATATGCGCGCAGAACGCGCCGTCGCGCACGCCGATTCCGTACTCGGCCGAAAGGACCGCGGCGAGCCAGCCGGGCTCGAACCCGTCCAGCACGAAACTGATCGTGCCGACGCGTTCGACAGCGGCGTCGAACAGCCGCAGTTCGGCGAGTCCCGGCACGGCCGCAAGCCCGCGCTGGAGGCGTTCGAGCAAAACGACTTCGTGCTCGGCGACCTGGTCCCACCGGGCGGAAAGCTGCTCGCAGGCGACACCGAGGGCATACACGCCAACGGTGTTGGGCGAACCGGCCTCGTGCCGCTCCGGCCCGGAGTTCCACACGACGCCGAGCTGATCACCTTCACCGGTGACGACCTTGGTCGCGCCACCGCCGGTCAGGTACGGCTGCGCCGCGCGCAACCAGTCCGCACGCCCGATCAGCGCGCCCGCACCAAAAGGCGCGTACAGCTTGTGCCCGGAGATCGCCACGTAGTCGACGTCCAGTTCCCGCAGCGAAATCCGGCGGTGCGGCGCGAGCTGCGCGCCGTCGAGCGCGATGCGGGCGCCGTAACGACGGGCGACGGCGGCGATTTCCTTGACGGGCAACAGTTCTCCGGTGACGTTGGACGCGCCGGTGATGACGACGAGCCGCGGTCCTTCCGGGCAGGCGGCGAGCGCACCGTCCACAGCGGACACCGCTTCGAGGCGCGTGCGCGGCGTCGGCACGCGGTGGACGTTGCGGCCCTTCCACGGCAGCAGCGCGGCGTGGTGCTCGGTGTCGAACACGACGACGGAAGTGTTGCGGGGCAAGGCCCGCGCCAGCAGATTGAAGGAATCGGTGGTGTTGCGGGTGAACACCACGGTGTCGCCGGAACGCGCGTCGACGAAGCGGCGCAGCACGTCGCGAGTGCGCTCGTAGAGCTTGGTCGACACCTGCGAAGCGAAGCCCGCGCCGCGGTGAACACTGGCGTACCAGGGAAGGAACTCGTCGACGGCGTCACGCACGGCGTCGAGACAGGGGGCGCTGGCGGCGTGGTCGAGGTTCGCGTAGCCGACCTGCTCGCCGGTCACCAGCGGTACCCGCAGACGCGACCCGACAACAGTCGGAAAGTCTTGCGGCGCAAGGGTTTCAGTGGCAGAAATGCGTTCGAGTGCGAGAGTCATGATGTCTCCTCGGCGGTCCTGGGGACCCCATGAGGGATCCGCGCTTGCCCACCACCCCGTTTGGGGATGGGCCAGGTCCTCACCCGGGGCACCCCACCGCGGAAGGAGGGTTGCCGGCCAGCAAGCCGGGGCTTGATGCTGGCACTCGTGACCTGCCGGAGACGTTAGCCGAGGATTTCCCGCCGCGCGAGCCCCTTCCCACGAACTGAGACCCCGCTCACTGCCCACGCGAAGTGGCATGAACGGACCTTTCATCTCGAAAACCGAGATGAAAGGTCCGTTCATGCCACTTTTGGGAGGGGTCAGCCCTCGTAGCGGAAGCGGCCGGGGAGCTTGGTGAAGCGGCCGTCGCGCACCCGGGTCGCGGTGCCTTTGTACTGCTCGGCGCCTTCGGTGAACAGCCAGCCGCCGATCGTCTTGCCATCGACGCTCTCGCCGAAAGCGTCCGCGAAATCACTCGAAAGCTGCGCGTACGAAACGCCATTCCAGTTGCCCGAAGCCCTCGGGGAATCGCTCCGCGCGGAGGCCGTCGCCGCGGGGAGGGTCCACAGAGTGAAGTGCACGTGCGCGCCGGTCGTGCTGCCGCCGCACGGCAGGGCGTTGCCGACCGAACCGAGCACCGTGCCGGTCTCGACCTGCTGACCGTCGGTGACCGCGATGCCCTCCATGTGGTAGTACCCGGTGCGCAGGCCACCTTCGTGGTCGATGGTCACCCAGTCGCCGCCGGCGCAGTGCTGCAGGTGCACCGTGCCGGCCAGCGGCGCCCGCACGGTCTTGTCGGCCGGGCTGAGGTCGAGGGCGTTCTTCACGCCGGTGCTGCCGTCGTCGGAGTGGATGCCGGCGGAATACACCTGCTGGCCCGCTTTGAACGGCAGCGCCAGCGCCGGGAAGGGGGCCACCTCGGCGGC
>NZ_DASYMU010000068.1:0-83433 GCF_036008905.1 Amycolatopsis sp. | reverse complement strand
CCTTTTCCGCGAACTCCGGATCCTTGCTGACCTTGAACGTGCCGTGACGATGAGGTCTGATCCCGTTGTCCCGCCACAGTTTCGCGACATAGTGGAAGGAGACCGACACACCCTCGGTGCGGGCCATGAACGCGACCATCTCCCGGCTCGACCAATGCGACAGCCCGGTCGAGGGCGGCGGGCTGGTCCGGCTCAGCGCCAGGATCCGGGCTCGGACCGACGCCGGGACCTGCTCACGAGCCGCACCCCGCGGCCGGTCGAGCAGGCCCGCGATCCCCTCCGCGCCGTAGCGAGCCAGCCACAAATCCAAGGTCGGCCGCGACACTCCAGCCAACGCGGCGACGTCCTTCTTCTGCTTGTTTTCGCTGCACCACAGCACGATCCGGGCCCTCGTCGCGACCGTCGCCACCACATCTGGGCTATACACCAGGGCCTGCAACTCCGCGCGCTGCTCCGACGTCAACTCCACCGACCCAGCCAACACCACATCCCGTCAACCCGACGTAAACCAAACGGAATCACGAGACACTAGGGGCGGAAGCTTTACTGATGAGAAGGGCAAACGTGGCGTGGGCTTCGGCGGGCGAATGAGAGTTTGCGGCTGGCGGCAGCTTTTCGCGAAGGAAGTGGACCTTCAGCCGCGCGCTGATTGAGGTGGTCAGCCAATCATGGTGTGGAGTGCGGTGTAGCCGAGCAATGCGGCGCCGACGCCGGTGATCACACTGATGGTCACGTTTATCGCGGCGTAGAAGTAGGCCTTGTTCTCGACCAGCCGCAGCGTTTCGTAGCTGAAGGTGCTGTAGGTGGTCAACGCGCCACAGAAACCGGTACCGAACAACGCAAGCAGACTCGGGGACATCGCGGCTCCGGTGAGCGCGCCGAGGATCAGGCAGCCGGCCATGTTGACGCTGAACGTTCCCCAGGGGAACAGGGTGTCGTGGCGGTTCTGCACCGCACGGTCGGTCAGGTAGCGAAGCGGTGCGCCGACCATCGCGCCGACGAAGACCAATGCGACGGTCATGCTTGTTGTTCCCCCTCGTAGCGCAGGACCTCGACCTGGTCGAGGATCACCGTGCCGTCGGTCACGAGCTCGTCGAGCTCGGGCAGGAACGCGCGGACCTTGTCCTCGGTGTCGACGATGATCACGACAATGGGCAGGTCGTCGGTCATGCTCAGTATCCGGTCCGTGTGGATCAGCTTGGTGGTGCCGAATCCTTCGCATCCGTGCAGCACGGTGGCACCGGCCAAGCCCGCCTCGCGGGCCCGCTTCACGATTTCGTGGTGGACCGGTTTGTGGCGCCAGGTGTCGTCCTCGCCGAGGAGGATCAACGCGCGGAGGGCGTGTCCGGTGAGGTGCATGTCAGCCCTCCTGCTCGGAGGCGCGGGCGGAACCGGTCATCGTCCGGGTGAGCCACACTCCGGCGATGACAGCGAGCATCGCGCAGATCAAGGTGCCGGCAAGGTACCCGAACGCCAGCCCGGCCGAGCCGGGTTGCAGCAGGCCGCGGATTTCCACGGCGTAGGTGGAGAAGGTGGTGAATCCGCCGAGGATGCCTACCCCGAGAAAGGGTCGTACCAGCGGGTGGGCGGAGAGTACCTCGGTGATCAGCACCATCAGCACGCCGATCAGGAAACAGCCGGCAACGTTGGTCACGAACGTGCCCCACGGGAACTGCCCGATGCGGGTCGGCAGCGCCTGGGCCAGCCCAAACCTGGCGACTGCGCCGATACCACCGCCGAGGGCGATGGCGACGAGCACGGCACCGTGCGAACGAGTCAGCTCACGCCGCTGGGAATCGATACGAACATCAACGTCCGGATCGATGGGTCCGGTCAGCTCAGCCTCGCCGCGCATACAGGCCTCCTACTTGAACCCGACCATAACCGTCGGGACTCGAGTAGGGACTGTTGGCGGCGACGTGCCGCGGTTCTCCGATATCCGGAGCGGCGAGCCCCACCGCCGCTGGCTGTCGACTCTAGCGGCCGTGCGCTCGCACCGACCGGCACCTGTGCGGAAGTTCACCCCCGAACCTCGGCGTGGGAGGCAAAGCAGACCGCGGGTTACTCGGCGGCGTGCCACCAATGGGTGTGTTTAGGTTCGGGAGCGGTATAGCGGATGGTTTCGACCTCGTCGATGGTCACCAGTCCGCTGATGCCGAGGTCGTCCAGCCGAGGCAAGAACGCCCGCACCCGCTCTTCGGTGTCGGCAATGATGATCAGCAAAGGGAGGTCGTCATTGAGTCGGAATGCGTGTGCGGTGTGGATCTTGGAGGTGGCTCCGTACCCTTCGACGCCACGGATGACACTGGCCCCGGCGAGCCCAGCCTCATGGGCGCGCCGCACGATCTCGGTGTAGAGGGGCTTGTGATGCCACACGTCGCTGTCGCCTACGAAGATCGACAGCCGCAGGGCCCGCCCGGAGCTTTTCATTCACCGTCCTCCTGGCACGAGTGATCGCCGCACGCCTTGACCAGGAGCCATCAGCCTCACGCGAGGCAGCTCGGACCGGCCGGTCCCGGCGGGATTGCCACCTGCTTCAGTACATCCCCACGGGTCGACCGGGTCAAGCACCCTTCGGGGCGCTAGGGCGTGTCCCGTAAGTCTGTTCGATGGGCTTCGTGATCCGGGCGGTTCCTGACGGCACCGGGGATTCGGCCTGGACGTACTCGGTCGAATCCCCGGTGCCATCAGCAGCGGGACGTTCCTCGCCGCGGTGGTGCTCAGGTCAGGACAGCCGGCTTGAGCACGTCCTCACACCACTGGCGAAACAAAGGCTTTGCAGCTCGGACGGTTCTTGACCGCATCGATCAGGTGACGTCCTTCCTCCACGGCGAGCAGGTGGCCAACCCAGGATTGTCCACACAGACCTTGTAGACGATCTCGTTGCCGCTGCCGGCCGGAAGCTTTGTGGTTTCGACAGAACCCGGTCCGGAAGCGTTGTACATCCACACTGTCCGTCCTTGGTACTGCACCACCGCATAGACGCGGTTGCCGTCATCGGCGGTGTCCCACAACCTGAGCTGGTCTGTGCGGGAGTCGAACGCGAACCTCGCGCCGGGAACCTGGACTTCGCCGCTGGCGGAGGCGATGCCGGATAGTCCAAGCATCGCCGCGCCCGACACTGCGATCACCGCCGCCACTCGACGGGCCGACATGATCAGCAGCCGCCGACGTACCAGGAACGGTTGACGCCGCTGGCGGTGCCCAAGCCGGTGATGCCAGGGCCTACGCACTGGTAGGTGTCCTTGGTCGGCCAGTTCCGATCGACCTTGATCTGGATGTAGCCGCTGCCGCAGTGGTTGTAGTACGCCCAGCTGCTGGTCTCGTAGCCACCGCACGGTGCCGCCTGCGCCGACGTGGCCGTCACACCCCCCACAACCGCGACTCCTGCAATAGCGGCTGCCGCTACGCCGAGTTTCACCAAACGATGAATCATATTATTTCCCCTTCGTGCAGATCGGATGAGCCGGCTTCAGGCAGGGCCATTGCCGAGATTCCGCCGGCTCCGCTTCGAACTTAATGAGAAGCAGTCACAACCATAAAAGAGCTCGCTAATTTCTCGCTAAGTACCGGCCCGACCGGTCCTTAGCGGCCGAGGCCGCCGCACTGGGCTCCGGATTACCTGGACCACGGCTGGTTCGACTCCAGTCGCCCCGGCGCCGACCAACTCGGAACGAACCAATCGCCTGGTGTCCTGCGGGCCGCGCAGGCGCGTCGCCGTGACGCCGAAAACGACAAGACGCCGCGTGAGGGACGTCGGTGACGCCCGCGAGTGTCTGCGTGTAACGCCGAATGGGATCGAAGAATCCACCTCAGCCCAGCCGGGCGGCATTGGATCTCTTCAGGACTATTTGCTGTGAACACAACTGGATAGTGACGTGGTTCTTATCAGGATGGAATCCGGTGCTAATATCCCGTTATCTGGTCGGATGTTTGGCGCGGTCCTCCAGTGGGGTTTTAGTCAACACCTTCACCGTTACACCGTCCGCCTGGCCGTTCAGGACAGTCACCAGTGGAACCCGCCGGACCACACTGGAGGCCTTACGCAGCAACAGATCCCGGTCCGGTAGTTCGACTACCTGCAGCGGCACGCCATCCATGAGGAGTGGCTCTGTCGGCGTGAAGTGACGTCAGTTGCTCGTGGATGTTGACGGTGGCGCGGTGTCGGGGAACTTGTTGTTCGTGAACAATGACGGCACCGCTGCGAGGTGCGAGTAGCAGGTGGCGATCGCGGCGGCGCGGTTGTGCAGGGCGGTGCGCAACCACTGCGGGGCCAGGGCTTCCGCGTTTGTGGCGAGCTGCCACAGCGCCCATTCGGCGTGTCTCGCATCTTGGAAGGTGACCTCCAGCCGCAGCCAGCCGTCTGCGTCGGTTTCTTCGGCGCGGACGGCAAGCGCGGTGCCCACCAAGTCCTCGCGTCGCGCCGGGTTCACCCGTACCAGCACGGTGACTTGGTCGCCGCCGGTCCGGAACCGCGTGCTGCGTTCCTGCCAGGCCCGGTCCAGATCGACCCGGTCTGGTCGCTGTGCGGGTTCGGTGAGTTCTTCGGCGGCCAAGACCCGGGACAGCCGGTAGGTGCGGTCCGCGCCAGATCTCGTGGCCAGCAAGTAGCCCTGGTCGCGCACGGTGACCAGGCCGATCGGGTCCACCGTGCGCCACTTCGGGGTCTGGTCCGCAGCCGTGTAGTGGATGCGCAGCTTGTGTCCGGCGAACACCGCGCGCCGGATCTCGGCCACGATGGCGTCGGGCACCTCCTCAGCGACCAGCCGGCGCGAGAGGAGGTCGGTCTCCGGGTCGATGAGCATTCGCTGGGCCGCGCCGGCCGCGGTGGCCCGATAGCTTTCGGGTAGAGCGTCAACCACCTTGAGCATGGCCGAAGCGAGCGCCGAGCCGAGGCCGAATACCTGCGCGCCGCGCCGCGATCCGGCGACCAGCAGGGCGAGCGCTTCGTCGTGGTTCAGTCCGGTGAGCTCGGTCCGGAAACCGGGCAACAATGCGAAACCGCCGTGCCGGCCGCGTTCGGCGTAGACCGGGACGCCGGCCGCGGACAGCGCCTCGATGTCGCGCAGCACGGTGCGGGTGGATACCTCCAGCTCGCGGGCCAGCGTGGCCGCGGACAGCCGGCCGTGCTGGCGGAGCAGCAGCACCAGCGATACCAACCGGTCGGCGCGCATACGAAGACTTTACCGGAATACACGACACAGGATGTCGTGATTCGTTGGGAAGCTGATCAACACGACGTCGAAGATGGTGGCCACCGGGCCGATGGACGTGCGTACTCGCGATGAATCGAATGGAGCTGAAGTGACAGTGGAGCAAACCGCGGTCAACCCGTGGTCGTGGTCGTTGGGATTGGGGTACAACCAGGGTGAGATCGTCTCCGGGCACACCCGGACCCTGTACTGCTCCGGGCAGACCGCGATGAGCGGCGACGGCGAGCCCCAGCATGCCGGTGACATGGCGGCGCAGCTGGCGCTGAGCCTCGACAACCTGGAGGCTATTCTCGGCGAGGCCGGCATGTCCCTCGCGAACCTCGTCCGGCTCAACGTCTACACCACCGACGTCGATCTGCTCTTTCAGCACTACGGCGTGCTGGCTTCGCGGTTGGGCGCTGCCGGGGTGGCGCCGACCACCACGATGCTCGGGGTGACACGGCTGGCGATCCCCGTCCTGATGGTCGAGCTT
Organism: Amycolatopsis sp.; assembly: GCF_036008905.1. Classification (GTDB taxonomy): domain Bacteria; phylum Actinomycetota; class Actinomycetes; order Mycobacteriales; family Pseudonocardiaceae; genus Amycolatopsis. The sequence goes on along the minus strand of NZ_DASYMU010000068.1, from coordinate 77,748 downwards.
GAGGCGACCGCCGTCGCGTGATGCGACGTCGGCGCCTCCGGTGAGGGCTGCCGGTTGAACCGGCCGAGTAGCAGGCAGGTGGATGATTTCCCGTGCTCAGGATGGCGATAGTCGGCGTCTACGGTTTCGACGGCGAGTCCTTCCCGCAACGACTGCGGAGCGCGAACATCCGCCTGCCGCGCTGGCAGGACGGGAGGCCACATGTACGTGGTTCGATAGCAGTTCGCATAGCGCATGATCACGTGGTCCTCGCCGCCCAGCGCCGCGAACGAGCAAAAGTCCGCAGCGAACGCCAACGACCATGGGGACAACGCGCACATCACGTCGCGCTGTCAGGCACGAGCCCAACCGGACGGCGTGACCGAGGACCACACGCCGAACCACTGCTCGGCGTCGTACTCCTCGAACTTCTCCACCTCGACGAACCCCAGCTTCGCCGCGACGCGCATCGAGCGGTCATTGGCGGTCTGGGTGCAGAGCACCACCGGCTCGCCGGGAAGCGCGTCGGCGAACCAGTCGAGTGCCGCTGCACACGCCTCGGCGGCGTACCCGCATCCCCACGCCTCCGGCAGGAACAGGTAGCCGAGCTCGGTCTCCCCGGAATCCGGACGGACGTGACCCGGACGCTCCGCGTCGCGCCGATCGAGCGTGATCATGCCGATCATCGCTCCGCCGAGTTCGATCACGAAAAAGCCGAAGCGCCGCCCGGGCACCTCCGGCACCGTGCGCTCGAGCTCGTCACGCGGTCGAGGGCCACCGATGTAGGTGCCCACCTCTGGCGAGGCGAACAGCTCGATGAATGCCTCACGGTCCCGACCCTCGGACTCGCGGAGCACGAGCCGCCCGGTCCTGATCGGGGCAGGTGGCCAGGCGACGGGCCCCAGATCAGTCATGGCGGCCAACCTATCGCAGCGCAGTGCAACTTACCCAGGCGTCGATTCCGCGCGGGGCGAGCAAGTGCGCCCGGACAGCCTGGGCGAGCACGGTGGTCTTGCCGAACCCCGCACCAGCGACCAGCAGGGTCACCGGATGGGCCCACCGCAGGGCGAGCAGTTCGACCAGCCGCAGGCGCGGGATCTCGATTTCGAGCTGACGGGGCAGATCACTCGAACCGGTCAGCAGCCCGTCAACGACCGGTTCATCCAGACGCACGGGCTGCTCCACACATACAGGAGGCTATGGCCGGACACCTGGATACGGCCGCTGTCCTCCATGGTTGTGATGGGTCAGTGGGGCACGGCCGGTCAGTCGACGGCTCGTGACGAATGCATGAGCTGTTCCCAGAGCCGGCGCGTACTCGCAGGGCGGGCTCTCGCGCTCCTTACTCCCCGACGGGCCTGTTCCCGAAGCGCCACCAGTCGCTGGCGGTGTTGGTGCCCTCGGTCTGGTGGGCTGAGGTGGACGCGCCCGACAGGAGATGATCAGTCCGAAGTACAGCAGCAGGCTGGTCGAGCCGAGTCCCGGTGCGACGAGAGCGTTCGAGCCCCCTAAACGCCACGTAGGTGCCTCACACGTTGTACGGCACCTACGTGGCGAATTCGCCGGCTGCGCTTGCGAACCAGATCAGCTCAGCCGGTAGGCGTCGATGATCGTCTGCTCGACGGTGTTGCCCGCCCGATCGGTCGCCTTGGCCTTCAAGGACACCGACGTGGCGTTCTTCGGGTGGTGCAGGACGACGAGCGACCTGGCCAGCACCAACGTGGGCTGCCAGGTCTCGCCGCCGTCGTACGACACCTGCACGGTCAGGGCCGCCGGCCGCGCCGGGGCCTGCGACTGGACGCTCACCGGCATGGTGAACAGCCGCCCGGCGTGCGCGTCGCCCAGCGCCGGGTCGAACCGCACGGCCGAGAGCGGCAATCGGACCGGCTGGTCGGTGTGCCCCGACCGGAACGTCCACGCGGCGGAAACCTTGCTGCTGGTGGCAGCCCCGGCACGGGTCGCCTCGGTGGTCACGCGGTAGTCGGCCGGGGCGGCGGGCACGTCGAAGCCGACCGCGGCCGTGCCGGTCTGCTCACCGACCTTCTCGCCGTCGCGGTAGACCGCCGTGGTGCGCGCGTCGGCCCGTGACATTCCAGCGTTGCCGTCGCGGTCACCGAACAGCGGCGCGTCGACGGTGATCCTGTCCCCGGACCGGGTGACCCACTCCGACGCCACCGGCGACTCCGGGAACGCCGGACCGAGCACGCCGCGGTTGACGAACTCGTCGTACGTCTTGCCCGCCTCGTACTCCTTGACCTGGCCGCGCTGTTCGAACGTGGTGGTGAACCCGTCCGAAGCCAGTTCCCGAGTGTCGATGCGCCACGCGGTGCTCTCGGTGGTGAGGTACTCGTCCCGCACGCCGGGCACTGGGACCGGCAGCGCGAGCCCGTGCTCGCCCATGGACGGCCCGGACTTCGGGGTCACCCAGACCGCGCGCCTGCCCTGCGTGCCCGATCCCGCGGCCTTGAGATCGGCGTGCACATGCGCCAGGTCCGCCTTCGCGGGCGACTTGACCAGCCCGGTCGGCCAGACACCGTCGTGGTACCAAGCCAGGCCGTAGAAGTCTCTATTGCCGGCGACCGACTGGGTACTGACCACGGACCTGAACTGCTCGTCCGCGGGCGAGGGCGGTCCGACCTGAGCCAGTCTCATCCGGTTCAGCGAGCTGTCACCGCCGGACAACGAAGCCTTGCCGATCGTGGCCCCAGTCCCGGTGCGGTGGCTGTAGCCGACCATCGCGCCGATCACCATCGCGGTCGGATCGGGTGCGGTGATCTTGATCGGCTGGGCGAGCCCGAAGTCCAGGTCGACTGTCGTGTCCTTGTCGAGCACCAGCGACGGCCGCACCAGCCAATCGAACGTCAGCCCACTGGCGACGGCGTCGATCGAGTACCGCCCCTTGGGCAGCCGGACCGTGACGCTGCCATCCGGTTCGTACGGCTGGATCTGCTCGGCGGTGTCGTACGAGGTGACCGTGGTGCCGTAGATGCCGGACGGCACGCCAGGGCGCGCGATGTGGTTCAGCGTGAGGTTGTAGCTCTCCGCCTCGCGGACGATCACCACGGGAGTGCGCACGACCTCGTCGGTGCCGGTCGCGACGACGGCGCCGTGGTAGGTGGCGTCGGGCGTGTTCATGCCCGTGAAGCCGCTGACGCTCGCGGTCGCTTCGCCACCCGCGGGCACGGTGAGCCTGGCGGGCGTGAGGGTGAACATCCCGGCGGGACCGTTCGCCTCCAGCTTGAGGTCCAAGGCCTGGTCGGTCGGGCCGGCGTTGCGGTAGGTGACGGTCTTGGTCACCGGCTGGTCGTCGTCGTGCGGGTACCGATGCGTGCCCAGCGACACCGAGGTCGGCGACGTGGAAACCTCCTGCGTGATCGCGCGTGGAAGGTCGACCCGCCCGGAGCCCTGCTCGAACGGCGTCAGGCCTGCGGCCGGCTTGGCGGACGCGGTCAGCGCCGCTTTGAGCTGACTGCCGGTCCAGCCGGGGTGCTGCTGGGCGAGAATCGCGGCGGCCCCGGCGACATGCGGGGTGGCCATCGACGTGCCGGACATGGAGACGTAGCCGTCCTGCACGGGAGTCCCGACCCGGCCGGTTGCCGAGCGCGCGGCGACGATGCCGACGCCCGGCGCGGTGATGTCCGGCTTGACCTCGCCGTCGCCCACTCGCGGGCCACGGCTGGAGAACTCGGCCAGTTGGTCGTCGCGGTCGACGGCGCCGACGGTCAGCGCTGCGTCCGCGCTGCCGGGCGAGCCGACGGTTGTGGCGCGCGGACCGTCGTTGCCCGCCGCGATGACGAACAGCGTGCCGTGCTCGGCCGACAACGTGTTCACGGCTTCCTCGACCGGGTCGAGGCTGGACGAGTCGGCGCCGCCGAGGCTCATGCTGATGATCTGCGCGCCCTGTTCGACCGCCCATTGCATGCCAAGGATGACGCCGGACTCGGCGCCCCCACCGCCGTCGCCGAGCACCTTGCCGTCAAGCAGCCGCGCGCCCGGCGCGACACCGCGGAACTTGCCGTCCGCCTTGGCTCCCGTGCTCGCGATCGTGGCCGCGACGTGCGTGCCGTGGCCGTATCTGTCGACGTTGTCGGCGGCTGCGCTGAAGTTCTTCTCCAGGATCTCCTGCCCGGCCAGGTCCGGGTGGGTCTGGTCGACTCCGGTGTCCAGCACCGCGACCTTGACGCCCTCACCCGTGTAGCCGGCCGCCCATGCTTCCGGGGCCCCGATCTGCTTCGTGCTGCGGTCGAGCGAGGCCCGGACCTGCCCGTCCAGCCACACCTTCTCCGCGCCGGCGCCCAGAATCGACCGCCACGCGGCTTCGCCCTTCGGCGCGCTCACCGCGGAAGCGTTGATACCGGCCAGATCCGCGGTCGCCTTCGTGTTCGCCACGGTCGCCCGGAACGTGCCCGGCGGGTAGCTGACGATCAACGGCACGGGCTTGGCCGCGTCGCCGTAGCCGAACTCACGCAGGGCGGTGACGTCGAAGATCCGCTCGTCCACCCGGCCCTGGCTGATCGGCGCGAGCGCGTCCTCGGGCACCACGTACTGGTGCCCGTCCTTGCGGTAGCGGGAGAACACGATCGCGTCGCGCCCCGGTGCCGGTGTCACCATTTGCACGGTGCCTTGCTCATCGACGACCACCTGGTCGCCGGTGAGCAAGGTGAGCGCTCCGCCCGTTGCCGCTACGGGCTCCGGCGCCGCCGCGGCTGGTTGTGCCGCGGCGAGCCCGACCCCGAGTGCGAGCAGTCCCGCGACCGCCCGTCTCCTGGTTCTCTTCGTTGAAGTCATGCCCACAGAATGGTCTAGACAATCTCTTCAAGTTGACCATCATTCGAGTGAACCCGAGCCCCTGCACGTGGTCGACGTCGGCCGTTCGGACGACGCTCTCGGCGATCAGCCGCTGCTCTGCCGTCTTTCGCCGGAACAGCAGCAGTGCGCCCGTGTCGACCAAGATCACCTCGACCACGGCGAGGGCGGGGATTCGGGGTTGAGTGTCCAGCGCAGGGTGGGTTCGGTGGCTGCGTCGGGGCGGCGTGGCCGATCGTCGCGACGCAGCAGCACTGCGAGGCGTTGACGGGCATAAGTCAGTTCGCTGCAGCTCTCGTCGAATTCTCCGGCGGCGGCGTGGTCGAGCGCGCGGCGGAGCGCGGCCAGGGCCTCGGGTTCGACGAGGTCGAGCAGCCCCGCCACGCCGGCCGTGGTTTCGCGCACTCCGGCCAGCATGGCAGTGGTTTCGGGATGCCCCGCGGCGACGGCGACCGTGGGCACCAAGATCTTCAGCTGCGCGTGCAGTCGATAGAGCACGCTCAAGTCTGCGGCCCCGTGCTCGGATGCGGTCACGTGGTGTTTTCCTCCTCTGCGCCGGCTGGCTAGTAGGAAGACGTCCGAACCGCGGGCATGTGACGCGTCATTCCGGTAATTCGCCGCATGCTGGGCTTTCGTCGACCTGTCCGAGCGTGCCGGTCAGCTTCCGGTCGCACGAGCTGACCGTGCGCGACGACCGACACCGAGTCGTCGCGCAGCATCCTCGCCTGGCCGGGCGTGGTGCCCATTGCCTCGAACTGGACCACTACCTGGAGGTGTTGGCCCGCAAACTGGGGGCGTTGCGGCCGCCGAGAAAGGGTTCCGCGTTAAGTACACCCCGGCCACGAAACTCGTCAACGAGCTCGTCGAGGCCGTCGACGACAAAGCCCTGGCCAAAACGATCGCCCGCTACGGTCGCGTCGACCTACTCATCATCGATGAACTGGGCTACATGGAACTCGACCGCCGCGGCGGTCGAACTCCTGTTCCAGGTCCTGACCGAACGCGAGGAGGAGGCCAGCGTGGCGATCGCCGGCAATCAGCCATTCTCCGGATGGTCCGACACCTTCACGCGACTGGGAAGAAACCCGCGAACGCTACCCAAAGGTTTTAACCTAGACCCCTCGCCGGGCCGAGAATTCGGCGCACAGCTCAGATCCTCGGACTAATTCCGAGTCCCGGCACCCGCCGCGTTCACCGATTAGCGGCCAGCACTGCCGCGAGGCCTTCTTGCAGATCCTTGACGAAATACTCGGGAACCTCCAGCGACGGGAAATGTCCCCCGGCTTCGGGCGGCCTCCATCGGACGATCTGTCGGTACCGCTCCTGTGCCCAGGCGCGCGGACACTTCTCGATGTCGCGGGGATACACACTGATTGCTGATGGGACGTCGACCCGAAGTTCGGGGTCGAGCGAGTTGTGGCTTTCGTAGTAGATGCGGGCCGACGATGCGCCGGTCCGCGTCAGCCAATACAGGGTGACGTCGTCAAGAACGCTGTCTCTGGAAATCGTCTCGAACGGGCTGTCTTCGGTATCTGTCCACTCGGCGAACTTGTCCAGGATCCAGGCAAGAAGCCCGACCGGTGAGTCGACGAGCGAGTAGCCGATGGTCTGCGGCCGGGTCGCCTGCTGCTTCGCGTACGCCGCGTGGTGGCGCCAGAAATCGCGGGTTTCCTCGGTCCATTTGCGCTCGGCCGCCGTCAGCCCGTCCGTTGTCAACCCGGGCGGTGCCTGCGCGGTCGTTGTGTGGATGCCGAGAACGTGCGCCGGGAACCTGCCGCCGAGGACTGTGGTGATCACACCTCCCCAGTCGCCGCCGTGGGCTGCGAACTTGCTGTAGCCGAGCCTTGCCATCAGTTCCACCCATGCGGCCGCGATCTTTTCGGTTCCCCATCCGGTGGTGGCCGGCTTGTCGCTGTAACCAAAGCCTGGTAACGACGGGACCACGACGTGGAACGCCGGCGCGTCTGCATCTTTCGGATCTGCCAGCTCGTCTAATACGTCGATGAACTCAGCAATGCTGCCTGGCCAGCCGTGCGTCAAGATCAGAGGCGTGGCATCTGCGCGCGCGGATCGGCGGTGCAGGAAGTGGATTCCCAGATCATCAATGGTCGTGCGGAACTGGCCGATCCGGTTAAGGCGCGCTTCGAACGACCGCCAGTTGTACCCGGTGCGCCAGTAGTTCACGACATCGGCGAGGTCGGCGAGAGGAACGCCCTGTTCCCATCGGCGAGCGTCGGGCGCGGCGCGATGGACCGTCTCAGCTTCCGGCAGCCGCGCCGCGGCTAGTCGCGCGCGCAGATCGTCGAGGTCAGCGTCAGTTGCGTGGGCTTCAAATGCTTGCACGTCGCTGGTTGGACGGGGCATGAGACCTCCTGGCAATCGTGGGACCGGCTACAACCGATCGCGAACCGGCTTAGACGGTTCTATCAGGCCTCTATGTCTGCGCGCAACCTGCTAAGGTGGTTCCATGCGTGCCGAGTTCCCTGACTTTCGCCTCGGTAACGTGCTGGCGACCAGCTTCACGGGGACTCTGTCGGAGCGTCATGGCGACGCTGTGGAGCGCATTCCCACGCCGCACCGACTCGTCGACTGGCTGGCAGTGAACGGCCTCGCCGTGGAGTCCTGCACTACCGCCCAGCTCGACCTCGCTCGGGAACTGAGGGAGTCGATTCACGCCGCCGCGACAGCGGCCGCGATCCAGGACGGTCTCCCTGCGCCTGCTGTCCAAGTCATCAATGACTGCAGCATTCAGGGTCGGGCCGCGGCTATCCTGACGCCCGAGGGTAAGCGGCGATGGCGACTTGGCCCGGCTTCCTGCGTGGAAGATGCCCTCAGCGTGATCGCCGCCGACGCGATCAGCGTCATCGCAGGCGAACGAGACGGAAAATTGGCCTTGTGTGCATCACCAACCTGCCAAGCCGCCTTCTTCGACACCAGCCAAAGTCGCACCCGCAAATGGTGTGACATGAACACATGCGGGAATCGTCAGAAGAAAGCGCGCTTCAATGCCAACCAGCGCAAAAACTCCAGATCAGCAAAGTAATCGTTGCCCTCGGTAAATCCAGGTGAACCCCACGTCTGCGACACATCTGTCGCGTTGGGTGCACCCCAGCGGCACCACTTAAGTCGCACCACGGAATGGGTCCAAAGACCTGACGACGCTCACACCCGGGGCTACCGCCGACGGCCCCAGTCCGGGAGCGCCGTGCTCACCTCGGCGCGACGACATTGTGGAAGGAGGCGTCGATGACGCTGCTGTACGCCACAGGCGATGCCACCGTCCCCGCGAGCGCGGGAAACAAGCTGATCGCGCACGTCTGCAACGACCGCGGCGGCTGGGGCAAGGGTTTCGTCGTCGCGATTTCCCGGCGCTGGCCCCAGCCCGAACGGGACTACCGGACCTGGAGCCGCACCCCGGATTTCCAGCTCGGCGCTGTGCGCCTCGTGCAAGTCGAGACGGACACCTGGGTCGCGAACATGGTCGCCCAGCGGGGCTACCGCAGCGCGAGCAACCCGACGCCGTTGCGCTACGAGGCGCTCGAGAAGTGCCTGAACGACCTTGCCGCGCACGCGGCACGGCTGAACGCGAGCGTACATATGCCTCGCATTGGCTGCGGGTTGGCCGGTGGCAGCTGGGACGAGATCAGCCCCATGCTCGACCGCGCATTGACCTCCGCTGGCATCGCCACGACCGTGTACGACCTGGAGCAGCCGACACGGTGACCGGCCGCCACCCGTGTCGTGGTCAGATTCTGCTCGATGGACAGCCGGCATCCACCAGGAAATGAGCCTGTTCCCGAACCTCGGCGTCGCCGAGAACATGTTCTCCGGCCGTGGGATCCGACGTCCGCCGCATCGGCGACCACGTCCCCGGCATCACCCTGCTCGGCGATGCGGCCCACCTCATGCCCCCGTACGGCATCGGCGCCAACCTCGCGATGCTCGATGGCACCGATCTCGCCACCGCCATCGCCACCCACGCCGACCTCGACCACGCCGTCCGCTCCTACGAAAACCTCATGCTGCCCCGCGCCACAGCGGCCGCCCGAGCCTGCGCCGACCTGACCGACATCATCAACGCGGACACCGTCGTCAACGTGGGCGCCGCGCGGCTATACCTCAACGAACAGATCAGCAACTTGGCGGCGCGATGCGAAGAGTGTCCATTGTGGCCGGACGGGGCGTTCGCGCGACCCGCGGCGTCTGGGTGAGGGTGACCGGTACGCTCTGCTCCATGTCGCGGCCAGGAATGCCGGTGCAGGGCACTCCTGTTTCCGTGCCCGACGAGGTGCTGCGCACCTCGATCGTCGAGCGGCTGTTCAGCCGGGCCGCCGACCACCGGCCGGTGTTCACGCACCAGGACCACGCCGCCGGCGCGGAGGAGACCCTCACCTGGGCGGAACTGGTTTCACGGGTGGGCGTCGTGTCGGCGCGGTTGCGCGAGCTCGCGGAGCCCGGGGACCGGGTCGCCGTCGTCGCGGCACAGGAACTCGCCTACCCGGTCGCGTTCTTCGGCGTGCTCGCGGCGGGCATGGTCGCGGTGCCGCTGATGGACCCGGCGAGCCGTGCGCTGGGGGAGCGGCTCACCGGGATACTGGCCGACTGCGCCGCCGCGGTCGTGCTGACCTCTCGGCGGTCGGTCCGGCGGGTGCGTGAGTTCGTGCCGGACGGGCATGTTGTCGTGGTGGAGGAGTTGTCCGGGCCGGGGGCCGAACCCGAGACGGTCCTGCCGGAGTCCGCGGCGTACTTGCAGTACACCTCCGGCTCCACCCGCGACCCCGCTGGAGTGGTGATCCCGCATCGTGCCGTGGTCGCCAGCTGCTGGCAGGCGTCGCTGGCCTACGACGTCGGCGAGAGCACCACCTGCGCCGGGTGGATCCCGTTCTTCCACGACATGGGTCTCATCCAGCTGCTGTGCGTCCCAGTCTACGCGGGCTGCCGGTCGGTGTTCATGGCGCCGTTGGAGTTCGTCCGACGGCCCGAGCGATGGCTGCGGCAGATGTCGGACTATCCCGAGGTGTTCACGGCCGCCCCCAATTTCGCGTTTGACCTCGCGGCCGAGGCCGCACCGCCGGACGGCCTGGACCTCTCGGGCGTGCGGACGGCGCTCAACGGCAGCGAACAGGTCCGCCCGGGCACGGTCGCCCGGTTCCAGGAAGCCTTTGGCCAGTACGGGTTCCGGCGCGAGGCGCACCGGCCGTCCTACGGGCTGGCCGAGGCCACGGTGTACGTCGCGAGTGCCGGGCCGGAGGGACCGACGATCACCACGTTCGACCGCGCGGCGCTGGCCGCCGGCACGGCGGTGGAGGCGGTGCGGGGGCAGGAACTCGTGTCCGTGGGCCGTGCGGTCGGGCAGCTGCTGCGAGTCGTCAGGGAGGGACGTTCGGTCACGGACGGCACGGTGGGTGAGGTCTGGGTCCACGGCCCACACGTCGGCACCGGCTACTGGTCCCGGGTGGACGACACGTTCGGCGCGTGGCTCGAAGGCCACGGCGGCTGGCTGCGGACCGGCGACCTCGGCGTGTTGCACGAGGATCAGCTCTACCTCACCGGGCGGCTGAAGGACCTGATCGTGGTCGACGGCCGCAACTACTACGCGCACGACCTGGAAGTGACTGTGGAGCGGGCGCATCCGGCCGTCCGCCGGGGCCGGGTCGCCGCCTTCGGCGTCGCCGACGACAGGGGGGAGGGCGCGGTCGTCGTGGCCGAGTGGGCGCAGGACCTGGAGGCGGACGGCACGCAGGTGCGGCGGGCCGTGCTCCGGGCGGTGTCCCTGGAGTACGGACTTATGCTGCGGGCCGTCCAATTGGTCAGTCCCGGTGCCCTACCGCGCACTTCCAGTGGCAAGGTCGCGCGGTCGGCGGCGAGAACACGGTACGGTGACGGCCGTGGTTGATCACCGTAGCGAGGTCGCGAAGCTGGTGAGCGACGTCTTCCGGCTGGATCCCGGTCTCATCGAGCCCGACAGCCCGCTCGAAGAGCTGGGCATCGACTCCAAGGGCCGGGTCCGTCTGCTCGCGGCCCTGGAAGTGCGCTATGGCGTCACGATCGACCTGGACGCGCTCGATCGGTTCGCCGATGTCGCCGCTGTCGCTGACGTGCTCACCGAAGTACTGACGAACCATTCCGCGGACCGAAACACCTGAGGAGAGCTGGGGAAATGAGCGGGGGATATACCGCGGCGACCGACGCGATCGCGTCGGCCGCCAAGTCGATCGGGGAACTTTCGCAGCACCTGCTGGACGCCAATCCCGATCTGTCGAGCACGCCGATCACCGCCGAAGGCTTCGGCCAGGCCCACGGGGCGCACTCGCAGAAGTACACCGCCGGTGTGCAGGCGATGTGGGACTCGGTCAACGGCTACAGCGGCACGTTGAGCACGCTGGGCTCGAACCTCAGCACCGCGGGCACGAGCTACAGCCAGAACGAGGACGCGCAGACCGGAGCGATCACGAAGGCGGGTACGCAGTAATGGCGAAGAGCTGGGCCGAGGTGAAGGCACTGCTCGACGACTCGAGCGTGCCTCCCGATGCGAAGGCCAACCTGCTCGGCAGCTGGATGCGGGAGAACCCGCCGCCGCCCCCGTTTCTGAAGGACCAGGAGCCCGAGGACCTCGTCGAGGAACGGAACGACGCTGACCGGTATGCCAAGGCGTACCCGGTGAACCCGTTCGTCGACGGCAGGTCCTCCACCGATGACACGTATGCCGAAGTCAAGAAGGCCTCGGACCAGGCGGGGTACAACGAGGACCAGGAGGCCAAGGCCGTCGGGGACGGGAAGACCCAGCTCGACGGCTTGAACCCGCCCGCGTCCGGCGGCGGGACGAAGACCTCCGACGAGCTGTTCGACGCGGCCGAGCCCGCGCTGAAGCTGTTCCAGACCTTCGGATCACTGCTGGCGAAGATCCCCGACGACTGCCGGGGAAACACCCGCGCGCTCGACTACGACAAAGACATCAAGAAGCCGTACGACGAGCAACGCGGGATCTCGTTCCAGGACTTCGTCGACGACGCCGGCCACTTCACCACCGGTGCTGACTCGGTGGAGCAGACCATTCAGAACACCGGGTCGACGCTGAGCTCGTTGTTCCAGAGCTGGAGCGGCGCGGGTGCCGACGCGGCGTGGGACAACTACAACGACCAGGTCCTGCCCAAGGCGACCAAGCTCGGACAGACCCTGGGTGACGCGGCGGACGCGACGACGACCGCGGTCACCGCGGTGTTCGAGCTGTGCAAAGGGAAAGCCGACGCGATCGTCGGGATGTACACCGACCAGGTTGGCTGCGCGGACTTCACCATGGCGCAGCGGGTCGTCGCCGTCGCCAGCGGCGAGAAGGCCGGCGACGGGGACCTGGCGGCCATCGCGGGCTGGATGGACCTCAACTTCGGCACCAACCTCGTGCAAACGCTCAACGACCGTGGCTGCTGCGACGGCGACGAGATCCGCCAGCACGGCGTGGACCTCGCCAAGCAGTGGGTGCAGAACCAGTTCAACCCAGACATGTGGGACCGGCTTTACCAAGGATTCGTCAAGACCTGCGAGGACGCCCGCGAGCTGACCGACCAGGCCTACGACGCGCTGGACGACGTGATGGGCCGGATCCGCAACGAGTTCGGCGCCGCGTCCGGCGGTGCTTCCCCCACCGGCTCGGGCAGCCCTACCGGTGGCGGAACCGGCGTGAACGTGCCGCCGATTCCGGATGGGACGCAGCCAGTTCCTGGTGGGACGCAGCCGGTTCCTGGTGGGACGCAGCCGGAACCGACGGCGCCGCCCACCACGTCCGGCGGGAGCCCGTCCGTTGGAAATATCCCGCCGATCCCGTCGGCGACTTCGCCTTCCGGAGGCTCGCCGGGCAATTCTGGTGGGAGTCCGTCGGGCGGTGGGGTCAATATCCCGCCGATCCCGACTGCGACTTCGCCTTCCGGGGACACGCCTGGCATGTCTGGTGGGAGTCCGTCGGGTGGTGGCGTGAACATGCCATCGATCCCGACTGCGACCTCGCCTTCCAGGGACACACCGGTCACGTCCGGTGGGAGTCCGTCCGGCGGTGGAAGCGGCGTGAATATCCCGCCGATTCCAGATATGACGAGCCCTTCCGGGACTACGCCGTCCGGTTCCGGTGGGAGTCCGTCCGGTTCTGGTGGCGGGTTGAATATCCCGTCGATTCCGTCGCTGACCACACCTTCCGGAGATACCCCGGGCGGTTCCGGTGGGAGCCCGTCCGAGGGAAAACTGCCCAACGGACTGGGCGCCGGTGGAGGTACGCCTTCCGGGACGGGCGGTGACCCGGCCGCCATCGGGGGGATTCCGTCGCTGACCGACCCGTCGTCCCCTGACGGCGGCCAGGGTGTGCCGGGTGAGGACAACGACCCGCCCGAGACACTGAAGGTCCAGCAGGGCGACAAGAACTTCGAAATGACCGAGCCCGACGCCGACGGGCACATGGACATCAAGGTCGGCGACGGAACCGGCGAGCCGAAGGACTACAAGCTCGACTGGTCCACCGCTCAGGACCCGGCGGCCGGCGGTGCCGCCGACCAGGGGCCACCGGGGACCGACGACGTGCACCACCCCGGCGCGGACGGCAAGATCCACATCGAGGACGGCGACCTGAAGATCACCGCCGAGCGTCCGGACGGCCCGGACGGTCCGACAAAGGTCACTGTCGACGACGGCAGTGGCACCCCGACCACCTATACCCTGGGCGACGCCGACACCCCGGGTCACCACGATGACCCGCTGGCTTCCAAACCGGCCGGAGACCCCACCGGCACGAAGGTCGGCGGGGCCGACTCTGCCGTGGGTGGCGGGCACGGCGGCAATGGCTCAACCGATGGCCACGCCGTACCGGCCGGGGCCGATGGTGCTCCGGCGCACGCCGGGACCAGCGGTGCTCACGCACTGGGCGGCCATGTCGCCGCGGACGGTAGCGGTGGGGCTTCTGCCGCGGCCGCTGGGATTCCGGGCGGTGGGGCGCACAGCGGCGCTGCCGCCTTCGCGCCGCAGGACGCGTCCGGCTCGTCGCAACAGGTCGCGGCGAGCGGGGCCACGGGGTCGTCGCCCACCGGAATGTCGGGCATGGGTGGCATGGGTGCGATGGGCGGCGGCGGAGCCGGCGGAGCGGGCGGCGGCGATCAGGAACGTGCGCGGAGCTACCGGATCGAGGCCGGCGGCCTCTTCGAGTTCGGGGCGGAACCGAGTCACCGGATCACCGGATCGCTGGACGACGAAGAGCTGCCGCCGGTTCCCCGGCATCGGTGAGTGGAGGGCACGATGGGCATGGGTAACGTGGACGGGCTCAAAGCCAAGCTGGACGGCCTCATCCGGGAGCAGGCCGAACGCCGGGCACTGCTTGAACAACACGGCAAGGAGATCAAGGAGAGCTCGCACAAGTACATGACGGAGCAGGCTCAGACGGCCGAGCGCTACGTCATGCACCGCCGGGAGTTGGGCCGCCGCGCCGCCGAAGGACGGGGCGCGACCCAGCCGGAGTCGGACGCGGGATCGGCCTTCGAGCCGGAGGCCCACAAGGCCGAGAACGGCTCGGTCTCACCGGCGCCGTTCACACCCACCAACCCCAACCCCGTCCCACAGCCGACGGGACGCCCTGAGCGTCCCGTCGCACCCCGGCGAACCCGCCGCGCGAGCGCCGACGAACTGGATGACGATGCCGACGCGTTCCTCAACAACGCGTGGCGTGACTGACCCGGCTCACGCCAAGTCGGTGGATGCCGGCCCGGACGGGCGTCGCTCGGGAGCGAAGCTTCGCACTTTGGTGAGAAAGTGCCGCTCGGCTTGTCGCCCGAGGTAGTGACGGCCTCTTTCACGGCGTTCCCGGGGCCTTTCCTGTCGGGCGTTTCTGTTGGGTGGCTCGTGAGTGGCTACGAGTGTTCTAACACTTGTTGCCACTCACGAGCCAGGAGTAGCGGCTGGCGCCGAGCGGGGAGCGGGAGTCCCGCACGAGAGCATGAGGTCGTAGTTGTTGATGATCTTGTAGGTGTCTGAACCCGACCACGGAATCACTCGACCACCACATGATGATACGGATATTTGTAACTGCTGCTACATTTATGAATGTGAGTGGATCAGGGTCGAGTAGGTGGCTGGTGCTGGTGGTGCGGGTGCCGGCGGATCCCTCGCGGCACCGGGTGGCGGTGTGGCGGGAGTTGCGCCGAGTTGGGGCGTTGTCGCTGGGCCAGGGCACCTGGGCGGTGCCCGATGTGCCGGGGTTCGCCGACGGTGTAACGCGGGTGATCGAGCTGGCTCAGCGCGGCGCCGGCGAGGTTGTCGTGCTGGACGCGGCCGGGCGCGGCGAGCACGACGGCGCGCGGCTGGAGGCGCTGTTCACCGCGGACCGGGAGGAGGAATGGGCGGAGTTTCTGGCCGACTGCGGCAAGTTCGACGCCGAGATCGACAAGGAAGTCCGCAACTGCAAGTTCACGATGGCGGAGCTGGAAGAAGAGGAGCAAAGCCTGGAGCGGCTGCGCCGGTGGCACCGGGACCTCAAGGCTCGCGACGTGTTCGGCGCGCCGTCGGCCGCCGAGGCCGACGAGCGGCTCAAGCTTTGCACCGACCGGCTGGCCGACTACACCCAGCAGGTTTTCCAGGCGCTGCACCAAATGTGACCGCCGCCAGACCATCGACCCAAGGACCACTTCGTGAACATCGATACGCAGCTGTTCCAGACCATCAACGACTTCGCCCGCGCGACGCCGTGGCTGCACTGGATCGTCGTGGCCTTCGCCGACTACGGGATCATCGTGTTCGCCGCGCTGATGCTGGCCGGGTGGTGGTCAGCGCGACAGCGCGCGAATCCGACGCGCATGGCGGCAGCACTGTGGGCACCGCTGGGCATGCTGCTCGCGCTCGGGATCAATCAGCCGATCTCCGCCATCGTGGGTGAACCCCGCCCGTACACAACGCTGCAGAACATCGTGGTGCTGGCCCAGCGCAGCCCCGACCCGTCGTTCCCCAGTGATCACGCGGTCATGGCCGGGGCGGTCGCGGCCGGGTTGTTCCTGGTCAGCTGGCGCCTCGGGTGGCTCGCGATGCTGGCCGCTGTCGTGATGGCGTTCTCCCGCGTCTACATTGCCGCGCACTACCCCCAAGACGTGGTCGCCGGGTTGCTGGTGGGTGCGGCGGTCACGCTGCTCGGGTTCTGGTTGGTGCGCCGGGTTCTGGTCTGGCTGGTCGAGCTCGCCGAGCGCACCCCGCTTCGGCCGGTGCTCACCACCGCACCTCGGCCGGCTACACCCACACCGGCCGACTCGATGGCGGGCTGACGTGATGGCCGTTGCGCCGGAACTGCCGGGGATATTGGGAAGCCTGGCGCCGCTGCTGGATCACTACGGTTACCTGGCCGTCGCCGGGCTGATCATGCTGGAGGATTTCGGCGTCCCCGCACCCGGTGAGACGGTGCTGATCGCCGGCGCGGTCTACGCGGGAGCGGGCCACCTCAACATCATCGCTGTCGTCCTCATCGCCGTCGCTGCGGCGGTGATGGGCGACAACATCGGCTACGCCATTGGCCATTTCGGTGGCCGGCGGCTGGTGTTGCGCTTCGGCCGCTACGTCTTCCTCACCCCGAGACGCCTCGACACCGCCGAGCGGTTCTTTACCCGCCACGGCGGGAAAGTCGTCACCATCGCCCGGTTCGTCGAAGGACTGCGCCAGGCCAACGGGATCATCGCCGGCATCACCGGGATGCGCTGGCGGCGATTCCTCGCGTTCAACACCCTCGGCGCCGTGCTGTGGGCGGGTGTCTGGGCCGGGCTCGGCTATCTCGCGGGTAACCACATCACCGCCATCTACGACCAGATCCACCGCTACCAGCTCTACGCCCTGCTTGCCGTCGGACTGGTACTGGCCGCGCTGATCGTCCGGCACCTGCTGCGACACCGCCGGACACCGGAGGAAACACCCTGATGAGCGCCGAGTCCCCCGAGCGGACCTCGACGGGGTCACCCGCGCAGCTGCGTCCGTTGTACGCGGCCGGGTTCGTGACCGCGTTCGGCGCGCACAGCATCGCGGCCAGCCTCGGCGCCTACACCCACGGCGAACACGCCTCCCTGCTCACGTTGGGCCTGCTGCTGGCCGTGTACGACGGCGCCGAAGTCATCCTCAAGCCGGTGTTCGGCTCGCTGGCTGACCGCATCGGCCCCCGACCGGTTTTGCTGGGCGGGCTCCTCGCGTTTGCCCTCGCGTCCGCAGGTTTCGTCCTCGCCGGAAATCCTGCGGCGGTCGGGCTGGCCCGGCTCGGGCAGGGCGCCGCCGCGGCGGCGTTCTCGCCGGCCGCCGGAGCGCTCGTGGCCCGGCTCTCGCCGGCGAAGCGGCACGGCCGGGCTTTCGGCGGCTACGGCGCGTGGAAGAGCATCGGCTACACCCTCGGCCCGCTGCTGGGCGGCATCCTGATCACCTTCGGCGGGTTCTCTTTGCTGTTCGGCACGCTCGCGGTGCTGGCTTTGGCCGTTACGGGCTGGGCGATGCTGGTCGTGCCCGCGGCCCCGCCGTTGCCGCGTGCGCGCCAGACCGTGCTCGACCTGGCACGCAGGCTGAGCCACCCCAGTTTCCTGCGGCCCACCGCCACCCTGGCCGGGACCACCGCAGCGCTGGCGGTCGGGGTCGGGTTCCTGCCGGTGACCGGTGCGGCGGCCGGGCTTGGCGCGTTGGCCGCCGGCGCGGCCGTGTCGCTGCTCGCGCTGTGTTCCGCGGTGGTGCAGCCGTGGGCCGGGCGTGCCCGTGACGCCGGGCGACTGCGTGACGGCACCGGCATGGGTGGCGGGCTTGCCCTGGCCGCCGCCGGGATGGCCGTGGCCGCGTTCCTCCCCGGCGTCGCCGGGGTCCTGACCGCGGCGGTGGCCATCGGGGTCGGTGTGGGTCTCGCGACGCCGCTCGGCTTCGCGCACCTCGCCGCCATCACACCACCGGAACGGCTCGGACAGACCATGGGCGCCGCCGAAGTCGGCCGCGAACTCGGCGACGCCGGCGGCCCGCTGCTGGTCGGCGCGATCGCCACGGCGACCACTCTCGGCGCGGGATTCCTTGGCTTGGCCGCATTGCTGGTCGTCGCCGGGCTGGCCGCGGCGGGAGCCCGCGCGTCACAGCGCGCGGACGACTAGCGACCACTCACCTCTGCGACACGGGTGCGAGTACGAGTCGCTGACGGCACTTGCTGCCGCCGCAGGGTTGACTCCGGGTTGGAGTGCGCGCTGAGGTGAAACGACGGCAGCGCCAGGAGATACGGCCGCGTACTGGCCGGGGTGAATATCAGTCGTTGGCTGGAGGCGCCCGTTGGCGCCGTAGCCAGTGGCGGCGCCACTCGGATCACCCACCGATGTAGGACATTTCGATGCGTGGTCCGGCGGGCGAGGGGCGGGCACCGGCAGCCCCGCGCTGCTCGGAGTACCGGTCGTCACGGGTTCGCCAGCGGCCGGCGATGAGGTCGGCGAGGTCGGTGTCGGTGACGCCAGAACGCAGCGCGGCGCGCAGGTCGGTACCCGCGGTGGCGAACAAGCAGGTGTAGAGCTTCCCGTCGGCGGAGAGCCGGGCGCGGGTACAGGTGCCGCAGAATGGTGCCGACACCGACCGGATGAACCCGATTTCCCCGGCACCGTCGCGGTAGCGGTAGCGGTCGGCGACTTCCCCGAGGTAGGCCGGGCCGACCGGCTCCACGCCGAACCGGGTGTCGAGCGCGGCAAGGATCTCCCGGGACGGCACGACCTGGTCGTGCCGCCAGCCGTTGGTGCTGCCGACGTCCATGAACTCGATGAACCGCACAGTGTGCCCGGTTCCGCGGAAGTGCTCGGCGAGGTCGAGGACACCACGCAGCTCGTCGCCGTCGTTGACTCCGCGCTGAACCACGGTGTTGATCTTCACTGGGCCCAGTCCGGCGTTCGCGGCGGCGTCGATGCCGGCGAGGACGTCACCGACGCCGAACCGGGAATCGGTCATGGCCCGGAACACGGCGTCGTCGATCGTGTCCAGGCTGACCGTCACCCGGTGGAGCCCGGCCTCGGCGAGCGCTGGTGCCAGCCGGGGCAGTAGTGACCCGTTGGTCGTCAGCGCGAGATCGACTCCGGGAGAACCGTGTCCGTCGTTGATGGCCGCGAGCCGGGCGATCAGGTCGCAGATGCCGCGCCGGGCGAGCGGTTCACCACCGGTGAGGCGGATCTTCCGCACGCCCATGCCGACGAACGTGGTGGCGACGCGGGTGATCTCGTCGAAGTCGAGCAGCGCTCGCCGGGAAAGAAAAGCGTGGTCAGGCCCGAACTCGTCGCGCGGCATGCAGTAGGTGCACCGGAAGTTGCACCGGTCGGTGACAGAGATGCGCAGGTCTCGCAGCGCGCGTCCACGCCGGTCGGGTCCAGGGTCGCCGGCGCTTTCATGGGCGGGAGAATCAGGCAGGGCGAGCGTCATCGGCGAACAGCCTCCGTCGAGGTCGGCGGGCAGAGGGTGGACTCGCCGGCCGGCCCTCGGGCAGGGGACCGGCCGGCGAGACGGGGTCAGAGACTCGCCGGCTCCGCGAGCTTCTCGACATCGACGAGGTTGTCGGAATACACGCCCGCGCCGCCGAACGTGTTGTGCCGGTCGGCGGTGATCGAGTTGACCGTGCTGCCGGAACTCTTGTTCTGCCAGTGCCCGACGTTGGCCATGATCAAGCCGGGCATGAGGGCGTCGTGCAGCGTGGCGGGGCCGGAGAAGGCGCCTCGGTCGTTGAACACCCGCACGATCTCGCCTTCGGCGATATCACGTTCGGCCGCGTCGGCGGGGTGGATGAACACCGTCTGCAGGCCTTGCGCGGCTTGTTTGTCCTCGGCGTTGCCGTACTGACTGTTGAGGAACGCGTGCGGCTTGGGCGAGACGATGTTGAGCGGGTATTTCAGGGCCAGCTCAGGATTGGAGTCCGGGGATTCGAACGGCGGCAGGTAGTCGGGCACCGGGTCGATGTAGCCACCGTCCTGCATGCCCTCGTACATCGACCGCCACACCGGGACGACGAAGTTCCCGCCCTCGGCCAGGCTGGACTTGAACTCGCATTTGCCCGACGGCGTCGGGAAGTTGCCCTCCGCGTGGGGGGCGCGCTCCTCGGGGGTGCCGACGTTGAGCCGCATCCAGCCGGCTTCCTTCAGCTTCTCGTAGGTGATGCCCTCCAACGCGGGGGCATCCCAATCGTGGAAGTCGATCAGCATCTCTTCATCGGTGCGGTCCCAGTAGTCGTCGTCGAAGCCCATGGTCTTGGCCAGCCGGCGGAACAGCTCGGAGTTCGGCACGCAGTTTTCGGGCGGTTCGATGGCAGGCTGGTTGAGCATGATGTAGAGATGTCCCCAGGTGACCATGATGTCGAGCTGTTCGGCCTGCATGGTCGCCGGGAGCACGAGGTCGGCGTACTTCGCGGTGTCGGTGATGAAGTGGTCGCTGACCACCGTGAACAGGTCCTCACGCAGGAGGCCCTGCATCGTCTTGGTTTGGGCCGGCCCCTGTGAGACCGGGTTGGAGTTGTAGACGAACAGGGATTTGAGCGGCGGGTCGAGCTCCATCTCGCCGGTCAGCGCCTTGCCGAGGTCGAGTTCGTTGACCACCCGGGTGCCCTCGGGGATCCACTGCGGCATGCAGATCTTGTCGAAGAGGGTGGGGAACTCCCAGATCGGCATCTCCATCGTGCCGCCACCGACGTGACGCCAGGCGCCGACCAGCGCGGGCAAGCAGGTGATCGCGCGAATCGCCTGGCCGCCCCCGCGGCTCCGCTCGATCGCTACGCCCTGGCGGATCGCGGCGGGCTGGCTGGTGGCGTACTCCCGGGCGAGGGTGCGGATGTCCTCGGCGGGGATGCCGGTGATCTCCGAGACGCGCTCCGGCGGGTAGGCCAAGGCGCGCTCGGCGAGCTCTTCGTAGCCGACGGTGTACTTCTCGACGTAGTCGGTGTCGGTCAGCCCCTGGGCGATGATCTCGTGGATCAATCCCAGTGCCAGCGCGCCGTCGGTGCCCGGGCGGATGGGGATGTGCCAGTCGGCCTGCCGCGCGGTGCGGGTGCGCACCGGGTCGATCACGACGATCTTGGCGCCGTTTTCCTTGCGGGCCTTGAGGAGGAACGGCCAGCCGTGCAGGTTCGTGCTGGTCATGTTCATGCCCCACACGATGATGTACTTCGAGTAGGCCATCGACTCCACGTCGAGCCCGCCCGTGCCGCCCACGGTCATGTGCCAGGCCGTGGAGGACCCTGATTCGCAGTAGGTCTTCTCCGCCACGGTCGACCCGAGCCGGTTGAAGAACGCGTCACCGGAGGTGAGGCCGTTGATCACACCCTGGTGGCCCAGGTAAGCGTGCGGCATGATCGCCTGGCTGCCGTACTCGTCGATGATCGACGTCCAGCGCTGTTTGATCTCGGCCAGCGCCTCGTCCCAGGTGATCCGTTCGAACTCCCCGGAGCCCTTCGGGCCGACCCGGCGCATCGGGTGCATGAGCCGGTCGGACTGGTAGTGGTGCTCGGGGAAGTTCTTCAGCTTCACGCACAGGCCACCCTTGGTCATCGGGTGGTCCGGGTCGCCCTTCACGTCGACGAGCTTGCCGTCCTCGACGTGATACAGCATCGCGCAGGTGTCCGGGCAGTCGTGCGGGCACGCGCCTCGGATGATCTTCAGTTCTTTGCCGGTAGCACCGGCCTCGGGTGCGAGCGTCATGGGGAGAGTCCTCCACAGTGTCCGAGCTAATTGAATAGATCGATCAGAGAGCCGAATAGACTCCAAGTGAGTCAATCTCGCATTATCGATATATGACCGATCGATGAATAACATGTAACTCCCGTGAAAGTCACTACTCATTCCCGGGCGATGCCTGCAATCGCAGGTATGCGCCGAAAATGGCGCGAGTCGTCACTGTTTCGACGGGGTAAAATGGCTGGTCAGGGCCTGGTATTCCGTTTACTGAGCTCGCCGCATCCACATTTGCAGGTGTTCGCTCCGAACGCTACCGCATAGTATTGTCAAGACCGGAAGGTCGCGCAAATAAGCACCAAATCCGGCTCTCATTGGTCACTGGAATATTCGAGTGACACCGACCGAAGAAAGAGTGATTATGACTACCCAGACCGCCGAGTACGCCCGCTCCGTGATCACCGCCGAGGAGTACGAGCCGTTCGTGGTGGGCGGGCAGGCCATCGGTGAGGTCCACTGGATTCGCACCGAGGGCGCGGAAGGCGCGACCCTGGCTGTGGGGCTGTGGCGCTCGGAGCCGCAGAGTTTCCCGTACCCGTTTACCGCAGACGAGACGATTCACGCTCTGGAGGGCGAACTCGTCATCGACCTCGAAAGCGGGGAGAAGGTCACGCTTCGCCCCGGCGACGTCGCGTCGTTCACCAAGGGCACCAAGTCGACGTGGACGGTCACCCAGCCGTTCAAGAAGTTGTTTGTCATCAGCGGCTGATATCGATCGCATGGTCCCGTGGCCAGCAGGGCCACCGGACCATGCGGCGCGCGAAGGAGTACCTGAGTGACAGCGACCTGGCCGAGACCGGCACCAGAACCGGAGCCCGGCCTCCCATCCGGCACGGCCGACCCCGCCCGCGTCCCTGCCGACACCGTCGCGGCCGAGCCGGTCGGCGAGGCCTTCCGTACCTGGATGCGTGCCTGCGCCCTCGCCGGCTGGAGTGCGCGCCTGGGCACGGAGACCGTCGCGGTCACCGCGGCACGGGGCCGGGTCACCGCGGAATCGATACGCGCTCGCTGGCCGGTGCCCGCCTACCGCGCGGCGGCCATGGACGGCATCGCGGTGACCACCACCGGTACCGAAGCACTGACCGGCGCCGGACCCGGGACGGTCGGGCTGTCGCCGGAACACTTCGACCGCGTGGACACCGGGGACCCGGTGCCCGAGGGCCGCGACGCGGTCGTCATCCGGGAGCAGGTGACGATCACCGCGAGCGGCGCCGCTGAACTCAGCGGCCCGGCCGTCGCCGGCCGCCACATCCGCCAGGTCGGGGAAGACATCCGTGCCGGAGCGATCGTGCTGCCCGCCGGGCATCGGGTACGGCCGGCGGATGCGGCTGCCCTGGCCGCCGCCGGGCATGCGAGCATCCTCGTCCGCCGTCGTCCGACGGTCGTGATCCTGCCCACCGGCGACGAAATCCGGCCGGTCGGGACGACCTTGGCGCCAGGGGAAATCCTCGACACCAACTCGATCATGCTCGCCGGGATGGCCGAGGAGGCGGGCTGCAGCAGCGAAACGCTGCCGATCGCCCCGGACGCGCCCGGCGACATCGCCGTCGCGGTCGCCACCGCCGCCCGCACCGCGGACCTGGTGCTGATCATCGCGGGCTCCAGCGCGGGCCGCGACGACCACACCTCCTCGGTCGTCGAGCGGCTGGGCCGGGTCGCGGTGCACGGCGTGGCGATGCGTCCCGGCCACCCGGTGGTCCTCGGTGTGCTCGGCGGCGCCGACGACACCACCGGAGGCAACCGCGAAAACGAGCCGGACGGCGCGGGGCTGCATGCCTGGCCAGGAGCACCCGCTGTCCCGGTGGTGGGCATTCCCGGTTACCCGGCCTCGGCGGAACGAGCGTTCACCTGTTTCGTCCGCCCCCTGCTCTATCGCATCCTCGACACCGGAGCCGCCCGCGTCGCCGAGCACAGCGTCCCGGCCCGCCTGGCCGGCCCGGTCGTTTCCGCGGAGCACGTCGACGAATACGTGAAAGTCCGGCTGGCGCGGGTCCTCGCACCGGGCACCGGGCACCTGACCTTGGTGGCGGTCCCCCTGCCGCGGGGCGCGGGAGCCCTCACCACGCTCGTGCAGACCGAGGCGATCCTGCGGATTCCCGCCGGCACCAACGGCTATCCGGCAGGCACCACTGTGCGCCCGGTCCCGGTCGACGGCGCTGCCTTCGCCGCCGCCACCACCATTGTGACCGGGCTGCGTTCGCCGGCGACCGACACGTTCATCGAGCTCCTCCGCGCCGACCTGCCCGGTTCGGCGGTCCACTGGCAGAGCTGCCCCGCGGACGACGCCGTCGGGGCTCTCGCCGACGGGCTCTGCCACGCCGCCGCAGTCACGATCGATTCGGTGGCCGGGCGCCCCGACGAGCAGCTGGCGGCCGCGCTGGTCGACCGTCTCGGTCCGATCACCCTGCTCGAACTCGCCCGCATCGGCGCACAGGCCGAGGTACTCGTCGTTCCCGCCGCCGCGTTCGACAGCGTGCCGGTCGAGGAGCTGCGCACCGCCCTCAGCTCGATGGCGTACCGGCGGGCGCTGCACGAGGTCCCCGCCTACACCGGCCGCAACGCCGGACACGAGACATGGCACGGCCCACCAGAGCATCCTGAGGAAACGACCCCCGCCGTCTCCTCGGCCCCGGCGAACGGAGCGACACAATGTGCTACACGGTGAAATCCATCGACGACGTCCGCAAGCTCGTGATCGCCACACGCGGGCTGTCCGGGCTCTCCGACCTCCCCGCCTTGGTCACCAAGGCCTGCCGGCGCATGTTCGACCTGATCGCCGCCGACCTCGCGGCCATCGCCATCTACGACGGTGAAGACACCCTCATCCTCGGCGCGGCCGAAGGCACCACCGTGCCCTTGGCCGGCACCCGGCTGCCCCGCGGCTCGGGTCTGGGCTGGCGCGCGCTGGAGCGCAGCATGCCCACCACCACCGGCAACTGCGCCACCGACGACGAGCACCTCGACGACCTCGCCGAGGTGCTCGTCGCCGATGACATCCGTGGCCTGGCCGCCGTGCCGATCGAGTTCGGCGGGAACTGGCTCGGTGTGATGTACGCGGGTATGCGGGGACGCCGGGTGTCCCCGCGCACCACGCTGCTGATGAACGAGTTCGGCGCTTCCCTCGCCCCGTTGATCGTCACCGCTGCCCGCGCCGATCGCGCCGGGCAGCTCGCCGTGGAGGAGGACCGCCAGCGCATCGCGCAGCAACTGCACGACACCGCCGGTCAGCTGTTGTTCAGGATTTCGATGTCCGCCAAGGAAATTCAGCAGACCGCCGCCGCGGATCCCGAGACCGCCACCCGCTCCGCGCGCGAGATCGAAGCCGACGCCGCGGAGGCGTCGGCCTACCTGCGCGAGGCGATGCACAGCCTCATGCCCGCCGCTCAGGCGCTGTCGGTCACGATGCGTCGCGATGTGGCCACCTTCGCCTCCCGCACCGGGATCGCGACCGAGGTCGTCACTCTCGGCACCCCGATCCCGGCCAAGCCCGAATTGGAGACGGTTTTGTTGTCGGCGTTGCGGGAAGCCCTGCACAACGTCGAGAAACACGCCGGAGCGACCGCGGTACTGGTGTCGGTCGCCTACCAGTCACACCAGCTCGTCCTCGCTGTCGAGGACGACGGCAAGGGCCTGCCCGGCGACTTCGAACTCAATCCGGTCCCCGGGGGACGCTTCGGGCTGGGCATCCCCGGCCTGCTGCAGAAGGTCAACGGGACCGGCGGTGTCCTGCGGCTGGCCGCCAACGACGACGGCGGCACCAGCCTGCGCGTCACCATCCCACTGGTGGAGTGCCCGTGACCACGTTGCCGATGAGCCCCCATTCGATGAGCCTTGCCTCGACGGCCACTGTCCTGATCGCCGACGATCATCCGCTCGTTGCGCACGGCATCGAGAAAGTCCTCGCCGGAACGACCGAGTTCACAGTGGTCGCCTCCTGTTACTCCGGCAAAGAGACACTCGAGGTCGCCAAACTCAAGCGGCCCGACCTCGTGCTGCTCGACGTGCGCCTCGGTGACCTCAACGGCGCCGATGTCTGCCGCGAGCTCGGCACCACGACCCCCGCGGCGAAGATCGTGATGCTGACCGCCTTCGACGACACCGAAAACCTGCGCCGCTGTCTGGAATCCGGCGCCGCCGGCGTGCTGCTGAAGGGCACCCTCGACCTCGACCTCGTCCAGGCCCTGCGCGATGTCCGCGACGGCCGGATGGTCGTCGACGCCGGGATCGCGCGAGCGCTGGAGACCGCGAGCGGACTGCTCAAGACCGATGGCACCACCTATCCGCAGCTGCGTCCGCGAGAAGTCGACGTGCTGCGCCTCATGGCCGCGGGCTTGACCACCAAGGACATCGCCGACCAGCTCGACCTCACCGTCAACACCATCCGCAGCTACACGCAGGCGCTGATGGAGAAACTCGGCGCGCATACCCGGGTCCAGGCGATCGTCTACGCCCAGAAGCTCCAGCTCATCTAGGCCTGACGCGGGAAGGAACCGCCATGCCCCATGTCGCCATCATCGGTGCAGGCCCGTCCGGCGTCTTCGCCGCCGCCGCACTGCTCAAACGTCCCGAGCTGTCCGTCGACGTCTTCGATCGGCTGCCCACGCCGTTCGGTCTCGTCCGCTACGGCGTCGCGCCCGACCACGTCAAGATCAAGTCGGTGACGGCGGCACTGGCGAAGGTGTTCGCCGACCCGAGAGCGCGGTTCCTCGGCAACGTCACCCTCGGTACCGATCTCACGGTCGAGGACCTGCGCGAGGCCTACGACAGCGTGCTCGTGGCCACCGGCGCCCCACACGCCCGCGGTCTCGGTGTCCCCGGCGAGGATCTGCCCGGCAACTACGCGGCGGCCGACCTGGTCTCCTGGTACAACGGCCACCCGTACACCGGCACTGCCTACACGACCGCGGCCGACGCCATCGCAGTGATCGGAGCCGGCAACGTCAGCATCGACATCGCCAGGGTCCTGCTCAAGGCCGGTGCCGGGCTCACCGACAGCGACGTCCCCGACTCGGTCCTCACCGCACTGGACCGCCACCCCGTCCGGGAAGTGCACGTCGTCGCTCGTCGCGGCGCCGCTGACGCGAAGTTCTCGCCCGCTGAGCTGCTGGAACTCGAGAAAATGGCCGATGTCGACCTCGTCGTCGACCCGGTCGAACTCGACCTCTCCGCGACCGCAACAGGCCGCTACGACACCGACCGCACCGTCGCCACCCGCGTCGGGATCTTCCGCCGCTGGACCGAGCGGCCCCGCCGCACCGGGGTGAAGGAGTTGCACTTCCGCTTCGCACGCAGCCCCGTCGAGGTGCTCGGCGAGGACCACGTGACCGGGCTGCGCCTGCAGCTCAACGCCATCGGCCCGGACGGAAGCATCGCTGGTTCCAGCGGCACCGAGGACCTGCCCGTCCAGGCCGTCGTGCGCTCCATCGGTTACTCCGGCGATCCGCTCTCCGGGCTGCCGTTCGACCACGATCGCGGCCTCATCCCGAACATCGACGGCCGCATCGGGCCCGGCTTCTACGCCACGGGCTGGATCAAGCGCGGCCCCGGCGGGATCATCGGCTCGAACAAGGCCTGCGCGATCCAGACCGTGTCCGGGCTGCTTGCCGACCTCGATGCCGCCGGCGAGCCCGGCACCGCCAGCGCCCTCGCCCGTGCCCAACTCATCACCCGGCTCGGTGCCCGTCCCGAGCCGCACCGCCGACTCGTCTCCTGGGAAGGCTGGAACGACATCGACGCCGCGGAGATCGCCCTTGGCGTGACCCGCGGCAGGGCCCGCACCAAGATCACCGACCCGCGTCGGCTGGTCGACATCGGCGCCCGCCGCGCCCGCTGACCGCCACCGAGCCCACGCCCCGTCCCATCGAACGGAGACCACCCCTATGCCTTACGTCATCACCGACGCGTGCGTCGACATCATGGACCGCACCTGTGTGGACCAGTGCCCGGTGGATTGCATCCAGGAGGGCGAACGCATGTTGTACATCAACCCGGACGACTGCATCGACTGCGGCGCCTGCGAACCGGTTTGCCCGCAGAACGCGATCTACCTCGCCGAGAGCCTTCCCGCGCCACTCAGCGGCTATGTGGCGATCAACGCCGACTTCTACACTGCCACCGACTTCGGCCCCGCCACCGGCGGGCGACTCACGGTCGTCGACCATCCCGCCGTCGCCCGGCTTCCCCGTGCAGTCGCATGACCCACGCCGGCCCGGCTGTTCCCGTGATGCGCGTCGCACAGGTGTGCCGCGCCCGCGTCACCGAGGAACCGCTTGACCTGCAACAGCATGCCCGCGAAGTCGAGCGCATCGCCGCCGGCGCGATCGTCACGTTCGCCGGGGTGGTCCGCGACCACGATGGCGGACGCGGGGTGACCGCACTCGACTACAGCTGCCATCCACGCGCGCAAGCGATCATCGAGCGGGTCGTCACGGATATCGCCTCGGCCGCGGCCGGGGTCCGCGCCATCTCGGTCAGCCATCGGGTCGGGCCCCTCCATATCGGCGACATCGCCCTGGCCTGTGCGGTGTCCGCCGACCATCGCCGTGAAGCATTCGATGTCTGCGCCACTCTCGTCGATGAGGTCAAGGCGCAACTGCCGGTGTGGAAGCGTCAAGTTTTCACCGACGGCAGCGACGAATGGGTGAACTGCACCTGATCTCGTCCGGGACTGTCCGCATTCCGTGTTAACTCGCGTTTCGTCGAAGTACCCATTGGAATACATCACCCGCTGAATCCATATTTGCAGGTGTTCTCCTTGCTATTGCGGGGACAACATTGACGTTGTCGCCAAGAATATCGAACCTCGACGGCGATCTCGACCGGTCATTGATCACTACCCATTCTTGTCGTGTTGCGCACCCCGCGCACACCCCGCTCGGAAAGGGATCTATTCAATGAGTGCCGACACCGCGACCGTTGCGCCCACCGTCCCCATGACCGAACCTGCCGCGACACCGGCGAACCCTGCCCCGATCCTTGCCGACCCCTTGCCGCTCGGGCTGGGCAGCTTCGGCGTGTCGGTCCTGCTCCTGGCGATCACCCAAGCCGGCCTCGTCGACCCCGCCGCGCTGCCGGTGTCCGTTCTGGCCGTCGCGCTCACCGCCGGCGGACTGGGCCACGTCATCGCCGGGTTGCTGCATTTCGCGCGCGGAGAAGGATTCCCGGGCACAGTCTTCCTGAGCTACGCGGCGTTCTGGTTCAGCTACGTCCTCATCGTGCAGTTCTACGCCCCATCAGTGGTTGCGAAGGGGGGCAATCCGACCGCGGCCATCGGCTGGTTCCTGGTCGCCTACGCCGTCGTCACGACATACTTCTTCATTACCGCACTCGCCACCACCAAAACACTCGCGCTCTTGTTCACGCTATTGCTCATCGGCTTCTGCACCGTTGCGGCAGCGACCTTTACCGGCAATTCCACTATAGGTGCCGTCGCCGGCTGGGTTCTTATCGCCGACTCGCTGGTGGCCTTGTACCTGGCCGCGGCGTTGACGATGAACGATGCGTGGGGCCGGACCCTGCTGCCCACCCCGTGACGAAGATTCCGTGGCTGTGGAGCCGGCGCGGGAAAGGAGACTGACGTGCAGACCGCACGAATTGCGAACCTGCCTGGCGACCAAGCGGAAACGTGCACCGTCACAGTCCGCTACTTCGCAGCCGCTCGCGCCGCGTCGGGGCTCGCCGAGGAGAGTGTGGACCTGATCGGGCCTGCCACCGTAGCCGACCTGGTGTCCGGGCTGGGCGGCCTGCACGGTAGCCGGCTGGGCTACGTGCTGCGGAGCTGCAGCTTCCTGGTGAACGAGATCGCCGCACGTGACCGTGGCACCCCGGTCCCCCGGGGCGCCACGGTCGACGTGCTTCCGCCCTTCGCGGGCGGCTGAGATCGAGCCGCCCAGCACCACTTTTCCGCCTGCTCACCGCCGACGAGTTCACCCGAGTCGACGCGCTCTGCAACCATGTCATGGCGCAGGCCCGCGAATGGTTGTGCGAGCACCCGGACTACCAGCGGCGGCGGCCGCCGCAGCTGACCGGCTGGATCGACCACCTCCTGCGAGAGGTGCTGCCGCCCTTCCTCGACCGCGATACCACCACCGGGACCATCGCGCTGCTGGAGTCGCACTACGGCCCCGGGCAACTGCGTGAACTCGCCCAAGGCCTGCTGTGCCGGGCACGGCACCGCCGGGAACGGACCGACTCAGTGCTCGTCCGAGTCCATGGCACGTCTACGACCGGGGTAGGCCCGACCGCCGGGCGGCATTCAGCGCGCGAGGCCGACACCGAGCAGGGCCAGTCCGGTGTGGAGGGTCTCGGCGGGCACGTCGTCGACCAGGTGATGCATCACGATCAGCCCGTGCATCAAGGAGAACAGCGTCGCCGCTGCGGCATGGGTGTCCGCGTCCGGTGGCAGGTGGCCCTCGGTGCGCCAGCGGCGGGCCAGCTCGTCGATGTGGCCGAGGGCGTCGGCGTAGATCGTGCGGGCGCGGTCCAGCAGGCGCGGGTTGCGCAGTGCTTCGGCCCAGGCCTGCAGGGCGATGCGCGTCATGTCGTAGTCCGGGTGCGCCGTCCGGCTGTCCAGCTCGCCGGTCAGCAGTACCACCGTCTCGGCCGGAGACGGGCACGGGTCGCGGTCGAGGATCGCGACGAAGATCTCCCGCACGCGCGTGAGGCCTTCCTCCGTCGTCGCGTCGATGATCTCGTCCTTGCTGCGGAAGTAGCGGTAGACCGCGCTGGAGGACATGCCGGTCTCGGCGATCACGTCGTCGATGGACGTCGCGTGGAAGCCGTTGCGGGAAAAGCACTTCCACGCGCTCGTGAGGATGTGCTGCCGGCGGTCCGCGCGGGTTTTCTCGCTGAGTCTGGGCACATCCGCAGTCTAAACGGAAACGATCGCTTGCGCTATGTCGGAAGGAAGTTTAAGCTGCTTCGCTAAACGAAAACGAATGTTTCTCTTTGGCGAGAGGCTCCGTGATGGACAACGAAGTTCGTCCCCGGCTCGACCACCTCCTCGACTCCGGCGGTTTCGGCCGCGGACAGGTCGCCGTCGTCGTCTTGTGCGCGCTGGTCGCGATGGTCGACGGGTTCGACACCCAGTCGATCGCGCTGGTCGCCCCGGACATCGCCGCCGAATGGGGCGCCGAGCCGGCGGCTTTCGGTGTCGTGTTCGGCGTCGGGCTGTTCGGCGGCCTGATCGGCGCGATCTTCTTCGGCTTCGCTGGTGACCGGTACGGCCGCAAACCGACCCTGCTCGTGGCGATGGCGGTATTCGCCGTGTGCTCGTCGCTCACCCCGCTCGCGAATTCGCTCACCCTGCTCGGCCTCCTGCGGCTGGTGACCGGCTTCGGCCTGGGCGGTGCGCTGCCGTGCATCATCGCGATCACGTCCGAATACACCCCGGCCCGGATGCGGGCCACCGTGGTCGGGCTGATGTTCTGCGGGTTCCCGCTCGGTGCCGTCGCCGGTGGCCTCGGCTCGGCGTGGCTGATCCCGGCCTTCGGCTGGGGCAGTGTGTTTCTCGTCGGCGGTGTCGTACCGATCCTTCTGCTCCCGCTGCTGTGGGCGCGGCTGCCCGAGTCCGCCCGGTTCCTCGCGCTCACGGGTGACCAGGATGCGCTTCGGGCGGTCCTGCGGCGGCTGGGCATCGCCGGTGGTGACGACGCCGTCGAGCCCGAACCCGAGGCGGCCCGGCCTTCGGTGGTCCGCCTGTTCACCGAACGGCGGGCGGGCGGGACCCTGTTGCTGTGGGCAACGCTGTTCCTCAGCTTGTTGCTGACCTACCTGCTCACCAACTGGATCCCCTTGCTGGCCAGGCAAAGCGGCATCGACGCGGCGTCGGCGATCTTCGGCGTCGTCGCGCTCAATCTCGGCGCTGTCGTGGGTTGCCTGGTGATCGGCCGCCTGGCCGACCGGTCCCGGCCGACGGTCGTCATCGGCTCGGCGTTCTCTCTCGGCGCGGTGGCCATCGCCGCGATCGGCCACACCGGCGGCTCGGCCGTCGCGTTGCTGGTGGTGTCGTTCCTGGCCGGGAGCCTCAGTGTGGGCGCGCAGATGTGCACGGTCGCGCTGTGCGCCAGCTTCTACGAGACGTCGGTGCGGGCCACCGGGATCGGCTGGGCCGTCGGGATCGGCCGGATCGGCGGCATCGCCGGACCGCTGCTCGGCGGGCTGCTCGTCACGCTCGGGGTCGGTACGCCGGACCTGTTCCTGGTCACCGGGTCGACTTCGCTGGGCGCGGCCGTCGCGGTCTTCGCACTGGCCCGCTTCCTCACCCGCGCCGGGCGGAAATCAGTGCTGTCAGCGCGTTGACGGTCAGGTCTCGCGGCTCGGTGACGTCGCCGATCAGCGTGTACCGCGGGGCTTCGCGGGTGCACGCCGGCCAGGCGGCGCCGTCCGGGCCGCGGGGGAGACCCACGCGAAGTGGTAGTAGTACGCGTCGCGGTCGAGACCGGCGAAGCGACGATAGGAAGCCAAGGCGGGTTCCAGCCACACCGCCGTGGTCGACAGTTCCGCGAGCGCCTCGCAGGGATTGTGGTGGGCGAAGACGGTTCGGTCACCGGCCAGGACGCCGGCCATCGCCGCCGGCGTCTCCGGGGTGTAGACGTCCGCCGGATCGACGTCCGGTCTGCTGTACAGCCCGGTCGGGCGGTGGAAGAACCGGGCTTCATCCTGCGTCGTGCCGAAGAGAACGGACACGTCCCGCGTCCAGGCCGACAGGTCCTCGGCCAGCGGCCGATCGGTCAGGGCGAGCAATCGCACGATTCCCGGAGGGGTGATCTGCGAAGGCAGGTTGCCATCAGCTCACCGCTGATGCTGCGCGCGCCACTAGAGTGCGATGGGTGCGTCATCCCAACCGGTGGTTCTGTGCAGCCAGACCGATGGCCGTCGCGCTGCTCGGCGTCTTGTGCGTCACAAGCCTGATCTCATGCGACGCGACAGTCCACGGTGGTAATCCCCCCTCCCTGCAAGTCGGCGACTGCCTCACACCCTTGCCCCCCGCACCTACGATGTTCTCACCCAGCAGCGTGCACGTCGTTACCTGTACCAGCCGCGACGCACAGTACAAGATCGTGTCCATTACTCCAGGCAACGGGCAATGCAACAGCAACAACTCACTGGAAATGTCGGCCGGCGATGGCCAACCACAAACCTATTGCCTCGAAGATTTGAACGACGCGCCGACGCCAACTCCGACGCCTCCAAACTATGAACCACCCCCGGAACAGCAGGAAACCGGGTCGCCGTGGCCCGGCTAGCACTGCGGTTCGGCCCGGGGTGAACCGCTCCTGCATCCGGTCCAACTCTGTCACCACCGGATCAACTACCACGAACACGATGATCCACTACGGATCAAGCAAGTGCCGTTGCAGTACTAGATGGTTGATTCCGTGAAGATCATGTGAAGTGGGGCCTGCGTTGAGGCGAGAGAGGAGGGTGCTCGAAGATCAATGTGTGACGAAAGACCTGAACACCCTCCTGATCTCATTGTATGTGCTGGTGGACGATCAGGTGATTCCGCCCCGGACTGGTCGTGGGCGTCGGCCGGAGTTGCCGGACAGTGAACTGATCTGCTCGGTGGCGCAGGTACTGCTGGGATTTCATCGGGAGCGCCGCTGGGTTCGGCACGTCCGTGCCGATGCGGAGCTGCTCGGCGTGTTTCCTGACATGCTGACGCAGTCGGGTTATCACCGGCGACTGAAGTCAGCGGAACCCTTGTTGCGCAAAGCGATCCTTCTCTTGGCTACCTGTTGCCCGTCGTGGTTCGACGATCTGTGGATCACTGATGCCACCCGTTGCCGTGCGGGATGTCCCGGGAGACGGTGAAGCGGTCCGATCTTGCCGGACTTGCGGGCTACGGTTACTGCGCGTCGTATTCGCGGTACTACTGGGGCTTGACGCTGTATCTGGTGTGCGCCGGAGATGGGATGGCGGTCATGTGGTGCCTGGCGAACCCGAAGATCGGGGAACGTGAGGTGCTGGCCGCGTTGCTTCAGCGCGACCACCATTTCATCCGTGGCGGTCAGGTCCTGTTGGCGGACAAAGGGTTTCGCGGGTAGGGATGTCGAAGAATTCACCACCTCGCTGGGGCTGCGGCTGCGGCGTCCCGACCGCAAAGACGAGACTTGCCGCAATGGCAACCTCGGTGGGGTCCGGCAGTGGATCGAGTCGGTCAACCAGCTCCTTAAAGGTCAACTCGATCTCGAACGCCACGGTGGCCGGACCCCGTCCGGGGTTTCTTGTGCGGGTCGCGCAACGGCTGCTCGCCATGGCCGCGGGTATCTGGCACACCTGGCAGACCGGCGTGACCAGCAAAAGGTCACTCGTCGCCTACGACCACTAACACCAACTTCACGGAATCAATCTAGGGCAGGCCGAGGAACTCGAAGACGCCATCGCGTTCCCGCCCGGCCACCCGTCCTTGCTCGAGGCGGACTTCGGCGGTCATCGCAGGTGGTCGCCGAAGAAGGCCTCGATGCGCTCCCACGCGGCCGCCGCGGAGTCCGGTTCGGGCCCGATCCCGGCGACGCGCATGAGCGGGCGCAGCACCCGGGGGCCGGCTTCGGCGTCGTTGAGGAAGGCGTGGCTCGCGGCCGGGTATTCCTTGACATCGTGCGGGATCCCGGCGTTCGTGAGCGCCGTCTCCAGCTTCGCGGCGGCACCTCGCAGCGACGGGTCGCGACGGCCGTAGCTGCCGACGATCGGGCAAGCGCCCACCAGGACCTCGTCGAGGTCCTTCGGCAGCTGCCCGTAGTTGACTGCCGCGGCGTCGTACCCGGCTGAGGCGTTCAGCAGCGCGAACCCGCCGCCCATGCAGAAGCCAATGACGCCGATCTTCCCGGTGCAGTGCTCGGATCCGGTCAGGTACCGGCGCGCGACCGCGATATCGGTGAACGCGCGGCCGCTGCCCTTCAGCATCGCCCGCATCGTCGACACCAGGCACCGGCGGGCGCCGCCCTCGCTGAAGAGGTCGACGGCGAGCGTCAGGTAGCCGAGACTCGCGAGCCGGTCGGCGTGCCGGCGCATCACGTCGTCGATGCCGAAGATCTCGTGGATCATCACCAGCCCGGGCCAGGGCCCGTCGCCCGATGGGATGGCGAGATAGCCGCGCAGCGACGGTGAACCGCCGTGCTCGGCGGCGAGTCCGGACAGGTCGAGGTCGGTCATCGGTCCTCCCGCGGCAGTGCGTCGATCATGGTTCCCAGCATCAGACACGGGGCGTCGGACCGATTGCTCCAGCCGTGGTTCGTACCCTGAATGATGACGGTGTCCGACGCCTTGAGGTGCACCTCTTCGTCGTCCAGGATCAGGTGGATCTCGCCGCGGACGACATGGATCACGTCGAGCGTGTCGGTCCGGTGCATGGTCGGGCTGCGCCGCCGGTCGGCCTCGGTCGGCTCGTGGTGTTGCCCGACCATTTTGTTGACGTCGGCGAACATCGTTTGGTGCGCCCCGGGTTCCGGATCCGGCCACAGCTCCAGGGCCCGCACGAGCATCCCGCCGGGGAACGGCGACCGGGCGGCGCCGCCGTCGAGCGAGCGGTCGCCGTCGATGTCGTTGTTCACCGGGGCTTCGCGGGTCTTCCAGAGCGTGCCGCGCCAGAAGAACCCGGGCTGCTCCTGCTGGTTCGGCACGCCGGTCCGGAGTACGGCCGACCGGCCCGCGTCGTCCAAGCCGACGACGTAGCGCTGCAACTGCGCCATGGTGGATCCTTTCGGTGGTTCAGAAGGATGAGGGGAAGCCGCTCGCCGGAGCCGGCGGACGCGTGTACCCGGCGGTGGCCGCGACCCCCGCGTCCGCGGCGGCGACCGTCGTCTCGCACAGCCGCCGGAAGGCGAGGACGTCGAGCCCGACGCACAGCACCGAGATCCCGCTTTCCAGCGCGGCGGAACAGCTTTCCGGTGACGGATCGAGGATCGGACCGCCGATCAGCGCCACGCCGTGCCGCTTCGCCGCGGCGTACACCGCGCGCTGGGCTTCCCGCACCTTGGGGCTGCTGTGCATGCCGGGCCCTTCACCGAGGGCGAAGGCGAGTTCCCCGGCCGCGAAGACCAGCATCTCGACCTGGTCCAGCGCGCAGATCTCGTCGATCTCGGCAAGGGCCTCGACGGTTTCGATCATCGGGATCACCAGTAGCCCGGAGTCGCTCTCGCGCAGGTAGTCGTCGAAGCCGGCGACGGTGTAGCCCGGCACACGCAGCGCGGGGCAGAGGCCGCGGGTGCCGCGGGGCGGGAAGGTCAGCGCGTTGATCATCCCGCGCACGTCGGCGGCGGAGCGCACCATCGGCACCACGATGCCCGCGGCGCCCGCCTCCAGGGCTCGCCGGGCCGATGTAGTGTCGGCCGGGTCGGGGATTCGGACCAGCGGGACCAGGCCGGCGACCTCGCAGGTGCGCATCGTGTCTTCGAGCGCGCGCGGATCGAGGGCGCTGTGCTCGCTGTCGAGCCAGACGTAGTCGAACCCGGTCGAGCCGAGCACCTCGATGAGCGTGTGGTTCCCGGTGAAGCACTGCATCCCGATGGGCACGACGTGCTCGTCGACCATGCTCAGCAGGCGGTTCCGCGCCATCTTCACTCCAAAAAGAAACGATCGGTTTCGCTTAGTGTCGACGGTAGCCGTTGGGATGGCGTAACGCAACCGATCGTTTCCGTTATGGCGCGTTCAGCTAGTGATCCACCTCCCGCTACTGGAACGGGACCGTGCCGAAGCCACCGGCGGGCGCGCTGCCGAGGAAACCGGGGAGCTCCAGGATCACGCCGAAGAGTGCGCCCGAGGCGTCGTGGTCGAAGCGCGGGACGTGCCGGGCGCAGAGGATCCGCGTGAACCAGGAGATTCCGGCGTCGAGGGCGCCGACGACGAACGTGACGTGATGGACGCCGCTGATGGCGGGCACCGCCTACTCGCCGGGGTCCGCGGACAGCCCGGCTGCCTCGATCCCGGCGACCGCGCACGCCTCGTCGGCGTCGGGCAGGTGCCCGCTGACCCCGACAGCGCCGATGATCCCACCCTCGGCGTCGCGGACCAGTACCCCGCCGGCGACCGGCACGAGGTTCCCTTCGGCGAGCGCGGTCAACGCTCCGACGAAATGGGGGTGCGACTCGGCGCGCCGGGCCAGGGAACGGCTGCCCACACCCAGGTTCAGCGCGCCGGCAGCCTTGCCGCGCGCGATCTTCTCGCGCAGGAGCGACGACCGGTCTTCCCTGGCGAAGGCGACGAGCGCGCCGCCGGCGTCGAGGACCGCGACGGTCATCGACGGCATGTTCGCGGCGCGCGCGTGCGCCAGCGCGGCGGTGACGATCGTCTGGGCGTCGATGAAGGCGACCACGTCACTTCCCTTCGAGCTGGGCGCGCGGCCCGGCCATGTCCGCGACGGCCCAGTGCTCGACATAGCGGCCGTCCTCGAGCCGGATGAGGTCGATGACGCCGAACTCGACGGTCCGCCCGGTCGGCGGCAGGCCCTGGAAGGCGCCCCGGTAGGACTTGCGGGTGACGGCCCGGTCGCCCCCTTCGGTGAACGTCTTGCTGCAGTGGGTGACCACGGCTTTGTTGGTTTCCTGCTCGGTGCTCATACGATTAAGCCTTCCGTAGGTGCGAGGCCAACGTTGACCCGCGACTCGTTTGGCCAGCAGGCCGTCGCTTTCCTTGCTTGGCACTGAAGCCTGACACTGACACCTCCTCCTCATACACGATCCGGCAATGCGGCGGCCGTGAGCGCTACATATGTCTCGGTAAATGCATTTGTGGTTGACTACCAACTATTGCTCCGACACACTCGCCGAAGTGCCGATCGTCCGGCCCGCTTCGGCGACGGCAGCGGCCTCACTGTTGAGGAGGGAAGCGGTATGACTGACACCTGGCGCGACGGCTGGATCCGGAGATGAGCGGTACAGACGGCGCTGCAACAGTGGCCGAACCCGTACTCGCGGACTTTCCGGTTCGTCGCCGGGGTGCCTGGTTGGAGAAGTTCGCGGTCGGGGAGGTCTTCGACCATCATTGGGGCCGCACCATCACCGATGGCGACAATGCCGTCTTCAGCACGGTGACGTGCAACTGGAACCCGATGCACCTGAACGCGGAGTTCGCTCGGGCACACGGGCACGAGGACGTCGTTGTCAATTCGATGCTGGTGCTCTGCACGGTCATCGGGTTGTCGGTCGAAGATCTCAGTGAGTCCGGTGGTCCGTTCGTCGCAATCGACGACTGCGTGTTCGAGAAGCCGGTCTTTCCGGGGGACACCCTGACTGTCCGATCGACAGTGCTGGATTCCCGTGAATCCCGCAGCCGACCGAAAGCGGGAATTGTCACCTGGCGAACCGAGGCAATTAACCAGAACGGTGCCCGGGTCTTGCACTATATCCGGAAGAACCTCATTGCAAAGGATTCGAGCCGGTGACGAGCGCTACCATTCGCCAGCCACGTCAACCCGAATTGCCGCCGCCCTGGCACACCCAGCAGCGAGCAACTTTGCTTGCGCAGGCCCGGGAGTTCGTCACGACCCGAATGCTGCCCGCTGCCAATGAGCTGGATTCTCAGCGAGCCGACATCCCAGGCGAGCTCATGGCCGAGATGGGCGAACTCGGCTACTTCGGGATCATGGTGCCCGAGGAGTACGGCGGGCTCGGCTTGGGCGTCTTCGAGTACTGCATGATTTCCGAGGAGCTGGCTCGGGCCTGGCTCAGTTCCGCGAGCATCATCGCTCGGGCTCAGGGATTGGGTACCGGCGTCGCCGACCCCGGCCGCCGGGAGGAGTTGCTTCGTCGAAGTGCTCGTGGTGACTGGATCGGCGCGGCGGCGTTCTCCGAACCGGACGCCGGTTCCGACTTGGGGTCGGTCACCACGACCGCTGTGCGTGACGGCGACGAGTTCGTGATTTCAGGGCACAAGCGATGGTGTGGCAACGCGGTCGCTTCGGACTTCATCGTGGTGCTTTGCCGGGTTCAGGAACCCGGAGCCGAGACGGGTCGGGCGGCTTTGCGAACCCTGCTGGTCGAGAAGCGGCCAGGCGAGCTTTCGCCCGGGGTGACCGGTCAGGTCATCGACAAGATCGGCTACTTCGGGATGACCACCTACGACCTGACCTTCGACGAGGTTCGTGTTCCGCTGTCGGCGCAGGTCGAGGCATTCGGAATGCCAGTGGCTCGTGGGGAAGGATTTCGGGCGCTGGAGACGGGGCTGAACATGGCGCGGGTGCAGACTGCGGCGCGTGCGGTCGGGCTTGCCCGCGCCGCTGTCGAAGACAGCGCTGTGTACCTGCAACAGCGGCGCCAGTTCGGCCGGCCCGTGGGCGAGTTCCAGTCCTTGCGGTTCATGCTCGCGGAGATGGCCGCCAGGGTCGATCAGGCGCGGGCGTACTACCGGCAGGTCGCCGAGCTGATGGACGCGGGTGTGCCGTGTGAGCAAGAGGCCGCCATGGTCAAGCTCGCGGCCACCGAAATGGCGGTCGAGGTTACCGGGCAGGCGATCCAGTTGCACGGCGGAAACGGCTACACCACTGAGCACCAGGTCGAGCGTTACTGGCGTGATGCCCGGCTGACCACGATCTTCGAGGGCACCAGCCAGATTCAGCAGCTGATCGTGAGCGATCGAATGCTGGGGAAGGTCCGGCAGCGATGACGGCATCCGCTGATGCAGTGAGCCCAGGGCCGATTTCCGCTCGTACCGGTGACGACACGTGGTTCGAGAACTTCATGGTGGGTGCTCGCTGGCGGCACGCGCGTGGGGCGACCGTTGGTGAGGTGGAGAACCAGTTGCTCACCAAACTCGTCATGAACACTGCTCAGGAGCACTGGAACGAGCACGTGATGGCCGATTCGGAATGGGGGAGCAGCCGTCTGGTGTTCGGCATGATCACCGGGTCCTTGACGATAGGACTGGCGAGTCAGGACACCGCGGAGAATGCACTCGCGGAAGTCGGTCTGAGCCATGTGCGGTTCCGTGCCGGGGTGTTTCACGGCGACACGTTGTACGCCTACACCGAGGTGCTCGGCAAATCACCTGCCGCCCGCCCTGACGCGGGAATCGTGCACTTCAAACATTGGGGTGCGACCGCTGATCACCGCGTTGTCTTCGAATGCGAACGCACCGTATTGGTCAAACGACGTGCCCATTGGCGAATTCGCTGAAACCGGGCCGTCGAACGATTGAGGAGTCGCAAATGCCGCACCGTCCGCCCCGCGCCCGCCGCTCTGAGCTGGCGACCCCCGCGACCAGTGAGAAGATGCTGACGAAGGCCGCCGCCAGCGATGCCGACCTGGTGTTTCTCGACCTCGAGGACGCCGTCGCCCCGAATGCCAAGGCCGAGGCACGCCGTGGCGCCGTGGCCGCGTTGCGCGGACTGGACTGGGGGCGCAAGACCCGCGCGATACGCGTGAACTCGGTCGACTCTCAGTGGTTCCTCGACGATATGGTCGAAGTGGTGAGCGCGGCCGGGGCCAGCATCGATGTCATCTTCGTCCCGAAGGTGAAGGCCGCCCGCGACGTCTGGTTCGTCGACGACTTGCTCACCCAGCTCGAAATGAAGCTGGGGCTGCCCGTCGGCAGGATAGGCCTCGAAGTCCTCATCGAAGAGGTTGAGGCAGTCGTGAGAATCAACGAGATCGCGGCCAGCAGCCCGCGTCTGGAAGCGCTGATCCTCGGCGTGGGCGACCTCGCCGCGAGTCAGGGCATGCCGAACGCCAGCCTCGGCACCGCTCCCGGCTATCCGGCCGATGTGTGGCACTTCGCGCGGGCGAGCCTCGTTGTCGCGGCGCGGGCCAACGGGCTCGATGCGATCGACGGGCCCTACGGTGGTATCGACAACCCGCAGGGCTACACCGAACAGGCGCGGTGGGCGGCCGAACTGGGCGCGGCCGGTAAGTGGGCGATCCATCCGAGCCAGATCGCGATCGCGAACGACGTGTTCGCGCCGACGGCAGACGAGGTCGCACATGCGTGCCGGGTGGTGGAGGCGATGCGGGCGGCGGAGGCTGACGGCACCGGTGCGGTCTCGCTTGACGGAACTTTCGTCGACGCCGCGACCGCGAGGATGTTCGGGACCGTGGTACGGCGCGCGGAGTTGATGGGGCTCGTGAGCTGATGTTGAAACCCAGTCCCGAGTTCGAGAAGCTGATGGAGTTCCTTCGTGAGCGGCAGTTCAACGCGGCCATCACGCCGATCGAGCAGCTGCGAGCGGGGTTCGAGCGCTTCGCGGCGGCCATCGCCGATCCGCCGCCGGTGCGCACGAGGGCTGTCGACGCCGGTGGGGTGCCGGCGGAGTGGGCGACCGCTGAGCAAGGGATCCCAGACGCGGCTGTGCTGTACCTGCATGGCGGTGGCTTCGGTATCGGCTCTATCGCTTCCTATCGCGACTTGTCGGCCCGCATTGCCACCGAGGCCGAAGTATCGGTACTCACGCTGGGGTACCGGCTGGCGCCGGAGCATCCCTTCCCCGCAGCCCTCGACGATGCAATGGCCGCGTATCGATGGTTGCGGGACAGCATGCCCGCATCGCGCATCGCGGTAGCCGGCGATTCGGCCGGAGGCGGTCTGGCTGTCTCGCTCGTGGTGGCGCTGCGTGACGCCGGGGAGCCTCTTCCGGCGGGTGTGGTCACGTTCTCACCGCTGACCGACCTCACCCACAGCGGCAGCTCGATCAAGACCCAGGCCGCACTCGACCCGCTCGTCGGACCGGAGAGCAGCCGCTCGTACGCGCACCGATATCTCGCGGGGCATGATCCGGAGGATCCTCTTGCGTCGCCGTTGTTCGGCGACCTGTGGGGGCTTCCTCCGGTCCACATCCAGGCCGGTACCGCCGAGGTGCTGCTGGACGACGCCCTCCGTCTGGCGCGTCGCCTGCGAGACGCCGGTGTCTCCGTGGACTTGGACGTCTGGCCCGAGATGGTGCACATTCTGCCGTTCTTCGCCGCTCGCGTGCCCGAGGCCAGGGCGGCTCTGCGCAACGGGGCCCGGTTCCTGCGCGACCGGCTCGACGCCACGGCCGAGGTGGATGCGCCGACAGCCCCAGTGTGAGAAGGTGAGTAGTCGACAACAAACCTTTTTGGAGTGCTGGGGGCAGGATGGCTACGTCAGAGACCGACGCGCCGGTCGTTGAGAATGGCCAAACCAGGCGGTCGAACCTCTCGACCTTGCGGCTGCTGGAAGCGTCGGCCGCGCTGATCGCCGAGCGTGGCTACGAACGCACCACGCTGGTGGAGATCGGCAAGCGGGCCGGCTACAGCCATGGACTGGTGACGCGGCGGTTCGGCAACAAGGCCAACCTGCTGAACGCGCTGATCGATCGCATGACGGCGAGGTACGGAACGCATCGACTGATGAACTCCACCGGGGAGCTGGTCGGCGTCGAAGCCGTGCAGAAAATACTGCGCACGATCCAGCACGAGGCAGAACACTCACCGTCCGGGCTCCGTGGTTTCTGGGCCTTGATGTTCGAAGCATTGAAACCGGTGCCGGAACTGCGTGCTCACATTGCTGATATCAACGAGGAACTTCGCGCAGGGGTAGCCGAGTTGATGATTGCCGGGCTGAAGGCCGGCCAGGTCCGGCCGGGAACTGATCCGCATGCGGCCGCGAACCTGATCGCGAGTGCGATGCGAGGCTCGGCCTATTTCTGGATGCTCGATCCCGAGCGATATGACATTGTCAGTGAGCTGGGCAATCTGTCCGAGCAGATCGAGGCGGCCTACCGCAACCGGTGAGCCCAGCCCGGTGCCGCTGGGCGGCCCCACGGCGATCGGAATTCCTCGACCGGCACGATCGGGCTGCGCGGCTGGTCGAGGAGACCTTCGCTCGCGTTTTGCACGGTTGTGTTCATAGCGGAGATATCGGCACCTTTACGCAACCAGAACTCCTCGACGAGGTCGAGGGGAAAGGCCGTGTCGTCGGGGGCGGTCTGGTTGTGGTGTCCTCCTTGGAAGCTCAACGGATGCTCGAACATCGGATAGCTGCGGCGATGCTCTACCAAGCCGGAGATCTGCCGGCTGAAATCCCGCGCGGCCCGCTCGTAGCGTTTACCGAACTGCTGCCGGCTCACCTGTGGCTGACGTTGCCCGAAACGGACGATTTTGGTCAGGGGGTCATCCGCGTGGCTGATTTCGGTTGCGCACTCGGTCACGATGAACAGCGCTTGCCGGGCACGGTCGAGAAACTTCGCCTCATCGGCAGAGATTCGTTCCTTTCCAGGCGAGGTCGTGACCGTTTTCAGCTGCTCTTCGAACTCGGATTGACGGTTGAACCACATCTCGGTCATCACGTCGAAATGCGGGCCGTCGAAGACGGGATGCTGTTCGGT
Source organism: Amycolatopsis sp. (assembly GCF_036008905.1). Classification (GTDB taxonomy): domain Bacteria; phylum Actinomycetota; class Actinomycetes; order Mycobacteriales; family Pseudonocardiaceae; genus Amycolatopsis. Next base: position 34,980 of record NZ_DASYMU010000068.1, on the reverse strand, counting down.
GCGCCAGATCGGGAAGTTCCGTCGGTAGTCCAGCGCCTTCGGTACGAGGAGTTCGTCCGTGCCGTCATGCTTGGTGAGGTTGGCGTGTGAGTTCTCGTAGTAGTCGATGAACTGCGCGCGGGAGAAGTCCGCCCGGCGCCAGAGAAAGAATACGACCTTGAACATGCCACCTCGTTCGGATTGCGGGTTGGACGCCGGTTATCCGGCGGCACGCGCTGGAGCGAAACGTTCCCGGTCCGCCAGGTGCTGCCGCCGCGGATAGGTCAGGCTCGCCACCAGCCCGATCAGAGCTGTCCCCATCAGGTAGTAGGCAGGCGAAAGGGTGCTGCCGGTGGTTTTCACGAGGTAGGTGGCGATCAGCGGAGCAGTCCCGCCGAACACCGCTGTGCCGAGCATGTAGCTCACCGAGGACGCCGTCGCCCGGACATGGGTGGGAAACACTTCGGTCATCGCGGCGATTGCCGCCGATATCAGGCAGCCGACCAGCAGCCCGAACACGGCCTGTCCGAGCATGGCGCCCGCGGCGCTTGACCTGATCAGTGCGAAGAGCGGTACCGCCAGTACGAGAAGGCTTGCGCTCGCGCCGACGAGGATCCATTTCCGGCCGACGGTGTCGGACAGCAAGCCCATGAACGGTGTCGTGACCATCGCCACCGTTCCCCCGATCAGTGTCGAGGCGAGCGCAGTACCTGCGCCGAGCTGCGCCGTGGTACCGACGTAGGTGAGCATGAACGCGATCATCATGTAAAACGAGGAGGCGATCAGGGCCGCGATGCCGGTCGTTCGTAGCAGGTCGCGCCAATACTTCAGCACTTCGACCAGGGGAGCTTTGGCGACGCGCCCGCGAGCTTGCAGCTCCTTGAACTCCTGGGTCTCGTCCAATTTGGACCGGATGTACAGTCCGATGACGCCCAGCGGGCCTGCGATCAGGAACGGCAGACGCCAGCCCCAGCTGTTCATGCTGGCGGGGGTCAGCACCGCGTGCAGCACGGCGATGATGATGAGCCCCAGCAAGAATCCGAGTACCGAAGTGGACATCACCCAGCTCGTGGTCAGGCCACGCCGACGGGGAGACGACTGTTCGAGCATGTAACTGGAGATGCTCCCGAACTCGCCGCCCGAACTCAGGCTCTGGAGTGCGCGCAAGGCGATGAGTAGCACGGGAGCGGCGATCCCGATCGCGGCGTAGCCAGGAAGTACCCCGACCAGCATGGTCGCCGCGGACATCATCAGCAGGACGATGACCATGACACGCTTGCGGCCGATCCGGTCGGCCAGTGAACCGAAGATCACGGCCCCCAGCGGCCGCACGAAGTAGGTCATGGCGACCACAGCGAAGGTGGTCAGCAGCTGGGCGGTTTGGTCGGTTGCCGGGAAGAAGGTTGCGCCGATGTTCACTGCGACGAGGCCGTACACGGCGAAATCGAGAGTCTCGATCGTGTTGCCGAAGGAGGACGCGATGAGGGCTCTGGTGCGGCTGACCGGCTTCTGTGCGACCGAGGTCGTGTCAGCGGCATCCTGGACGGCGCTCATGATCGGCATCCGTTGGCCGGCTGGTGATGGAAGCTCGCAAGCATCATGGGGGCACCTTTCGGGTCTCAACATCCATTGGTGAGATGACCGATTGAAAGGTAGCTAACCACAAACTTTTTGACAAGTGTTGTTTACCTGCGAAAACATGATCTTTTGCTGGGACTTCTGCGGGCGACGGCCCTTTGCCGAGAGCGCGCCGGTCCGGGAGCGTGCGGCGCGACATTTGTCGTAGGCAGACGGGGCCGGGGTCGCTGTCGCTTGGTGACGGATGGAGCTTGACTCGGCAGTGATCGAAGGAACTCAGTGATGCGTAGCCGGTGGGAGGTGCGACATGACCGGGATCAGCTCATCCGCCGAGGCCGTCCTTGCCGCGGATCCCGACACCCGCGTCCGCCGGGCCGTGCGGGCACTGCTGGAACCGGCATGTCGCTGTCCGCGCAAGCACGGAAAGGAAATCATGAAAGTAGGCGTCTCTCCCGTATTCCAGCGCATCGGCTTCACGCGATCGGATTACGAGGTCTATCACAACGAGCTCGCTCTCGCCGACCTCGCGGAGCCCTTGGGCTTCGACTCGATCTGGACCACCGAACACCATTTCACCGACTACGAGATGATTCCCTCGCCGTTGCAGTTCCTGACCTATATGGCCGGCCGGACGAAGCGAATTCGTCTCGGCACCATGGTCGTGGTCATTCCCTGGCATGATCCCCTACGCGTGGCGGAGGAGATCTCCGTCCTGGAAAATCTCTCCGGTGGCCGGATGATTCTGGGCATCGGACGTGGTCTCGGGCGGGTGGAGTTCGAGGGCTTCCGGGTGCCGATGGAAAAGTCGCGGCCGATCTTCAACGAGCACGCCGAAAATATTCTCAGCAGCCTGGAGACGGGCTACTTCGAGAGCGATGGAGACTGGTCGAAAGTGCCCCGCCGCGCCCTGCGGCCGACGCCGTTCGAAAGCTTCCATGGGCGCACGTTCATCGCCGGGATCTCACCGGAGACGGTACCGCTGGCGGTGAAGCACGGGGCGGGAATGCTTGTCATCCCGTCGAAGTCCTGGGGTGAGGTCAGTGCCGACCTGAAGCGGTTCGAGGACGCTTGGTCGGCTGAACGGCCGACTGATCCGAGACCGCGGCCGTTGGCGGCCGCGTTCACCTACGTGGACAAGGACCCGAAGCGGGCAGCTGACATCGCGACGAAACACATCGGCGAGTACTGGAACTCTGTCCTCGATCATTACGAGATCAGGCAGACGAAATTTGATCAAGTCGCCGGCTACAACCACTACAAGGGAATGAGTGACGCGGCTAATTCGGATGTGGACCAGGTGATCCGCAATTTCGTCGATCAGATGATGTGGGGCACGCCTGACCAGGTTCTCGAGAAGGTGGACTGGTTGCGGGCAACGCTCGATATCTCCACCCTGATCTGCCATTTCTCGTTCACCGGCATGCCGTACGAATTGGCGAACCGCAGCATGCGACTGTTCGCGGAAGAGGTCCTGCCCGTTCTCCATTCCTGGGGTGTCTCGTCGCACGTGAAGCCGGCCAGTGAGCCGAGCTAGCCGCAAGGATTGACCGGAAGTAGCAATCGAATTTCCATGGAGGAGGTGCTCGATGGATCAGCACAATTCGCTGGATGGGGCGCCGGGCACGACCGAGCTGGTGCGGCTCGACACCTTCCGTGCGGTAATGGCGACGGTCTGTACGCCGGTCTCCGTTATTACCGCAATGGACGGGCAACGGCCGCACGGAACGACAGTGAGCGCGTTCGCGTCGTTGTCGCTGGAGCCGCCGATGGTACTGGTCGCTCTCGCCTTGAACTCGGATCTGTTGCGCCTGGTGCGAGCCACCCGGAGGTTCGGCGTGAACGTCCTCGGCAGGCACCAGGCCGATCTGGCGCAGAATTTCGCGCGCAAGGGCGAGGACAAGTTCGACGACGCCGAATGGTGCCTCGCCGGCGGGGTTCCGCGTCTCACTGGTGCGCCGGGGTGGCTGGTCTGCCAGGTCACTGAACTCGTGCCCGGCGGAGACCATCTGGTGGCGCTGGGTGCGGTCATCGAGGCGGAGACTGGCACCGGTGCCCCGCTGACTTACCACGAACGACGGTTCGGCACCCACGCCGCGCTGGAGGTGGCCTGATGGGCAGCACGGCAGCGATCGCCGGACGGGTGCGGAGAGCGGTTTCGCACCTGGCCGCCGGTGGAATGATCCTCGTCGTCGACGCTGCCGAACGCGAGAACGAGGGCGACCTGGTGGCCGCGGCGTCGCTGGTGACCGAGGAACAAGTGGCGTTCATGGTCGCGCACACGACAGGAATCCTCTGCGCACCGATGAGCGAGCGGCGCGCGGCCGAGCTCCGGCTCCCGCCGATGGTTCCCGACAGTGAGAACACGGACACTCACTGCACGGCCTTCACCGTCACGGTCGATCACGTGTCGGCCGGAACGGGCGTATCGGCCGCGAACCGCCGCCGCACGATCCGGGCATTGGCCGACCAGGGCACCGGAGCGCACGAACTGCGCCGCCCCGGCCACGTCTTTCCACTGCGGGCGCGGGAAGGCGGTGTCCTCGTCCGGGCCGGTCACACGGAGGCGTCGGTGGACCTCCTGCGGTTGGCCGGGCTCCAGGAGGTCGCCGTGATCGGCGAAATGGTGGCCGCCGACGGCTCGATGGCCCGCGGTGATCAGCTGGACCGGTTCGCCGCCGAGCACGCGATTCCGCTGCTGGCGATCGCCGACCTGGTGTCCTACCGGTACGCGAACGAACAGCTGGTCACGGCCGCCGCGGAGGCGGACATGCCGACGGAGTTCGGCAGCTTCCGAGCGACTGCCTACCGCTCGGAGGTGGACGGCAGCGAGCATCTTGCGATGGTGCTCGGCGACGTGGCCGCCGCCGGGCGACGGGAGGAAGGCGTGTTGGTCCGCGTGCACAGCGAGTGCCTCACCGGGGACATACTGGGATCACTCCGCTGCGATTGCGGAACGCAACTCGAACAGTCCCTGCAGGCGATAGCGGCTGAGGGGTGTGGCGTCCTGGTCTACCTGCGCGGGCACGAAGGCCGGGGAATCGGTCTCTGCCGGAAAATCCAGGCCTACGCCCTCCAAGACGACGGATTGGACACCGTCGACGCGAATACGGCACTCGGGTTGCCGGTCGACGCGCGGACCTACGGAACCGCCGCTCATATCCTTCGTGACCTCGGCGTCCGGCGGATCCGGCTGATCACCAACAACCCCGAGAAGCACCGCGGGCTCGACGGGTATGGCGTCGATGTCGTCCGGCGGGTGGCGTTGCCCAGTATCCAGTCGGCCCACAACGTCCGCTACCTGCGCACCAAGCGTGACCGCCTGGGGCATGAGCTGACTGTCGTCGACGCGGCCGGATAGACCTCTGCCGACTCGTCACGACCCCTGACCAGGGCGATGTTTCAGCACGGTGGCCCGATGGCGCCATTGTCAAGGCAGGGAGGTGATAGTATGTTGTTAGCTACCAACTTTATAGGCGGGATGGTGCCGGCCGGTGGGGCGGTCGTCATCGAGCGCTCGCGAGCTTGCCTTTCAGGAGGTGCAATGGTGCACACGTTCGAGAAGTTCGGGGCATACCGGGACGTGGGACCCGAGACAGGTAGCGACGTTCTCGCCTGCCTGGTGGCGGAGTCAGCGGAAGGGCTGGCCGTCCTTTCCCAGGACGGCCGGTATCGCTTCGTCAACCCTGCCGGCTGCCGGCTGTTCGACGCGATTCTCGTGGAGTTGCTCGGAACGCCGTCCGCGTTCGATCTCGGTGTCCTCGACGGAGAGAGCTGGTCCGTCGTCCAAGACGGACTGCCGAGCACATCCGGCACGCGGGAGATGGAGTACTCCGGCCATGCGGTCAGCCTTCGTGGCGAGCTGATGTACACGGTGCGGTTCCGAAGCCTTGAACAGACGCGGCGTCAGGAGCGCAAGCTGGCGGCGTTCGTGCGAACGGCCGCGTCGATCGCCGGCGAGCGGCGTCTCGGTGCGGTGCTCGACACTCTGGCGGACGAGGTGCGCGCTGCCACCGGAATGGCGACCTGTGCCGTCGTCCTGTTCGACGAGCACACCCACGCGGCCACCTATGCCGGAAAATCAGGTCTGCCGGGTGACTACATCCAGCGGAGCGAACAGTGCCGGCGTAACGGCGTGTCGTTGCTGACGCGCCGGGCTTACGAGACCGGATGGACCAGTTTCGGGCACCGGCAGGAGATCCTGAACGACCCGATGTTCGCGCCGATGCACGACATCGTCGAGTCCGAAGACTGGGACACCTACGTAGCGGTCCCGCTGATCGTCCGGGACCACACGATCGGGGCGCTCGCGGGGTTTCACGCGGCCGGCTCTTCGCCCACCCCCGACGACATCCGGTTCCTCACCGCCATGGCGGACCACGCCGCCGCCTCGGTCGACAATGCCCGTCTGCTCGCCAGGTTGCAGAACCAGGCGGCCCGCGAAGAGCGATACCGGCTGGCGCGCGACATGCACGATTCTGTGACGCAGGCCTTGTTCTCGCTGTCCCTGCACGCGCAGGCAGCGGAGTTCATGATCAGTGAGGATCCTTGCGCCGACGTTCGTGCGGAGCTCGGCGAGGTGCGCACTCTCGCACAGAGTGCCTTGCAGGAAATGCGCACGTTGATCATGCACCGGCGACCGGCCGCACTCCGCGCGGACGGGTTGACGACCGCGCTGCGCAAGCAGGCGGCGGAGGTGTCGGCCGGGACCGGCCTTGACATCCAGGTCGAGTGCCGGGTGGAACCCGACGGCCTCGACGAGCATCTCGAAGAAGATCTGTTCCGAATGGCCGGTGAGGCGCTGCACAACGTTGTCAAGCACGCAAAGGCGACGTCTGTGCGAGTTCGCCTGAGTCGCGGTGAGGACGACCCGTCGGTGTTGATCTTGGACATAGTTGACGACGGAATCGGGTTCGACCAGCACACCGTGGGCCGGCGGCAGTTCGGTTTGACAACCATGGCGGAACGAGTCGCCGCACACGGAGGCACGTTCGCCGTGGTGAGTTCTGCCGGCGGTTCGGGGACCGCGGTCCGCGCGAGGCTCCCGGGCGCGCTCCCTGACTGGTCCTGGTCATCGGAGATTTGGGAGGTGGCGTGATGACTGACAGCGCCATAAGCGGCACGATCCGGGTTTTCCTGGTCGATGACCACCAGGTGGTGCTGCGGGGGCTGGCCGCTCTCCTGCAGACCCAGCCGGACATCGCCCTGGCCGGAGAGGCCGAGTCGGGCGCGGCGGCCGTGCGGGAGCTCGCGCTGCTCGCCGCCCGCAACAGCCTGCCGGACATCGTCCTGATGGACCTGATGATGCCAGGGCTGGATGGGCTCAGTGCCATCGCCGCGATTCGCGAACGGTTTCCCCGGGTTCGTCTCGTAGCATTGACGAGCTTCGCTGAGGCCGAACGGGTACATGCGGCTCTCGAAGCCGGCGCATCGGGATATCTGCTCAAGAACGCCGACGCCCGCGAAATCATCGCGGCGGTTCGCGCGGCGTATCGCGGAGAACTGCACATCACTCCTTCCGTCGCCGGAGTGCTGGCCCGCTCGATGGGCTGGCGTAGCCCCAGCGTCGACCTGACGAGCAGGGAACGAGAGGTCGTCGTTCTCGTCGCGCAAGGGCGTTCCAATCAGGAGATCGCTCGCAAGCTGGTGATCAGCGAGCGAACGGCCCGCACTCACGTCAGTCACGTGATCGGCAAGCTGGGTGTGGGCTCACGGGTGCAAGCCGCATTGTGGGCGATTCGGGAGGGACTGGTCACGGAGCCGACCAAATTCTGAACTTTGCCGCACAAGGCGTCACAGCAGATTAGGAGCAATGAAAGCCTGTGTCTGTTCCAGTACTTCCTCGCTATGTACCGGCGAACAACGTCGGGTTCCTCGATGGCTTCGTCGAATACCGAGGCGATCTCGAAGTCGCATCCTCACAGAGTCCTTTCGGCCAGGATGCGGCGATCTTGCGCACCGATGCGCAACAGCGGGTCGTGCGGTTGGTCGCCCAGGACGGCGGACATGCGAGGGCGATCCTGTACAGCGTCGGTGGCGAGCGGACAGCCGTATTCGTCATGCACCCGCGTGCCGACGTCAGTTCGCACTACCTCATTCCCGCCCTCCTGGACGCGGGATACGCAGTGCTCGCAGCACAGAGCCGCTACTTCAACAACGACGAAGACTGCCTTCACGAGGCGATCCTCGCCGACATCGCGGCCGGTGTGCATCTCCTCCGGGCGGAGGGCTACGAGAAACTGGTGCTACTCGGCAACAGTGGCGGGGGAAGCCTGTTCAGCTTCTACCAAGCCACCGCGCAAACCGCTCCTCCGGACAGGCCGACACACACTCCCGGCGGGACACCGTATGACCTCAACGCGTTCGACCTGCCGGAAGCGGACGGTCTATTGCTGCTGGCCGCTCATCTCGGCGAGGGCAAATTCCTGATGAACGTCATCGACCCGTCGGTGACCGACGAGAACGACCCGCTCTCGTGCGACGCGGACCTGGACATGTACAACCCCGCGAACGGGTTCCGGCGGCCGCCGGAAGAAAGCCGGTACAGCAAGGACTGGTTGTCCGCATACCGAACCGCGCAGCGGAACAGAGTTGCCAGGCTCGACGCCCTCGCCCACCAGCAGATCGCCGAGAACCGGCACTTCACCGGCCTGCGGGAACACGAGTGGTTCGACCGGTTGCCGCCGGAGCAGCGAATTGCCATCGAGCGCCGCGGCGTTGCCGGGCGCTACCTCATGATCGCCCGCACCGACGCGAACCCGGCGAGTCTGGACCTCACCATCAATCCATCCCATCGGATTGTCGGTTCACTTCAGGGACCGCGCCCGGACCTGCAGAACTATCGGCCCGGATACTTCGCCCACTGCATGACCCCGGAGGGATGGCTCTCCACCTGGTCCGGTTTGTCTTCAAGGGCCGCCCTCGCCGGCACTGTCCCGAAGATCACGGTGCCGACCTACCTGCTCAACTACTCGGCCGACAACGCGATCTTTCCCCAGGATGTCGAAGAGGTCTATGCCCTGTCCGCCGCGTCGGACAAGGAACTCCTGCACATCGACGGCGATCACTTCGGGGTCGGCAGCAAAGGCAAGGCCGCGGCATCGGAAGCAGTGCTGGAGTGGTTGCGCGAACGGTACCCGACGCGATGAAAACGTCAGCAACCTCGCACGGTGCGCCGGAACCGGCCCACCAGGTGGACGAAGCCGTGAACGGCCCGCTCGACGGGCTGCGGGTCATCGAACTCGGGACGGTAGTCGCGGGTCCCTTCGCCGGACGGCTGCTGGCCGACTACGGAGCGGACGTGATCAAGGTCGAAGACCCTCGCCGGCCGGACCCGCTCCGGGACTGGGGTCAGCGTGCCTACCACGGGCACAAGCTCTGGTGGACCGTCCACGCCCGAAACAAGCGGTGCATCACGCTGGATCTTCGGTCGGTGGCCGGGCAGAACCTGCTGGCTGACCTCGCCGGGCAGGCCGACATCGTCATCGAGAACTTCCGGCCCGGCACGCTGGAGCGCTGGGATCTCGGCTACGAGCGGCTGTCAGCGGCCAACCCCGGGCTGATTCTCGCGCGCATCTCGGGCTTCGGGCAGACGGGACCCTACCGTGAGCGCCCCGGGTACGCCGCCGTCGCCGAGGCGATGGGCGGGTTGCGTGCGATCAACGGGTATCCCGGCGAGGCCCCGCCGCGCATGGGTATCTCCCTGGGGGATTCGCTCGGGGGCCTGTTCGCGGTGCAGGGCGTGCTGGCGGCGCTTCATCGGCGCGCTGTGACCGGCCGGGGCCAGGTCGTCGACGTCTCGCTTGCCGAGGCATGCATGGCAATGCTCGAGTCGGCCATCCCCGAATACGACAAGACCGGCTACATCCGGCGGCCATCCGGTACCCGGCTGGAGGGCATCGCGCCGTCCAACCTCTATCGATCGCGTGATGACAGGTGGCTGATCGTCGCGGCCAACCAGGACACCGTCTTCGCTCGGCTGTGCAGGGCGATGAACCGGTCGGAACTCATCGACGATGACCGGTTCCGCGACCACAACGCGCGTGGGCAGCACCAGAACGAAATCGACACGATCGTCGCATCCTGGGTGGCCGAGCGGCAGGCAGGCGACGTGCTGAAGATCCTCGGCGAAGCCGGTGTCGTCGCCGGCCCGGTGTACACAGTGGACGAGATCGTCGCCGATCCGCATTTCGCAGCACGGGAAATGATCGTCGATCACAAAGACGAACGACTCGGCGAGATCGTGCGCGGGCCCGGGATCGTGCCCAAATTCTCGCGGACCGCGGGGAGAGTGCGATGGGCCGGGCCCGCACGACCGGGCGTTGACAACGCAGCTGTCTACGGCGGGTTGCTCGGTGTCGACGCGGAACAGCTGCGACGGTGGGCACAGGATGGGGTGATCTGATGACCGGCCTGACACTCCCGGCCGCGATCAACCTGCGCGAGGTAGGGCCTCGTGACGGACTCCAGATCGAAAAACCGATCTCCACCGACGCCAAGCTGGAGCTGCTCGCGAACCTGGCCGACGCCGGCTTGCGGCGCATCGAGGCAACAGCTTTCGTCTCACCGCGCGCGGTTCCCGCCTTGACCGATGCCGCGGAAGTGGCCGCGGAACTGCACAACTGGCCCGGCGTCAGCTTCTCCGCGCTGGTTGCCGGTGTTGGTGGAGCCAGGCGTGCCGTGGACGCGGGCATCCGTGATCTCGAGTACGTCGTGTCGGCCGCAGACGGGCACAGCATGGCCAACGTCCGATGCTCCACGGCGGCGGCACTGGAACAGGTCCGCGAGATCGTCGAGCTGGCCCATGACGCCGGGGGCACCTGCGAGGTGATCATCGCGACGGCATGGGACTGTCCTTTTGACGGCCCAACGCCCAGGGCACGCACCGTGGCCGTCTCCCGGCGCGCAGTGGAGCAAGGCGCGGACAGGTTGTGTCTCGGCGACACCATCGGCACTGCCGCTCCTGGCCGTGTGGCATCACTCGTATCCGCGGTACGTGCGCAGAATCCTGGTGTTCCGCTAGGGCTGCACATGCACAACACCCGAGGAGCCGGACTGGCCGGTGTGCTGGCGGCCCTGCAGCTGGGAATCGTCGATATCGACGCGTCCATCGGCGGCCTCGGCGGCTGCCCGTTCGCTCGAGGCGCCACCGGCAATATAGCGACGGAAGAGCTGGCGTACCTCTGTGCGGACTCCGGGATCGAGACCGGTACAGACCTCGGCAAGCTCATCACCGCGGCCCGATGGGTACAAGGCGCGGTCGGCAGGACGCTACCGAGTGGAATTCTCCGCGCCGGTGACCGCCGCCGTAATTCATCGAGCCGTGACATCGACGGTTTCCAGTTTGCGGAATTCACGAAAACAACTAAGGGAGAGCCGTGATGAAAAGCGGTGGCTACAACCACATCGGTCTGGCGACGCTGGATATGGACGCGACCAAGGAATTCTACGAGAAGGCACTCGGCTTCGAGACCGTGCGTTACGATCGCTTCGACATCGCCGAAGGCGGTTTCATGCGTCATTTGTTCATGGACACCGGCAACGGCGAACTCCTGTCGTTCCTCGAGCCCAACGGCGTGGCTCAGATCCCGGCCTTCGACGCGGGGATCAACCAAGGACTCGGTGTGCCCAACGGGTTCTATCATCTGGCCTTCGAGGCCGGCTCCATGGAAGAGCTCGAGGAGACCCGTAAGCGGCTGGACGCGCGAGGGGTCAAGGTGAGCCCGGTGATCGACCACGACTGGGCGAAGTCGATCTACTTCTTCGATCCCGTGAACAACGTGTCCCTCGAGTACTGCACCTTGACCCGGGAATTCACCGAAGACGACCGGACGCACCAGTATCGCTTCACAGCGCCTTTCGCGGTGCTCGAGGTCGACGTCGACTCACTCGTCGCCGGCGAGAAGTCGCAACAGGACCAGCTGGCCCAGCAATCCTGAGTGCCGGCCGAGGGATCGTTGTCGTTCGCCCTCGCTGACAAATCGTCAAGAATCACGAAAGAGGAGTCTCCATGGATGTCAGCATCCTTTCCCTGGGCGATCTCGTGACAGACCCGGTAACCGGGGAGCGCATGACCGCCGCAGAGAAGCACCAGCTCGCGGTCGATCAGGCCGTTGCCGCGGAAGAGGCAGGCCTGCGCGCGATCTATATCGGTGAACATCACGCGCTCGAATACGTGTACTCGTGTCCGCCGGTGATCCTGTCGGCCATCTCCCAGCGCACCAAGCGCCTGCGGCTCGGCACCGGGGTGACGCTGCTGGCGAATCTCGACCCTGTCCGTGTCGCCGAGGACTACGGGACCCTGGACGTCCTCAGCAACGGACGCGTGGAGATCGTCGGCGGGCGTGGCAACATCTTCCCGTCGGTCTATGAGCTGTTCGGGCAGCCGATCGAGGAGTCTCAGGAACGATTCGAGGAGAATCTCCGGCTCCTACTCGATATCTGGACGAACCCGGTCGTGAACTGGGAAGGCAAGTTCAGGCCCGCCATTCGTGACCAGAAGATCGAGCCTGTGCCTCTGCAGCGACCCCGCCCACCCGTCTGGATCGGGGGAGGGCTGTCGACGTCATCGGCTGAGCTCTGTGCGGCGCTCGGCCTGCCGCTGATGCTTCCGGTGACGACCTTTCAGCCGGCGTCGATGTTCGAGCCGGCGGCCCAGCACTACCGGGAGAGCTGGAAGGCCGCGGGCCACGAACAGCCCTGCCGAATCGGTGCGACCGTGCACGCGACCGTCGCGGCGACGAGCCAAGAGGCGCGCAAGCTGTGGGCGCCGCGCTACACCGCCTACCATGACTGGTCCCGGAAGGCCATTCACTCCACCGGGGCGAAGCCCGCATTCCTCACGGGATTCGACTTCGACGCTCTCATCGGCCCGGGCGGATCGGCAGTGGGCGGCAGCCCGGCCGAGGTCGTCGACAAGATCGGCTGGTTGTCGGAACTACTCGGTGTCGATTCAATAGTGCTGTACCTGGACATGGGCGGCATCCCGAAGAACGAACTGCTGACCATGATCGAGCGGGTCGGCTCCGAGGTGATTCCCGCGCTCAAGTGACCGCAACGGAGACTTCCGCATACCGAGACGGCGCAGTCGCCTGCACGCTCTCCAATCTACTCCATTGACAACAATCTGAGAGGAAGTCAAATGACTGATATTAACGGGATCGCTGAGCAGAATCGTGAGATGATCCGGAAGGTTTACACCTTGGCCAATGCCGGTGAACTCGAAGTGATCGCCCCGTTCTACGCGGAGGACTACCGGCTCACGCAAAGCCCAGGCCATCCGGTCCCAGGGAGTTGGGTGGGCAAGGACGCCAGAGACGCTACGGAGCTGGTCTTCAAAACTTGCGGCACGAACCGCGTCACGGTTCACGAGATCGTCGCTGACGGACCGCACCGGGTGATCGGCATCGTGGATGCTCATGGCACGACGCCGGACGGTAAGGAGTGGACGATGCCCGTCTCCGAGCATTTCTGGATCGAGGACGGCAAGATCGTTGACATCCGGCCGTACTACTGGGATCCGGCGGAACTCCGGCGCGTTGTCGGCCTCTCCTGACCCATCGGCCGATCGCGTCCGGGTCGTCCGCGTCGGCGCCCGGCACTGATTGCCGGCCTTGTTCACCGCTGTTCGGAGGAACCCAATTCGCCGGGAATTGAGATCGAGTATCAGGCAGGACGAAAGCGGGGCGGTTGGCCGACCGGCCCAGTGTCCCGCTTTCGTCCCCTCGTCAGTGTCTTCCGGCGCGCGTAAGCGATCATCGCTTCCCGCTCGTCATCCCACGACTGTGCGCTGCCGTGTTTGTCGAATGTCGTTCACCGAAGGTCTGTGAAACCGATGGCGTAATCCCGGTACGAGGGGTCGTCCGGCTTTCTTTCGCCGCGGAGGTTGGAGCTCGTGTAGAGTCCGCTGTCGACCAGGTTGTTGGCCACGCCGGTAATGGTCCAGTCGAACACGAGCCGACGCGAGGTGATGTTCCATTTCCCGTCTGTTTTCTGGAAATGCTCAAGGTAACGGAGGCCGGCGACGATGTCGTACGCTCGCTCGATATCACCTCCCAGCGTGTCCAGGTGGGCTTTGCCGAGCACGAATTCGTTGCTTTCCGCGGTCGGGTTCGTCCGGTGGAAAGCCGTGCAATACGTCTCGGTGAAAGCCTCGTCACCGCGAAGGTCGATGATGATGTTCCCGATTTGATGATGCGTCCTCGCGAACATCTTCCGAATGGTGTTCGCCCGCTGCTCCGCGTCGCCGATGATCTCGGCGGGCCCATCCCGATCGGCGTACGGCATCGCCGTGAATGCGCGTCCCTCTGCAACGGAATCGGCCCTGTCGGTCGCTCGTGCCTTATAGTAGATCAGCTCTCTGATCGCCTCGCGGTCCTCGAGTTGCTGCAGGCGAAGTTTGATCTCGGCCAGGTCGTCATTGACTGCCATGATCGTCTGCTCCCGTTGATTCGATTTCTGCGAGTGTCGTCTTTGTGATCGTATTGGGTACTAGCCTTCCTAGGCAGTCAAACCCGCGGGCGGTGGCGGCTGACAGCGTCAGTTGACTTGTCCGGCCAAGACAATTGTCTCGATTGGAGCTTCGGCCCGGCGTCATTCTGGGAGAGTGGGCCGGGGCGCTCGTGCCTTCGGAATTCTTGGGAAGGGGTACCGGACATGACTGCGTCGACTCCCGTTGTCAGCGGTGGCGGACCGTTGCTGGGCGTTCGCGTCCTCGACCTCACTACCTTCCTTTCGGGACCGTCGGCAAGTCAGCTGCTCGGTGACCTCGGGGCGGATGTCATCAAAGTCGAGGCGCCAGAGGGAGACATGACGCGAACCGTGCCTCCCTACTTCGTCGGGCCGGACAGCGCCTACTACCTCGCGAACAACCGCAACAAGAGCAGCATTGTTATCAACCTGAAGACTGCGGAAGGGTGCCGCTTGCTCGAGCGGCTCGCAGGTGAGGTCGACATCGTCATCGAGAACTATCGGCCCGGCGTTCTCAAAAGATTGGGTCTTGCCGTACCCGAACTCCTGGTAAGGCATCCCGCCTTGATCTGGGCGTCGATCAGCGGTTTCGGGCAGGACGGGCCGTGGTGCGACCGTCCTGCCTACGACCTGATCGTCCAGGCACTGTCCGGTGCGATGAGCCTGACCGGCGAACCGGATGGCAGGCCGGTGCGGCTGGGTATTCCGGTTGGGGATCTCGTAGCCGGGCTCTATGCCGTCATCGGCTTGCTCGCCGCCTGGGCGGACCGGTTGCGATCGGGTAGTGGCCGCTGGGTGGACGTGGCGATGCTCGACAGCCAACTGGCGATGTTGTCCTATCAAGCCGTCTATAACACGGTGGGCGGCGTCACCCCGGCAGCGCAGGGTAACCGGCATGACTCCATTCCCACTTACCGCACGTTCGTCGGGTCCGATGGCCGCGAACTCGCCGTTACCGCCAGCACCCAGCGGATGTTCGAGGAACTCTGCCATGCGCTCGGTCTTCCCGAGCTGATCGACGATCCCAGGTTCGTTGATCCCGCAGGCAGGCTTGCGAATCGCGTGGAACTGTGGGAACTGCTCGAAAAGGAGTTCGCGGCCGCCCCCGCGGCGGCGTGGGTGGAGCGACTCGGTGAACGGCGTGTGCCGGCGGCGCTGATCAAGAACGTGCCCGAGGCGATTCAGGACGCCCGGGAGTCCGATCGCGGTATGGTCCGGGAGATGACCCATCCGGACGGGCGCCGGGTGGAGGTGCTCGGGAATCCGGTGAAATTCCGCGGCGAGCCACGAGGGGAACTCCGCTACCCGCCACCACTGGGCGAACACACCAGCAAGATCCTGACCAACCTGCTCGGGCTGCCATCCGATCACATCGCCCACCTGACTGCCGACGGCGTCATCTACCAAGGGCCTGGGTGAAAATCGGCGTGTTTGTACGACGCCCTTTATCCACTGCCCGAACCACCCGGTGGGAAGCAGGCACGGCACCGCGGTGGGCGCAGCAGGCGGCTCGGGAGATCTTCAACAGGATGCACGCACGCTGGACATTGCCACTGCTGTCAGCGTTCTCCGCCTCGATGAACGGGTACACGTTCACCGGATCTTCCTAGCAAGCCTCCTGTAGCAGATCGGCGCCTGTGTCACTGCGCACCACGTTCGAAGCGGCCCGATGCTACGACGGTGACGTGTTGGTCGAGAATCTCGAGCTGTTCCGGAATCAACGGACGCGGCAGGCATACGACAGTTTGGCCCAGCCAGTGCGGTTGTGCGGCGAGCTGTTGCTGCTGCCCTCAGCGGTGACCGCTGTGGCTCGGCGGAGCACACGTGCCCTCGCCGCCGCGGCCTTGATCGTCGTCGCGACGGCCGAGGTCGGCCGTCGCCGTGGTGGCACAGCGGTCTATCCGCTGGACAGTGCCTGGTGGGCACCGCTTTGGCTGGCCGAACGAGCACTGCGCGGTTGGCTGGCGTTAGGCGCAAGATTCTTTCACGGCGGAATTCGTTACCGGGATCACCGTCTTCGCACCGCAGCTCATGCGGAATCGTGGTTGCGCGAACATGGTGCACCCGGACGGGAAAACTCGCTGCCACCCTTTCCGTGAACGGCCCCGGCCCCGGCTACCTGACACCTGACCTGTGACCAGGTGAACCGGCGTTGTCAGGTCTCGAGGGTGGTTGACCAACGAGCAAAGTGGATCAACCAACGATCAGCGTACGGCCGGTATCAGGCACGAGTTCGCCGATGACGGGGTGACCGGGCAGTTCCCCGGCCACGAGCAGGCCGCCGGAGGTCTGGGCGTCGGCGAGCAGCAGGGCTTCGTCTTCGGTGATGCGCGTGAGGTCGGCGTGCGGGCGGACCCAGTCGAGGTTGCGGCGGGTGCCGCCGCTGACGTAACCGTCGCGCAGCGCTTCGCGCGCGCCGTCGAGGTAGGGCACGGCGGAGGGGTCGATCCGGGCGGTCACACCGCTGGCCCTGGCGAGCTTGTGGAGATGGCCGAGCAGGCCGAAGCCCGTGACATCGGTGGCGCAGGTGACCCCGGCGGCGAGCGCGGCGCGGGAGGCCTCGACGTTGAGGGTGGTCATCGCGTCGATCGCCTGGGCGAAGCGTTCGCCGGTGGCCTTGTGCCGGGAGTTGAGCACGCCGACGCCGAGCGGCTTGGTGAGCGTGAGCGGCACTCCGGCGCGTCCGGAATCGTTGCGTAGCAAGCGGTCCGGGTCGGCGATGCCGGTGACGGCGAGTCCGTACTTGGGTTCGGGGTCGTCGATGCTGTGCCCGCCCGCGAGGTGGCAGCCGGCTTTGCCGCAGATGTCCAATCCGCCGCGCAGGACTTCGGCGGCGAGTTCGAACGGGAGGGTTTCCCTCGGCCAGCCCAGCAGGTTGACCGCGACCACCGGCGTGCCGCCCATGGCGTAGACGTCGGACAGGGCGTTGGCCGCGGCGATGCGGCCCCAGTCGTAGGCGTCGTCGACGACAGGGGTGAAGAAGTCCGTGGTCGCGATCAGCGCGACGTCGCCGGAGATGCGGACGGCCGCGGCGTCGTCACCGTCTTCCAGTCCCACCAAGAGCTCGCCGACCGGGTTCGCGGGCGTGACGCCGGTGAGCCCACGGACCACTTGCTCGAGCTCGCCCGGCGGGATCTTGCAGGCGCATCCACCGCCGTGAGCGTACTGGGTCAGTCGGTAGCTCATGCTGGTCATCATGCTCAGGGTGCGCGCCGCCCGCCACCTTGGCAGGATGTCGGCATGGTTCAGGGAGGCGTATCCGGCCTGGTGACCGGCACGGTCTTCAAAACCGTTGAGCGGCAGACCCTGTCGCTGGCGGGTTCGATTCCCGTCCGCCTCCGCCACCTGGACCGTCAATGACCGATTCACGTAGATCCATCCCTCGCACCGACTCGGTGCTCGCCGAACCGCGGATCGCGAAAGCGTCCGCCGTGCTCGGCCGTGACCTCGTCAAGTCCGTCGTCGTGGCCGCGCAGGGCCGGGCGCGAGCGGGCGAAATAGCCCCGGCGGACGTCGTCGACGAGGTTTTGGCGCGGATTCCGCGGTCGGCGGCGTCATCGCGGCCGGTGGTGAACGCGACCGGGGTCGTCGTGCACACCAACCTGGGCCGCGCGCCGTTGTCGGCGGCCGCGGTCGACGCCGTCGTCGCGGCGGGAGGCACCACCGACGTCGAGTTCGATCTCGTCACGGGGAGCCGGGCTCGCCGCGGCCGGGGCGCGCTGGCCGCCTTGGCCGACGCCGTACCGGCGGCCGGGGCGGTGCACGTGGTCAACAACAACGCGGCCGCGCTGCTGCTGTGCGCGCTGGCCCTCGCGCCGGGCAAGGAGATCGTGGTCAGCCGCGGGGAACTGGTCGAGATCGGTGACGGCTTCCGCATCCCCGAACTGCTGGCCTCGACCGGCGCCCGGTTGCGTGAGGTCGGGACCACCAACCGGACCAGTGCGGCCGACTACGCGGCGTTGATCGGTCCGGACACCGGGTTCGTGCTGAAGGTGCATCCGTCGAATTACCGCGTCACCGGGTTCACCGCCGAGGCCGCGGTCCCGGAACTCGCGGGGCTCGGTGTGCCGCTCGTCGTCGACATCGGGTCCGGGCTGCTCGCCCCGCATCCATTGCTGCCCGACGAGCCCGATGCGGCGAGCGTCCTGCGTGACGGGGCGAGCGTGGTGACCGCGAGCGGTGACAAGCTGCTCGGTGGTCCGCAGGCCGGGCTGCTCCTTGGTGACGCGGCGACGATCGAACGGCTGCGACGGCACCCGGCCGCGCGGGCACTCCGGGTCGACAAGCTGACGCTCGCCGCGCTCGAAGCGACGCTTCGGGGACCGCGACCGCCGGTGTCCGAAGCACTCGGCACGGCAGTCTCGGAGCTTCGCATACGAGCCGAGTCGCTCCGTGCGGCCTTGGTGGCGGCCGGGGTCACCGCGACGGTGGTCGACTCGGCGGCCGCGGTGGGAGGCGGGGGAGCGCCGGGGGTCGAACTGCCCAGCGTCGCGCTCAGCCTCCCGGCGCGGTACGCCGAAGCGCTGCGCCGGGGCGAGCCCGCAGTCGTCGGGCGTGTCGAGCAGAACCGATGCCTGCTCGACCTGCGGACCGTCCGGCCGGGCGAGGACGCGCGGCTGCTGGAGGCCGTCCGCCGATGCGGGTGATCGCCACCGCGGGGCATGTCGATCACGGCAAGTCGACGCTGGTGCGCCGCCTCACCGGGATGGAACCCGACCGCTGGGCCGAGGAACGGCGGCGCGGGCTCACCATCGACCTCGGCTTCGCCTGGACCCGGATCGCCGGCGAGGAGATCGCGTTCGTCGACGTGCCCGGTCACGAGCGGTTCGTGCCGAACATGCTGGCCGGGGCGGGGCCGGCGCCCGCGGTGGTGTTCGTCGTCGCCGCCGGTGAGGGCTGGATGCCACAGTCCGCCGAACACCTCGCCGCGCTGGACGCCTTCGGGGTCCGGTACGGACTGCTCGTGGTCACCAAGACCGACCTGGCCGACCCGGCTCCCGCCACCGCCCAAGCCCTGCGGGAGATCGCCGGCACGTCTCTCGCCGACGTCCCGGCGGTCGGCGTCAGCGGTACCACCGGTGCGGGGCTCGACCGGCTGCGGGTGGCGATCACCGAGCTCGTCGCCCGGCTTCCCGCGCCCGACGTCGACGCGGACGTCCGGTTGTGGGTCGATCGGGCGTTCACCGTGAAGGGCGCCGGGACGGTGGTCACCGGCACCCTCGGCGCCGGGACGATCAGCGTCGGCGACGAGCTGATGCTGGGCCCCGATCGAGTGAAGGTTCGCGGCCTGCAGGCACTGGGGGAGTCGCGCGACCGCGTTCAGGCCGTGGCCAGGGTGGCGGTGAACCTGCGCGGGACGCCACGCGAGTCCGTGGGCCGCGGCGACGTCCTGCTGACCCCGGGCGCCTGGCTCGGCACGACCGAAATCGACGTCCGGCTGCGCGGAGCGCCCGCCGCCGAACTGCACCGCGAACTGGTGGTGCACCTCGGCGCCGCCGCCGTGCCGGTGCGGATCCGGACGTTGGGGCCGGACACCGCCCGGTTCACGTGGGCGAGCCCGCTACCGGTCCGGGTCGGCGACCGCGGCGTGCTCCGCGATCCGGGCGAGCACCGGATCCCCGCCGGGTTCGACGTTCTCGACGTACGGCCGCCGTCGCTGTCCCGGCGGGGCGCCGCGCGGGCTCGCGCCGAGGCCCTCGTCGAGCCGGACCTGGCCCGGGACTTCTTGCGCCGCAACGGTTTCGTGCCGGGCGCCGAGTTCCGGGCGATGGGGCTCCCCGCGGCCGGGGAACGGCTGGGGAGCTGGCTCGCCGACCCCGGGCACCTCGTGGGTCTTCGCGAGGAACTGCCGGGACGCGTCGCGGACTGGACCCGTGATCACCCGGTCGCGGCGGGCATGCCGGTGGAGACGCTCAGGCAGCACCTCGGCCTGCCGGCACGGGAACTCGTCGCGCCCCTGCTCAGTGGCACCGGTCTAGACCTCGTCGACGGGCTCGTCCGCCGACCGGGTGCGGGCCTGGCTCCCGCCGTTGACCGGGCTGTCCGAATTGTGGAAGGCCGGTTGGCGGACTCGCCGTTCCAGGCTCCTGAAGCCGATGCCCTGCGCGAACTCGGTCTGGGCCGCAAAGAGCTGGCCGCTGCGGTGCGGCTGGGCAGGCTGACCGCGATCGCCGACGGCGTCCTGCTCGGCCCGGACGCCGAACGGCACGCGGCCACGGCATTGGAAGCCATCGCGCAACCGTTCACCGTCTCGGAGGCCAGACGCGCGCTCGACAGCACTCGCCGGGTGATGATCCCGCTGCTGGAACGACTCGACGCGGCAGGCGTCACCACCCCGCTCGGCGACGGCCGCAGACGGCTGGGCCGCTGATCCGGGTGAAACGTCGGTTCTGCCCGCCACACCAGCGAAACCCCGGTCTCTCGACCTGCGAACCGGGCGACAGCGAACTACCGTGACGTCGTGGGCATGCGGCAGTGGATCGAAGGCTGGCCGGTGTACCGGCAGCTGACCGGTCCCGACCGGCTCGCCCGTGCCTCCGCGGCCAAATCGGACGGATCGCGGGCCTGGCACGCGCGCACCGAGGACGCCGACAAGGTCGTCCGGTCCATCTGCCCGTACTGCGCGGTCGGCTGCGGGCAGAAGGTGTACGTCAAGGACGGCGCGGTCACCCAGATCGAGGGTGACCCGGATTCGCCCATCTCGCGCGGGCGCCTGTGCCCCAAGGGCTCGGCGAGCAAACAACTCGTGACCAGCCCGAGCCGTGTCACCGAAGTCCTCTACCGCCGCCCCTACGGCAAGGACTGGGAGAGCTTGCCGCTCGACACGGCGATGGAGATGATCGCCGACCGGGTGCTCAAGACCCGGCGCGAGACCTGGCAGGACGTCGACGAGCAGGGCCGGCGGCTCAACCGCACGCTCGGCTTCGCGAGCCTCGGCGGCGCGACGCTGGACAACGAAGAGAACTACCTGATGAAGAAGCTGTATACCGCGCTGGGCGCGATACAGATCGAGAACCAGGCTCGTATTTGACACTCCGCCACGGTTCCCGGTCTGGGGACCTCCTTCGGCCGTGGGGGCGCCACGACGTTCCAGCAGGACCTCGCCAACGCTGACTGCATCGTCATCCAGGGCTCCAACATGGCCGAATGTCACCCGGTCGGGTTCCAGTGGGTGATGGAGGCGAAGGCACGCGGCGCGAAGATCATCCACGTGGACCCGCGGTTCACCCGTACCAGCGCGGTCTCGCACGTCCACGCGGCCCTGCGGGCAGGGACGGACATCGCGTTCCTCGGCGGCCTGATCCACTACGTGCTGGAGCAGGAGAAGGACTTCCGGGAATACGTGCTCGCCTACACCAACGCGTCCGCGATCCTGCGCGACGACTTCGCCGACACCGAGGACCTGGACGGCTTGTTCTCCGGCTTCGACGCGGAGAAGCGACAGTACGACATGTCGAGCTGGGAGTACGAGGGCGCCGAGACGGTACCCGCTGCGGGCAGCACCGATCCGGAGCGGCCGGGCGAGCCGCCCTCGGGAGGCGAACGCCACCACGGCGGGGAGAAGCACCAGCGCACAGCTCGCGCGGACACCTACGGCAGCGGCGGCGCCGCGGTCGGCGGCAAGCCCAAGACCGACGAGACACTGCGGCACCGGCGGTGCGTCTACCAGGTGCTCAAGCGGCATTTCGCGCGCTATACCCCTGAGGTCGTCGCCGACATCTGCGGAGTGCCGGTCGAGCAGTTCCTGGAGATCGCGCGGGCGGTCACCGAGAACTCGGGGCGCGAGCGGACCACGGCGTGGGTGTACTCGGTCGGGTGGACCCACCACACGGTCGGCTCGCAGTACATCCGCACCGCCTCCATCCTGCAGACGCTGCTGGGCAACATCGGGCGTCCCGGTGGCGGCATTCTCGCGCTGCGCGGGCACGCCAGCATCCAGGGCTCCACCGACATCCCGACGCTGTTCAACCTGCTGCCCGGCTACATCCCGATGCCGCACGCGCACCAGCACCAGGACCTCGACGAGTTCGTCGCGGCCGACGCCGGTGCGACCGGTTTCTGGGGCAACATGCGGTCGTACACCGTCAGCCTGCTCAAGTCTTACTGGGGCGACAGCGCCCGACCGGACAACGACTTCCGGTTCGACTACCTGCCTCGGCTCACCGGCGACCACGGCACGTACGCGACGGTGCAGAACCAGATCACCGGGGACTGCAAGGGCTACTTCCTCGTCGGGGAGAACCCGGCCGTGGGCTCGGCGAACGGCAAGTTCCAGCGTCTCGGCCTGGCCAACCTCGACTGGCTCGTCGTCCGTGACCTGCAGATGATCGAGAGCGCGACCTTCTGGAAGGACGGGCCCGAGATCGAGACCGGCGAACTGTCCTGCGACGAGATCGGCACCGAGGTCTTCTTCCTGCCCGCCGCCGCGCACACCGAGAAGGACGGCAGCTTCACCAACACCCAACGGCTGCTGCAGTGGCACCACAAGGCCGTCGAGCCACCCGGCGACGCCCGTAGTGATCTCTGGTTCTACTACCACCTCGGCCGGATGATCCGCGAGCGTCTCAGCACCGGCACCGAGCCTGCCGACGCGCCTATCCGCGACCTCACCTGGAGCTATCCGACGAGCGGGGAGTATGCCGAGCCGAGCGCGGACTCCGTGCTCGCGGAGATCAACGGACATGGCCCGCACGGCCCGCTCTCGGCGTATACCGAGCTCAAGGACGACGGCTCGACCTCCTGCGGCTGCTGGATCTACTGCGGTGTCCGCGCGGGCGGGCACAACCACGCGGCGGACCGGAAACCCGGGTCCGAACAGGACTGGGTGGCGAGCGGCTGGGCTTGGGCGTGGCCGGCGAACCGGCGGATCCTCTACAACCGCGCCTCGGCGGACCCGGACGGAAACCCTTGGAGTGACAGGAAGAAACTGCTGACGTGGGACGCGTCGCAGGGCAAGTGGACCGGCCCGGACGTCCCGGACTTCGAGCCGACCAAGCCACCGGACTACGTGCCACCCGACGGCGCCAAGGCGCAGGACGCGCTCGCGGGCACGGACGCGTTCATCATGCAGACCGACGGCAAAGCCTGGCTGTACGTGCCTGCCGGCCTGGTCGACGGGCCACTGCCGACGCACTACGAGCCGTTCGAGAGCCCGGTCGGCAACGCGCTCTACAGCCAGCAGGAATCGCCGACCCGGCAGACGCTCGACAGCCCGTCCAACCCGTACAACCCGGCGCGCAGCTCGGTGTATCCGTACGTGTTCACGACCTACCGGCTCACCGAGCACCACACCGCGGGCGGGATGAGCCGCACGCTGCCGTATCTGTCGGAGCTCCAGCCGGAGTTCTTCTGTGAGGTCTCGCCGGAGCTGGCCGCCGAGCGCGGGCTGGAACATCTCGGCTGGGCGACCATCGTGTCCGCGCGGACCGCGATCGAGGCGCGGGTACTGGTCACCGAACGGATCAAACCGCTGAAGGTGCGGGGCCGCACCATCCATCAGGTCGGCTTGCCGTACCACTGGGGGCCGAACGGGCTTTCGCGCGGGGACGCGGCGAACGACTTACTGTCGGTGGTGCTGGACCCGAACGTGCACATCCAGGAATCGAAGGCCGCCACCTGCGATATCCGGCCTGGGCGCCGCCCGCGCGGGCCCGCTCTGCTCGATTTCGTGGCGGAGTACCGAAAGCGTGCCGAGGACAGGAGAACCGCCGATGAGTGAATCCGGGTATACCGGGGCGCAGCCGCGGATGGGGTTCTTCACCGATACGTCGGTGTGCATCGGGTGCAAGGCCTGCGAGGTCGCCTGCAAGGAGTGGAACGACGTGCCCGAGGCGGCTGGGCTGGACCTGCTGGGGACGTCCTACGACAACACCGGCGATCTGGGCGCGAACACGTGGCGGCATGTCGCCTTCATCGAGCAGCCGGTGTCCTCTGTGGACACGGTGTCCACTGTGGACTCCGTTGACCTCGGGATGCCGTCGGTCGGTGCGCCGGGACAGGCTGCCGAAGGGGTGCGGTGGTTGATGTCGAGCGACGTCTGCAAGCACTGCACGCACGCGGCCTGTCTCGACGTGTGCCCGACCGGTGCCTTGTTCCGTACGGAGTTCGACACCGTCGTGGTGCAGCAGGACATCTGCAATGGTTGTGGCTACTGCGTTCCGGCCTGCCCGTACGGGGTGATCGAGAAGCGGGAGAGCGACGGCCGCGCGTTCAAGTGCACCCTGTGCTACGACAGGCTGGGTGCCGGGCTCGAACCCGCGTGTGCGAAGGCGTGCCCGACCGATTCCATCCAGTTCGGTGAGCTCGACGAGTTGCGTGAGCGCGCCGCCGCACGGGTCGCGACGTTGCACGACGACGGGGTGGCGGAGGCGCGGCTCTACGGGCACGATCCCGCGGACGGTGTCGGCGGTGATGGCGCGTTCTTCCTGCTGCTCGACGAACCCGAGGTCTACGGGCTGCCCCCGGATCCGGTGGTGACGACCCGGGATCTGCCGGAGATGTGGAAGCGCGCCGCCGCTGCCGCACTCGGGGTCGCGGCCACCCTCGCCGTGTCTTTCCTGGGCAGGCGCCGATGAGCTCGCGCCGCGAGCGGGCGATGGTCGAACCCGCCGAGTTCCGGTCCTACTACGGCAGGCCGATCCTCAAGGAACCCGCCTGGAAACAGCCGGATGTGCCGCTGTACCTGTTCCTCGGCGGTACGGCTGGGGCGTCGGCGTCCATGGCCGCGCTCGCCGGGCTGACCGGCCGGCCGGAGCTGGCCCGGGTGGGGAAGCTGGTCGCGTCGGCCGGGTCGCTCGCCAGCGTCGTCGCGCTGGTGCACGACCTCGGGAAGCCGTCGCGGTTCCTGCACATGCTGCGGGTGCTGAAACCGACGTCGCCGTTGTCGGTGGGCTCCTGGATCCTCACGCCGTTCTCCGGCCTCGCCGCGGTGGCGGCGGGATCGGAGATCACCGGGATTCTGCCCAAGGTCGGCACGCTCGCGGGGAACGTCGCCGGGCTGCTCGGCCCGGCGATGTGCACCTATACCGCGGTCCTGCTGGCCGACACCGCCACGCCGTCCTGGCACGAAGGACGCCGTGGCCTGCCGATCCTGTTCGCGGGCAGCGCATTGACCAGTGGTGCGGGAGCCGCACTCCTGCTGATCCCGTGCGCGGAGACCGGCCCGGTCGTCCGCGCCGGTCTCACCGGGGCCACGGCGGAGCTCCTCGCCACCCGGCATCTGGAGTCGAAGCTGGGAATCGTGTCCGAGCCCTATCGCACGGGACGGGCGGGCGTATTGCTCAAGGCGGCCCGAGCGTTCACCGTGGCCGGGGCTGCCTTGTCGCTGGGCGCTCGCCGGCACCGTGCCGCTGGTGTGCTGGCCGGTGCGGCTTATCTCGGTGCGGGGCTGTGCACGCGCTTCGGTGTCTACGGCGCCGGGGTGGAGTCGGCCAAGGACCCCAAATACGTCGTGGTCCCTCAGCGAGAGCGACTCGCGCGGCGGTCGTGACCTCCTCTGGTCCGTGACGGCGACGCCACTGGCAAGTGGCTGTGCACGACGTGGAGATCACGTTGCGGCCCTACGACACCGTCGGCCATGCCGTTGCTGTGCGGGCGATGTACGACAACTGCAAAACCAATCACGACGCTCGCTGAACGGGACCATTTTCGGTTGCTGGCCGCTGTCGGCTCAATGCGCTTGGGCGGCCCGGAAGGCTCCAGCGCGTCTGCGACGGACAACCAGGTAAC
The DNA here is from genome assembly GCF_036008905.1 of Amycolatopsis sp. GTDB lineage: Bacteria > Actinomycetota > Actinomycetes > Mycobacteriales > Pseudonocardiaceae > Amycolatopsis. Next base: position 9,231 of record NZ_DASYMU010000068.1, on the reverse strand, counting down.
CATGATCAGGATAGGCTCCTGACATGGTGATGGTGTCGATCCCTGGCCACGAGCCGCAGAGCTTGCGCGCGCAGACCATCAGGGAGCTGTTTTTCCGGGCTAGGGAACGACTCGCCGACAAGGCGGACCACCAGGTGCTCTTCATTGCCGAGATCTACTCCAACCTGGAGCTCGACTCCGTCGAGCGCGCGCAGCAACGCCGGCTCGCCGGCAGTCTCATCGCGGCCGCAGACGAGTACCGCGCCGATCTTCTTGCGTGTCCCGACATCAGTGACAGCGACCTGAGCCGAGCGGAGGCGCTCGGCGACCTCTCACTCATCCTCACCTCACTGGCTGCCGATGACTGAGAGCCTGACAACTCACGCCGAGCGCAACCAAGGTTCACCCATCCAGGGGTGGGGCCCAAACCGTTGACGCCACCGAATCCGTCCACCGCATTTTCCAAGTGGCGCGCGTGGCACGGGCGAAGCAACCGTGCTCGCAGCCGTCCGTGAAAGGCGCACAGGTGTTTTCGCTGGACATCCTCGACGACCTCGGCGAAAAGGTAGCCGCCACCGCCAACGCCCAAGGCCCCGGAAAGGTCACCTACCGCCATGCCGACATCATCGACCGTGCATCCGTGGACGCGGTCTTCGACGAGGCGGTGACAACGATGGGTGGGCTGGACGGTCTGGCCATGATCGCCGGTGATGAACAGCAGATTCCCGTCGGGGACCTCACCGACGACGATATTGACAAAGGAATGCGAGTTCACGTCAAGGGCACGATCTTCACTAATCAGGCTGCCTTCCGCACGATGTAGAACACCGGTGGCTCGATCGTCAACTATTCCTCTGTCGCCGGTATCGAAGGCTACCCCGGAATGCCGATGTACAGCGCCGCCAAGGGCGCCGTGCTCGGCTTCAGCAGGGGAGTCGCCCGAGACTGGGGCCAGTACGCCATTCGCGTCAACTCCGTACTCCCTGGTGTGCTATCACCGCTGCTGGAGCAAACCCTCAGCGAGATGAACGCCGAGCAACGTGCCCATATCGAGGCATTCTGGGCTTCCAAAGTCCTCCTCGGTGGCAAGCTCGCAGCACCAGCGGTGGCCGCGGACCTCAACGTTTTCCTGCTGGGCGACGGATCACGCTTCATGACGGGTCAGACCATCGCCGTCGACGGCGGCATCGTCTTCACCAGGTAGATGCACACACGATCACGCCCTTCAGCCGTCGCCGTCGACACCGCATACGGCCATACCGCCTTCGCTGTGACACTGCTCCGGCCCTGACTCCCGCCGAAATCCGCACCGCGGCCCGGGTGGACACCGCGTTGCGCGCTTGCGGCTGGATCGTCCATTCCGGACTCGAGGTGCTCACCGCGTGTGCAAGACAAGCCGCATTCGTTACGAGGTGGGCGCTACCAGCGTTTCGCCCGGCAACGGCGGCACGATCTGGGACGGCGCTCGCAGCCGCGACGCCTGTTCGTAGTCGTACGCGTATCCGAGTAGCTGGCCATCGCTGTAGGGCTTGCCCATGAACGAGATCGTCATCGGCAGTCCCTGCGAGCCGACGCCCATCGGCACGACGATCCCGGGGAATCCGACCGAGCTGTAGCCGGCGAAGATCGACGGCTGCGGGCGCGTCGAGGGCACGAACGTGGGGTCGGGGATGCTGAACACCGGGTTGCTGATCGGGGCCGCGAAGCTGCTCTGGTAAGGAAAGACCATCGCGTTGAGGTGGTGCTTGTCGAACATCGCGAGCTTCAGCCGGGTCGCCTCCGGGAGGACCTTCTCGATCAGGTTCTTGTACGCGGGCATGTCGGCTGATGTGCTCAGCGAGCGCTTCAACAGGTTGAGGACGCTGTTCTCCACCGGCAGTGGCGACTTGTTGACTTCGGTCTCGTAGATATGGACGAACTCCTGCACGCTCTTCGGGACTTCAGGGCCGAGTGTCGCCAGGTACTGTTCCCAGTCGGCTTTGAACCGGTAGTCGGCGATCGTCCTGATGTTCGAGCCGCCGTTGCTGACGTAGAAGTCCAAGAACGCGGGATCGACGGTGATGTCGATGATCACGGCACCGCGCGCCCGCATGATGTCGAGCGCCTTTTCCGCGAGCGCGTCGATCTCCGGGTCGCCACCGAAGAAGTCGCGCACGGCCCCGAGCCGGACGCCCTTGAGCGAGTCTTTCTTGAGGTACTTGGTGTAGTCGAGCCGGCCCTGAGCCGCCTTCTTCCTCAGGGATGCGGGGAAGTTCTTGTAGGTCACGACACTGAGCGGGTCGGCAGGGTCCTCCCCGGCGACCGCGTTGAGCATCAACGCCGTGTCGGTCACCGTGCGCGCCATCGGGCCCGCGGTGTCGAAGAGGAGATTCTTCGGCGCGATGCCGTCACGGCTGATGAGCCCGGTGGTCGGCCGCAGACCCACGATGCCGTTGTAGGACGACGGACCGCGGACGGAGGTGCTGGTGTCAGTGCCGATCGCCAGCACGGCGAAGTTGGCGGCCAGCGCGGCACCCGGGCCCGCGCTCGATCCGCCCGTGTCGCGCTTGAGGTGGTAGGGGTTGGTGACCTGCCCGTCGATCGTGTTGTAGCTGCCGCCCGCGAATTCACCCATCGACGCCTTGCCGAGGATGAGCGCGCCCTTGCGGCGCAGCGCCTCGGTGATGAACGCGTCGTTGGGCGGGATCGAGTCCTTGAGGATGACCGAGCCGTTGCTCGTCGGCATGTCGAAGGTGTCGACGTTGTCCTTCAGCAGTACGGGAATGCCGTGCAGCGGGCTCCGCGGCCCGCTCCGCCGCCGCTCCCGGTCGAGCTCCGCCGCGATACGGAGCGCGTCCGGGTTGATCGTCGTGATCGAGTTCAGTCGGATGCCGGCATCTTCGTAGGCGGCGATCCGTGCGAGATAGAGCTGGGTGAGCTTTACGCACGTCAGCGCGCCCGACTCGAACGCCGCCGTGATGTCGGCGACCGTCGCTTCCTCGAGTTCGAAGCTGTCTTCCCCGTGCCGCGGTCCGGGCGTACCGGCCGAACCCTGCGCGAAGGCGGGGGAGCCCGTCCCGCCCACGATGCCCAGTGCGCCGATCGCGCCTACCGCACCCATGAAGCCACGCCTGCTCAATGTGCTCACGTTCACCGATCCTCTTGTCATCGTCAACCGCTGGATGTCGGGCGCCTGCGCTGGATGATCTTGCTGATCGGTACGCTAGGGGCGTCGCGTTACGCCCCCATGAATTTCCCGTATCCTTTGATCAAGGCCAAAAGTCGCGGAAATCGGCCGCCGTTCCAACGATCAGTGCATGCCGCAGGCGCTCGAAGTCCCAGGAGGGCACCGAGTCACCGGGGGCGGCGGAGCGCGCGTCGGGTTACCCGAGAGGGGCATCGGTCGCGGAGCGCGAGGGTTTCCTCGGTTACGCCGGGCGCGCACTCGACGAGGACCAGTCCGTCCGGGGTCACGTCGATCACGGCGAGGTCGGTGATGATGCGGTCGACGCAGGCGACGCCGGTCAACGGCAGGGTGCATTCGCGGAGGATCTTGTGCTCGCCGTCGCGGTTCACGTGCTCCATCATCACGATGACCTTGCCCGCGCCGCACACGAGGTCCATCGCGCCGCCCATGCCTTTGACCATCTTGCCGGGGATCATCCAGTGGGCGAGGTCGCCGGTGGCGGTGACCTGCATGGCTCCGAGCACCGCGACGTCGATGTGCCCGCTGCTGATCATCCCGAAACTGGCACTCTTCGCCGAGCTTGCCAGGCGGAGATCCCGGTGACCACGATGAGAAGCACCAGCGCGGCACTCAGGGCGGCCGGGAGGAGCTCGTAGTCGCGTATGAGGCGGCGGAATTTGGTCAGCCAGGCAAAGGAGCGTTCCGCGACCCAGCGGCGGTGGAGCGTGGGGATCACCGGCCGGGATGCTCGGCCCAGGCGATGGTGCTGGTCACCGAATACTCCTTCACGAGCAGGTGTCCTGTGGCAGCCACAGGAGTAACGGCCCGCTCCACTCCGTGTGCGCACTGTGTTGCTGTGCAAGGGAAGCGGTGGTGCGGGTGTCCGGGTGGGACGCACTCGCTCCGAGCGGGGGCCGCCTGTGCTCGCCGGGTTCTCGCCCTCGCGCCGCAATGTCGCATACCAGAGGGACTTGCGTGCATTCACCAAACGATGTTAGATAATCGTATGGATATGCCGCAGGTGCAGTTCCTCCGCGCTTCTGTCGGTGAGTGGATCGGCGGCCGCAGTGTTGTGCCCGACCCTGCATCAGCCAGGGCCTTCGCCGGAGCCATCAACGACGACACGACGGAACTGTTGGACGGCACGTCGGTGACGCCGATGTTCGGAATAGTCCCGATCTACGGACCGCTCTTCGAAGCAGTGGACAGCGTCACGCCTGAGCACCTGCGGGGCACCATCGTCCACGGCGCCCATGAAATCCTTTTCCATGAACCGATCGTGGCTGGCGTTCCCATCTCCGCCCGAGCGCGGGTCACCGGTCTTCACGGCTCACGCGCTGGGACGGTCGTGAGTGTCCAGATCATCGTGACCACGACCGAGGGACACCTCTCGTCCGAACAGTGGGCGACGGCGATCGTGCGCGGAGCTACGACGACCGCGGACCTCGGCGAGCGAACAACCATTGGAAAGGTCAACGCGGCGGCGAACGATTCCGATGCCGGGTTCAACCGGGTGGTGTCGTCCGTGCTGCCCGACCAGACCCACCTCTATGCCGCTGCCTCCGGAGACAACAACGCAGTCCACGTGGACGACGAGGCCGCGAGGCAAGCCGGGTTTGCCGGTGTCATCCTGCACGGGCTCTGCACGCTCGGGATTGTCGCGGGCTCGGTCACCCGGGCGTCAGGTGTAGGCGACCAGCGGAGTTTGCGTCGCGTCTCGGCGAGGTTCGCAGGTCCCGCCTATCCAGGCGTCGACCTGGTCACCGACATCCGGGCCACGCATCCAACGGACTGCTACAACTTCGAGACTCGCGACGCCGGTGGCCGGAAAGTGCTGAGCAGCGGGCTCATCGAGATCCGCTGACGAGCTTGCTCCCAACGGACGGTGAGAGGCAACGCTCGGCACCTTCGGCGATCGCGCTTGAGGTAACCGGCGACGTGGTCACGCCGGAAGCGGCCGAAGCCGGGACTGACGAGGGTGTCCCGGACTCGAGGATCGCCCGCCTTTCAGGCCGGGCACTCCGGGCGCGAAGCCTGCCGATTCGATCAAGATCGAGCTCCCGCCTCAGCTTTCCGCGAAACCATGCCGATGGAGCCAGTCGTGCACGATGTCGGCGGCATCGGCGAGATGTGACCGCTGGTCCGTGCCGCTGAAGTAATGATTGGCACCCGGGAGCTCGACGAGTTCCTTGTCCCCGTGCGGAATTGCGTCGAAGACTGCACGCGGGTGGCTGGTCGGCACGGCGTCGTCACATCCGTTGGCCAGGACGAGTACCGGCTTCGTGACACGGGTGGCGGCGTCGCCGGCATCGACCTGCGCCGTATCCAGGCTCCATTGTGAAAGCCAGCTACGGGCCGTGGTGAACCGCATCAGCGCCCCCGGGCTGGTATTGGCCACCTCAGGGTCACCCAGGTAGCTCCATCCGGGTCGTCGTCCGTTGGGTTCGATTGTGGGATCGAGCCATCGAGGATCGGCCATTGTGCCGTGCACAACGAACGAGTGCTCGGCATCGGGGCGGCCTTCAGCCCGGAACGCCTCGAGCTTCTCCTGGGCGAAACGGGTGATCCGCAGGCTGCGCGCGCGCTGGCGAGACCGGTAGGCGGCCAGGTAGTCGGGGGAGTAGGGCGGTTTGTGGGAGTTTGCCGGGTCATACAGGTTGAACTCGGAGTCCCTCCCTCGATCGGGATCGACCTCGTCGGTGACCGACGCATCAAGGAACTCGGTAAGCAGGCGGTGGCGACTTCGCGGCGCTGCCAGCATCATCACGCCGTCCGCGACCGGAAGCTCTGTGTCGGCCAGGAGTGTCGGCTCGCCCGCCGCGGTGCGGACGATGGTGGGCTTCTCGCTCTCGGCCTGGTATCCCATCATCGGAGACCCGCCACCGCTCCATCCGGCAAGGACAACCTTCTCGTAGCCCAGCCGCTCCTTCGCGTCGCGGACGCATGCCCCGATGTCGAGCAGCACGTTCTCCATCTGCAGTGCGGCGTCGCCCACCGCGTACCGGTTGGCGCTGCCGATCACGTGTAGCCCGGTGCGGGCCAGTTCCGGGAACAGCGGAAGGTAGGAAGGGGACCCGATCGGGTGCATCGCCAGAATCACCGTGTCCGACGGGCGTTCCCCGCGCAAGAGCTGCGCCTGGCGCACGATGTTGTCGTCGATGCTGCCGTAGACGTCCTTGCGTACGGACTTCTCTCGCGACACCACGAGATACGGCGTGCGACGGTACTTGACACGCGCGATTTGAGGGGGCATCCCAAATTCCCATCGTTCAGGGGTCTCGGTGGACACGTTACCATTCGTTGTTTGATTATGGAGACGTCCGTGCCCCCGGATCACCGGCGGACGGGATCGACGGCCGCTCTGTGGACCGAAGGAGTATGCGATGACTGACAAGCAAGATCGCCCGCTGAGTGGGCGCCGTGCCCTGGTGACCGGCGCCAGTCGCGGTATCGGCGCGGCCATCGCTCGCAAGCTTGCGGGGCAGGGCGCCGACGTCGTCCTTGTCGCCCGCGGGGCGGACGCGATCGAGTCGCTGGCCAAGGAGCTCGGCGAAACGGGCGTGCGGGCGTTGGCGGTGCCCGCTGACATAACCGATCGCTCGGCATTGCGGGCCGTCGTCGACCGGGTCGCCGATGAGTTCGGAGGCCTGGATGTTCTCGTCAACAACGCGGGAGCGCTGCCACCTGCCGTTCGCGCCGAGAAGGTCGGCTGGGACGGCTGGGACGCGTCGCTCGGGCTTAACCTGGCGGCCCCTTGGTGGCTGGCCTGCCGGGCCAAGGAGCTGATGGACGACCGGGGCGGTGTCGTGGTAAACGTGGCCAGTACGGCCGCCTACTATCCGTCCCGCGGCCTGGTGGCCTACAACGTCGGCAAGGCTGGACTGGTCATGCTCACCCGGGTGCTGGCCCTGGAATGGGCGCGTGACGGCGTGCGGGTCGTCGGTGTGGCACCCGGGAAGATCGACACGGACCTGGTGGCGCCGATCCTTGCGTGGGCGGAGAAGCGCGAGCTGCCGCTGAACCCGCAGCAGCGCATCGGCACCAGCCGGGAAATCGCTGATCTCGTGGCGTTCCTCGTCTCTGATCAGGCTGGCTACTTGACTGGCGTAACGGTTCCGATCGACGGAGGCGAGCTACTGACCGCCGGGTCTGAGCCTGGTCGCTGAACTGTCGGCCACCGCGTCCACAGGTTGACGCCGCAGCGCCAATGCGCGGCTGGAACCTGACTACGGCCGGCGGTAGAGGCCGAGACTTCTGGCCGGGCTGGTCAAGAATGAGCGGGCGACTGGGAGGGACTTGCCCGCATAATCGAGCAGTGTTAGATTATGCGGGCTCGGAGGGCGAAGTGGCCCCACGAGGCGGAGGTTGGCCTCGAAGGCGACAGCGTGTCAATGGTGTCGGCATCGCGCTGGAGAACAGCGACGAGTGGAGGCGGACAGGTTGCCAACCCAACCGGTTCCGTTTCTTCACTTCTTGAGTGCGCAATTCTTGAGAACGCAGAGTCGCCGGTCCCGTCCAGTACAAAGGAGTGTGGACGAGTTGTCCGAGGATACCGCAATGGAGCACCTTCCGAGTCCGGCCGGCGGTCGGGTGGGAGGCAGGGCCGCCCGGGCAGCGACTGTCGGCACGCTGCTCGAGTACTACGACTTCACGCTGTATGCGGGTGCAGCGGCGACAGTGTTCCCGAAGGTCTTCTTCCCGGACTCGTCGCCCCTTTTTGCGAGCCTGCAGGCCGTCGGCACGTTCTCCATTGCCTTTCTGGTACGGCCGATTGCGGCCTACTACCTGGGCAGTCTGGGGGACCGTGTCGGCCGTCGCAGAATCCTGACTCTCACGTTGATGATCATGGGAATCGCAACCTTCCTGGTCGGTCTGGTTCCGAGCTACGCGACGATCGGCGCCGCCGCACCGGTCGTGTTGATCGTGTTGCGGGTCGCTCAGGGGATCGGCGCCGCGGGTGAATATGGCGGCGCGGTGATCGTCGCGTTCGAATTTGCGCCCGAAAAACGACGTGGGTTTTACGGCTCGCTTCCCGGCCTGGGCGTCAACTTGGGTGGTGCGCTCGGCAGCATCCTGCTTCTTGTGATGTCGGCGAGCGTGAGCGGGGATCAGTTCCTCACCTGGGGATGGCGAGTGCCTTTCCTGGTCGGCGGTGTGCTCGCCGGGTACGCGCTGTACGTCCGCTTTCGGCTCCCGGAAACGCCGGCCTTCAAGAACGTCGAGCAATCGGGGGCGATGTCGCGGACCCCGCTGCGCGATGCGCTCAGCAACCAGTGGCGGGTGCTCGCCGCGATCCTCTTCTGCATGGTCGGCGTCGCCGGCCTCGGGTATTTCTACATCACCTTCGCTGTGTCGTACGCATCGAACACCGTGGGGCTCTCACGAACGGCCACGTTCGCGGGCCTGTTGGTCGGGTACATCGCCCAGGGCTTATGTGTGCCGATCTTCGGCTGGATGTCAGACGTGGTGGGACGACGGACGGTCATCATCGCGGGGTTCCTCCTCGCGGGTGCGATGGCGTTCCCGTTCTTCGGGCTGATCCGTCCGGACTGGCCGATCGGACTGTGGCTCGGACTGTTCGTGTGCAACGGTCTCGCGGTGGGCGCCGTATACGCGCCCGTCGGCACTTTGCTCAGTGAGCGGCTTCCGGCCAGGTACCGCTACAGCGGCCTCGCGCTCAGCCGCGAGACCGGGAACGTGATCGGCGCGGCCGCGATACCGCCCCTGGCGGTGTATCTCTCCTACGCGACGGCTGGGACGACCGCGCTGAGCCTGGTCGTGGTCGGTCTCGCGATCCTCGGCGTCGTCAGCATGTTGGCGCTGCCCAAACCCGGGATCGGCCGCGCCGAGGTGGAGGCCCCGGCACCGCAGGCGATTTCGGAGGCACGATAGTGACCACTAATACGAGCGGTAACACGAACGGCAACGGCTCGTTGTCCGCTACCCGCCATACCGAGATCAGCAAGCTGGACCGGGTGGTCATCCGGTTCGCCGGCGACTCCGGTGACGGCATGCAGCTGACCGGCGACAGGTTCACCTCGGAGGCCGCGGCCTTCGGCAACGACCTGTCGACGATGCCGAACTTC
>NZ_DASYMU010000067.1:0-48836 GCF_036008905.1 Amycolatopsis sp. | reverse complement strand
AGTTTGGCGGCGAAGGCGGCGGGGTGGGTGATGAGGCCGACGTGGCTGCCGGGGAAGTAGAGCGTCTCGTTTCCCAGTAGCCGCGCCAATTCCTCCGCGCAGCGACAAGCGAACGCGGTGCCCGAGGCGGCTCCGGCCGCGGGCAGGATCCGGGTGCGTGCCGTCAGCAGGAGCGTCTCGTCGAACCGGTGTGCACTGACCCCAGTAGCGTCACGGGTCCGGAAGAAAACCTCGTTGGCTTCCTGCCGCGGAGTCAGCGGCGGGAATTCGACGCCGGGTTCGTGCTCGTCGAAGTCCAGGCCCAGCAGAGCGGCGGCTTCCTCGTCCGAGCTGATCGCGTCGAGCCGGACGACGGTCTCCTTTTCGTCGGTGAGGAACTGCGTCGCGGGAGGTTCGTGCGCGACGAGGAGCTCGACCTGTTCGGGATGGCGCGAGACGAGTTGGAGCCCGAGGTACGCGCCGAAACTCGTGCCGAAGACGGCCACCGGCTCGCTGGTCACGGTGGCCAGCAGCCGGTGGACGTCGTCGGCATGGGTGCCGATGCCGGGGACTTCGCCCGGATCGTCGAGCGTGCTGCGGGAGAGTCCGCGCCGGTCGTAGGTCAGCACCGTGTAGCGCTCGACCAGATGCCCGGCGATGCCGTGGGTTCCGTCGGCATCGCCGGGACCGCCCTGGATGAGCAGCAGCAGCGGGCCCGAGCCCTCCGTCCGGTAGAACAGGTCCGCACCGGGCGCCCGCAGCGTTTTTTCGCTCACCAGCCCCATCTTGGCAGCGTGGGTCAGGGCGCGTCGACGAGTTTCGGCGGCGCCGCGGCGGGTCCGGTCCCCCAGGTCGTCGACGCGGGGTCGGTGGTCAGCGCGAACTTGATGGTACCCGCCCGCAGCAGTTCGTCGTGGCTGAGCCAGGTCCGGTTCAGTTCACGGCCGTGACCGGTCCGTACCGAGGACACGTACTGCAACTTCGACGCGCTCGCGCCCGGCGCTTCGATGGACACCTTGCGCCCGTGTTCCGGCGCGATCTCGACCTTCTCGAACATCGGCGCGCTCAGGATGTAGGTACCTGATCCCGGTGTCGCCTCGAAAACACCCGCCATCGCGAACACGAGCCACGACGAAATGGTGCCGAGGTCGTCGTTGCCGGGCATGCCGTACGGCGTGTCCGTGAACAGCGTCCGCGCGGCGCGCATGGCCGCCGAGGTCTTCCACGGCGCGCCCGTCCACGAGTACATCCACGGCGCGTGCAGGTCGGGCTCGTTGTTGGGGTTGAACGCGAAATTGTTGTGGTAGTCGTACGCGCCGTGGACCCAGGAGTCCTTGGCCGCCTTGGCGGGATCGCTGAGCAGCAACGGCATGTCGAAGAAGGTGTCGAGTCGCTGCTCCGCCTGCACTTTGCCGCCCATCAGGCCGAACAACGCCGGCACGTCCTGCTGCGCGAGCCACTGGTACTGCCACGGCGTGCCTTCGTGGAAACCGGTCGACTTCGCCGGGTCTGCCTCACCGACCCAGGTGCCGTCCTCGGCACGCGAGCGCGGGAAGCCGACGTAGCCCTTCGACGTCGTGCCGGTGTCCCACAGTTTCGTGAAGTTGCCACAGCGATCGGCGAGGGTCTTCGCCTTGTCCTTCTCGCCCAATCCCTTGGCCATCAAGGAAAGCGAACAGTCCGCGAGTGAGTACTCGAGGGTCGCCGAACCGGCCTGACGCGTATCGCCGAAGGTGTAGCCCGGCACGTCCCGGTACCCGATCCAGCCGTTCTGGACGTAGCTCGGGTTGCCGTCGCGGCCCCGGAACTTCGACTGGTCCGCGGGAACCTCGTTGACGTTCTTCCACAGTGCGGCGAACAACGCGCGCGAGGTCTTGTCGTCGAGCAGGCCGCGGCGGTAGTTGTCGACCACCCACGGCGTCACCGAGTCGCCGCTCATCACGTTCGTCTCGCCGCCGCCGAGCGCCCAGCGCGGCACCCAGCCGCCGTCCTGGTAGATCTTGAGCACGGACTTCGTCATGTCCGCGGCGCGGTCCGGATGCAGCAGCGCCACCAGCTGGTTCTGCGAGCGATAGGTGTCCCACAGCGAAAACATCTGGTAGTACGGGGTTTCGCTGTGGTGGACCTGGTCGTCGAAGCCGCGATAGCGACCGTCCACATCGGACCCGACCGACGGGTGCAGCAACGACCGGTAGAGCGCGCTGTAGTACGTCCGCTGGTCGGCGAGCGTCCCACCGGCGACGCGCATCCGGTTCAGTTCGTCACGCCAGGTCTTCGAGGCCTCAGCCTTCACGGCGTCGAACCCGCGCTTGTCCGCCTCGGCGCCGCGGTTGAGCCGAGCGCCGTCGACGGAGGTGTACGACAGCCCAACGGACGCGCCGACCTGCTTGCCCGCGGCCGGGTCGAAGCTCGCCCACGCCCCGGCGCGCTGGCTGCCGAGGACCGCGTCGCGCGCTCCCGGGGTCAGCTTGCCGTCGGTCCAGATGCCGAAGGAGGCGAACTTGCGCTCGAACTTGGCGCTGAAGAAGACCTTGTACCGCTCGTTTTTGGTCTCCCCACAGAAGTTGCCACCCTGCAGCCAGCCCTCGACGGTGTCGTCGCCGACCACGTGGACATCGCCGGCGTAGGTGTAGCCGTTGCTCTCGCCGACCTCGATCAGCACGTTCTCGCTCGCGCCCGCGGGGTAGGTGTAGCGGTGTTGGCCGGTGCGATCCGTCGCGGTGAGCTCGGCCTTGACGTCGTACTTGTCGAGCTTCACCGAGTAGGACCCTGGCGACTTGGTCTCGTTGTCGTGGCTGAACTTCGAGCCGTACTGCGCCGGATCGGACGAGGTCACCGCGCCGGTGGTCGGCATGAAGCGGATGTTGCCCATGGTCTGGCAGCCGACGCCGGACAGATGCGTGTGACTGAACCCGAGGATGGTGTCCTGCGCGTAGTCGTAGGACGCGTACTTCTTCAGCTGCGTGTCCGGGCTGAGCTGCACCATGCCGAACGGTTTCGCGGCGCCGGGAAAGGTCGTGCCGTCACCGTTGTTGCCGATCGAGGTGTCGACCAGCGTCGTGGGATCTTCGGCGAACTTCGGGCCACGATCGGCCGAGGCCGGGGGCGCGGCGGCGACGCCCGCTCCGAGGGTCAACGTGACGAGCGCGGCGAAGACGCGTTTGGTACCCCGCGAACTCATGGACTTCCCTTCGGCTGACAACGTTGTCAGCCGTGATTCTGACCCGGTGACCCACAACCGTCAAGCCTCGAAAGTCGGAAAACATTCGACGTCTTCGCCATCTGTCGACAGATGGCGAAGACGTCGGGCACCTAAACGGCCAGATGGGTCAGCCGGCCGGCGAGCACGGTGGCCAGCACGGGCATCGTCCGCAGGTCCGCGGGCGGGACAGTCGCGGGATCGGCGGCGACCAGCATCAGATCCGCGACATCGCCGACATGCACCGAGTCCCGTCCCTGGCTCGCCGCGGTCAGCGCCACGTCCAGCGGGATCGCTTGCTCGGGGTGCCAGGCGGGGCGGTCGTCGTCGGTGCGGGTGACGGCCGAGGCGATGCCGTCCCACGGGTCCAGCGGCGACACCGGCGCGTCCGAGCCGATCTCCAGCGTCGCGCCCGCGGCCAGCAAGGCGCCATACGGGAACGCGCGGGCTGTCCGGTCCACCCAGTAGCGGTCGGCGACGTCACGATCGTCCGGCGCGTGGGCCGGTTGCACGCCGGCGATGACGCCCAGTTCCTTGAAGCGGCCGAACTCGCTGGGGCGCAACAACTGCGCGTGTTCGATCCGGCCGCCGCAGCCGACCTCGGCGAAGGCGTCGAGCGCGATCGTGTTGGCGTGGTCGCCGATGGCGTGTACCGCGGGCAGGATTCCGTTGGCGGAGGCCAGTTTCATCAGCGGCACGAGCTCTTCGGGCGGCAGTTCCAGGTTTCCGCGGGTCTGCAGGCCCGGGTACGGGTCGTGGCAGAACGCGGTCCGCGTGTTGAGCGAGCCGTCGACGAACAGTTTGTACGGCCCGACAGTCAGCAGACCGCCGGAACCCGCCACGGGATCACCGGTGCGGTAGCCGTGGGCGATGGCGTCGTCGAGGGCGAACTTCGCGATCACGCAGGACACCCGCACCGACGGAGGCTCCATTTGGAGACGCCGGGTCCAGTCGGTGATCGTGTCGGCGAATTCGTAGTCGGCGATCCCGGTCACGCCTCGCGCCGCGGCGGCCCGCATGGCGTCCGCGACCCACCCGTCCTCGGTTTCCGCGGACGCGACGGGCAGGTCCGCGGTCGCCCGCATGCACTCGTCCTCGATCAGTACACCGGTCGGGTGCTCGCGCCCGATCAGCTCGAGCGCGGCCGGGCTCAGCCACAGCGTGTGCAGATCGTTACTGAACAACGCCACCGCGCGGCCGGGTAAAGCGCGCTCCAAAAGGTCCTTGTGCGGCCGATCGGCCCAGAGCCCGTCGCGGAATCCGACGGCCATGACGAGCTCGCCGGGGTCCGCCGGGCGAAGGCTTTCCACGAGCAGTGTGACCGCTTCGGCCGCGGATCCGGCGTCGGCCAGCGAAATCCGACGCCGCGCCGCGGCCCACTGGACGGCGTGCACATGGGCGTCGACCAGACCCGGTAGCAGCGTGCCGCCCTGGCCGTCGATCACCCTGGCACCCGCGCTGATCTGCTGATCCGTGGTGATCGCGGCGACCCTGCCGTGTTCGAGGCGGACATCGACCACCGGGCCACCCGACCCCAGCCGGACCGCGGCCAGCACCAAGTCTTCGCTCATACCGACCACAGTGCCAGACCGGCGCCTACCGGATGCCGAACACTTCAAGTTGCCACTTAACCACTCGCGGCGACAGGTAGTGGCCACCTAACAGCGGGTACCACTAGGCCATTTGGCTCACAACTAGTTGCGATAAATAGGCTAACTGTCTGATTGCCGTTAAAGATCCCTCCATGTGTACTGCTCCGGCAGGTTCATTTGAGAGAGGTCGATGCAGTGATCGAAAGTTCAAGCTGGAGACGGAGAGCCGGGCTCACCCTGCTCGCCACCGCACTGAGCGCTTCCACACTCGGATTCGTCGCTCAACAGGCGATCGCCCAACCGGCGGCGCCGACCAGCCCGGCGGCCGGCGCCAACGGGAAAGAGCTGGACGAGCGCGACCGGGCTCTGGTCGCCGAGGCCACCGAAGCCGGTAAGCCGGACGTGACGCTGCTGATCGCGGCCGAGCGCGGCAAGACCGGCGCGGCGGTGGACGAACTGCGCGCACTGGGCGGCGTGGTCCAGTCCACCGACACCAAGCTCGACTACGTCAAGGTCAGCGTCCCGGTGGCCGCCGCGTCGAAGGCCGCGAAGCTCGCGTCCGTCAACGCCGTCGACGTCGACGGGCTGATCAAGCGCGACGACCCGAAGCCCGAGGGAGCAGCCGACCCGGCGCCCCAACCGGCGCCCGGCAAGGACACCCCGCGCGTGAACCCGTACATGCCGACCGGTGACACCTATGCCGCGCAGTTCGGCCAGGCGTTCCCCGCCTGGGACGGCAAGGGCACCACGGTCGCGGTGCTGGACTCCGGCGTGGACCTCGACAACGCCGCGCTGGCCACGACCAGCCACGGCGAGCGCAAGATCACCGACTGGTACAACGCCAACGCCACGAACTCCGGCGACGGCACCTGGGTGGCCCAGTCGGCCGCGACCTACACCGGCCCGTTCGCTTCGGGCGGCCGCAACTGGACCGCGCCCGCCACTGGCGGCCCGTACACCTTCGGCCTGTTCCGCGAGACCGCGGGCGACCTCGGTGCGGCCGACAGCGAGACCGGCGGTGACCTCAACCGTGACGGCGACCGCGTCGACAGCTGGGGCGTGCTGCTGGACACCGCCACCAAGGAGGTCCGCGTCGACCTCAACGGTGACGGGAACTTCACCAACGACACCGCGATGACCGACTACAAGTTCAAGAAGGACGTCGGCTTCTTCGGTACGGACAACCCGGCGACCGACATCGCCGAGCGCATGGCTTTCGTCGTCCAGACCGACAAGGCCGGCTTCGTCAACATCGGCATCGCCGGCGCGGAGCACGGCTCGCACGTCGCCGGGATCGCCGCCGGTAACGACCTCTTCGGCGGCAAGATGGACGGTGCCGCCCCCGGCGCCAACCTGCTCTCCGTCAAGGTCTGCCTCACCAGCGCCGGCTGCACCTCGAGCGGCCTGATCGACGGCGTCGTCTACGCGGCCAGCCACGGCGCCGACGTCATCAACATCTCCATCGGTGGCCTGCCTTCGCTGAACGACGGCAACAACGCCCGCGCGGAGCTCTACAACCGCACGATCGCCGAGTACAACGTCCAGATCTTCATCTCGGCCGGCAACAGCGGTGCCGGCGCGAACTCGGTCGGCGACCCCTCGGTGGCCACCGACGCGATCAGCGTGGGTTCCTACATCACCAAGGAAACCTGGCTCTCGAACTACGGCTCGAAGACCGCGGCTCCCGAATCCCTGCACCCGTTCTCCTCGCGTGGACCGCGTGAAGACGGTGGCTTCAAGCCGGACATCATCGCGCCCGGCGCGGCGATCTCCTCGGTGCCCCGCTGGGAAGTTCCCAGCCCGGTCGCCGGTACGTACCCCCTCCCCGCCGGCTACGCGATGCTCCAGGGCACCTCGATGGCCTCCCCGCAGGCGACCGGCGCGGCCGCGCTGCTCGTGAGCGGCTACAAGGCGACCCACAACGGTGAGCGTCCGCCGGTGGCGAAGCTGCGTTCGGCGATCAAGTCGACCGCGCGCTTCGTCAAGGGCATCGACGCCTACGCCCAGGGTGCCGGGCTGTTCAACGTCGCGGCGGCCTTCGTCGCGCTGCAGCTCAACCCGAAGCCCGAGACCGTCGCCAGTGCGGTCGAGGTGCACACCGTGCAGTCCGGTCTGCTGAAGACGCCCGGTATCGGCGTCGGCATCCACGACCGCGAAGGTGTCACCACCGGCAAGTCGTACACCCGCACCTACACCTTCACCCGGACCTCCGGTGGGGCGAACGCGTTCTACCTCGCGCGGTGGGTCGGCAACGACGGGACGTTCTCCTCGTCGAGCCTGCTGAACCTCCCGTTGAACAAGCCCGTCAAGTTCGACGTGAAGGTCAACCCCAAGACCAGCGGCGCGCATTCGGCGTTGCTGTACCTGGACAACCCGTTGACCATCGGCATCGACCTGCAGACCATGAACACGGTCTTCGCGCCGACCGAGTTCACCGCGGCCACGGGCTACAAGATCGACGCTTCCGGCAAGATCGCGCGGAACACCGCGTCGAGCCTGTTCGTGAAGGTGCCGCAGGGCGCGAGCGCGTTGAAGATCGACATGGACGCGGGCGGCCCCGCGGGTAAGGGTCAGGTGCGCTTCCTGCGCTACGACCCGACCGGGGTGCCGATCGACATCACGTCGACGACCAACTGCTACAACCCCGACGGTGGCGCGGGCTGCAGCAACGGCACCCCGACCAGCCGTACGGTCGCGAACCCGCAGCCGGGTGTCTGGGAGATCATCATCGAGGCCCGGCGTACGTCCGATGTGGACGTCGCTCCGTGGTCGCTGAGCGCCTCGGTGCTCGGCACGACGATCTCGCCGAACCCGGACGACATCGCGTCGGCGACCATCGGCACGCCGGTGGCGCGTAGCTACACCGTCAACAACACGCTCGGTGCGTTCAGCGGGCGGCTCGTCGGCGGCACGCTGGGCAGCGCGTCAATCAAGACGCCGAGCATCGCCGAGCTGGCGCAGCAGCAGTACCCGGTGACGATCACGCCCGGTTCGACGTCGTTCACCGCCACCATCGGCGGGACGTCCGACCCGAGCGCGGACCTCGACCTCGTGGTCTACCGCTGCACCACGGGCACCTGCGTCGTCGCCGGCTCCAGTGCCGACGGTGACTCCGAGGAATCCGTCACGATCAACAACCCGGCCGCCGGGCAGTGGATCGTGCTGGTCGACGGGTACGCCGTTCCGGCGGGCACGACGACGTACAACTACCTCGACACGTTCGTCAACCCCGCGTTCGGCACGGTCGCCGTGACGGACGCGAACGCGGCGCGCGCTTCGGGCGCCTCGTGGACCGTGCCCGGAACCGTGACCGCGAACGCCGTTCCGGCGGCGGGCCGCGTGCTCCGGGGCGTGCTGTCGGTGCAGACCGACACCAACGTCCAGGTCGGCAACGGAACGGTGCTCATCCGTTCGGTCAGCTAGGTTCTCTTTGGCAGTAACGAAGAGCCCACACCCTCGCTCAGGGTGTGGGCTCTTCGCGTTTGATGTCTTCGTCGAGCTGCACGGCGGTGACCGACGGCAGGGCCGCGACCTCTGTGACGGCGGCGATCGGCGCCTCGACGCGCAGCGAGCCCGTGGGGGCGTCGGCGGACAGGACTTTCACGCCCAGCCCGTCGAGTGCGCGTTCGAGATCCGCGGTCGTTCCGGGCGCGGCGAGGACGAGCGCGGTCACCTTTTCCTTGCCCGCACTCCGGGCCTGATCGAGCAGCCGTCGGCTTTGGGTGTCCAGCGAGGGGGCCACGGGTTTCTCCGAAGTCTGGGTCGGGACGGATGGGGCTTGCCCCGGTGCCTGGCCCGGTGCCTGCGCGCCGCATCCGGCGAGGACGATGCCGAGTCCGACTGCCGCGAGCGCTTTGCGCATGACGCACCACCTTCCACAGCCAGGACGTAACCGGCGGGCCGTTGGTTGCATCGCCTGGGTGCATCGTCGGCAAACACGGACATTTCTGTCAGCAATCGGACAACGAGCCAGGATCTTGCGAGTGTTCGTCGAACTATTGCTGCAGTCTGTTTGAAATTTGTATGCTCGCCATCCGCAATGACGCGACGAGGAGCGAGCATCCATGCGACGCTGGCGCACGATCATCTTGGCCATCTCGGCGGCGGCACTGACGATCCTCGGATCGGCCACCGCCTCCACCGTACCGACAGTGGCCGCCCAAGCGGCTCCACTGTCCACAAAGGTCCAGTTGTTCTACTACCCGTGGTACGGAAACCCTTCGGTGGCGGGAAGTTACCGGCACTGGCCGCAAGGCGGCCACACCCCGCCCGCCGACGTCGGCGCGGACTACTACCCCAAGCTCGGCGCGTACGACTCCGGCGACTTCGCCGGGGCCGTCGACCAGCACATGGCGTGGATCCGGCGGTCCGGCGCCGGGACGCTCGTCTACAGCTGGTGGGGCCAGGGCTCGTACGAGGACAAACTCGCGCCGGGCGTGCTGGCCGCCGCGGCCAAGTACGGCATCAAGGTCGCGTGGCACCTGGAGCCCTACGGCGGGCGGACAGCGGAATCCACGGTGGCCGACGTCAACTACCTGAACTCGCGCTACGGCGGCAGCCCGGCTTACTACCGCGACGCCGAACACGGCAACCGGCCCGCTTTCTACGTCTTCGAAAGCCTGCGGATCGTCGACTGGACGCCGATCGAGGCTTTGAAGGCGACCAACATCATCCTCGCGCAGACCACCGACACCTCGAAGGTCGCGCACTTCGGCGGGATGTACACCTACGACGCGATCGCCGGGGCCACCGCGCCCGGCTGGAAGAGCGCGGGCGACTTCTGCGCGGCCAACGGCCTGGTGTGGGCTCCGTCGGTCGGCCCTGGCTACATCGACGACCGCGCGGTCGTGGGCAACACCACGCCGACGCTGGCCCGCGAAAACGGTGCCACGTATGACAAGGAGTGGCAGAACGCGGTGACGCCGTCGATCGGCGGGAACCCGGACTGGGTGTCGGTCACCTCGTTCAACGAGTGGCACGAGGGCTCGGTGCTCGAACCGGCGCGTTCGGCACCGCCGTTGGGTCAGGGCTATCTCACCTTCGAAGGCGCGTACGGGAAGACGGGCGCCGCCGCCGAGACGTCCTATTTGGACCGGACGCGCTACTGGGTCGACCGGTTCGCCGCGAGCTGAGCACTAGAGGCGCGGCTGGGTGGGTGGCTCGTGAGTGGCAACAAGTGTTCTAACACTCGTAGCCACTCACGACCCACGCTGGGTCGGGACTCGCACACTAGGTCTCTCTGGCACGGGCGACGTACGGGCCCGGCTCGGCGATGATGCGCTGGATGATCTGTCCCGCGGCGCCCAGCGTCGCGGCGTCACCGCCGAGCCGGGATCCGGAGAGCGACGGCACGGTCCGCCGAAGCGTGCCGAGCCGGGATTCCAGCGCTTCGCCGACCGAGCCGGAGATCCACGGGAACAGCCGCGCGAAGACCCCGCCGAGCACGATCCGGTCGAGGTCGAGCAGGTTCACCGCGGAGGTCAGCGCGACACCGAGTGCGCGACCGGCGTCCGCGCAAGCCTTCGTCGCTCGCTTGTCGCCGTTCTGCAGTTTCGCGACGAGCTCGGTCACTCCCCCGGCCACGGCTGCGGCCCGGAGCAGCGCCTCCTGGCCCGCGTAGCTCTCCAGGCAGCCGTGGCTCCCACAGCGGCACGGCGGCCCGGTCGGCGAGATGACGACGTGCCCGAGCTCCCCGGCGAACCCGTGGACCCCGCGAAACAGGCTGCCGTCCACCACGAGCCCGGCGCCGATGCCGATTTCCCCTGACACGTAGAGGAAATCCGGGTCACCCGTGCCGAACCACAGCTCGCCGAGCGCGGCCAGGTTGGCCTCGTTGTCCATGTCGACGTCGAGCGGGAGCCGGAGCGACTCGGCTGCTCGGACGTCGCGCCAGCCAAGGTTGGGGGCGTTGTAGAGCACGCCGTGGTCGACCGGGCCGGACACCGCGAGCATCGCGCCGGCGACGGTCAGGCCCATCCGCCCGGCTTCCTCGATCGCGTCGAGGGCGAGCACCCGCAGCTCGGCGAGCACGGCGTCCGGGCGGCTGCCACGGTTGTCACGCTCGACGCGGATCGACAGCCGGACCGAACGCGCGAGATCGAGGAGGCAGACGGCCAGGTAGTCGACGTTCACTTCGAGCCCGAGGGCGGCGACCCGGTGCCCGCTGAGGCTGACCTCCACACCGGGACGGCCGCGCTCTCCGGCGCGGATGACACCGGACTCCGTGAGGATCCCGGCTTCCAGCAGGTCGGCGACCAGTTTGGACACCGTGCTCTTGGTCAGGCCGGTGCTTTCGGCCAGGGCGGCGCGCGTCATCGGCCCGTGGCGGCCTACCTCGCCCAGGACGACCTCGAGGTTGCGCGCACGCATCGAGTCGTGTCGCACGGCCTGGCTCATGCTTAGAGAGTAGATGTCACGCGCAGCGTGTCCGTTGAGGGTGGTGGTGGGCGACGGGTGGGCACTAGCTGTCTCTTGACGTCACGGCCTTCGGCACCGCATATTTAATCCATAACGTGAACTAAATCGGAGGATCGCAGATGGACGCCTACACCCCGACCAGGGAAGACCATTTCACTTTCGGCTTGTGGACCGTGGGCTGGCAGGCGGTCGACCCGTTCGGCGGCGCCACCCGGGCTCCGCTCGACCCGGTCGAGAGCGTGCACCGCCTCGCCGAACTCGGCGCGTACGGCGTCACGTTCCACGACGACGACCTGCTGGCCACCGAGTCCGATCGCGACAAGGCGATCGCGGTGTTCAAGCAGGCGCTGTCCGATACCGGGCTCGTCGTGCCGATGGCCACGACGAACCTCTTCAGCGACGCCGTGTTCAAAGACGGCGGCCTGACCAGCAACGACCGCGACATCCGGCGGCACGCGCTGCGCAAGATCCGGCGCAACGTCGACCTCGCCGCCGAGCTCGGCGCGAAGACGTACGTCGTCTGGGGCGGCCGTGAAGGCGCCGAGTCCGACGGCGCCAAGGACATGCGAGCGGCGCTGGACCGGTACAAGGAAGGCCTGGACCTCCTCGCGGCGTACGTCACCGAAAAGGGCTACGGCATCCGCTTCGCGCTGGAGCCCAAGCCGAACGAGCCGCGGGGCGACATCATGCTCCCGACGATCGGCCACGCGCTCGCGTTCATCGGTCAGCTGGAGCGCCCCGAGCTGTTCGGCGTCAACCCCGAGGTCGGCCACGAGCAGATGGCCGGGCTCAACTTCGTGCACGGCATCGCGCAAGCGCTGTGGCAGGGCAAGCTGTTCCACATCGACCTCAACGGCCAGCACGGGCCGAAGTACGACCAGGACCTGATCTTCGGCCACGGCGACCTGACGAGCGCGTTCTTCCTGGTGGACCTGCTGGAGAACGGCGGCTACGAAGGCCCGCGGCATTTCGACTACAAGCCGCTGCGCACCGAAGATTCCGACGACGTCTGGGTTTCCGCGGCCGCCAACATGCGGACGTACCTGATCCTCAAGGAGAAGGCCAAGGCCTATCGCGCGGACCCCGACGTCGCCGAGGCGCTCGCCGCGTCGCGCGTGCCGGAGCTTTCGGTGCCGACCCTCGCCCCCGGCGAGACCCTCGACGACCTGCTGGCCGACGACTTCGACGAGCCGACCGCGGCCAAACGCGGCTATCACTTCTCGCGCTTGAACCAGCTCGCTATCGAGCACATCACCGGCGTCCGCGGCTGACGCCGGACCGGTTCGGGTCGCCGGGGCGAACCGGCGACCGGCCGGCCGAAAACCTCCACGTGGTAGCCCGCGTCCGTGGCGAGCTCGATAAGCTCCGCGACGCGGGCGACCGGGAGGTAGGCCAGCGGGTAGCAGTCGGACTCGATGTCCAGTTGCATCAGCGCGGTGCCCGCCGCGTAGGTGTGTTCCCCGGCGCGCTCGAGGAAGTCGTGGGTGAAGAAGTGCTCTTCGGGATCGTGTCAGGCCCAGACTTCCTCGCCAGGGCGTGAAGTGAGCTGGTCGAGCGCGTAGCGGATGTCCTCCGGCGCTTCCTTCCAGTCGACCTCGCCGAGCAGGTGGTGATCGTCGAGGGAGTCGACGAGCGCGATCCAGGCGAGGTTGTCGATCGGGGTGTCGATCCCCCGTTCCTCGAGCCTGTCCGCATGCTCGCTCAGGTACGCCTCCGGCGCGTCATACGCCCGCAACACCCGATCCGAGACCTCCGGCTCCCCTGGCGCTAGAAGTCGCGCTATCCCGGCTAAGGCGCCTCGTACGGTCATGATCGGAACTTACTGGCGCGTACCGACATTTCCTGTGCATGGATCGCGCTTGGGTGTGCACAGACTGCACTTGGGTGCGCGTGAGTTGCACTCGTGGCGGGACGGCCAGGGGTGACCGTCCCGCCACGAGGGGTTAGCTCAGGGTGAAGGTGTCGACGTCGAAGAGGGAACCGCCGCCGCCTCGGAAGACGAGGAACGCCGGGCCGCTGCCGCCACTCAAACCCGTGGACACCGTGGTGAAGGTGTCCCAGCTACCGGTGTTGGCCACCGCGACCGAGCCCAGGAGCGGGCCGGTCGCCGAACCGGAGCGGATTTCGATCGTCCCGCCGGCACCCGCCGACGAAACCCGGGCGCTGAAAGTCGTCGCGCCCGCCGTGCTCATCGAGGCGTACCCGGCCCAGTCGCCGTTCTCGATGTACCCGGCCGTGTTGCCACCGCTGGCTGTGCCGTGCCCGGCGATCTGCACACCGGACGTCGACGTGAACGCCTCACCTTCGGCCGTCCTGCTGACCGGCCCAGTGCCGAGCTCCTTGACCCGGATGTTCCGGAACGCCACCGAGTTCGCGGTGAGGTTCTGGACACCGACGTAGCCCTGCTGCAGGCTGCGCGCCGGGTCGGTGTTGGTGAAGTCGTTGATCTTCACCCCGTTGAGGAGCACCTGGAGCCGCTCGCCTTCGACGAGCAGTTCGTAGGTGTTCCATTGCCCGGCCGGGTTGAGCGCGCCGTCGCGGGCCGCGACGTTGGCGCCCTTCGAGCCGTACACCGCGCCCGTGGTGCGATCGGCCGCCTCACTGGCGTCGATGTTCACCTCGTACCCGGTGGACCCGGCACTACCCGCCCCGGTCGACGGGAAGCCAAGGAAGACACCGGAATCGCCGTCACCGTTCAGTTTCCAGTCCAGTTTCAGCGAATACGAGCGGTACTCCTTCGCCGAGTACCAGAGCAGCCCGGGCCCGCCCGACGACGTAAGCGTGGCGTCGGAATTGCCGAACCCAGCGGTCCCGGCCTGGGACCAGCCGGACGTCGAGCCGTTGTAGATGCCCGTGTAGCCCGTTTCCGGACGGCAGTCGGCCTTGGCGACACCCGCCGCGTACCGGATCCCGCCGAACAGCAACGCGCGGAATGCACCGTCCGAATAGGACTCGTTGGTGTGGCCGAGTCCGGTGTAGAACGATCGCCCGCTCGCTTGCGGATGGCACCAGGTGATCGGGTGATCGCCCATCGTGCCACCGCTGTAGGTCGACTCGTCCAGGTTCTGCAGTACATGGACGTTCGGCCGCGGATTGGTGCGGTAGTTGTACAGTTCGTCCGACCGCGACCACGACTGTCCCAAGTGGGCGGTCGCGGGATGCGCGCGGTCCTCGGTCCGGAACGTGGCCTGCTGGATGGCCGGATGACTCTGGAACCACGCGCCGACGAGCTGCCCGTAGTACGGCCAGTCGTACTCCGTATCGGCGGCCGCGTGGACGCCGACGTAACCACCTCCGCCGTCCACATAGGACTGGAACGCCGTCTGCTGGGTGGCGTTCAGGACGTCACCGGTGGTGCTCATGAACACCACCGCCCGGTACTTCGCCAGTTCGCCGGCGTTGAACAGGTTCGCGTCCTCCGTGGCGGTGACGGTGAACCCGTTGGCGACGCCCAGATCCCGGACCGCCTGGATGCCGGCGGGGATCGAGTCGTGCCGGAAACCGGCCGTCTTGGAGAAGACCAGCACCTGGTACGCCGGGTCGGCGGCCTGGGCACTCGGGGTGACGAGCAGGCCGGTGCCGATCACCAACGCGCCCACCACCGATGCGGTACGTCTTAAGGAATGCTTCATCGAGATTCCTTTCATGAGCGCGTCACAGTGAAGGTGTCCACATCGAACAATGAGCCCGAGCCGCCCCGGAAGACCAGGAACAGCGACCCGCTCACCGCGCCGGTCAACGACGTCGACACGGTCTGGAAGGTTTCCCAGCCACCCGTGTTCGGCACCGCGACGGAACCCAGCAGCGTGCCCGTCGCCGAGCCCACCCGCACCTCCATGGTGCCGCCGGGACCGGCCGACGAGATCTTCGCGCTGAACGCCGTGGCACCGGCCATGTTCACCGCGGAGAAGCCCGCCCAATCGTTGTTCTCGATGTAGCCCATGGTGTTCCCGCCACTGGCGGCGGCGTGCGCGGCGGGCTGGACCCCGCCCGTCGACGTGAAGGACTCGCCTTCGGCCGTGGTCGTGCCGCCGGTGCCACCGCTGCCGGAGGTGGTGAAGGTGAACGCGTCGAGGTCGAACAGGTTGCCCTGCCCGGTGACGCCCTTGAACACCAGGAACAACGGCGTGCTGCCCGCCGGCCGGTTGGCGAGGTTCGCCGTGACGTTGACGAAGTTCTCCCAGCCGCCGGTGTTTCCGACGGTGAGCGTGCCCATCAGCGTCCCGGTCGCCGAACCCGCCCGGACTTCGATCGTGCCGCCGACCCCGCCCGAGGAAACCCGCGCCGAGATCGACGTCGCGTTGCCCAGGATGTAGGGCTGCAGCGAAATCCAGTCGCCGTTGTCGGTGAACCCGACGGTGTTGCCACCTTCGGCGGCCGCGTGCCCGGCGACCTGGATGCCCGACTGCGCACCGAAATGCTCACCCTGGCGATGCCGTGGCTGCAGGATCTTGGTGCTGTGCGTGGTCAGCCCGGCCGCGTCGGTGTACTCCGCGTCGAAGACACCGTAGATGTTCGCCGCGGCGTCGTGCTCACCGTCGACCGGGACCGCGATCGTCCCGGAACACCCGGCCTTCTGGGTGATCTGGTGCCGATGGCTGTCGTGCCCGAGCAGGTAGGTGACCTTCACCTTGGTGCAGTCGATCGTCCCGTCCTCCGGGTCGCTCACACTGACCTGGAACGGAACGGTGTCCCCGAAGGAGAACAACTGCCCATCACCGGGTGACTGCAGGTTCACCGTCGGCGCGGTGTTGCCGACCGTGATCAGCACACTCGCCGTGCCGGTCAGGCCGGTCGAGTCCGTCACCGTCAACGTCGGTGAGTAGTTCCCGTTCTGTGTATAGGTGTGCGACGGATTCGCCTGTGTCGACGAAGTCCCGTCACCGAAGTCCCAGCGATACGTCAGCGCGCCGCCTTCGGGATCGTTGCTGCCCGCCGAGGAGAAGGTGACGACCAGCGGGCTGGGCCCGGAGTTCTTGTTCGCGGCGGCCACCGCGATCGGGTTCCGGTTGCTGCTCCCGATGTATTCGATCCGGTACAGCGCCTGGTTTCCCGAACCCGTTCCGTAGTCGAGCACGTACAACGCGCCGTCCGGGCCGAACGCCATGTCCATCACCTGCGTGCCGCTCCACGGGAACGCTTCGATCGTCCCGCGCGAACCGTCCGCGTTGACACCGATGGCCTTGATCCACTTGCGGCCGTACTCCCCGGCGAAGAACTTACCGTCCAAAGCGGACGGGAACTTGACCGGCGAGTTGAGGCTCGCGTTGTAGCGGTAGACCGGTCCGCCCATCGGCGACTCGGAACCGCTGCCGAACTCCGGCGGACTGCCCTCGTCCCCGCCGTACTTGATCCAACTCGGCTTGGCGGCCGGGAGCGTCGCCAACCCGGTGTTGCGGAACGAGTTGTTCGCCGGCCCACCGGCACAGTTGTACTTCGCCTGCGAAGGACCGCTGGGGAAGGTGAACTCGTTGTAGGTTTCGTTGGTGGTGTTGGTCCCGGTGCAGTACGGCCAGCCGTAGTTGCCCGGCGCGGTGATCCGGTTGAACTCGACCTGGCCGTTGGGTCCGCGGGTCGGGTTGGTGGAACCCGAGTCCGGGCCGTAGTCGCCGAGGTAGACGACCCCGGTCGCTTTGTCGACACTCATCCGGAACGGGTTGCGGAAGCCCATCGCGTAGATCTCGGGACGGGTTTTCGCCGTGCCAGGGGCGAACATGTTGCCCGGCGGGATGGTGTACGTGCCGTTGGCTTCGGGATGGATGCGCAGCACCTTGCCACGCAGATCGTTGGTGTTGCCCGAAGAACGCTGAGCGTCGAACTGCGGGTTACGCGTGGTCCGCTCGTCGATCGGGGTGAAACTGTCCGAAACGAACGGGTTGCTGTCGTCGCCGGTTGTCAGGTAAAGGTTCCCGGCGGCGTCGAAGTCGATGTCACCACCGACGTGACAGCACTGACCACGATCGTTGGCCACGGCGAGCACGACCTTCTCGCTGGCCATGTCCAAGGTGTTGTCGGTCTTCAGGACGAACCGCGAGAGATGCAGTTCTCCCTTGAACGGCGCGAAGGACGCTTCCGTGCCGTCGGTCGGCGCGTCCCCGTCCGGGGTGCTGAGCCGCGGGGAGAAGTACAGGTAGATATAACGATTCGAGGCGAAGTTGGGATCTGCCGCAACACCCTGCAGTCCTTCTTCGTCATGGGTATAGACGTTCAACTTCGCCGCGACACTTGTGACGTTTCCGGCCGGGTTGGTGACCCGGACCGTGCCGTCACGCGCGGTGTGCACGACGGAGCGGTCCGGCAGGACGGCCAGTGACATGGCCTCGCCGAGCTTGGCCGCGCCGTTGGCGAGGTTGACCTGCTGGTAGTCGGCTGGTGGGATGTCGGCGGCCACCTGCTCGTGACCGGCATGCGAATCGCCGGCGAGGGCGGTGTGGGCGGGAGTCTGAGCGAGCACAAGGGTGAGAGCCATGCCGAGGATCGGCAGGGCAGCACCCGATAGCCTCGCCCACAACGGTGGGGACGAAGACATTGTCTACCTTTCTTTAGTTTTCACAGCGGTCAGTGAATGGCGTTGTCTCCAGGTGTTCGGGTGGACAGGTGAAGATCCGCGAAGGTCCGAAGTGGACCTTCCCGGCGTTTTTTGGGGGTGAAGGGACCTTGCCTGCCCGTACGGCGGGCAAAGTCCCTTTCGGCCTCGGTTAGTGCGCTTTAGTCGCCTGAGGAGAAGGCGGCGTCGAACGATGCGGTGGGGCGTTCGAAGTTGAACTTGCGGATGAATTCGAGGGCCTCGGGACCACCGAGCAGGCGGTCCATTCCGGCGTCTTCCCATTCGATGGAGATCGGGCCGTCGTAGCCGATCGCGTTGAGCATGCGGAAGACGTCTTCCCAGGGCACGTCACCGTGTCCGGTGGAGACGAAGTCCCAGCCGCGGCGCGGATCGCCCCACGGCAGGTGCGAGCCGAGCCGGCCGTTGCGGCCGTTGAGCTGCTTACGCGATTCCTTGCAGTCGACGTGGTAGATCCGGTCCTTGAAGTCCCAGAGGAAACCGACCGGGTCGAGGTCCTGCCAGACGAAGTGCGACGGATCGAAGTTGAGGCCGAACGCCGGGCGGTGCCCGATGGCCTCCAGCGTCTTGACCGTGCTCCAGTAGTCATAAGCGATTTCGCTCGGGTGGACCTCGTGCGCGAACCGGACACCGACCTCGTCGAAGACGTCCAGGATCGGGTTCCAGCGGTCGGCGAAGTCCTGGTACCCACGCTCGATCATCGCCGGCGGCACCGGCGGGAACATCGCGACGGTGTGCCAGATCGACGAGCCGGTGAAACCGATCACCGTGGACACACCGAGCTTCGCGGCGGCCCTGGCGGTGTCCTTCATTTCCTCCGCCGCGCGCTGCCGCACGCCTTCGGGCTCGCCGTCGCCCCAGATCCGCGCCGACAGGATGGCCTCGTGCCGCTCGTCGATCGGGTGGTCGCAGACGGCCTGGCCGAGCAGGTGGTTGGAGATCGCCCAGACCTTCAGGCCGTACTTGGCGAGCGTCTCCAGCTTGGCCGGGATGTAGGCCTCGTCGGCGAGTGCCTTGTCCACCTCGAAGTGGTCGCCCCAGCAGGCGATCTCGAGACCCTCGTAGCCCCACTCACTCGCCAGTTTGCAGACCTCCTCGAACGGCAGGTCGGCCCACTGTCCGGTGAAGAGGGTAAGCGGTCGTGCCATTGGTGCCTCCTGAATCGGTGGTTCTCTTCACTTTTTGCGAGCACCGCGAAGGATCGAGTTGCCCTCGAAACTCGCGGTCGGCTCACTGTCTACATCGGACAACTCGAGACGGCCACTCTGGCCGTAGAAGTCGACGGGGTTCTGCCACAGCACCTTGTCGACGTCGGCGTCGGTGAACCCGGCGGCCAGCATCGCGGCACCGGTCTTCGCCGTCTTCAGCGGATCGCTCTTGCCCCAGTCCGCCGCGGAGTTCACCAGCACCCGGCTGGTGCCGTACTCCCGCAGGAGCGCGACCATCCGGTCCTCGTCCATCTTGGTGTCCGGATAGATCGAGAACCCCATCCAGCAGCCCGAATCCGCGACCAGTCCCACGGTGACCTCGTTGAGATGGTCGACCACGACATGCTCGGGCGGGACGCCGGATTCCCGCACCACGGCGAGGGTCCGCTCGGTCCCGGCGAGCTTGTCGCGATGCGGGGTGTGCACGAGCACGGGTAGTTCGTGTTCCAGCGCCAGCTGCATCTGCCGCGAGAACGCGGTGTCCTCTTCCGGGGTCATCGAGTCGTACCCGACTTCGCCGACCGCGACCACCCTGTCCTTCGCGAGATACCGCGGCAAGAGGTCCAGCACCGGCACGCAGCGCGGATCGTTGGCCTCCTTGGGGTTCAGCGCGATCGTGCAGTGGTGGCTGATGCCGAACTGTGCCGCGCGGAACGGCTCCCAGCCGACGAGCGCGTCGAAGTAGTCGGTGAAACTGCCGACCGTGGTCCGCGGCTGGCCGAGCCAAAACGCCGGTTCCACCAACGCGCGGACCCCGGCGTCGTACATCGCCTGGTAGTCGTCGGTCGTGCGCGACGTCATGTGGATATGCGGGTCGAAGATACGCATCACGCCTCCAAATCCGAGAACTCCGGGACGAGCAGTCCGACATCGGCGGGCACGGGCCGCCCGGCTGCCAGCCGTTCTTCCGCGAACGAACGCAGCATCCGCGTCAGCTCCGGGTCGGCCCGCTCGGCCAGGCCGCTGATGCCGGCGAGCGGGATGCCCATGAACACACATTTGAGTACGCCGTGGCGGTACCCGGACGCGTCGAGATGTTCAGCTCCATAGGTGCCGAGCGCGGCGGCGACCAGCCGGGTGTCGTTGGTGCGTAACGCATCGCGAATCAACGGCAGTCCGTCGGGACCGATCGGCACTTCGGCCAGGCCGCGCAGCACCGCGCGTTTCTCGGACGCGTCGCCGTAGCGGTAGAGCTCGTTGGTCTCGGACACCAGCGCCCGCGCGGAAAGCGAGGAGAGCAGCAGGACCCGGACGGCGTCGTCCACCGACCAGCCGCGCAGCTCGTCGTGCTCGGTGGTCAACGGCCCACGACCGCATTTGCGGCCCACAGCGGGAAACAGCGCGCGGATCTTCGCCGGATCGGCGGCCACGGCGTCCATGGATTCCGCGAGCCAGTGTTCGGCGTCTTCGGACAGGTTGTCCCGCAACGCGTGCCGGACGGCGCTGGTCGTCATGACATCACCTCGATCCCGGAAGCCTGCCGGAGGTAGCCGAGCGAGTCACCGGCCGCCGCGGGCGCGGCCTGGCTCTGGTTCGGCAGCTCGACCGACACCAGTCCTTGGTAGCCGATCGCCCGTAACGCGGTCAACGCCGGGGAAAGCTCCTCGGGCGCTCCCCCGCCGACGTCGTGCAGGTGCACGTTCATCAGCCGTGAGCCCGCGCGCCGGACGCGGTCCGGAGCGGACTGTGGCTCGGCACGGCCGATGGCGAGGGTGAGGCCGAACCGCTTGGGGTTGCCCAGTCTCGACCTCAGCCGGTCGTATCCGTCCAAATTGGACACGAACATCTCCGGGTCCGGTTCGAAGGCCAGCCGCACGTTGAGCGCTTCGGCCCGGGCGAGCACGAGCTCGCACCCCGCGACGAGCCGCTCCCAGGCCATCGTGTCCGGCACCCCGGGCGAGGCGACCCCGCTGGAGAACGAAACCGCGTCGGCACCGAGGTCCGCGGCGAGCCCGACCGCCCGGATCAGGAGGTCGACCCGCTGCTGGCGATCGGGTTCGAGCAGCGTGGGCGAGTGCTTGCGCCACGGGTCGAGCAGGTAGCCCGCACCCGTCTCGATGACCACGGACAGCCCGAGCCGGTCCAGATCGATGGACAGCATGGAGATCTGCCGGCCCAGGTCCTTGGCGTACGGATCGAGATGGTGGTGATCGAGCGTGAGCGCGACACCTTCGTAGCCGAGGTTCGCGATGACCCGCAGCGCGTCAGCGAGCCGGTGATGCGAGAAGCCACTGGTGTCGTAGCCGAAGCGCAGCTGTCCCTTATGGACGATCACGGCGTCGCCCAGTCTCGGAGGACCTCGTACTGGGCCGATAGTCCGTGCGGGCCGTCCCCGACCGGATCCTTGAAGAAGAACCCGAGTTCGGGCACCGGCCCCGAAATCCCGTTCGCGTGCGCCCTCGCCAGGAACCGCGCCAGGTCGAGCACGAGCGGCGCGGCGAGTGCGGAATCGCAGCCCTGCCAGGTGAACTGGAGGTTCATCCGCACGCCGAGGAAACCGTCGAACAGCACGTGATCCCACGACGTCTTCCAATCACCCAGCTCGGGCACATAATCGATGTGGACTTCGCCGTCGACGGCGTGGCCGAGCGTTTCGGACAGCACCCGCTGTTTCGAATTGTTCTTGCTGACCGCGGCTTCCGGGTCGGCGAGCGTCGCGCCGTCCCCGGCACCGAGCAGGTTGGTGCCCGACCAGGCTCGCACCCGCAGGTTGCGCTGCGCGAACATCGGTGCCAGCACCGATCTCAACAACGTCTCCCCGGTCTTGCCGTCCCGGCCCGCATACGGGACACCGGTTTGCCGCGCCAGTTCGTCCAACGCGGGAAGCCACGCGCCCGTCGACGGGGTGAAGTCGACGTACGCGCAGCCCGCCCGCATCGCCGCGTAGGCGTACAACGAACTCGCCGGAAGCACCCGCTCGTCGCCGCCGAGCGCAACTTCGAGTGCCGCCAACGATTCGTGCGCCGGGTTCGCCGGGAACGGCGGCTCGGTCGACGCGACGTTGACGACCACCACCCGCACGAGTTCGTTGCGCTCCCGGAAGTCCCCGATATCAGCGACGAGCCGGGCGGCCTGCTCGTCCTGCCGCCCGGTATTCGTCACGCCGACGCGGATTTCGGCATCGGCCTCCGCGATGTCCCGGAGCACGGAGGAACGCAGGGACGCGGGCAGCACCCCGGCATGGACGAGCTGCTCGACCCGCTTGACGAGCGGGGTGGTGACGACGTCGTGCCCGCCGAACACCAGATCCGCCCACGGGGTCAGCCCGGCCCCGGCGAAATCGGGCAGCTCACCGACACATCCCGTCGGCGCCGCGAGGCCGGCGCGCATCGCGGCGGCGCCGGTGATCGCGGTGGTCGCCACCGAGCCACGCGCGCCGACGAACCAGACTCCGACGCGATCGTGGGCAATGTCCGTAGCCATGGTTCCTCACTCAGCTAGAAATGGACTGACGGGTTCGCCTGCGCAGGAACAGGGCGAGGAAGGCAAGTCCGCACAGCCCCGCGATCCCGGCGGGGATCCCGACGAACAGCGCGATGTCCGGCCCGGCAGGCAGGGCAGGCGCCGGCGGAGCCGCCACCGAGACGATGTCAGCCGTGCGCTGGGCCGCGGACGGCTTGGTCGCGACGACCGTCACCGTCCACGGGCCCGGTGGCAGCGGTTGCTCGGAGGTGTAGAACGCCTGGCCCTCCGCGGACGCGACCAGCCGGACGGGCCCGAAGGTCCGGCCGTCCGACGCGGTCGCGGTCATCGTCAGGTCGACCTGGCCGGTGACCATGTGCTTGTCCCCGACATAGGTCGCCACGGCGGTGACGCCCTGCCGACCGTCACCGCCGACCTCCAGCGCGATCGGCCCGCCGTGCGCCGACGCCGGTGGCGCGCCCACCAGGAGGCACGCCACCAGAAGCGGCCCGGCCACGAGCAACCGTTTCATCATTCCGGCCGCCTGCCGCTCGGCTCAGGGCCCGACAGGCGCGCGATGAGCACGTCGGTGTCGCGCCCCAGGATCTGGCGTACCTCACCGACGACCACGATCGCCGGGTCGGCCGCCAGTGACTTGAACTTGCCCAGTTCGGTGCCCGTCTTGATGTCGTTGCCGTTCGCCTCGGCCTTGCGGGCCTTGGTGAGCTGGGCCTGCAGGGTCTTCGCCCCGGTGGCGCTGAGCCTGCCGGTGGCCTTGAACCGGTCGATCAGGTTGCCGAGATCCCGGGTCGAGGTGTCGACCCCGAACGCCACCTTCTGCGTGGCCTGGTTGCCCGCGTTGTCCGTCACCGTGACGGACAGCTCGTGCAAGCCCGCGGTCAGTTCGTACAGGGCCTGCAAAGTGCCGGACTGGTAAGGCCTTCCGTCCAGCGTCGCACTCACCGAACCGACACCGGAGGTGACATCCACGGCCTGCCAGGCGATCCGGACGTCCTGGCTGTCCCCGTAGATCTGCCCGGCGGTGAGCCCGGAGACCGTGGCCGCCGGCTTGGTGGCGTCGATGTTCACCGTGACGGACTTCTCCGCCTCGACGTTCCCGGCCTGGTCCGCGGAGCGGTAGGCGACGGTGTGCGTGCCGTCCCCGGTCACCGGGACCGGTGCGGTGTACGCCGTCCACTCTCCACTGTCCACTTTGTACTCGACCCCGGCGACGCCGGTGCCGCCTTCTTCGTCGGCCGCGGTCAGCGAGACCTTGACCGGTCCGCCGTACCACCCGGCGGCGTTGGGTGCCGCCGGATCAGCGACGGCCGTGGTGACCGGCGCGGTTTCGTCGATCGGCGCCGTCGACAGGTGGAAGTAGTCGAACTTGGCCGTCTTGGAAGCCGCTTGGTTGACGCCGAAGGCGAACAAACCGACCTTGGCGTTGGCGATACTCGCGTTGGTCAGTGACCCGAGTTCGGTCCAGGCAATGCCGTCGGCGGAGTAGAAGCCGCGGTAGGTGTCACCCTGTTTGGCCAGGCGCAGGAACCACACGCCTTGGTTGACGTCACTGGCGTTCGGCTGCGGACTCTGCACCGCGTCGCCGATTTCACTGCGCAACTCGATGCCGCGAGTGACCGTCGAACCCGGTGCGTTGTTGGTCAGGTAGTCCACCTTGACGTAATTGCCGTCGTCGCCGTACGCGATCAGCCCGGCCTGCTGGTAGGCCTCGTTGAACGCGCTGCCGTCGACCTTGGTCTCGACGGTCCAGTCCCCGGCGGGCGGGGTCTGCAGGGTGAAGTTCTTCGGCGCCGAGTTGTCGGTGCCGTAGATGTCGCCCTTGCTGGTGTCGATTTCGAGGTTGCCGCCGGCGACCCGCTGCGTGGCCGGGTCCGGCCGCACCGCGGTGTTCCACCGGCAGGTGTCGAGTGAGGTGGCGTCGAACTCGTCGTCCGGGCCTGCCGTCTCGTCCGGCGTGAGCTGGAACGTGTCGAACGCGGCGTCGATGACCGGGCGGGTTCCCCCGCTGGCCAACGAGATCAGGCCGATCTTCGGGTTGGTGATCCCGGCGAGCAGCTTGTCCGTCTGCGGCATCGGCGTCCAGTTGACCCCATCGGCCGAGTACGCCCCGGTCACATGGGTGCCGTCACTGGCCATCCGCACGAACACCGTGTCGCTGAACGCCGAGCCCGGCGCGGACACGTTGGACTGCGAGGTTTCGTTGGGCACGCCTTGTTCTTCGCGGATGAACTGGAAGACGCGGCCGTTGATGTCGTTGGTGCCCTGGGCTTCCAGGACCATCTTCGCGTAGTTGTCGTCGTCACCGTAGAGCACGAGACCGGCTTGCTGGTAGGCGTCCCGTGCCGCCAGCGTCACCCTGGTGGTCGCTTCCCACGCCCCGTTCGGCGCGGGCTGCACAACGAGGTTCGGCACCGGGGTGCCGTTGTCGCCACCGTAGATCTCGGCCTGTGCGGTCGGGATGTGCAGCGCGCCACCGCCGACCCGGAGATCCTGGTTCTCCCGGATGACTGTCCACTTGGCCCGGTCGAGCTGGGTTCCGGTGAAACTGTCGGACTTGCCACCGAGGCAGCTCTGTCCGGGGGCGTCGACGGTGATCGGCACGTGTTCGGTCCGCGCCGCACCCTGGCTGTCGGTGACGGTCACCGTCGCGTCGTAGGCGCCGGCCGTCTGGTAGGTGTACGAAGCGTCCGGTGTGGACGGTTGCGGTGAGCCGGGGACGCCGAAGTTCCACTTGTACGTCAGCGGGTTGTCGCCCTCGGGGTCGGTGCCCACGCTGGTGAAGTTGACCGCGAGCGGTGCTTCACCGGTGGTCGGGGTGGCGGTGAGCTGGATCGTCGGCCGCTGGTTCGCGGTCACGCCCTTGCCCAGGAAGTCGACCCAGTTGACGTTCAGCATCGACGCCGTACTGGTGCCGCCTTCCGGATTGCGCACCACGAAGAACAGCGGCGCGGTGGTCGTCGGCGGGTTCGTCAGCTGGAGCGTGACGTCGGTGAACGTCTGCCAGCCACCCGTTCCCGGTGCGGCGACCTTGCCGAGCAGCGCGCCGTCCGGCGATCCACTGTGGACCTCGATGGTCGCGCCACCGACGGCCGAGGCCGTGCGGAACCGCAGCGCGTCGATCGCCGACAGGTTGACCGGATCGAAGGACCAGTAGTCCCCGTCCTCGATGAACCCGATGTTCTTGAACCCGCCCGCGGTGTCACTGGTGGTTTCGACCTGCACGCCGGGCGTGCCCGTGCCGATGCCACTGGCGACCCGTCCGGTGCCGTTGAAGTACTCCGCCTGCTTGTGCTTGGGCTGCAGGATCGACTGGGCCCGGCCGGTCAGCGGCTGGGAACCACCCGCGCCGCCCTTGTCCGTATAGGACGCTTCGAGGACGTAGAAGACGTTGTCGCCGTCACTGTGTCCCGAGGACAACGTCGTCTGCACGGACCCGGAGCAACCGGTGTACTGGTCGAGCGGATGCCCGTGGGTGTCGTGCCCGAGGATCGCCTGCATCTTCTCCGACGCGCAGTCGATCGTCCCGTCCTCGGGATCGGTGACCGTGACGGTGTACTTCACCTGGTCGCCGAAGTCGAAGAACCCTCCGTTGGGCGGGATGTCGAGCGTCACCGTCGGCATGGTGTTGCCGACCACGATGGGCACGCTCGCACTGGCGCTCTTGCCGTTGCCGCTGGTGACGGTCAGCGTCGCGCTGAAGTTTCCGTTGGTGCCGTAGGTGTGCTGCGGGTTGGGCTCGGCCGAGTCGACCGTGCCGTCGCTTTCGAAGTCCCAGGCGAAGGTGACCGGGTTGCCGTCCGGATCCCGCGAGCCCTCACTCGAGAACTGCACGGCGAGCGGAGCGGGACCGGACGTCTTGTCCGCGGTCGCCGCCGCGATGGGCGAACGGTTTCCCCGCACGTAGTCGATCCGGTAGACGCCGGAATCGGCGTTGTCCCCGCCGAATCCCGAGCCCCACTCGATCAGGTACAGCGCGCCGTCCGCGCCGTACTTCATGTCCATCGGCTTCTTGAAGCTGAGCTTGCTCAGGATCTGGTTGATGTCGACGAGCTGGCTGCCGTCTTCGTTGAGCTGGAAGGAGAACAGCTTGTCGGTGTTCCACTCGCCGAAGATCGCCTTGCCGTCCCAGTAGGCCGGCCACTTGCGGTCCGACGTCGAGTTCTCGTCGTACCGGTAGACCGGGCCCGCCATCGGCGCGCCTTCCGAGCCGAGCTCCGGGAACTTCGGCTCACCGGCGTAGTGGCCGTAGACCATCGCCGGGATCGCGGGCGGGAGGTCGACCAGACCGGTGTTGTTGGGCGAGTTGTTCTTCGGTGCCGCGCAGTCGAACGCCGCACCGGAGGCGCCGGTCGCGAAATCGTAGTCCACGTAAGGCTTGTTGTCGCCGACGCAGTACGGCCAGCCGTAGAACCCTGGCTGGTTGAGGATCTGCCATTCGACGGTGTTCTCCGGGCCGCGCACAGGGCTCGCGACCCCGGCGTCCGGGCCGTAGTCGGCGACCATCAGTTTGTGCGTCTCAGGGTCGATGCCGATACGGAACGGGTTGCGGAAGCCCATCGCGTAGATCTCGGGACGGGTCTTCTCGGTGCCCGGGGCGAACAGGTTCCCGGTGGGCACGGTGTAGGTGCCGTCGGCCTCCGGGTGGATGCGCAGGATCTTGCCGCGCAGGTCGTTCGTGTTGGCCGAGGAGCGCTGGGAGTCCCAAGTGGACCGTCCGGCACGCTCGTCGATCGGCGCGTAGCCGTCGGAGGCGAACGGGTTGCTGTTGTCACCGTTGCCGAGCCAGAGGTCACCGGTAGTGGGGTCGAACGCCATGCCGCCACCGTGGTGACAGCATTCCGCCCGCTGCACCGGAACTTCGAGCAGCACCTTTTCCGTGGACAGATCCACCGTGCTGTCGGGGTTCGCGGTGAACCTCGAGATCCGGTCGACGTCCTTGCCGTTCGGCGAATAGTAGAAATAGATCCAATGGTTCGTGACAAACGAAGGATCGAGCGCGAGCCCGAGCAAGCCGCTTTCGTTGGCGGTGAACACATCCAAGTGCGCGGCCGTGGCCACACCCCCGGCACCCGGCTTGACGACCTTGACGTCACCGAGCCGGTCGATGTAGTAGACACGGCCGTCCGTGGCGACGTCGAGCATCATCGGGTTCGACGTGTTGTCGTCGAGGGTGACCTTTTCGAAGCTCGCGTCAAGGCTCGCCGAGCAGTCCGCGGGGATGACTCCGGCCGCGGTCTGGATCCCGCCGAGCAGCAGGTGGAGGAAGTTCGCCTCGGTGAAGGACGCGTCGTCGTGCCCGAGCCCGGTGTACCAGGATCGGCCGCCTTCGTAGTCCTGGCACCAGGTGTTGGGGTGGTCGAAGCCCATCGTGCCGCCGCTGTACGACGTCTCGTCCAATGAGGTCAGGACGTGGACGTTCTCGCGCGGGTTGGCCTGGTAGTCGTACCACTCGTCGCTGCGGGTCCATTTCGCCGGCAGGCCCTGGGTCGACGGGTGCGCCGGGTCCTCGACCTTGACGACGGCCTGCTGCGGCGCGGGGTGCTGCTTGAAGTAGGCGCCGACGAGCTTTCCGTACCAGGACCAGTCGTATTCGGTGTCGGCCGCGGCGTGGACGCCGGCGAACCCGCCGCCGCCTTCGATGTAGTGCTGGAACGCCGTCTGCTGGGGGGCGTCGAGGACGTCACCGGTGGTCGACAGGAAGATGACGACCTTGTACTGGGCCAGGTTGGCTTCGGTGAACGCGGCGCCGTCTTCGGTGGCGTCGACGGCGAAGTTGTTCTCCTGGCCGAGTTTCTGGATGGCCGCGATCCCGGCCGGGATCGACGAGTGACGGAAGCCCGTCGTCTTGGAAAAGACCAGCGCCTTGAACGCCGGGGCCGCGGCCGGAGCCGCGTAACCCGCCGAGGCGGTACCGATAGAGGCGATGACAACGATGGCAAAGGCCAGGACCAGCAGACGTGCGCGCTGGATCATGCGTTGGCTCCTTCAATGGCAGTCCAGACGCTTTGAGCGGCCGCGCTCTTTTCGACGGCGGCCAGTACTCGCTGCACCTGGAGACCGTCGGCGAACGACGGTTCGGGGTCCCGGCCGGCCTCGATGGCGACCAGGAAGTCGTAGACCTCATGCGTGAATGAGTGCTCGTACCCGAGGCCGTGACCCGGCGGCCACCAGGCCGACAGGTACGGGTGGGTCGATTCGGTCACCAGGATGCGGCGGAAGCCCGCGATGTCGGCGCCTTCGGTGTGGTCGTGGAAGGAGAGTTCGTTCATGGACTCGAAGTCGAAGGCGATACTGCCGTCGGAACCGTTGATCTCGATGCGCATGGCGTTCTTGCGGCCACTGGCGAACCTGGTGGCCTCGAAGGAACCCAGTGCGCCGGAGTCGAAGCGGGCGGTGAACAGGGCGGCGTCGTCGACGGTCACCGTGCCGCGTTCCGTGGAGGCCTCCCCCGCGAGGCCCGCCGAGGACGCGACGAGGGGCCGCTCCGTGACGAAGGTTTCGGTCAGCCCGCTGACACCGGTGATCCGTGAGCCGGTGACGAACTGGGCCAGGTCGATGATGTGCGCGCCGATGTCGCCGAGCGCGCCGGAACCGGCCTTTTCCTTGTCCAGTCGCCAAACCAGGGGGAACTCCGGGTCGACGATCCAGTCCTGCAGGTATTGGGCGCGGACGTGCCGGATGGTGCCGAGCTTTCCGTCCGCGATCAGCTTGCGGGCCAGGGCGAGGGCGGGCACCCGGCGATAGTTGAACGCCACCATCGACCGAACGCCTTTGACCCTCGCCTTTTCCGCCGCATCGACCATCGCGACGGCTTCGTCGACGGTGTTGGCCAGCGGTTTCTCACACAGCACGTGCTTGCCCGCGGCCAGCGCCGCGATGGCGATCTCGGCGTGGGTGTCGCCGGGAGTACAGATGTCGACCAGCCCGATGTCTTCGCGGCCGATCAGTTGCTTCCAGTCGGTTTCCACCGACTGCCAGCCGAGTTTGGCCGCGGCCGCGGCCGCCTTCGCCGGGTCCCGGCCGCACAGGGCGACCATCGCCGGCGTCAGCGGCACGTCGAAGGCGCGGTGGACGGTACGCCACGCCTGGGAATGCACGGCGCCCATGAAGGCGTAACCGATCATCCCGACGCCGATTTTCGATGCGTTCTCAGGCATGGCGAACCCCAGTCACTCGAACGAGAAAGGCAGGTACTTGTCTACGTTTTCCTTGGTCACGACCGCGGAGAACAAGGTGACCGACGCGGGGATCTCCTGCTCGGCGAGGTCACCGAGGCCCTTGGCCTGACCGAGCAAACGCGCCAGCCGGATCGCGGACGCGGACATCGTCGGCGGGTAGAGCACGGTCGCCTTGAGCACCGACGAGTCGGCCTTGATCTGCTCCATCGCGGCCTTCGAGCCCGCGCCACCAACCATCAGGAAGTCGGTCCGGCCGGCCTGCTGGACCGCCTGCAGCGCACCGATTCCCTGGTCGTCGTCGTGGTTCCAGATCGCGTCGAACTTCGGGTGCGCCTGGAGCAGCTCGGCCATCCTGGCCTGCCCGGTCTGCACGTTGAACTCCGCCGCCGCGCGGCCGAGTTTCTGGATGCCGGGGAAGTTCTTCAGCCCGTCGTCGAAGCCCTGGGACCGTTGCTGGGTCAGCTCCAGGGTATCGATGCCGGCGAGTTCGAGGACCGTGCCCTTGCCGCCCAGCTTCTGCCCGATGTAGGTACCGGCGTTGAGGCCCATGCGGTAGTTGTCGCCACCGACCCAGGTCCGGTAGCTCTGTGAGGAGTCGAAGATCCGGTCGAGGTTGATGACCGGGATCCCCGCGTCCATCGCCTTGCGCCCGGCCGGGGTCATCTGCTTGCCGTCGGCGGGAAGTATCACCAGGACGTCGACCTTCTGGCTGATCAGCGAGTCGACCTGGCTGGCCTGCACGGCGGCGTCGTTCGAGCCCTCGGTGACGACCAGTTTGACGTCGGTGTACTTCGCCGCCTCCGCCTTGGCGTTGACGTTGATCGCGTTCAGCCAGCCGTGGTCGGCCTGCGGGCCGGCGAACCCGACCGTCACCAGCTTGCCCGGTGCGGAGTTCTGGGCGTTCTGGGCGGGCGCGTTCCCCGCCGCGGCCGGCGGGGCTTCGTCGGTGTTGCCCGTACAGGCGGTGGCGACGGCCCCCACGCCGAGCGCCGACGCTGCCGCCAAGAAACCGCGGCGATTGAGCCCGGACCTGGGTGTGGTCATGACGATGTCCTCTCGTTTGAAGCACGACGCTGAACGAGCACAGCGACGACGATGATCGCGCCCTTGGCGATCTGCTGGACCGCGGTGGGCAGGTTGTTGAGGGTGAAGAGCACGCTGATCAGGGTGAAGACGAGGACACCCAGTACCGAGCCGACGAGTGAGCCGCGGCCACCGGAGAGCAGGGTGCCGCCGATGATCACCGCCGCGATCGCGTCGAGTTCGTAGAGGTTGCCGTTCGCCGAGGTCCCGCTGCTGGTGAGGATCACGAGCATCACGCTGGCGATCCCGCAGCACAGTCCGGAAAGGACATACAGCAGGAGGGTGTGCTGCTTGACGTTGATACCGGCGAGCCGGGCGGCTTCCGGGTTGCCGCCGATGGCGAAGGTGCGGCGGCCGAAGGTGGTGCGGTTCAGCACGATCCAGCCGAGGATCGCGACGATCACGAAGATGATCACCAGCGGCGGGATGCCGAGGATGTAGCTCTTCTTGTACCCGAGGTCGACCAGGCCCTGGTTCTGGAAGTTGACGACCTGCGTTTTCCCTTGCGACAGCTGGATCGCGAGGCCGCGAGCGCTGGCCAGCATGGCGATGGTCGCGATGAAGGCGACCAGTTTGCCGTAGGCGATGAGCAGGCCGCTCACGAGTCCGCACCCGACGCCGACGGCCAGGGCGCAGAAGATGATCCCGCCGATGCCGTAGGACTGGGTGGCCTTGGTCGTCGCCCACACCGTGGAGAGCGCGACCACCGCGCCCACCGACAGGTCGATCCCGCCGCCGATGATGACGAAGGTCATCCCGACGGTGATCACCCCGACGATCGACGCCAGGGTGAGCACGAGGATCAGGTTGTCCGTGCTCAAGAACTGGTCGGGCTTCGTCACCGTGCCGGCGATGGCCAGCAACACCAGCACGGCCACCAGGCCGAGATTCTGGACGTCCTTCATGCGCCGCATCGAAAACCCCCGACGCGTGGGTGGCGGGTCGGCCACCACGACTTGCTCGGTCATACCGCCTCCATAACAAGATCCAGAACACGGTGCTCGTCGAGTTCGCGGGCGTCGGCCTCGAACACCACCCGGCCCTCCCGGAGCACCAGAACACGGTCGGCCAGGCCGAGGACTTCGGGGACCTCGCTGGAAACCAGCACCACCGCGACCCCGGAATCGGCCAGTTCGCGGATGACCGCGTACAACTCCGCCCGCGCGCCGACGTCGACGCCCCGGGTCGGTTCGTCGAGCAACAGCAACTTGCACCCCCGCAGCAGCCAGCGCGCCAGCACCGCTTTCTGCTGGTTCCCGCCGGACAGCTTGCTGACAGTGCGGCTGATGTCGGACGGGCGGAGTTCGAGGGCGTCGGTCTTTTCCTGCGCTTCGGCGAGTTCGCGGTTGCGGTTCATCCAGCCGAACTTGGCGAACCTGCGCAGCGACGCGAGAGAAACGTTGCGGGCGACGGAATCGTGGAGCAGCAGCGCCTGGCTCTTGCGTTCCTCGGGCGCCAGGCCCATGCCTTGGCGGACCGACGCCGTCACCGAGCCCGCCCGCATCAGCTTGTCGCCGAACCGGACCTGCCCGGAGGTCGGACGCCGTGCGCCGTAGACCGTCTCCAGGATTTCCGAGCGGCCCGAGCCGACGAGCCCGGCGAGTCCGACGATTTCGCCTGCCCGCACGGAGAAGGAGACATCGCTGAACGAGCCGTCCAGGGTCAAGCCGTCGACGACGAGGACTTCCGGTTCGCTGTCGTGGCTTCCGGCGTCGGGGCGTTCGGGGAAGGCGAACTCGACCCGGCGGCCGGTCATCGAGGACACCAGGTCCACCGTCGCCGTGGTCTTGGCGGGAAGCCCGGTCGCGACCGTGCGGCCGTCCTTGAGCACGGTGACGCGGTCGCCGATCTCGCGGATCTCCTCCAGGCGATGGGAAATGTAGAGCACGGCGACCCCGCGTCCGGTCAGCCCGCGGATGACCCGGAACAGGTTGGCGACCTCGTCGGCGGCGAGCACGGCCGACGGCTCGTCCATCACGATCAGCCGGGCGTCGTGGGACAGCGCCCGCGCCATGCTGACGATCTGCTTGCCGGCCGCGGACAGGCGCCACACCTCCCGGCCGACCGGGATCTCGGCGTGCCCCAGCTGTTCGAGCAGTTTGCGGGCCTCCGCCTGCATCTCGCGGCGGTGCACGAAACCACCACTCGACTTCTCGTGACCGAGGAAGATGTTCTCCGTCACCGAAAGCCCGTCGACGAGGTCGAGCTCCTGGTAGATCGTCGCGATCCCGCGTTTGGTCGCCGAGACCGGGTTCGGGAACGACACGGCCTCGCCGTCGATCTCGATCACGCCCTCATCCGGCTGGTGCGCGCCGGCGAGCACCTTGATCAGGGTCGACTTCCCGGCACCGTTCTGGCCCAGCAGGCAGTGCACTTCCCCGGCTTCGACCGACAGGTCGACGCCGTCGAGTGCCCGGACCCCTGGGAACACCTTGACGATTTCCGCCATCGTCAGCAAAGTCATCCGCTGTGCCTTTCCTTGGCCGGGCCCGGCAACGCGACGAGCGCCGGGTCGTCGAGCACGGCCTCGAGCGCGACATGGGCACCACCGCGGGAAGCGGCGGAAAATCCCAGCCAGGACAGTTCGACCCGGCACCCGCCGATATCCGGAGCGATGACCCTCGACTTGAGTTCGGCCATCATCGGGGCGAGCAGATAGGGGCCCAGTTGGGCGAAGTACCCGCCGAGCACGACCACTCGCGGGTTGAAGACGTTGATCAGGATCGACGCGCCGACGCCGAGGCCGGTGCCGACCTGTCCGAGCGCGGCGAGGGTGCGGCGGTCGCCGACCGCGGCCCGGCGGCGGATCATGTCGAGGCGTTGTTCGAGATCGAGCGACGGGTCGTGCACCGGGTCACCGGGTTCGGCGGCGAGCCGGAGCATCGCGGCCATCCCGACCAGCGTTTCCCAGCAGCCACGCCGGCCACAGCCGCATTGGCGGCCGCCCGGGTCGAGCTGGATGTGGCCGATCTCGCCGGAAAACCCTTCCGCGCCACTGAGAAGCCGTCCGCCGGCGATCACACCGCCACCGACGCCGATCTCGCCGGTGAGGTACACGAGATCCGGGGTGCCGGCGACGCTGCCCATGGCGTACTCGCCGAGCGCGGCGAGGTTGGCGTCGTTGGCCATGCGGATCGGGAAAGCCGGGCTGCCGAGCCTGGCGGTGAGCCGGTCGACCAAACCCTTGACCACCGCGACATCGCGCCAGCGGAGGTTCGGCGCGAACGCGACCACCCCGGCCGCGACGTCGACGAGAGCCGGGATCGCGATGGTCACCCCGGCCGGGACGACGTTGAGCCTGCCGCATTCCCGCAGCGCCCGTGCGGTGAGATCCGCTGCCGCGTCAAGCACTTTGTCGATGGTGAGGGCCTGGACGTCGAGTGCGACGCGTTGTTCGAAGAGCACCGCGTTGGTCAGGTCGAGGGCGAGCGCGCTCAGGTAGTCGACGTTGATCTCGACGCCGATGCCGCCGACACGGCGACCGTCGAGCTCGACGATCTTGCCGGGGCGGCCGACCGCTCCGGCGCGCTCGAGGTCTCCTTCGCGGGCCAAGCCGAGCTCGGCCAGTTCCGAAACCAGGCTCGACACCGTCGCCTTGTTGAGCCCGGTGTCCATCGCGATCCCGGCCCTCGACCGCGGGCCGCCATCACGAAGGTGCCGCAGCACCAACGTGAGGTTGCTGCGGCGGACGGTCGCTTGATCGGCGGGACGCGCCGATCTGACCGGCCGGAGGGGAAGGGAGGAATCCAACGCAACCACCAATTTTGTCTAGTGGGCCAACAAATTAAGTCACCTGATCGAGCGGGGTCAACGGTTTCGGGGGCGTTGCCTACTTGTTACATGTCCCGAACTTAGGGTTGACCTGCGGGTTTGTCGTGTTTGACCTAGTTCGATGTCCCACGAATGGAGCAGTGGTTCGTATTCCCAGAACCCTAATTACTGGTTCCAGAAAGCGCTTGCGAAAATTTTCCGCCGCGAGTCGACAATGTCTTGCAAGACAAAATGCCTGCTGAGACAACAGTTTTAGGCCGCCCGGCTTCTTGACGTGATCGCAGTCACACTGCTATACATGGGTCGATTTAGTCCACAAGGTGAACTAAACCCGTTCGGGGAGACGAGATGCGCTCAAGCGGATACTTCCGCCGTGGTTTCCGGTCCCTCGGCACCGGAGTCGTGGTCGCGCTCGCGGCCGGGACACTGGGCGCGGCAACGGCACACGCCGACGTCGAAGCGAAGGCCGCCGTCGACTCGACAACGCTGGTGAACCCCTTTATCGGCACCGGAAGCGGCGGTGAGTTCGTCGGCTCCGTCAACACGTTCCCCGGCGCCGCGGCCCCGTTCGGGATGCTCACCTGGAGCCCGGAAACGACGTCCCGCCCAGCGGGAGGTGGCTACAACTACGACGATTCCGCGACCACCGGGTTGAGCGTCACACACCTGTCCGGTGTCGGCTGCCCGATCCAAGGCGATCTCCCGATACTCCCGGTGAGCGGGAACATCGGTGCCACACCGGGAAAGACGACCCAGCCGTTCAGCCACGCCGACGAACAGGCGAGCCCCGGAACGTATGC
Source organism: Amycolatopsis sp. (assembly GCF_036008905.1). Classification (GTDB taxonomy): domain Bacteria; phylum Actinomycetota; class Actinomycetes; order Mycobacteriales; family Pseudonocardiaceae; genus Amycolatopsis. The sequence goes on along the minus strand of NZ_DASYMU010000067.1, from coordinate 13,621 downwards.
GACGAAGCTCGGCGGGATCACCACGAACGTCGCCACGACGACCCGCGCGGGCATCGGCGAATTCGGCTTCCCCGCCGGCGCCGAGGCCAGCCTGCTGTTCAAGGTGGGCTACTCGCAGAACGGCAACACCGACACCGCCGTTCAGATCAAGGACGGCAAGGTGACCGGGTCGATCAGCGGCGGTCACTTCTGCGCGCAGCAGAACGTTTCCACGGTCTACTTCGCCGCCACCTTCGATCGTCCGTTCAGCGCGCACGGCACCTGGAACGACGCCACGGTCAACCCCGGCAGCACGAGCGCGACCGGGCTGCAGTCCGGGGCGTACGTCAGCTTCGACACCGCACAGAGCAGCCAGGTGCGGATGAAGGTCTCGATCTCCTACGTCAGCACGGCCAACGCGCTGGCGAACCTGCAGTCGGAAATCCCGGGCTGGAACCGCCAGAAAGTCGCGGACGCGACGCGGGCGGCCTGGCGCAAGCAGCTGTCGAAAATCGAAATCGGCGGCGGGACGCACGACCAGCAGGTGCAGTTCTACACCGCGCTTTACCACTGCCTGCTGCACCCGAACGTATTCAGCGACGTCAACGGGCAGTATCCCGGATTCGACAACAAGATCCATTCCGTGGCGCCGGGCAAGGCGCAGTACGCCAATTTCTCCGGCTGGGACATATACCGCTCACTGGTACCCCTGCAGGCGATGATCGCGCCCGAAGAGACCAGCCAGATGATGCAGTCGCTGGTAACCAGCGCGCAACAGGGCGGCTGGCTGCCGAAGTGGCCGGTGGCCAACGCCTACGTCGACGTCATGAACGGCGACGCGGCCGACCCGATGATCGCGTCCGCCTACGCCTTCGGCGCTCGCAACTTCGACACCAAGGCCGCGCTGGCCGCCATGGTCAAGGGCGCGACCGTGGTCCAGACCCCGGAAACCCTCGGGCAGGGCTACTACGAGCAGCGCGCCGGGCTGGCCGACTACCTGAAACTGGGCTACGTCCCCAACGTCGGCCGCAGCTCGATCTCGGACGTCGACAACGGCGCTTCGGTGACACTCGAATACGCGCTCGCCGATTTCAGCATCGCCCAGTTCTCCCAAGCGCTCGGCCAGAAGTCGACGTCGAGCCAATTCCTGAGCCGCTCACAGAACTGGACCAAGCTGCTCAACCCCGGTTCGGGCTTCTTGCAGCCGCGCGACGCCGCCGGGAACTTCCCCGGCGGAAACCCGGTGACCACCGGCATGGAACGGTTCGGGCAGTCGGGTTTCCAGGAAGGCAACGCGGCGCAGTACCTCTGGCTGGTGCCGCAGAACGTCCGCGGCCTGTTCGACGCACTGGGCGGCAACACGAACGCGAACCGGCGGCTCGACGAGTTCTTCACGAAGAACAACGCCGGGCCCAACGACCCGCATTTCTGGGCGGGCAATGAGATCAACATGCACGTGCCGTGGTTGTACAACTACGCCGGATCCGCTTACAAGACCCAGGAAACCGTGCGGAAGACACTGACCACGGTGTACTCGAACACGCCCGGCGGTGAGCCCGGCAACGACGACCTCGGCGCGCTGAGCTCGTGGTTCGTCTGGTCGTCGATGGGCATGTACCCGACGACTTCGGGCACGGACACCCTTGCGCTGACCTCGCCGCTGTTCCCGTCGGTGAAACTGAACCTTGGCCAGGCCAAGGTGAACATCTCGGCGCCGAACGCGTCGACAAAGCAATACGTGCAAGGCCTATCGGTCAACGGCAAGTCGTCACAGCAAGCCTGGTTGCGCGGCTCGACACTGTTCGGCGACGGCAAATGCGCCCAGACCACGAACATCGACTACCGGCTTTCCAGCACTCCCAACAAGTCCTGGGGCACCGCACCACCGTCCTTCCCCGCCGTCCCCGCCCAATTCCCGCCGGGCGTAACCCCGGTCGACCTGACCAGCACTCCCGAACGCGCGATCGTCGCCGTCGGCGCGCAGACCGCCAGCACCCTGAAGTTCGCCGTCGGCGCAGGCGCACAACCGGCCAAGCCAAGCACTGTGCACTCCTTCAACTGGACCGCACAGCCACCCGCCGGAGTCACCGTGACCCCGTCTTCAGGCACAGTCCAGCTCGCCCCAGACGGAACCGGCGCAGTAGACGTCTCACTGTCCGCGGACCCGGATGTCGTACAGGGCTTCAGTTCCATCGCCCTGAACCTGACCTCGGCGTCGACCGCACTCCCCCGACTGGAATTCCCGGTGGCGTTAGTCGGCGCCGGTGACACCGCAAAAGTCTGCGCCACCCTAGGCGAACAAAACGTGTCGAACGGCCTCGCCCAATACGAAACCCCAGGCGACGGCGCGACAACACCGGTCACAGTGGACGGTCGCAACGCCAGGCAGACCGTGCAAAAGGTGCCGAACAACCTGAACATGTACTTCACCGTCGACAATGGACTCGCCTACGACGGCAACTTCGCCACGGTGTTCACCATCGACTACTACGACTCCGGCACAGACTCGTTCCAAGTCCAGTACGACGCGCACGGTGGCAGTGCCTACCAGTCCGCCGGCTCCATAGCCCGCACCGGCACCAACACCTGGAAAACCGCCGCCCTCACCGTCCCCGACGCCGGTTTCGCCGGCCGCGAAAACGAGCAAACGGACTTCCGAATCGCCTCCGGCTCCGCCGTCACCATCGCGTCAGTCCACCTCTCCATCAGCGGCCCCGGCACCCTCCCCATGGCCCTCTGCCCCTGACCCCGAAGTCGTGAGTGCGTAACAGTGTTAGAACACTGTTACGCACTCACGACCCACGCTGGGTCGGCCCCCGGTCACCCCACGGGGTAAGTAAGCGTCGACAACGCCCCAACAAGCGGAGCCAACTCCGGCAACTCCTCCGCAGCGGCCAACGCGTCAGCCAGCGCCCCGTCGTGAGAAGGCCGAGCCGTCTCCAACAGTTCCCGCCCAGCAGCCGTCACCTCGGTATAAATCCCGCGCCGATCCGTCGGGCACAAGTACCGCTGCAACAACCCGCGGTCCTCCAACCGACTCACCAACCGCGTGGTCGCCGAATGGCTCAGCACCACCGCCGTAGACAGCTGATTCATCCGCAAATGGAACCCATCCTGCCGCCCCAGCGCGTCGAGCACGCTGTACTCACTCACGGACAGTTTGTGTTCCTGCTGAAGCACGCGCTCCAGGTTGTCCTCGATCCGCGCGTGCAGAGCGGCGAGCGTGCGCCATCCCTGAGCGCGTGCCTCCACAGCGTCGTCTGCCAGTGACACGGTTCACCTCTCGCTCGGGCGCTCTCGGCTTGCGCCCTGATCTTTGCATGCTACGTTAGTCGGCGTGCGCAATAACCCGCGTGTGCAACTATTTCGGACGCTCATAGTTGCGAACGCCTGACAAAAGACTACCTCGGGAGATGACCGTTCCATGCCCGCTGCCCTGCTAGCGCTGGCCATCAGCGCCTTCGGCATCGGTACCACCGAGTTCGTGGTCATGGGCCTGCTGCCCGAGGTCGCGAACGACTTCGGCGTGTCGATCCCATCCGCGGGCCTCCTCATCTCCGGCTACGCGCTGGGTGTCGTCGTCGGCGCGCCGCTGCTGACCGCGCTGGGTTCCCGCATCCCGCGCAAGACCGTGCTGGTCAGCCTGATGGGGCTGTTCATCGCCGGGAACGTGATCTCGGCGATAGCCCCCAGCTACGGCCTGCTGATGACCGGGCGGATCGTCGCCGCGCTGTCCCACGGCGCGTTCTTCGGCGTCGGCTCGGTCGTGGCCGCCTCGCTGGTCGCACCGGCAAAACAAGCCAGCGCGATCGCGATCATGTTCACCGGCCTGACCGTGGCCAACGTCCTCGGCGTGCCGGCGGGCACCGCGCTCGGCCAGGCGCTGGGCTGGCGCTCGACGTTCTGGGCGGTGACCGTGCTCGGCGTAATCGGCCTGATCGGCATCCTGACGCTGGTGCCACGCCAGACCGTCGTCCCTGGTGGCGGCCTGCGCAGCGAACTCGCCGTGTTCCGCAACGTGCAGGTGTGGCTCGCGCTCGCGATGACCGCGCTCGGGTTCGCCGGGGTGTTCGCGTCCTTCACCTACATCGCGCCGATGATGACCGAGGTGGCCGGCTTCTCGACCGGGTCCGTCACCTGGCTGCTCGTGCTGTTCGGCGGCGGGCTGTTCGTCGGCAACCTGCTCGGCGGCAAGGCCGCGGACAAATCGCTCATGCCGAGTCTCTACGTCATCCTCTCGGCGTTGACCGTGGTGCTCCTGACGTTCGTCTTCACCGCCCACTGGCAGCTCCCCGCGGCGCTCACGATCGTGGTGTTCGGCGCCGCCGGATTCGCCACCGTCGCGCCGCTCCAAGCGCGCGTGATGCAGAAGGCCACGGGCGCTCCGGCGCTGGCGTCGGCCGCCAACATCGCCGCGTTCAACCTCGGAAACGCCGGTGGCGCGTGGCTCGGCGGCATGGCCATCGAGCACAACCTCGGCTACGCCGCCCCCAACTGGATCGGCGCTTCACTCGCCGCGTCCGGTCTCGCCGTGGCCGTCCTCTCGGGTCTGCTGGACCGCCGTAACCGGCGGAAAGCCCCGATCTCGGCGACCATGGAACCCAAGGAAGGGATCTCAGCTTCATGAACATCGACCTGACCGGCAAGACGGCTCTCGTCACCGGATCGACCTCCGGAATCGGCTACGCGATCGCCGAAGGCCTCGCGCGCGCCGGTGCCGACGTGGTCCTCAACGGCCGTGACGACCAGCGGATCGCGAACGCGGTCAAGCAGCTCGCCGAAGCCACTGGCAGCACGAAGGTCCGCGGTATCGCCGCCGACGTCGGCACCGCCGAAGGTGCGGCGAAGCTCACCTCGGAACTCCCCGACGTCGACGTGCTCGTCAACAACGCGGGTATCTTCGAGGCCGTACCGGTCTTCGAGATCGCCGATGACGAGTGGAAGCGCTACTTCGAGGTCAACGTCCTGTCCGGCATCCGGCTTGCGCGCCACTACACGCCGCGTATGGTCGGACGTGGGTGGGGCCGGGTGGTCTTCGTCAGCAGCGAATCCTCCGTGCAGATCCCGACCGAGATGGTCCACTATGGAATGACCAGGACCGCGCAGCTGTCGGTTTCCCGTGGCATGGCCCAGGAAGTCGCCGGCATGGGCGTCACGGTCAACAGCGTGCTCCCCGGCCCGACACTGACAGCGGGTGTCGAGGAGTTCATCAAGGGGCTCTACCCCGGAGTGCCGTTCTCCGAGGCCGAGCACAAGTTCATGGCCGAAGGCCGCCCGACCTCCCTGCTGGGCCGCCTGATCCGCCCGGCGGAGATCGCGAACCTCGTCACCTATGTGGCGTCGGAGCACTCGTCGGCCACCACCGGTGGCGCACTGCGCGTCGACGGCGGCGTCGCGAACAGCATCATTCCCTGATCCGGCAACAGAAGTAAGGAAACAGACAACGTGAGCACCGTTCCCAACCTCAAGCTCAACAACGGCGTCGAAATGCCGCAGCTCGGCTTCGGCGTGTTCCAGGTCCCCGACGAGGAGACCACCGCCGCGGTGTCGGCCGCCCTGCACGCCGGCTACCGCAGCATCGACACCGCCGCCCTGTACGGCAACGAAGCGGGCGTGGGCAAGGCACTCGCCGCCGGGGGCATCGAGCGCGACGAGCTGTTCGTCACCACCAAGCTGTGGAACTCCGAGCAGGGCTATGACAAGACCCTGCGGGCGTTCGACGCCAGCATGGAAAAGCTGGGCCTCGAAACGCTCGACCTGTACCTGATCCACTGGCCGACGCCGGAGCGCGATCTGTACCTCGACACCTGGAAGGCGTTCGAGAAGCTCTACGCCGACGGCCGGGTCCGCGCGATCGGCGTGTCCAACTTCCAGCCCGCGCACCTCGAGCGGATCCTGCAGACCGGTGGCACCGTCCCCGCGCTGAACCAGGTCGAGCTGAGCCCGTACCTGCAGCAGGCCGAAGTCCGCGCGTTCGACGCGAAGCACGACATCGCCACCGAGGCGTGGAGCCCGCTCGCCAAGGGCGGGGACCTGCTGAGCGAGCCCGCGATCGTCGCACTCGCCGAGAAGCACGGCCGCACCCCGGCGCAGATCGTCATCCGCTGGCACCTGCAGCTGGGCAACGTCGTGATCCCCAAGTCGGTCACCCCGACCCGGATCCGCGAAAACTTCGACGTCTTCGGCTTCGCGCTGACCGACGACGAGGTCTCCAGTCTGTCCTCTTTGGACCGGGGCGAGCGCACCGGCCCGAACCCGGACGACTTCAACGCCGCCTGATTCGACCTTCAGAATGTTCAGCGGATGGGGCGGCCAAGCAGGGCAAGCAAGTCGTTGTAGAGGCTCTCGCCGAACGTCGGCAGCGCGCCCGGCGAGAGCAACGACGACAGGACCGTCTTCTTGCCGCAGCCGGGAGCCGCGGGCTTGTCGGCCAGCCGCGCCTTCAGCCAGTTGAGCGCGTCGGCGGCACCGATGATGACCAAGGCGATGTGCTCACTGAGAATGTCCCGCTGGTACGCGACATCCCCGCCGCCGGTGCAGTACTTGTAAATGTCTCGTTGCCCGCGCCCTGACGCAGCTGGTACGAGATCGCGCATTGCGGAGCCGCGCTGTCCTCCGCGACCTGATACGACAGCAGCGGCCGCGACTTCGACGGCTTCGCGCCCCACGGCAGCAAGACCGTGGTGACCAGATTGGGTTACCCCGCCATCTGTCGACAGATGGCGACGCGCTGGGCACTGCCGCACACCGCGGAGACCGAAGCCGCTTACTTCCCGGTGAACCGGCTGACGGACGGCACCCTGCACGACTGGTGAGTCCCACATCCTGAGCGCGGGACACCGTTGCTAGGAAACCCTCTCCGGCTCTGCGAGTATCGGTGAATGGCACCCCAGGCCGCAGGCTTCACCTCTCGCCGCCACGTCGATCTCCGGCGTCAGGCGGGCGCGATGTGTCGCGTGATGCTCGTTCCCGACTGACGTTCGCCGTACTCCGCCGGAGAGGGAAACCATGCACCGCAACGGTTCCGCGGCGCGACCGGGCACAAGGCGGAGTTCGAGCGCGAGTTCCGTCCTGCGCACGCTGCTCGATCACGGTCCCGTCGCACGGAGCACGATCGCGCGACTCACCGGTCTCTCCCCCGCGTCGGTCACCGGACACAGCGCCGAACTGGCGAAGCTCGGCCTGCTCCGGGAACTGCCGGAAGTCGCGGGCCCCAAGGCGATCGGGCGCCCGCATGTGCCGGTCGACGTCGAAACCGATCGTCACCTCATCTGCGGCGTGCACATCGCGCTGCACCACGTGACGCTCGCGTTGATGGACCTGCGTGGCCGGATCGTCACGCAACGCGCGGTTCCGCACGCGGGCGCCGGCGCGGTGGAAGTATTGCAGCGAGCGGGTTTCCTCATCGACGTCCTGCTCGACGACCACGGCGGCGACCGGGAAGCGCTCGGCCTCGGTGTCGCCACCGGTGGCTGGGTGGACCAGGCCACCGGAACGATCATCGAACATCCACTGCTGGACTGGCATGACGTTCCCGCCGGCGAGGTGCTCCACGAAACGACCGGGCTCCCGGTCCGGGTGGACGCGCATTCGCGGGCGCTGGTGAACGCGGAACGCCTGTTCGGACAGTCCAGGACCAGGTCGAGTGTGCTGCAACTGTTCGTCGGCAACGTCGTCGACGCCGCGTTCGCCACCGGCGACACCGTGCACCACGGCCCGCGTTCGGCCGCAGGGGCGGTCGCCCACCTCACCGTTCCCGACAGCGTCGAGCCCTGCGCGTGCGGCCGGAACGGCTGCTTGCAGGCGACGATCTCCGAACAGACACTGGGGCGGCGTGCCGCCGAACTGGGTCTCATCGCCGAACCGTCGTTCCAGACCCTGCTGGAGCTCGCCCGGAGTGGCGATTCCGTTGCACGGCAACTGTTCCTCGACCGATCGAAGGTCGTCGGCCAGGCCGCGGCGCTGCTCATCGACGTCCTCAATCCCGAAGTCCTCGTGCTCGCCGGACAGGGATTCGATCTTCCTCGCTGTCTCTCGGCCGTGCGTGACGAGGTAAGAGACCGTTCGTCCATTTGCGAGGATCCCGCACAAACCGTTGTCACCACTAGCTTTCCCGGCACCGAGCTCGCCACCGCGGCGTGCACGGTGATGCTCGACCTGCTCTACGGCGATCCACTGAATCTCCTCGACGAAGTGGGTTAATTCAAAAACTCGCAATATTGACGGCACTGTTTCCCACTTGCAGACTTGAGCCCGAGCCTCCAGTAATCGAGCACTGTTCCGAATGGCCGCATCGGCTTTTCGGGTATTCGACGACCCTGAACCAGAAAGACGAACCGTGAAAAGAACACGTCCCGCACTCGCCGCCGCGGTCGCCCTCCTGGCGGCGGCGATGCTTTCCGCCTGCGGTGAATCAGCCACCGCCACCAGCGTTCCCGGGCAGCCCGAAAAGCTCGAACTGCGCTATCAGGGCTCGGCCAACACCGTTTCCCTGCCGGAATTGGCCGAGCATCTCGGCTACCTCGGCCCGGTCAAGCTGAAATGGGTCGGAAACACCATCAGTGGGCCCCAGGACATCCAATCCGCGGCCACCGACCAGACCGATTTCGGCGGCGCGTTCACCGGCGCGGTGGTCAAGTTGATCGAAGCGGGCGCACCGGTCAAGGCCGTCATCAACTACTACGGCTACGACGAAAAGACGTTCACCGGCTACTACGTCAAAGAGGACAGTCCTATCCGGACCGCCCGCGACCTGATCGGCAAGAAGATCGGCGTCAACACCGTGGGCGCCAACGCGGAAGCCGTGATCAACACCTATCTGCGCCAGGCCGGGCTTTCCGACGACGAGATCAAACAGGTGCAGCTCGTGGTGATCCCGCCGGTGAGCACCGAAGAAGCCATCCGCAACGGGCAGGTCGACGCCGGCGCGCTCAGCGGTGTCCTGCAGGACCACGCGCTGGCGACGGGCGGGTTGCGTTCGCTGTTCGACGACTACAAGATCCTCGGCTCCTACAACGGCGGCCCGTACGTGCTGCGCAACGACTTCATCAAGAAGTACCCGGAGACCGCGAAAATCTTCGTCGGCGCGGTGGCGAAGGCCATCGAATGGGAGCGCACCACCCCGCGCGAGCAGGTCATCGCCGAGTTCACGAAGATCGTCGATGACCGTGGCCGCAACGAAAGCACCGACACACTGAAATACTGGAAGAGTGTCGGCATCTCCACGCCGGGCGGCCTCATCAGCGATCAGGACTTCACCCGCTGGACGGACTGGCTGCACCGCACCGGCGTCATCAAGAGCGACAAGTTCGACGCGGCGAAGATCTACACCAACGAATTCAACCCCTACCGTGACGGCGCCACGCCGGTAGCGGGGCGGTGACCACAGTGTCCAACAAGACCACCAAGATCAGCATCAACGCGGTCAGCAAGGTCTTCCCCGTCCGTCCCACCAAGGACAACCCCGAAACGCGCAGCCTGCTGGCGCTCGACGACATCACGCTCGACATCGAAAGCGGCACGTTCCTATCGCTGGTCGGCCCCAGCGGATCAGGCAAGTCGACGCTGCTCGACCTGCTGGGTGGCCTGACCACACCGACGTCCGGCGAAATCCTCATCGACGGCAAGCCGATCACCGGTCCCGGCCTCGATCGCGGCGTCGTCTTCCAGCAGTACGCCCTGTTCCCGTGGCGCACCGCACGGGCGAACGTCGAATTCGGCCTCGAAGGCCAAGGCCTCGGCAAACGCCAACGAGCCGACCGAGCCCGCGAATTCCTTGACCTGGTCGGGCTTTCCGGCTTCGAGGAGCGCTATCCACACGAGTTGTCGGGCGGGATGAAGCAGCGGGTCGCCATCGCCCGCAGCCTCGCCTACGACCCGGACGTGCTGCTGATGGACGAGCCGTTCGCGGCGCTCGACGCGCAGACCCGGGAGCAACTGCAGGACGAGCTGCTCCGGATCTGGCACCGCACCGGCAAAACGATCGTCTTCATCACTCACGGCATTGACGAAGCGGTGTACCTGGGCCAGCAGGTAGCAGTGCTGACGTCCCGGCCAGGACGGCTCAAGCAGGTCGTCGGTGTCGATCTCGGCGACCGCACCGACGATCGCGACCTGCGCTCCGATCCGGTGTTCGTCCGGCACCGTCACGAGATCTGGACACTGCTCCACGACGAAGTCCTCAAGGCCAGTGAAGCAGAGAGAAGGGCCGCCTGATGACGACGACTCTCAACGCACCGCCCCTGACACCTCCACGAATTTCGTCCTTGCCATCGGAAAAGCCGCCGCGATTCGGTCGAGCAGCCCGGTTCCTCGGCCGCGTCACCCGTAGCTCCGCGGCGATTGTGCTGTTCCTGGCGGCGTGGGAACTCATCCCGCGGTACGTGCTCGACGAAGGCACGCGGACCTTCCTCCCGCCCGTTTCGGAGGACGTCGTCGCGCTGTGGGGCCTGATCGAGAACGGCCAGCTGCTCGATCACCTCCAGGCCAGTCTCGGCCGTTCGGCGGCGGGGTTCGCGATCGCGGTCACTGTCGCCGTCCCGTTAGGACTCTTGATCGCCTGGTACAAACCGCTGGCGGCGTATCTCAACCCGTTGCTGGAGCTGGCGCGCAACACTGCCGCGTTGGCGCTGCTGCCGGTTTTCACGCTGCTGCTGGGCATCGGCGAGACGTCGAAGATCTCGCTCGTCGTCTACGCCTGCGTGTGGCCGGTGCTGCTCAACACGATCGCCGGTGTCCGGACCGTGGATCCGTTACTGGTCAAGGCCGCGCGCTCGCTCGGGCTGTCCAATCCGACACTGTTCCGGAAGGTGATCCTGCCGTCGGCGGTCCCGACCATCTTCACCGGCATCCGGATGGCGGGCACCTACGCGATCCTCGTGCTCATCGCGGCGGAGATGGTGGGCGCGAAAGCCGGGCTCGGCTACCTCATCAACACCACACAGGTGAACTTCGAAATCCCGAAGATGTACGCCGGCATCATCGCCGTCTCCGTCCTCGGGCTGCTCGTCAACCAAGGTTTCGTGCTGTTCGAACGGCGTTTCTCGACCTGGCGCCAGCAAGGAGAAAGTTCGCGATGAGTTCAACAAGGCGGCAGCTGCACCTAAACGCCTTCGTGATGGAGAACGGGCATCACGAAGCCGCGTGGCGGCACCCCGAGTCGCAGCCGAGGCAGGCACGTTCGCTGGCGCACTACGTCCGCCTCGCGCAGACGGCCGAACGCGGAAAGCTCGACTCGCTGTTCCTGGCCGACGGTGTCGCGCTGTGGGGCAACGTCCGCTACAACTCGCACAACCTGTTCGAGCCGTTGACTTTGCTCTCCGCGTTGGCCGGTGCGACCGAGCACATAGGACTGATCGCGACGGCGTCGACGACCTACAACGAGCCGTACCACCTGGCCCGCAAGTTCGCCTCGCTCGACCACCTCAGCGGCGGGCGCGCCGGGTGGAACATCGTCACCTCGGCGGGTCAAGACGAAGCCCGTAACTTCAACCTCGATAAGCGGCCCGACCACGAACTGCGCTACGAACGCGCGGCCGAGTTCGTCGAGGTCGCCAAAAAGCTTTGGGACAGCTGGGAAGACGGCGCCGCACTGATCGACAAGGACAGCGGGATCTACGCCGACGACGAGCGGATCCACCGCGTCGACCACGTCGGCAAGCACTTCCAGGTCCGCGGGCCGCTGAACACCCCGCGGCCGGTCCAGGGTTACCCGTTGCTCGTGCAGGCAGGCTCATCCGAGACAGGCAAGGACTACGCGGCGCGGCACGCCGAGGCCGTCTTCACCGCACAGCAAACGTTCGCGGAGGGCAAGGCGTTCTACGACGACGTCAAAGCGCGCCTGGCGCAGTACGGACGGACGCCGGACGAGGTGAAGATCCTGCCCGGGATCAGCCCGATCATCGGGCGGACCGAAGCCGAAGCGCGGCAGCGCGAAGCCGAGCTGAACGCGTTGATCACGCCCGAATACGGCGTCAAGCAGCTGTCGAACATGCTCGACCACGACATCTCGCTGTACCCGCTCGACGGCCCGCTGCCCGAGGTCGGCACGCACACCGAAGGCGCGCAGAGCCGGTTCGACCTGGTGACCGGCCTGGCGCGGCGCGAGAACCTCACGATCCGCCAGCTGATCGAGCGCTTGGCCGGCGGTCGCGGCCACCGCGTCTTCGCCGGGACGCCGACGCAGATCGCCGACCAGCTCGAGCACTGGTTCACCGAGGGCGCGGCCGACGGCTTCAACATCATGCCGCCGACACTGCCCGGCGGTCTCGACGATTTCGTGGACCTCGTCGTCCCCGAGCTCCAGCGGCGCGGGCTGTTCCGCACCGAGTACACCGGCTCCACCCTGCGCGAGCACTACGGCCTCGCGCGTCCGGCAAATCAGCACCGAGCGAAGGAGTACGCCGCATGACCGCCATCAGCACCGAACGAGACGTCCGCAAACTCACCGGCCGGATCGGCGCCGAGATCGTCGGCGTCGACCCGTCGGCCGAGCTGGACACCGAAACCGTCACGTTCCTGACCGACGCGCTGCACGAGCACAAGGCGTTGTTCTTCCGCGAGGCCAATGTGGACGATGCCGGGCAGCAGCGGTTCGCGAGCTACTTCGGCGAGTTGACCAAGGCGCACCCGACCGTCCCCTCGCTCGACGGCGCGCCCAGCGTGCTGCCCGTCGACAGCGAGGACGGCGGCCGCGCGAACCAGTGGCACACCGACGTCACCTTCGTGCTCAACCCGCCCAAGGCGAGCACGCTGCGCAGCCTCGTCATCCCGCCCTACGGCGGCGAAACCCTGATCGCCAACTCGGCCGCGGCCTATCGCGACCTCCCCGACCCGTTGCGCACCTTCGCCGACACTCTCCGGGCTGTCCACACCAACGACCACGACTACGCCCGCGCACCGGAATCCGTGGGCGAGAAGGAAAAACAGCGTCGCGAGGTGTTCACGGCGAAGCAGTACCAGACCGTGCACCCGGTCGTGCGCGTCCACCCGGCGACCGGCGAACGCGGCCTGTTCATCGGCGGCTTCGCCCAGCGGATCGTCGGCCTGTCCTCGGGCGAGTCCCGCGACATCCTGCGCCTGCTGCAGACCTACGTCACCCGCCCCGAAAACGTCGTCCGCGTGCGCTGGGAGCCGAACCAGCTCGTCCTGTTCGACAACCGCATCACGCAGCACTACGCCGTCGACAACTACGACGATCTCCCCCGGCGTCTGCACCGCGTCACCGTCGCCGGCGACGTCCCCGTCGGCATCGACAACACCCCCTCCACGTCCCTACAAGGCGACGCCTCCCACTACACCCCCGTCGCCTAACCCGGCTTTGCACTCAAGCGCGCCCCACGCACGCTTGAGTGCAACCCACGCACCCCCAAGTGCAGTCTGTGCACGCTCGCCCGCCATCTGTCGACAGCAATGCCACTGACTTAAGCTGCCCGAGGTGTCAGCCGGATGTTCGGTGGGTCCGCGTACCTTGCTTCTCGGTGGTCGGCTCGTTTGGTGAGTGTCGCTCCGACTTGCCGTCGTTTGACGACGCGTGGGTATGCGCGTAGTCGTCGTTTTGGGTTGGGTCGCTCAGCAATTTCAGCTAGCGCTTCGGCGAAGAGTTTGTCAGCGTGTTGAGGGGGGAAAATCCGCGTCATTGGTG
>NZ_DASYMU010000066.1:0-1858 GCF_036008905.1 Amycolatopsis sp. | reverse complement strand
CGACCCCGGGCTTGGTCGGGGGACCCCTACGACGCAGTGGAGGCGCTCTCACGGCGATGCGGCAACTGCCGATCGCCCCGCCTGACCGGCCAAGGAGTGAGCCCCATGAGTGATCTCCGGGGCCAAGCTCATCAGCCACATGGTGGCGTCTGGTCTTCGCACCTGTGTGTTTCATGTGTTGCTGTCGGTCCGGTCGGAAGCGGTCGGTCTCATTTGCGCGCCCGCCCGTTCGCCTGCTTGTCCGATGGTCAACGACCGCCCGATGCTGAGCGAGGTTCCGCGCTGCCGCCGGCCTCCACCCGGCCGGATCGTCGCCCGTTGACGCAGAAGTCGCTGCTGGCTACGGGTGCGTTCGGCGTCGAGCCGGTACGCAGCCGGCACCGCTGGCGAGCGCCGTGGCTGAGGACCCATAGGCCCTGGGCGGTTGCAACGGCTAGCCGGTCCGGCGTTCGCATTCGTTGGTCGTTCCTTCCCCCGAGGGCAGCACGGAGGAAGTTGTTCGGCCTATTCGGCGCCCCGACACTTCACGCTCTTCTCGTGGGGGCGCATGGTGATCCAGGCCACCTCGGTGTCGCAGCGGCCCGCAACCATCTGGGCTCGGTCGAGTGGCTCTGACGGGAGGGGAGAAGGCGGAATGACCATCAACTTCACGATGTCCGAGGCGCAGCGGAAGATGCAGTACGAGGTGCGGGCGTTCGCGGAGAATGTGTTGGCTCCGGTCGTCCCGGCGGCGGATCGGGAGCCGGACCCGGTCAAGGCGGTGAACCTGACGAAGCCACCGTACGTCGAGGCCTACAAGGCTGGGATCGCGATGTGCATGCTGCCCGCGAATTACGGGGGCGGCGGGATGTCGTGTGTGGACCTGGTGATCGCCGCCGAGGAGATCTGCGTCGTCGACCCCGGGTTCGCCTGCACGGTTCTGTGCAACGGCCTGGGGCTCATGCCGGTGTCCTGGTACGGCTCCGAGGAGCAGAAGGAGCGCTTCCTGCGCGCCGCAACGTCGGATCCCACCGGTGAGTACCTGGGTGGCTGGACTGCAAGCGAGCCACCGGGTCGTCCGAGCGGCACGGCGAACTTCGACATTCCGCTGCCCCGTCCGGCCGGTGTGGGCCTCATCGCGACCCGGGACGGTGACCACTACGTCATCAACGGTCGCAAGTACTGGCCGTCGTCGGCCGGCTGGGACGAGCAGGGTGTCAACGCCCAGACCGTCATCGTCCGTACCGATCCAGAGGCCGGCGGGACCGAGGGCCTCTCGGCGATCGTCGTGGAGCGCGGCACGCCGGGGATCACCTACAAGTACATCGACAAGGAAGGCCACCGTCTCACCTCGAACGCCGAGGTCACCTTCGACAACGCGCGGGTACCGGTCGAGAACCTGCTGCCCGAGGCGCACGGCAACGGCGACTTCGTGATCAACCGCAACTTCGCGTGGTCCGGTCCGGTTGCCGCGATCGCTGCGGTCGGAGTGGCACGCGCCGCCTACGAGAAGGCACTCGACTTCGCCCGGAACAACACCGCCGGCGCACTCAAACCGATCATCGAGTTCCAGAACGTCGGCTACGTGCTCGGCGACGTCGCCGCGAAGATCGAGATGGGCCGGTACTTCTCCTGGCGCGCCGCGGACTACCTGGACAAGCACGACCAGCACGCCGAACTCGTCGGTGCGATGAACAAGATCCAGGTCACCGAGATGATGTTCGACTGCGTGTACAAGTGCATGCAGATCGTCGGCGTGAACAGCCTCGAGGCCGGGAACGGGTTCGGCAAGCTGCTCCGCGAGGCGTCCGTGTTCCCGATCTACGACGGCGGGAACATGGGCATGCAGCGCCGCCGCGTGCACGGCCTGCTCGCGGAT
>NZ_DASYMU010000065.1:0-15551 GCF_036008905.1 Amycolatopsis sp. | reverse complement strand
GCGTCGGACGACGCCGTCCGACGTCAGCAGCACCTGGCCGACGGTCAGCGAAAAACGGCCGAACGACTCGGCGTACGCGTGCGCCAGCGCGAGCTGCCCGACACTGGCCGCGGCCTGCTGAGTGGCCAAGTCACGCGGGCGCTTGCCCAGCGAGAGCGGCGCCAGACCGGCCCCGATCGCGCCCGAGGAAACCAGCACGATCTGGGCGTCCCGCGACACCCTGTCGGCGATGGCGTCGACCAGCACGTCGAGCCTGGACACGTCCAGGCCGTCGCCCGCGGTGGTCAACGCCGAAGAGCCGACCTTGACCACCAGGCGGCGGGCGGACGCTATCGCCCGCCGGGTCTGACTCACCTGTCCCGCTCCACCGGCGCGCTCGACTCGACCATCCCGCCCTCGATCTCGTCGGGACCGTCACGGCGGATACGCCGGGATTCCTTACGCTCCACCGCGCGCGGACGGCTGTGGTCCTCGAGCCGCATGTCGGTACCGCGACCGGACATCCGCACCGCGATACCGGCGGGCGTCGACGGCTCCCAGTCGAAGGTCACGTCGCCGATGGTGATCGAGTTGCCCGGCACCGCACCCGCGCGGGCCAGCGCGTCCTCGACACCGAGGCGGTTGAGCCTGTCACCGAGGTACCCGACGGCTTCGTCGTTGCCGAAGTCGGTCTGGCGGATCCAGCGCTCCGGACGGCGGCCGATCACGAAGAACGCCTCTTCGTCTTCCGGGTCCTGCACGATCTTGAAGCCGCGGTCGTTCACCGCCGTCGGGCGGATGACGATGACCTTTTCTTCCTTCGGCGGCTGGGCCGCGCGGTACTCCTTGACGACCTCGGAGAGCGCGAAAGTCAGCTCCCGCAGGCCTTCCCGCGTGATCGCGGAGACTTCGAGCACCTTGTACCCGCGCGCCTCGAACAGCGGCCGGACGAGCTCCGCCAGCTCTTTGCCGTCGGGCACGTCGATCTTGTTGAGCACGATCACCCGGGGGCGGTCCTTGAGGTCCCCACCGAGGCTCGGCGTGTACAGCGAAAGCTCTTTTTCGAGCGCGTCGACGTCGGACAGCGGGTCGCGGCCGGGGTCGAGGGTCGCGCAGTCGACGATGTGCGCCAGCACCGCGCACCGCTCGATGTGCCGCAGGAAGTCCAGGCCGAGGCCCTTGCCCTCGCTGGCGCCCGGGATCAGGCCCGGCACGTCGGCCATGGTGAAGACGTTGTCGTCGGCGGTGATCACGCCGAGGTTCGGGACCAGCGTGGTGAACGGGTAGTCCGCGATCTTGGGGCGGGCGGACGAAAGCACCGAGATCAGCGAGGACTTGCCGGCGGACGGGAAGCCGAGCAGGCCGACGTCGGCGACCGAACGCAGCTCCAGCACCAGGTCCCGTGTCTCGCCCGGCTCACCCTTGAGCGCGAACCCGGGAGCCTTGCGGGACTTCGACGCGAGCTGCGCGTTGCCGAGGCCACCACGGCCACCTTCGGCGGCGACGAACGTGGTGCCGACGCCGACGAGGTCCGCGAGCACCTCGCCGTCGTTGTCCAGCACGACCGTGCCGTCCGGCACCTTCATGATCAGGGTCTCGCCCTGGGCGCCGTTGCGGTGCGCCCCCATGCCGAGCTTGCCGTTACCGGCGTGTGCGTGCGGGCGGAAGTGGAAGTCGAGCAGCGTGTGGACGTTGGCGTCGACGACGAGCAGCACGTCGCCGCCGTTACCGCCGTTGCCACCGTCGGGACCGCCGAGCGGCTTGAACTTCTCGCGATGCACGGAGGCGCAGCCGTGCCCACCGTTACCTGCGGTCAGATGGATCACCGCGCGGTCGACGAAACGGGACGCCATGGTATTGCCTCTTTCGTACCTGCCGGACTAGCTGAATCGCACAAAACCGTGCTTACTGTGCGTGCTTGCTACACAAAAGAACGAGGGGCGGAGCCGGATCATTCCGGCCCCGCCCCTCGCCTAAGCCTGGTGGCTGGTCTGACTCAGACCTCGGCCAGAACCTCGGCCGGAACGATATTGATCATCTTGCGGCCACGCTTGACACCGAACTGCACCGCACCGGCGGTCAGCGCGAACAGCGTGTCGTCGCCGCCACGGCCGACGTTCACGCCGGGGTGGAACTTGGTGCCGCGCTGGCGGATGATGATCTCGCCGGCGAGGACTTCCTGGCCACCGAACCGCTTGACCCCGAGCCGCTGGGCATTGGAATCGCGGCCGTTACGAGAGCTGGACGCACCTTTTTTGTGTGCCATGGCTGCTCACGCCCCTTCTTTATAGGAGTGACGGTCCTGGTGAGACCGTCTGTGGAGTGAAGCGGTCTTACTGGTTGATACCGGTGACCTCGACGCGGGTCAGCTTCTGCCTGTGACCCTGGCGCTTGTGGTAACCGGTCTTGTTCTTGAACTTGTGGATGCGGATCTTGGGACCCTTGGTCTGCTCGACAACCTTGCCGATGACCGAGACCTTCGCCAGCACGTCGGCGTCCGTGGTGATCTCTCCACCATCAACGACCAGCACAACGGGGAAAGTGTGCTCGGTACCCGGCGTCCCTTCGAGCTTCTCGACCTCGACGACGTCGCCTACGGCCACCTTGTACTGCTTGCCGCCGGTCTTGACGATCGCGTACGCCGACACGGGAGTCTCCTGCATTACTAGACAATGGGTGGGGGCTTGTGCGCTCGGCCCACCCGGAGGTGGTCCAAGAGCCGCACAATGCGGCCCGCTCTAGTGGCGGGCCGCATTCCAGGTTACGGGCTATCCGAAAAGGGCGCTAACCCGGGGTGTCCGTAACCCGCTTCTTCTAGTTCTTTTCGGCGCTGACCGGCGGACCCGCCGGACGGGACGCCGCCCGGCGGGGACGCCGGCGGGTGGAACGGGTGGCGGGCACGGGCACCTCGACGTCAGGTGCGGCTTCCTCGGCCTCAGCGGCCGCTTCGGCCTCCTTGGCCACGTTCGCGCCCACACGCCCGGTGACCAGCGGCTCGGCGGGCTCCTGCACGGCCTCAGGCTCCGGAGCGTGCGTGTGCCCGTTCAGCGGGGCCGGCTCGGCCTGCTCGGCGGGCGCCGCACTCGCTTCGGCGACAGCCTCTTCGGTGACCTCTTCGGCAGGCTCCTCGACAACCGCTTCGACAACGGAGTGCTCGTCCTCGGTCTTGGCGACCTTGGCGGCGTGAGCGATCGCCTGCACCGCCGAAACGACCGACTCACGCTGCTCCGGGGTCGGAGCGGGCGCGACGGGCTCGGTGCGGGTGACGGTGAGCGTCTCGTCCTGAGCAGCGCTCTCCTCGCTCTTGCCACGGCCACGGTTGCGCCGGGACGGCTGCTGCTGACCGCCACCGCCACTCGTGGACTG
This sequence comes from Amycolatopsis sp., assembly GCF_036008905.1. GTDB lineage: Bacteria > Actinomycetota > Actinomycetes > Mycobacteriales > Pseudonocardiaceae > Amycolatopsis. Next base: position 12,206 of record NZ_DASYMU010000065.1, on the reverse strand, counting down.
GCCGCTCGGGGCACTGGTATGGCTGTGGGTGTGCCCGTTGCCGTTCTGCGGGGCGCTGCCACCGCTGATGCGCTGCGGCTCGGTCGACACGACCACACCGCGGCCCTTGCAGTGCTCACAAGGCGTCGAGAAGGCCTCGATCAGGCCGGTCCCGATCTTCTTGCGGGTCATCTGCACCAGGCCCAGCGAGGTGACCTCGGCGACCTGGTGACGCGTGCGATCCCGGCCGAGGCATTCGGTCAGGCGGCGCAGCACCAGCTCACGGTTCGATTCGAGCACCATGTCGATGAAGTCGATGACGATGATGCCGCCGATGTCGCGCAGGCGGAGCTGACGGACGATCTCCTCGGCGGATTCCAGGTTGTTCCTGGTCACCGTCTCTTCGAGGTTGCCGCCGGAGCCGGTGTACTTACCGGTGTTGACGTCGATGACCGTCATCGCCTCGGTCCGGTCGATGACCAGGTACCCACCCGAGGGCAGCCAGACCTTGCGGTCGAGCGCCTTGGTGATCTGCTCGTCGATCCGGTGGTCGGAGAACGCGTTGCCGGTGCCGGTGTAGCGCTTGAGGCGGCTTTCGAGATCCGGTGCGACGTGCTTGACGTAGCCGTGGATGGTGTCCCACGAGGCGCTGCCCTGGATCTCGAGCGTGGAGAAGTCCTCGGTGAACAGGTCACGCACGACCTTGACCAGCAGGTCCGGCTCTTCGTAGAGCATCGTCGGCGCGCTGGACTTCTTGCCGTTCGCGGTGCCCGCGTCGGCCTTCTCCTTGATGACCGACCACTGCGCGGTGAGCCGGTTCACGTCGCGGCCGAGCTCTTCCTCGCTGACGCCCTCCGACGCGGTGCGGATGATCACACCGGCGTCCTCGGGGACGATCCGCTTGAGGATGTCCTTCAGCCTGCGGCGCTCGTTCTCCGGCAGCTTGCGGGAGATACCCGTGGCGCCACCGGCCGGCACGTAGACCAGGAAGCGGCCCGCGAGCGAGATCTGCGTGGTCAGCCGGGCGCCCTTGTGCCCGACCGGGTCCTTGGTGACCTGCACCAGGACGCTATCGCCGCTGGAGAGCGCCTGCTCGATCTTGCGGGCCTTGCCCTCGAGACCGGCGGCGTCCCAATCGACCTCACCGGCGTACAGCACGGCATTGCGGCCGCGGCCGATGTCGATGAAGGCGGCCTCCATCGACGGGAGCACGTTCTGCACCCGGCCGAGGTAGACGTTGCCGACGATCGAGCCGGTGCTGGAATCGGTCACGAAGTGCTCGACGAGGACACCGTCCTCGAGCACCCCGATCTGAGTGGAGTCGCCTTTTTCGAGCACGACCATCGTGCGCTCGACCGCTTCGCGGCGGGCGAGGAACTCGGCCTCCGACAGGATCGGCGCGCGCCTGCGACCGGCCTCACGGCCGTCACGGCGACGCTGGCGCTTGGCCTCCAGCCGCGTCGAGCCGCGCACGCTGCGCACCTCGTCACGGGCCGGACGCTCGGCGCGCTCACGCTCGGGGCGTTCGGGGCGCTCTGCCTCGCCCTTGCTCTGGCGGACGTGCACGACGGTGTTCGGCGGGTCGTCGGTGGTACCGGCGGCATCAGCCGAGCTGTCCTCCCCACCATCATCGCCGCCCTTGCGGCGACGGCGGCGGCGACGGCGCTTGTTGCCGCTCTCGTCACCGTCGGCGTCGGCATCCGCGTCCGCGTCGGTCTGCGACTCGGCGGGCGCGGTGTCTTCGTTCTTCTCGTCTTCGTCCGTGTCGGCCTCGTCGACGACGGGCGCGTTACGGGCACCCCGGCCACGCTCGCGCTTCTGGCTGGGCTCGGGAGCCGACTCTTCGTCGGTCTCCACGCCGCCTTCGTCGCCGCCCTTGCCACGGCCACGGCCACGGCGGCCACGACGACGCCGCCGGCGACCCGACTCGTCCCCGTCGTCATCACCCTGGTCGGCGTTGTCAGGCCGCTCGTCCTCGAGCTCCTCCTGGACGACGGGCTCGGGCTCCGGCTGCTGCCGGCGCACGGGCGCCTCGATCGGCTCCGGCGGCAGGAAGGTCGGCGACGGCGCCGCGAACACGGGCATATGTGCCCGGCGGCGGATCGGCGCCTCTTCGACAACCGGCTCCTGGACGGGAGCTGCCGCTGCGCCGACGATGGGTGCTGCCTCGACGACCGGCTTCGCCTCGACGACCACCGGAGCGGCCATCCCGGCGAGCACGGGCGACGGCTCGGCAACCGCTTCGGCGGGCTTCTCGTCGGTGAGCCCCAGTGCCTCGGCCAGGCGCAACGCCACGTCACGGGTCACGCTCGACTGCGCGCTACGAGGGCTCTCGCCCAGCTCGGTGAGCTTCGCCAGTACTTCACGGCTGTTCGACCCGAACAGCTTGGCCAATGCATGCACCCTAACCCTGGGCGGCAGCTCCGCGAGCTTGCCGGCCATGGATGTGGCGGTATTCCCGCCGGTGTTCTCGGCGGGTGTGTCCGCGTTCGACATATATCTCCTCCGCCCCCGGGCGCGTCTGCCGGATTACACCGGAAGGACGCGGCCGCGCAGGGGCACCTTTCTGTTTGTTCCGCCGTGGTGGGCACCGACGACGGGAATCCTTGCCTCGCGCCGGCGACGGGGCCGGGGTTCCGGCTGCCCGTCGATGGCAGGTCCACTCGGCGACGCCCTGGCAGGGCTCTCAGCGTCTTTTCGCCTCCCATGTCGTCTAGCCGCTCAACGGTCGAGCAGCGACGATCATGGTGCTCGTTCAGCACGTCACCGGGCCGCAGCTTCGCCCGTGCACCACCTCCTGCGGTGCCCGGCGACCCAACGGCCTACCCGAGTATCCCACACAGTGGGGTCGAGGCCGTGTACTCGGTGCCACGAGCAGGCCCGTGGCGCGCCGAGCGGGGTCGTCGGTGCGGACATACGGCCACCAGCCGGGCGAACTTTTCCTCAGAGCTTGTCCGGCCGGTTCCGGGTGGCTAGCGTGCGGCTCGGGGCCGAGTGCCCGCCGGTCAAGAACCACGGCGGTCACGAGGGGTGGAAGTCTCGTTTACCCGGTTGGAGGTCCGGTGACCGTGCTGGGTCGAGCGCTGACCGGCGTCGTGTGCGCCGCGCTGGTGCTGTCCGGCCAGCTCGCCGTGAGCACGGCCGCGAGCGCCGCCGAACCGAGCTGTGTCACGGCCGGTCGCGCGCTGCGCTACGTGGTCAACTTCGACCGCGGCACGGACGCCGGGAAAGCCGCGAACGAGGTCACGGCGGCCTGTGGTGAGACGACCATCTACTACCCGCAGATCGCCGTCGGCGTCGCGACCTCGCCCGCTCCCGACTTCGCGGAGCGGTTCGGGGTCGACCGCGCGTTCAGCGCGCAGGCCGCCAGGCTGGCCGCGCAGCGCGCGAGCGTTTCCGTCACGCGGAAAGCGGTCGCCACCAGGCCCGAGCTGCCCCCGACCGACCCGGCCGCGGTGCCGGCCGAAGACCGCAGCGGCGAGCAGTGGGACATGCGTGAGATCCACGCCGCCGCGGCCCGCGAGATCACCCCGGGCAGCCCGGACGTGGTGGTCGGCGTGCTGGACTCGGGCATCGACCCGGCGCATCCGGAACTCACCCGCGCGCTCGACCCGGCGCTGTCCGCGGGCTGTCTGACCGGCGCCCCGGACCAGGACACCAAAGCCTGGTCGGCGACGACGTCACCACACGGGACGCATGTCGCGGGCACCATCGCCGCGGCCGACGACGGCAAGGGCATCACCGGGGTCGCCCCCGGCGTCCGGCTGGCGTCGGTGAAGGTCATCGACGACCGCGGGTACGTCGACCCGGAGGCCGCGGTATGCGGCCTGATGTGGGCGGCCAAGGAACGGATGAAGGTCACCAACAGCAGTTTCTTCGTCGATCCGTGGTCACTTTCCTGCGCGCACGGCCCCGATCACGGCGTGGTCCGCGAGGCGATGGTCAGGGCCGTGGCGTACAGCAGCATGACCGGCACGGTGAACGTCGCCGCCGCGACCAACGAAGCCGTCAACCTGACACCTTCGCCCCGCTCCGACACCCCGCAACCGCAGACGGGCTGCGAAGCGCTCCCGGCCGGGCTGCGGGACGTGGTCGCCGTCTCGTCGGTCGGCGAGAGCCGGCTCAAAGCCGGATACAGCTCGTACGGGCTCGGCGTGATCGATGTCACCGCGCCCGGCGGGGAAGCCGGGCAGTGTGTGCTTTCGACCGTTCCCGACGGCTACGCGCCGCTCTGCGGGACGTCGATGGCCGCCCCGCACGTCGCCGGGGTGGTCGCGCTGATGGCGTCGGCGCATCCGGGCTACAGCTCCGCGCAGCTGCGGAAGGCGCTCGGTGAGCAGGCGGACCCGATCGCCTGCCCCACCGACTACGACCTCACCGGCGACGGCACCCAGGACGCCTACTGCGCGGGCTACTCCAGCTACAACGGCTTCTACGGCCACGGCATGGTCGACGCGCTGGCGGCCGTCGCCCCGCGGCGCGTCGTCCCTTAGCGCATCAGCAGGTTGCCGAGGCGGCGGGAAGTCGCCCAGAGGCCGATCGCCGCCATGACGACCAGGTACGCGACATGGCCCAGCATGCCGAGCTCGAACACCCCGACCGACAGCCCTCGCATCAGCTCGATCCCGTGGTACAGCGGGAAACACTGGACCACGATCCGCAACGCCTCCGGGTACACCGTGATCGGGTAGAACGTCGTCGAGAACAGGAACATCGGCATGATCGCGAGCTGGATGTAGTCGAACTGCGACGGCGAGCGGAGGAAGGTCGCGCACGCCATGCCGACGGCGGCGAACGCGAACGCCAGCAGCAACGCGACCGGCACGAGCAGCAGCACCCACAGCGAGGACACCAGGCCCATCGCGAACATGACACCCAGGAACCCGACGGCGTAGATCCCGCCGCGCATGACCGCCCAGCTGATCTCGCCGATCGCGATGTCGAACGGCCCGATCGGGGTGGAGAGCATCGCGTCGTACAGCTTGGCGTAGCGGAACTTGAAGAACACGTTGAACGTCGAGTCGAACACCGCGCCGTTCATCGCCGAGGACGCGAGCAGCGCCGGGGCGACGAACGCGATGTAGCTCATCGTCTGCCCGCCGGGCCCGACCACCTCCTTGACCAGGAGGCCGAAGCCGTACTGGAAGGCCAGCAGGTAGAAGAACGGCTCGAAGAACCCGGAGACGAATATCAGCCAGTACCGCGAGTTGACGATGAAGGAGCGTTCTATCAGCGCGCTCGCGCGGCCGTTGTACATGCCGGGCGGGAGCAGGCGCAGCAGCAGCCCGCGGCGCTCGGTCTGTTCCAGGACAGCCACTCAGACCACCAGCCGACGGTAGAAGTACCTGCGGCCGGCCCACGCGCCCGCCAGGAAGATCAGGAGGAGATAGGCGAGGTGCCCCAGCATCGCCAGGCCGCTCACACCACCGAGGGTGACCCCGCGGCCCAGCTCGTTTCCGTGCCACAGCGGGGAAATCCACGCGAACAGGCGCAGCACGAGCGGCAGCTGGGCGATCGGGAAGAAGGTGCCGGCGAGCAACGTCATCGGGATGACCAAGAACCGGAAGATCAGGCCGAACCGCATGCCTTCGTCGAAGGTGGTGGCGGCGAGCGCCATCATCGGTGTCGCGCAGGCCATCCCGGTGAGCGTGCCGACCAGCACGACGAGCACCGCGCCGAAATTCAGCCAGGCGCCGAAGAACACCGCGATCACCGCGTACGCGGCGCCGGAAAGTGTGAGCCGCAGGGCGATCCAGATCAACTGGCCGCCGAAGACCTGCCCGGACGTCATCGGTGTCGCGGTCGCGGCCACGTAGTCGCGCTGCCACTTGAACCCCGACAGCACCGGATAGGTCGCCTCGCCGACGCCGATCTGGAGCGCCGCCGAAACCAGCAGCGCCGGCGCGACGTACTGCAGATACGACAGCCCGCCGGTCGCGGGCCCGGCCTGGACCTGCGACCCGAAGCCGAGCCCCATCGCGGCCAGGAACAGCACCGGCTGCAGCCCGGACGAGTACAGGTTCGACGTCCAGTACCGCCGGTACCAGGTGAAATAGCCTTCGACGCGAAGCCAGGCCGCTCGCCAGGATCCGACCACCCGGCCGGTGGATTCCACTGTCGCCATCAGTCCGTCAGCGCCCGTCCGGTCAACCGCAGGAAGACGTCCTCGAGCGAACTTCGCCGGACCAAGCTCGACACCGGGCGGATGCCCCGGGCGGTGACCTGCTCGAGCGCGGCCTCACCGCCCTGGGTGTACAGCAGCACCCTGTCCGGCAGGATCTCGACGCGCTCGGCGAGATCCTCGACCTTCAGCGAACTGCTCGTCTGCTCCCCCGGCGCGAACCTGAGCTCCAAGACCTCGCGCGTCGAATGCTTCGCGATCAGCGCCGCGGGCGAACCCTCCGCGACGATGCGGCCGTTGTCCATCACGACCAGCCTGTCGCAGAGCTGCTCGGCCTCGTCCATGTAATGCGTGGTGATGATCAGCGTGACCCCGCTGGCCTTGAGGCGGAACAGCCTGTCCCACAACAGATGCCGGGCCTGCGGGTCGAGCCCTGTGGTCGGCTCGTCGAGCAGCAGCAACTCCGGGTCGTTGACCAGCGACCGCGCGATGGTGAGCCGCCGCTTCATCCCGCCGGACAGCGGCTCGACCTCGTCGTCGGCCCGGTCGGTGAGCTGCGCGAACTCCATCAGCTCCTCGGCCTTGCGCCGCACATGCGCCCGCGACAGGCCGAAGTAGCGGCCGTAGACCTGCAGGTTCTGCCGGACGGTCAGCTCGTTGTCCAGGTTGTCCTGCTGCGGCACCACCCCGAGGCGGGCGCGGATCTTCGGCCCCTCGACATCCGGATCCATCCCCAGCACCCGCAGATCGCCGTCGGTCCGCGGGGAAACGCTCGCGATCATGCGCATCGTCGACGACTTGCCGGCACCGTTCGGCCCGAGGAAACCGAACGCCTCCCCGCGCCTCACCTCGACGTCGACGCCGCGCACGGCCTCGAAGTCACCGAAGCGCTTGACCAGCGCCTTGGCCTGCACCATCGCCGGTTGGTCGGCTGTTTCCTCATCCACTGGATCACCATCCCACGACCCACCGACAAGAAAAACCGGTTTACCCCCAGACCCCGACGCCGCAGCGGCGCATTGAGGAGGCAAGCGCGGCTGGGTGGGTCGTGAGTGGCTACGAGTGTTAGAACACTCGTAGCCACTCACGAGCCGCCCACCCAGCCGCAGCCGGGCAGAGAGCTGGGGTTAGTGGATGGGGACAGTGAGGGGGCGCGAGGTGCCGTTGACGGTGACGGTCAGGCGCGCGACGCCGGGGCGTAGTGCGGTGAGCACGCCGGTGGCCGGGTCGAAGGAGGCCACGTCCCAGGGCATGACTGGAAGCAGGCCGGCGATGTGTGTTCCGAAAGCCCCGGTCCAGTCGGCGCTCACGGGATACGAAACCGGAACTTGCCGACCGGCCTGGGTAACTACAGCACGGACCTCCGCCGAAACACCCCGAGCCAGCTCGCCAGGGCCGGTGACGGTCAGCGCGTCGACGTTCGGGCGCGTTTCGAACCGCACGTCCCCGGAAAGATCGAACCGGACCGACGTCCAGCCCACGAAGCCACCATCGCCGGGAGCCGCGGCCGGAGCCTTCCCGGAGTTCCCGTTGATCAGGTACGGCACACCGTCCACTCTGGACAGATTGAACAGCCCCGCGTGCGAAGCGATCGACGCGGCTTGCTTGCCCGAAGTCCGCTCGAAATCGGTGAGCCAGCTCGAAAGCAGGCTCGCCTCCTTGCGGTCGGCGAGCTGCGAAGCGGCCGTCGGACTCGGGTCGGCGACCGGATGGTGCATGGCCACGACGACCCCGCGGATCGACGGGTCCGTCCGAGCGCCGTCCAAACCGTCACGCAGCATGCGGATCTGGTCAAAGCCGCCACCGCGCAGCGTGCCGCGCGAGGAGTCCAACAGGATCAGCCGGATCCCGCGGACGTCGACCACCCGGTGCGTTTCCCCGAACGCCGCCTGGAACTCGGCCAGCCCGTGGCCACCGTCGGCTTCGTGGTTGCCGGGCACGTAGTACCACGGCACCTTGCCGACCAGTTCGGCGTCGATGACCGACTTCGCGAGCACGAAGTCGGCGGTCGTCCCACGGTCCACCAGGTCGCCGTTGATGAGCACCAGGTCCGGCTTCGACGCCACGGCCTCCCGCATCGCCCGCCGCGCCTGCGCCACCAGCGGGCCGTCCGGCGCGTCGGCGGTGAACTGCGCGTCGCTGACGACGGCGATCCGCAGGCCACCCGGGCTCAGCACGCCGTCGGTCACCAGGGCGGGGTCATGCGCGGCGGGATCGACGGGGACCTCGGCCGAAGGCGCCACCGAGAAGCTGAGGTCGTCGAACACCAGCCTGCCTTCGTACTGCTGGTCCGGCAGGTTTTCCACGGCGTAGAACCGGGTCAGCCGCTGCCCGGCACCAAGACCGGCCGGAACAGTCGCTTCGGCGTAGCGCCAGCCCGTCCAGTCGACGCTCAGCGACAGATCCACGACGGACGCGACGTTGGCGGCGTCCCGGAGTTCCGCGCGCAGCCAGGCGCCTTTACCGTCCCCGTTGACCCAGACCCCGATCTTCTGCGTCCCCGCCGGAACAGCGAGCGGCGCGGCAGCCGTGACGTACGCGGCACGGGTCGCGTTGGTCCCGGTGAGCCGGTAGTCGAGCGCCAGCCCCTTGCCGCCGTTGCGTCCTTCTGCTTCGGACAGCGCGCCGCCCACCACGGCCGGGAACACGCTGACACCCCAGCCCGCCGGACCATCCAGCGGAGCCGCGACGCGCTGCTCGGTGCCGACGGACGTGGCGAGATGCGTGGTCAGCCCGCCGACGGTCGCGGTGATACCCGAAGCGCCGGTCGCCTTCAGCGCCGTCACGGCGAACCCGTCACCCGACGGCTCGACGCGCACCACGGCCGGGTCGAACTCGAGCTTGACGTCGTCGGGCTCGATCCACGTGCCGTAGCCGTCCGCGTCGAACCCCGACACCTTGAACGTCCCGCGCGCCCCGGCGCCGGAAAGCGCGACCTGCTCGGTGCTCGTGCCGAGGCGGATCGGCTTGCCCAGCACGGAAAGCGTCGTCTGGCCGCGGACACCACCGTGCGTCGCGTAGACGTCGACGTCCGCGCGCTTCGCCGGGTCGAACCAGTCGGCATGGGCGGTGAAGACGTTCTTGGTCACGTTGCCGCGCAACGGGTTCGTGCTCGTCCACCGCGGATCGGCGGCGACCGCCGCGCCGGTCTCGTCGTGGCCGCCGGCGGTCAACTTGCGGGACAGTCCCGAAAGGACTCGGTTCGCGTTCTCGGTGTCCTGCGCGGGCCGTGGCGCGAACCCGGTGAGCTTGCCGCTGCCGGGCACGGTCGCGAAGCCGATTCCGTTGGGTACCAGGCGTTCCCCGCCATCGGACGGCGAGTTGCGGATGGTCGGCCCCTGCTCGCCTTCTTCCCGGGCGAGCATCGTCGACGACCCGCCGCCGTCGAGGTTGATGGCGTCGTCCGCGCCGAGCGACTTCATGTGCCGGGCCAGTTCCAGCTCCGTCATGCCGCGGCTGTTCGCCTGCCTCCCGTCGACGGTGACGATCCACATCTTCTTGCCGTCGGCCGAAAACCCGACCGCGGTCCGAGGGTGCATGGCCACGGTGTCGACCGGCTGGACCTGTCCGTCCTTGAGCAGCACGAGGTTCCCGCCGACGGCGACGGTGATCTTCCCGGCGTCGGCACGCGGCGCGTACGAGACGGCGACCCTGTCCCCGGTCCGGAGCGCGGCGAGTGCGTCGACTCCGGCGTCGCGGGCCAGCAACACGGTGCTCCCGGCGAGGATCGGGCCGTCGACGGGCTGGTCGCGCACCTGCGACACGACCCCGTCGCGCAGTTCGACCTCCAGCACCCGCTGCGCGCCCGCGACCGAAGTCCGCCGCGAAGACGCGCCCCACAACGGGGTGTAGACGCCGATGCCGTTCGCGGCCACCACGGGACTGTTGAAGTTGGACGCCTTGACCGCGTTGCCGTCCGGAAGCGTCACGGACGCGTCGAGGAAGACCTCCGCGAGCCGCGCCTTGCCCTCCTCGGTGATGGCCGCGGTGAAGTTGTGACCACCGGCGGGCGCTGTCTGTAGTTGCCCGTTGTCGATGCCGACGCCGATCGGGGCACCGGTGGCGTTGATGTCGAAGAAGTCGCCGTTCACGCCCGCGACCGCGCCGGTCCGCGCGACCTGCTCCGAAAGCGGGGTGCGCGCGGAGACGGTTCCGGGGCTGAGATAGCTGGGGCGCAACGACTTGCTCGTGAGGTCGACCGCGAGGGTGTCGCCCCGGATCCAGCCCTGCGGGTCGTAGCGGTCGAACTCGGTGAGGTCCAGACCAGGCGCGACCGGTGTGGTGGCGGTGCTGGTGACCAGGCCGTCGTCGGGCTCGGCACGTGTTGAGTAGGCCAATGGGCCTTCAGCGGCCGAGGACGCGGCCGGAGCGGCTTCGACCGGCGGTGTGCCGAGCGGCGCGCTGAGCGGATCCGCCAGTACCGGCGCGGTGAAGAACACACTCACCAGCGGGACGAGCGCGAGGAGCACTACTCCGTGTGACTTTTTCACGAGTTACCCCAGTATCGAGTTAAACCAGACGGGTCCAGCACAGCGGATACGCGTCGCCAGGAGAAGTCCCGTGGGTGAACTCGGCCCGAACGGCCTAGGCCGTGTCTGGTAAATCTGTTCGATGGGCTTCGTGATCCAGGTGGTTCCTGGTGGTGCGGGGGATTCGGCCTCGTACTGGACGTACTCGGTCGAATCCCCCGTGCCGCCAGGGGCCGCCTGGGCGCGGAGACCGCGAACTTGATTTGCCAGACACAGCCTAGGGCCATCAGGCACAACGGCCGTGGGTGAGCCGGTTTTCGCCCCGACACAAGGCTAGAGGGGCCGTGTTTTCCCGATAGTGAAACCTCGCTCAGGGCGTGAGCGTCGCCGCCAGGAAGCCGAGCGCGATGGACTCGTCCCCGGTGATCCGCGGCGCGATCTCGGCCAGGTTCCGGCGTTTCCACAGCGCCAGCAACAGGTCTTCGGCCCGGGCCTCGACCGTGGCGGCCGAAACCATCTCCCCCGACACCCGGCGCACGATCGGCCCGTCGCCCTCCACAGCGGCCGGGCGCAGCAGCCAGGCGTTACCGGTGTCGGTCGCGCGCAGCAGCAACGACTCGGGCAGCGGCGGCGGACCGGCCTTGCGGTGGACCCGCGGCATCATCACGCCGAGCACCTCGTCGACCCCGTCCGCGGCGATCTGCGGATCCACCTTCGATTCGGCACCGGCCGCGCTCGCCGCGTCGAACAGGTGCACCGAGACCTCGTGGGTCTGGCGGCGGAACCAAAAAGCCTTGACGCGTTCGGTCTTCGACAACGTCCACGCGGTCTCGGCCGGGTCAGCTTCACGCAACGTCGTCAGCAGCTCGGCCGCGGCGGCCGCGTACCAGTCCGCGAGGTTGCCATCGGGACCGGTCTCGAAGTTCTGCGGGGCCACTTCACCGGTGACGACGATCGACGCCGCCCAACGATGGACGTTCCCGAGGTGCGCACCGAGATCACTGAGCCGCCAGTCGCCGCAGGACGCGACCGGCGCGTCGAGATCGGCCGTCCGCAGAAACCGCTCGAACTCCGCCACCAGCAGCGAAAGGTGAGGCAGATAGTCGGCCGGCGACAGGGGGATCGCAGTCATGACGGTGAGTGTAGAGAAAAACGATGGGCGGGAAGCGTGTGCTTCCCGCCCATCGACAGCGTCCCGGATCAGGCTTCCGGGAACCAGAGCTTCAGCTCGCGCTCGGCCGACTCGGGCGAGTCCGAGCCGTGCACCAGGTTGTACTGGGTCTCCAAGGCGAAGTCACCGCGGATGGTGCCCGGGGTGGCCTTCTCGACCGGGTCGGTGCCGCCGGCCAGCTGACGGAACGCGGCGATCGCGCGCGGGCCTTCGACGGCCAGTGCGACGAGCGGGCCCGAGGTGATGAACTCCAGCAGGTCACCGAAGAACGGACGCTCCTTGTGCTCGGCGTAGTGCTCCTCGGCGACGGAGCGCTCGACGGTGCGCAGCTCGACGGCGACCAGCTTCAGTCCCTTGCGCTCGATGCGCGAAATGACCTCGCCGACCAGCCCGCGCTCGACGCCATCGGGCTTGACCAGAACCAGGGTGCGTTCAGTCACGACGGTGTTTCTCCTTTTAGTGAATT
>NZ_DASYMU010000064.1:0-65385 GCF_036008905.1 Amycolatopsis sp. | reverse complement strand
CCCCCCCCCCACCCCAGTCGACCCGAACGTTACGGGACCGGCTCGAACTCGACCACGCTGTCGAGGGCCTTGCCCATCGCGGCATTGCCCTCGCGCTCGATCATGATCTCGACGAGCACCGGACGGCTCGTGCGGTCCGCTTCCTTCTTCGCCCACTCCAGCGACGCCCGGATCTCGGTCGGATCGACCACGCGGACCCCGGCGCAGCCGTAGGCCTCCATGATCTTGACGTTGTCCGTGCCGTTGGCGTCGTAGTGGATGTCGACTTCGAAGTTCATGTCGTAGCCGGTCTCGGCCTGGCGGATCAGCCCGAGGTACTCGTTGTTGAGCATGATCAGCACGAATCCGACGTCGTACTGCGCGGCGACGGCGAGCTCCTCGACCAGGAACTGGAACGAGTAGTCCCCGACCACGCCGACGACCTCGGCCTCGGGCTTCGCCTTCTTGACCCCGATCGCCGCCGGGATCTCCCAGCCGAGCGGGCCGGCCTGGCCGCAGACCTGGTAGTGGCGTGGCTTGTGCGCCTTCTGGAACTGGCCGGACCAGATCTGGTACAGCCCGATCGCGGTGACGAAGTAGGTGTCCTCGCCGTAGTAGTCGTTGATCTCCTTGAAGACCCGCGGCGCCTTGATCGGCACGGACTCGAAGTCATCCCGGCGCGGCAGTGCTTCCTTCAGGTCCGACAGCCTGTCGACCCAAGCACGGCCAGTCGTGACTGTCCGTTTTTCGGCCGCCACCAGCAGCGCGTCCAAGAACGCGCCGGTGTCGGAGACGATCCCGAGATCCGGCCCGAACACCTTGCCGAGCTGCGTCGGCTCGATGTCGACGTGGATGAACTTGCGCTCACCGCGGTAGGTGTCGAGCTCGCCGGTGTGGCGGTCACCGAAGCGCGCCCCGAGCGCGAGCACCAGGTCGGACTCCAGGAAGGCCGCGTTCGCCCAGCGCTGCGACGTCTGGATGCCCGCCATTCCGGCGAACAGCTCGTGGCCCTCGGGGAAGCTCCCCTTGCCCATCAACGTGACGCCGACCGGCACACCGAGCTTCTCGGCGACAGCCAGCAGCTGCTTGCTCGCCTCGCCGAGCACCACACCGCCACCCGCGAGGATCAGCGGACGCTCGGCCGCCAGCAGCATGTCCAGCGCGCGCTCGACCCGCGCCGCGGACGGCGTCGGGACGGTGATCGGCAGCGGCGAGTCGATGCTCGAATCCCACTCGATCAGCTGCTTCTGGACGTCGATCGGCAGGTCGATCAGCACCGGGCCCGGCCGCCCGGACCGCGCGATGCGGAACGCCTCGCGGAAGATCCACGGCAGCTGCGCCGCTTCCTTCGCCTGCACCGCCCACTTCGTCACCGGCTTGGCGATCTCGACGATGTCGACCGCCTGGAACGCCTCGGTGTGCAGCTTGCGCGAGTCGGCCTGCCCGGTGATGCACAGGATCGGCACGGAGTCGGCCTGCGCGGTGTAGAGCCCGGTGATCATGTTGGTTCCGGCGGGGCCGGAGGTTCCGATCGCGACCCCGACCCCGCCGGTGGTTCTCGCCCAGCCGTCGGCCATGTGCGTGGCGCCTTCTTCGTGCCGGACTATGAGGTGTTCGATACCGCTGCCCTGCAGGGATTGGTACAGCGGGAGAATCGCCGCGCCGGGGCAGCCGAACACGGTGTCGACGCCCTCGCTCTTGAGAATTTCGACGACGGCTTGCATAACGGGAATCCTGGGCATGGTCACTCCTCGTTCTGGGAACGGCCGGAAAGTGCTTCGGTGACTTTGAGCAGCGCGGAGTGGTCCAGGGAGCCGTAGCCCATGGCACGCGCCGCGGACACGAGCTGCGCGACCATGCCGGTGAGCGGCAGCGACACGTCGGCCTCCCGCGCGGCGGCGAGCGCGATGCCCATGTCCTTGTGGTGCAGGTCGATGCGGAACCCGGGCTTGAACTGCCTGGCCACCATCGACTCGCGCTTGAGGTCGAGGATCCGGTTCGCCGCGAGGCCGCCCGCGAGGACGTCGAGGCCGATCTTGGCGTCGACGCCGGAGGCTTCCATCAGCACGATGGCCTCACCGACGAGCCCGTAGATCCCGCCGACGACCAGCTGGTTCGCCGCCTTCACGACCTGGCCGGCGCCGTGCGGGCCGACGTGCACGATCGTCTTGCCGACGACCCCGAGCAGCGGCTTGGCGGCGGCGAAGTCCTCCTCGTCACCACCGACCATAATGGACAGTGCCGCCTGCTTGGCACCGGCCTCACCGCCGGATACCGGCGCGTCCAGCACGCGGATTCCCTTGTCCTTACCGGCTTTCGCGACCTCCAGCGAGGTCTCGGGCCGGATGGTGCTCATGTCGATCAGCAGGGTGCCGGGCTTCGCGACCTCCAGCACACCGGACGCGCCGAGCACGACGTCCTCCACGTGCGGGTGGTTCGGCAGCATGGTGATCACCACGTCGGCGCCTTCGGCCGCCTCGGCCACACTCGACGCACCGGTCCCACCTGCCGCCACGAGCCGCGCGACCGCGTCGGCGCTCACGTCGAACCCCGTGACGTCGTGCTCGGCGGCGACGAGGTGGCCCGACATCGGCCCGCCCATGATGCCCAGCCCGATGAACGCGATCTTGGTCATTTCCGTCCCCTTCGCTCCTGCGGCAGCCAGTCGAACGAATCCGCGCTGGAGCCGGTCGGCTTGTATTCGATCCCCACATGCCCGTCGTAGCCCGCCGCCTGCAGCTTCTCCAGGTAACCCTCGATGTCCAGCGAGCCGGAGCCCGGCTGGCCGCGGCCCGGTACGTCCGCGATCTGCACGTGCCCGACGCGCGGCGTGTACTCCGCGACCATCGCGTCGAGGTCGTCACCGTTGGCCGCGAGGTGGTAGAGGTCGGCCAGCAGGGTGACGTTTTCGCGACCGAGCTTGTCGATCACCTCGATGGCGTCGGCGGCCGTCAGCAACGGGTAGCGCTCGGCGCCGGACAGCGGTTCGAGGACCAGCTGCGCGCCGATGCCCGCGGCCACGGTGGCGGCGAGATCGAGGTTGGCGAGCGCGAGCTCGTCCTGCTCGGCCGGGTCGACGCCGTCGATCCTGTTGCCGTACAAGGCGTTGAACGTCCGGCAGCGCAACCGCGTCGCGATGTCGATGGCGACGTCGACGCTGTCGGCGAACTCCTGCTCCCGCCCGACCCACGACACGAGCCCGCGATCTCCCGCGGCCATGTTCCCGGCGAAGAAGTTGAGCCCGATCAGGTCGAGTTCGGCCTCACGGACCGAAGAGACGAACTGGTCGACTTCGATGTCGGACGGTACGGCGACCTCGAACGGCCACCAGAACTCGACGGCGGTGAAGCCCAGTACCCGGGCGACCTCCGCCCGCCGGAGCAGGGGGATTTCGGTGAAAAGGATCGACAGGTTGACGTCGTAGGGCAGGGAATGACGTGAACCGGCAAGTTCGGCCATGGCGGAAACCTTCGTGGTCGAGTGCTGCGGCTATTTCAGCAATAATTTCGCTGTGTGGAATTTTGTTTTCGCATAACGAGACTAACTCCGAACAGTCCGTCTCGTCAACGGGCCTTCCGGCGGGATACGTTGCGCCGGTGGAACTAGAAGCGGAGTTCACGAGCGAGCCCTTCCAAGGTGAGGGCGAGCCGCCGGCGCACGCGCTCAAAGCACGGGACGCGGCCGACAAAGCGGGCCTGACCACGGATTTCGGCCCACTCGGCACCACAGTGCGCGGTGACGCCGACGCGCTTCTGGGCGCGCTGAGCGGCATCGCCCGGGCCGCGATCGACGGCGGTGCGATCCGCTTGACGCTGCAACTGCGCCGGACGGACGCCCCCGCGGCCGCGCCGGTCGAGCTGAACAGCGCGCTGGACCGCCTGATCGGAGAAGTCGAGCGCGAAGTGGGCGGCAAGCTCGCCGGGCTCGACCGCGCGAGCAAGCAGCGGGCCGTGCGGATCCTCAAGGAACGCGGCGCTTTCACCCAGAAGAAGTCCGTGGCCACGATCGCCGAAGCCCTCGGGGTCACCCGGTTCACGGTGTACAACTATCTGAACCGGGAAACCGGCTGACCAGTCACTTTCAACAAAGTGTTGACGCGAACGGGCATCCGGCCGTACCGTTCGCCAGCAGAATAATTCTTCCGCCATACAGAATTCCCAGCTAGGAGCGCTCTTGTCGCAGCTCGAGCTCGCCGAGTTCAACCAGGCCGGCCCCGAAGACGTGCGCCCCCTCCTCACGACTTGCCTCGCGGTCCCCCGCTGGGTCGACGCCGTGCTGGCCGGGCGGCCGTACACCGACGTGGAAGCCCTGCTCTCCGCGTCGGACGCGGCGACGCCGTTGCTCCCTGCCGAGATCCACGAGGCCATGGCGGCCCATCCCCGGATCGGTGAGAAAGCCGCCGGGAGCGGGACCGGCGCGAGCTGGTCGCGGTCCGAACAGTCCGGTGTGGACGGTTCGACGGCGGAGAAGTTCCAGGCCGCCAACGTCGAGTACGAGCAGCGCTTCGGTCACGTCTTCCTGGTCTGCGCCAGCGGCCGCAGCGGCGAGGAACTGCTCGCGAATCTGCGAGACCGGCTGGGCAACGATCCCGACACCGAGCTCGCGATCGCCGGCCAGGAACTGGCCAAGATCGCCAAGCTGCGACTGGAAAAGGCAGTGCAGGCATGAGTCTCGTGACCACCCACGTCCTCGACACCGCGAGAGGCGTCCCCGCGGCCGGGATCCCCGTCCGGCTCTACGCCGACGGAACCGTGCTCGCCGAGGGCGTCACCGACGACGACGGCCGCCTCCGCGACCTCGGCCCGGACCAACTCGACGCGGGCGTCTACAAGCTGACTTTCGACACCGCGGACTACCTCGGGCCGGACGCGTTCTTCCCCGAGGTCACGGTGTCCTTCCGGATTCTCGATCCCGGCGCGCATCACCACGTGCCGGTCCTGCTCAGCCCGTTCTCCTATTCCACCTACCGAGGGAGCTGAACCGCGGTGGCCATCATCTTGGGACCCAACCAGTACGGCAAGGCCGAAGTCCGGCTCGTCACGGTGAACCGGTCAGGCCCGGTACACCACATCAAGGACCTGACGGTGTCGACGTCGCTGCGCGGCAGCCTGGAGCGCACCCATCTGACCGGGGACAACTCCGACGTCGTCGCCACGGACACGCAGAAGAACACGGTGTACGCCTTCGCCAAGGAAAGCCCGGTCGGCGAGATCGAGGACTTCGCGCTGCGGCTCGGCAAACACTTTGTCAAGGGATCCAGCGTAGGCGAGTTCAGCCACATCAGCGGCGCCCGGGTGCTCATCGACGAGCACGGCTGGGACCGGATCGCCGTCGAGGGAAAACCGCACGACCACTCGTTCTCCAAGGCGGGCAACGAAAAGCGCACCACGGCCGTCACCGTGCACGGCGATCAGACCTGGGTGGTTTCCGGGCTCGACGACCTCGTGCTGCTGAAGTCCACCGGCTCGGAGTTCCACGGTTTCCCGCGCGACAAGTACACGACACTGCGCGAAACCGAGGACCGCATCCTGGCGACAGCGGTGACAGCGCGCTGGCGGTATCAGGGCACCGACATCGACTGGGCGAAGAGCCACCAAGAAGTCCGTCGGATCATGCTGGAAACCTTCGCCACCAAGCACAGTCTCTCGTTGCAGCAGACGCTGTACGCGATGGGCGAGGCCGTTCTCGAAGCCCGCTCGGAGGTCGCCGAGGTGCGGCTTTCCCTGCCGAACAAGCACCACTTCCTGGTCGACCTCGAACCGTTCGGGCTGACCAACGACAACGAGGTCTTCTACGCGGCCGACCGCCCGTACGGCCTCATCGAGGGCACCATCCTGCGCGACGACGCCGAAGACCCCGGCCTCGCGTGGCACACCCTCGCCGCCTTCTAACCGAATTTTCGTGCAGGGCCCCGGGCTCGTACGCCCGGGGCCCCGGTCCAGCGCGCCCTGAGGGAGCCCCATGACCACCACCACGCAAGCCGAGCGCCACCCCGTCGACCGGAAACCGCCCACGCTGCAACTGGTCGCCGGGGGCATCCAGCATGTGGCCGCGATGTACGCCGGTGTGGTCGCGCCGCCGCTGATCATCGGCGCGGCTGTGGGCTTGAGTCCTGGGGAGCTGAGCCTGCTCATCAGTGCGAGCCTGTTCACCGCCGGGCTCGCGACGCTCTTGCAGACGCTGGGGGTCTGGCGATTCGGGGCGCGGTTGCCGCTGGTCAACGGCGTGACGTTCGCGACCGTGGCGCCCGTGCTGTCGATCGTCAAGCAGCATGGGCCGGAGAACGCGCTGGGCGTGGTCTACGGCGCGACGCTGGTCGGCGGGGTGCTCGTGGTCTTCGCCGCTCCTTTCTTTTCCCGGCTGACGAGATTCTTCCCGCCGCTGGTGACCGGCACGGTGATCACGCTGATCGGCATCTCACTGCTGCCGGTGGCGATCCATTGGATCTCGAGCCAGCAGGAGACCGCGAAACCGTCGGGGTTGATCCTCGCGGGCATCACGCTCATCGCCGTACTCGCGCTCAACAGGTTCCTTTCGGGATTCTGGAGCCGGATCGCGTTGCTGCTGGGGCTCATCGTCGGGACACTGTTCGCCTGGCCGCTCGGCGAGGTCGACACCTCGACGCTCACGCAGGCGCCGGCGTTCGGGATCGTGACGCCGTTCCACTTCGGCATGCCGGTGTTCGACGTCGCCGCGGTGATCTCCATGGCGATCGTGATGCTGGTGGTGATGGCGGAAAGCACCGCGGACATGCTGGCGCTCGGCGAGATCGTCGAAAAGCCGACCAGCGAAGCCACCCTGGCTGACGGCCTGCGGGCCGACGGGCTGGCGACGGCGTTGAGCACGATCTTCGGCGGCTTCGCGTGCACGGCGTTCGCGCAGAACATCGGGCTCGTGTCGCTGACGCGGATGGTCAGCCGGTACGTCGTCGCGGCCAGCGGTGTGGTGCTGGCGATCCTCGGCGTGCTGCCGGTGACCGGCGGGATCATCGCGCTGGTGCCACAACCCGTGCTCGGCGGCGCCGGACTGGTGCTGTTCGGCAGTGTCGCGGTGAGCGGTGTCCGGACGCTGGCGAAGGCGTCGTTCGAACGCCCCGCCAACGTGACGATCGTGGCCGCGTCACTGGGGATCGGGCTGATCCCGATCGCAGCGCCGAACTTCTACGCCGGCTTCCCCGCCGCGGTGCAGACAGTGCTGAACTCGGGCATCAGCGCCGGGTGTGTGGCGGCGGTGGTCCTCAACCTCGTGTTCGGTGAGCGGTCGGCACGAACTCCCGCATAGCCTTCGCGAACTCGGCCGGCTGGTCCTCGGGGATCAGCGTGTAGCTGTCCTCGATCTCGACCAGCCGCGCGTCCGGAAAGAGGTCGACGAGCCGCCGGCCGTGTTCGCGGGGCATGAGCTTGTCCTCGGGCGCCCAGACCACGAGCACCGGCCGGTCGAACGACTTCATCCGGTCGGCGAGTTCGAGCAGGACGTCCTTGGGTGGCACGGACTTCACATACTTGACGAGGTCGCGGCGGATCTGCGGGTCGGTCCGCGCCGGGCGGAACCAGCTGTCCATAATTTCCGAGGGAACCGCACGCTTGCTCATCCAGCCCCAGGCGCCGGGCGCACGCTGGAAGGCCTTGAACCGCAACAGGCTCATCGTGGTCTTCAACCCGCCGGGAATCTTGCAGGCGAGTCCGATGGCCGCGCCCGGGAGACCCGGCGGGTAGTTGTCGAACGCTTCGCAGGCGCTGAGCACGAGCCTGCCGACGCGGTCCGCGCGGTCTTCCGAAAGCAGGAGCTGGCCGCCTCCCCAGTCGTTCAGGACGAGCGTGACGTCGGTGAGTCCAAGCTTCTCGAGGAACTCGTCGATGAGCAGGGCGAGGCCGCGCAGCGAGAGGTCGGCGTCCGGGTTCATGGGCTTGCGGTGGCCGCCGATCGGCCAGGTCGGCACCACACAGCGGTAGTCCCCGCGCAGGTCGGCGACCACGTGACGCCACACCGTGCCGTTGATGGTCAGGCCGTGCAGCAACACAAGCACCGGTCCTTCGCCACCGGTGTCCTCGTACTCGATCGGGCCTGCGGACAGTTCGACCTCGGGCATCACAGCCTCCGATTTGATAGATCGCTCTAGCGTGACGGTAGCCTATACTCGGCGTCGACGCGAGGAGGTTCGAGTTGGCAGGCACGAAGGACCGCATCATGGCGGCCGGCGCGGAGCTGTTCCGCCGCAACGGGTACACCGGCACCGGTCTCAAGCAGATCGTGGCGCAGGCGGGCGCGCCGTTCGGCTCGCTCTACCACTTCTTCCCCCGTGGCAAGGAGCAGCTCGGCGAGGAGGTCATCCGCTCGTCCGGGCTGATGTACCTGCAGCTCTTCGACATCCACTTCGGCCACACCGACGACCTCGTCGGCGGCGTCGAAGCGGCTTTCGCCGGCGCGGCCGAGACACTGCGTGAGACGGACTACGCCGACGCTTGCCCGATCGCGACCGTCGCGCTGGAAGTCGCCAGCACGAACGAGCCGCTCCGGAAAGCGACCGCGGACGTCTTCACCGCGTGGATCGACGCCGGTACGGCGGTTTTCGCGAGGTTCGGCATCGGCGAGGAAGCGGCCCGCACGCTCACCATTTCGGTGGTCACGAGCCTGGAAGGCGCCTTCATCCTCAGCCGCTCCCTGCGCACCACCGAACCCCTCGCCGTCGCCTCCGCCACCTCAGTCCTGGCCGCCCGCGCCGCCCTCGCCACCGTGAGCTGAACTCACGTCAGGGTGGCGAGGTGGGCTCGCCAGTCACCCAGGGCCGTGATGTCGATGAGGTCAGGAGCGTCCACAAAGGACTTACGCAGGACGGTGGCGAGACAGGCGGCGCCGTCTTCGAGTTCGATGATGCCGATCTCGAGCTCGGGTGGTTCCGACGGGATCAGGTGGTCACGCAGGACACGCAGCGGCAGGTCGTAGACCTCGCCGACGACGCTGCCGCCGCCGGATTCGACCTCGTACATCGCCGGAAAACGGTCCCCGACGGAGAAGTACCGATACTTCGGGGCGGACTTCGCGACGCACAGCAGCGGCGCGCCCTGGAGCTGGATGTGCAGCGGGCCGCCCCGCATGCCACCACCGTTGAGGAACATCAAAGCCACGGCATGATCCCTTCGATTCCGAAGTAACAGGCGAAGACCACGGCCAGGATGCCGAGCAGCCAGCCGATCTCCCGCCACTGTCCCTTGCCGACCTTGATCAGAACGTACGCGACCAAACCGGCGCCGATGCCGTTCGTGATCGAATAGGTGAACGGGATCAGCGCGATCGTCAGGAACACCGGGATCGCGAAATCCAAGTCCCGCCAGGGAATCCGCGCGCACTGGGCCATCATCATGCCGCCGATGACGACCAGCGCCGGTGCCGCGGCCTGCGCCGGGACCACCGCCGCGATCGGCGTCAGGAACAGCGTCGCGGTGAACAATCCACCGGTCACGACACTCGCCAAGCCAGTCCGCGCGCCTTCGCCGACCCCCGCTGCCGATTCGAGGAACACCGTGTTCGGCGCGGAACCCGTGACGCCACCGGCGAACGCGCCGATCCCATCGACGAGCAGGATCCGGCCCATGCCCTCGACACGGCCGTCCTTCACCAGCCCGGCTTCCTCGGAAACGCTGGTGATGGTGCCCATGGCGTCGAAGAACCCGGACAGCACCAGAGTGAACAGGAACACCGTCGCCGTCGCGATCCCGGCCGAGCCGAAACCGCCGAACAGATCGATGTCGCCCAGCAAACTGAAATCAGGACTCGCGACCACGTGCTCCGGCACGTTCGGCACGACCAGACCCCAGCCGCCGACGTGGAACACACTGTTGACGACGATCGCCAAGACGGTCGCCACCAGGATGCTGATGAGCACCGCGCCCGGTACCGCGCGGCTGATCAGCACGATCATCAGCAGCAGGCCGATGCAGAAGATCGCGATCGGCCAGCCGACGAGATGCCCGCCGATACCCATCCGCACCGGGACCGTCGAGTTCGCCGCGTCCGGGGTCCGCGTCACGAAACCCGCGCTGACCAGGCCGACCAGCGCGATGTAGAGCCCGATCCCGACGGTGATCGCCACCTTCAGCGGCATCGGGATGGCGTTGATGATCCGTTCCCGCACCCCGGAGACGGCCATCAGCACGATGCACACGCCCTCCAGCACCACGAGCCCGAAAGCCTGCGCCCATGTCATCGCCGGCGCCATCTGGAACGCGACGACGCCGTTGACGCCGAGTCCCGCCGCGAGCGCGAGCGGCGCGTTGCCGATCAGGCCCATCAGGATCGTGGTGATCCCCGCGGCCAGCGCGGTCGCGGTGGTGACCTGCTCGGTGGTCAGGCGGGCGCCGGTGATGTCGGCCGACGCGCCGAGGATGAGCGGGTTGAGCAGCACGATGTAGCACATCGCGACGAACGTGGTCACGCCTCCGCGAACCTCGCGGCCCACCGTGCTGCCACGAAAGGAAATCTTGAAGAAGCGGTCTAGCCGGGAGGCGTTTGCGGGAGCCGGTTCCGGCGAGTGGTGGGGCGGGTTAGCGCGCAGCTGGGTCATGAGTGTCTCCACAGCGGTGTGGGCGTGCTCGACCAAGGCCCCCTTTTCGGAAGGGGCCCGGCTGGGTGGGTGGCTCGTGAGTGGCTACGAGTGTTCTAACACTCGTAGCCACTCACGAGGTCTTTAGTAGGCGAGCTTGTCGGGTTTCGACAGCCAGGCCTGGAAAGGCGCGTTGAAGTCCGAAGTGGACAGTTGGTCGATCGGGACGGGCCAGCTCTCACGCGGCTTGCCGAAGAGCTCGTAGAACTCACGGTCGTCGAAGCCCGCTTTGGCGGCGTCGTCACGATCCGCGGTGTACAGGACGCGATCCACCCGCGCCCACAAGGCTGCCGACAAGCACAGCGGGCAGGGCTCGCACGAAGAGACGAGCACGCAGCCGGTCAGCTTGTAGTCGCCGATCGCCTGGCAGGCCGCCCGGATGGCGACGACTTCGGCATGCGCCGTCGGGTCGAGCCGTGGTGTCACCTGGTTGGTCCCGGTGGCGATGATCTCGCCACCTCGGATGATCACCGCGCCGAACGGGCCTCCACCCGCTTCGACGTTGGCGGTCGCGAGCCGGACGGCTTCGTCGAGCCATTTCCGCTCGTCCGAAACAGCTATGGACAGACGTGTCCCCACGAAAGGTCTCCTAGTCTTGAGAATCAGGTGCCGGTGATGTGTTCCGGGCGCACCGGGACGCGTTGCAGTGCCAGTCCGGTGGCCGCGCGGATCGCCGCGACGATCGCCGGGGTGGACGAGATCGTCGGCGGTTCGCCGACACCTCGCAGCCCGTACGGCGCGTGCGGGTCGGCACGCTCGAGGACGTCGATGCTCATCGGTGGCATATCGAGCACGGTCGGGATCAGATAATCGGTGAACGACGGGTTCCGGATCTTGCCGCCGGCGGTCTGGATCTCCTCCATCACCGCGAGCCCGAGTCCCTGCGCCGAGCCGCCCTGGATCTGGCCGAGCACGGCCTGCGGGTTCATCGCCTTGCCGACGTCCTGCGCGCAGTCCAGCGAGATCACTTTAACCAGCCCGAGTTCGGTGTCGACGTCGACAACAGCGCGGTGCGCCGCGAACCCGTACTGGACGTGGGCCATGCCCTGCCCGGTCTCGGGGTCGAGGGACTCGGTCGGCCGGTGACGCCACTCGACGGTCTCGTCGAACGTGTCGTCACCGAGCACGTCGACCAGGTCCGCCAGCACGCCGTCGCTCGACGAAACGAGTTTGCCGCCGGTGACGCTGAGCTGGCTCGCCGCCGTGCCGAGCTTGGTTTCCGCGTGCGCGAACAGCTTCGAGCGCACGGCCAGGCAAGCCGCCTGGACCGCTCCCCCGGTGACGTAGGTCTGCCGTGACGCCGACGTCGAACCGCCGTTGCCGATGGTGGTGTCCATCGGCAGGATGGTGACCTGCTCGATGCCCAGCTCGGTACGGACGATCTGCTGCATGATCGTCACCAGGCCCTGGCCGACCTCGCAGGCCGCCGTGTGCACTGTCGCCGCCGGTTCGTCGCCGACGATCTGCAGGCGCACGCGGGCCGTCGAGTAGTCGTCGAAGCCTTCGGAGAAGCAGATGTTCTTGATGCCGACCGCGTAACCGACACCGCGCACGACACCTTCACCGTGCGTCGTGTTCGAGACGCCGCCGGGCATGCGTCGGAGGTCGAGTTCGCCTTCCGCCGCGGGCAAGGGCTTGGCGCGCAGGCGTTCCAGGAGTTCGGCGACCGGTGCGGCCGAGTCGACGACCTGGCCGGTCGGCATGATGCTGCCTTCTGCCATGGCGTTGCGAATCCGGATATCGACCGGGTCGATGCCACAGGCCTCGGCGAGTTTGTCCATTTGCGACTCGTACGCGAAACCCGCTTGCACCGCACCGAACCCGCGCATGGCGCCGCAGGGCGGGTTGTTCGAGTACGTGCCCCAGCAGTCCACGGACACGTTCGGCACGTCGTACGGCCCGACACCGAGCGTCGCCGCGTTGGCCACCACCGCGCCGGTCGAAGACGCGTACGCGCCACCGTCGAGGTACAACCGCGCCTTGACGTAGACGAGCTTGCCGTCGGCGTCCGCGCCGTGCTCGTAGTACATGCGCGCCGGGTGCCGGTGCACGTGCCCGTAGAAGGATTCCTCGCGGTTGTAGACCATCTTGATCGGCTTGCCGGTGTGCAGCGCGAGCAGGCAGGCGTGTACCTGGATCGACAGGTCCTCGCGGCCACCGAACGCGCCACCGACGCCACCGAGCGTCAGTCGCACCTTTTCCTTCGGCAGGCCCAGCGCGGCCACGATCTGCTGCTGGTCGACGTGCAGCCATTGTGTGGCCACGAAAAGGTCGACACCACCGTCTTCAGCGGGTACGGCCAACCCCGATTCCGGGCCGAGGAAGGCCTGGTCCTGCATGCCGACCTCGTACACGCCGCTCACCACGACAGCGGCTTCCGCGGTCACGTCACCGCGCCGGATCGGCACGTGCCGGACGACGTTCCCGCCGGGGTGCAGATCCGCGCCTTCACCGGCGACGGCCGCCTCGACGTCGATCACCGGTTCCAGTTCCGTGTAAACGACCTTGATGCGCTTCATCGCACGTCGCGCGGTTTCGGGGTGATCGGCGGCGACCAGCGCGACCGGTTCCCCTTGGTACCGCACGACATCCACGGCCAGCACCGGCTGATCCTGGTGCTCCAGGCCGTACCGGTTCACGCCGGGTACGTCTTCGTGAGTGAGCACCGCGTACACCCCGGGCACCTTCAGCGCCTCGCCGATGTCGATGCTCTCGATCCGGGCGTACGGGTGCGGGCTGCGCAAAGTGGCGCCCCACAACATGTCCTCGTGCCACAGGTCCGAGGAGTAGGCGAACTCACCGCGGACCTTGATGGTGCCGTCGGGGCGTTGCGGGCTCGCACCGACGCCGTTCGCCGAGCCAGTCGCCGTCGCGGTGGCGGTTTCCGTGGCGCTACTCATCGCGTCTCCCGAAGTCGTGCGCTGGCCGCGCTGAGTTCCCGCGCGATCGAAGCTTCGTCGGCCGTTCGCAGTTCGCCGCCGGACACCACGGTCTTCCCGCCGACCAGCAGCCGCGCGATCGGCGGGGTGGCACCGAGAACCAGCGCGGCGACCGGGTCGGTGATCCCGGCGTACAACAGCCCGTTCAGGTCCCAAAGGGCCAGGTCGGCGAGCTTCCCGACCTCGACCGAGCCGATTTCGCTCTCCCGGCCGAGGCAGCGCGCGCCGCCCATGGTGCCCATCCACAACGCCTGGCGCGTGGTCAACGCCTTGGGCCCACCTCGTTGGCGCGCCTGGAAAAGCGACTGCCGCAGCTCCTCGCCGAGACCGCCGGATTCGTTGGACGCGGCGCCGTCGACACCGAGACCGACCGGCGCACCCGCGTCGAGCAGCGCACGGACCGGCGCGATACCGGTGCCGAGCCTGCCGTTCGACGTCGGGCAGTGCGCCGAACCGGTGCGGGTGGCGCCGAGTTTGCGGATCGCTTCGGGCGCGAGGTGCACGGTGTGCGCGAGCCAGACGTCATCGCCGAGCCAGCCGAGTTTGTCGGCGTACTCCGCGGGCGTGCAGCCGACCTCGGCGAGGCACTGCTCTTCCTCGTCGAGTGTCTCCGCCAGGTGCGTGTGGAGCCGGACTCCCTTGCGGCGCGCCAATTCCGCGGCACCGGTCATCAACCGCTCGCTGACCGAGAACGGCGAGCACGGCCCGGCCGCGATGCGGACACGGGCGTTCGCCGACGTGTCATGGTGCTGGTCAATGGCCCGCTCGGTGCCGAGCAACGCGGCTTCGGTCTCCTCGACGAGGTTGTCCGGCGGCAGCCCGCCGTCGGACTCGCCTCGGTCCATCGAGCCGCGCACGATGTGGATCCGCGTGCCGACGCGGCTGTTCGCGGACACGAGCGCTTCGACCTGGTCACCCGCGTCCCGCGGGAACACATAGTGGTGGTCGGCGACCGTGGTGCAGCCGGTCATCGCGAGGCGGGCAAGCCCGGCCGTCGCGGCGGCGTGGGTGATTTCGGCGTCGAGCCGGCCCCAGATCGGGTACAGCTCGACGAGCCACTCGAAGAGCGTGTGGTCGGCGGCCAGCCCGCGAGTCGCCCACTGGTACAGGTGGTGATGGGTGTTGACGAGACCGGGAGTGACCAGACGCCCACGCCCGTCGATGCGCTCGTCGTACTCCCCGGCCGGTGCCGGGCCTTCGCCGACGGCGACGATCAGCTCATCCTCGATGACCACGTATCCGCTGGGGATCTCGGTGCCGGACGCATCGACGGTGGCGATCGCCGCGTTCTCGATTACCGTCCTCATGCGGTACCCGCCTTGACCGTCGCGGCGAGCCGGACGGCGTCGAGGATCTTCTCGTATCCCGTGCAGCGGCACAGGTTTCCGGCGAGCGCCTCGCGGATCTCCTCGTCGTTCGGGCTGGCGACGCGGTTCAGCAGGTCGTGCGCCGCGACGACGAGCCCGGGCGTGCAGAAACCGCACTGCACGGCTCCGGCGTCCACAAAGGACTGCTGGACCGGGTCGAGCTTGTCGCCGTCGGCGAGTCCTTCGACGGTCCGGACCTCGCGGCCCTCCACCTGACCGGCGGCGACCAGGCACGAGCAGACCGGGACCTCGTCGAGGTATACCGTGCAGGACCCGCATTCGCCCTGCTCACAAGCGTTCTTGGAGCCGGGGAGGCCGAGCCGCTCACGCAGGACGTAGAGCAGGCTTTCGCCCTCCCACACGTCGTCGGCCTGCCGGGACTCGCCGTTGATCGTCACGTTCACGCGCACGAGCGCTCACTCCCCTGGTAGTCGTTCCACGCCCAAGTCAAGGTCCGCCTGGCCAGCACCGCGAGCGCGTGCTTGCGGTATTCGGCGCTGCCGCGGACGTCGTCGATCGGTGAACTGGCCTCCGAAACGAGCTCGCCGAACCGCCGGCGCACGGAGTCGCTGATCGCCGCGCGGGTGCCCCACAAGTTCTTGTCGGTCAGTTCACCGGACAGGAACTCCTCGGCGGCCAGCGCACGACGTGGGGTCGGCGCGGCCGAGCCGACGGCGGCGCCGACCCGCGACCGCTCGGGATGTAGTGCGACGGCGAACGAGCAGACCGCGATGACCATCGCGTTGCGCGTGCCGACCTTGGAAAACTGCTGCGGCGCGCCGGTGATCGGCACGTGCACGGCCGTGATCAGCTCGTCGGCGTCGAGGGCGTGCCGTTTGACGCCGAGGTAGAACTCGTCGGCCGGGATGACCCTCGAACCGCGAACCGACGCGACCTCCACCGACGCCCCGGCGGCCAGCAGCACCGGATGGGTGTCCCCGGCGGGCGACGCGGCCCCGAGATTACCGCCGACCGTGCCGCGGTTGCGGATCTGCGGCGACCCGACCGTGCGGGAAGCCATGGCCAGCGCGGGCAGCTTTTCACCCAGTTCAGCGATGACCCGGACGTACGGGACACCGGCGCCGAGCCGGACCACACCGTCCGATGTGGACCATTCGGCCAGCTCCGCGATCCCGGTGAGGTCGATCAGCGCGGCGGGGCGGCGGTGGTCGAAGTTCAGCTCGACCATCACGTCGGTCCCGCCGGCGATGGGCACCGCGTCCGGCCGCTCGGCCTTGATGGCGAGCGCCTCCGGCAGGGTGGTGGGGCGCAGGAAATCCACTCTCTGGCTCCTCGAAGTCGGTGTAGTGACCCAGTACACACACCTACTGCCCTGAGCCGCAACGGCGCGGGAGTATGAATCGGGGGCAGCGGGGACCTGCCTCTTTGTGCTTTCCTACAACCCTGATGACAGTACTGAAAACTCTGCTCGATCTACCGGGATTGCACTTGCGCCTGCGGACCGGGGCGGATCTGCTCGACCGCAAGGTCACCCGGATCTACGGCACCGAGCTGCCCGACCCCGGCCGCTACCTCTCCGCGGGTGAGCTGGTGCTCAGCGGTTTGCTGTGGTGGCGACGCCCCGGGGACGCCGAGCCGTTCGTGGCCGCGATGGCGCGTGCCGGTGCGGCGGCGCTGGCGGCGTCCGGCGCGGATTCCGACGGCATCCCCCAGGATCTGATCGACGCCTGCGCGCGGCACCGCATCCCGCTGCTGGAAGTACCGCCGGAACTCTCCTTCTCGGTCATCACCGAACGAGTGGTCCTCGCGCTGGCCGCCGGGTCGGAAGGCGCGCGCAAACGGTTGCTTTCGGCCGCGACCGACGACGCGTCGCTGTCGACGCTGCTCGGTCACGCCGCCACTGAACTCGGCGCGCCCTGCTGGGTGCTGTCGGCCACCGGCCGGGTCGTCTCCGGCAGCGAAGAACCTCCCCCGCCGGTCGACAAGCTCGTCGCCCGGTTCGTCTCCGCCCAAGGTCATCCGTCCGGCGTCCACGGGCACACGCTGCTGCCCATCGGCGGCCGGCACGCCGTGCCGTGGCTGCTGGCCGTCGGCGCGGAACTGACCTCCGGCGCGACCGAGATCGCCGAGGAACTCGCGGGCCTGATCGGGCTGGCGCGGTCACGCGACGACCAGGTGCGCCGGGTCGGCGACCGGGTCGCGGAACCGCTCATCCGGCTGCTCGGAAGTGGCTCGGCGACCGGTGCCGAACTGGCCGACGCGTTCGCCGCGAGCGGTCTCCCCGCCGACGCCACTCTGCGCGTGGTGCTGGCGCGCACGCCCGGCGCCGGCGCGGGTCGCGAACTGCTCGGCGAACTCTTCGCCGGACATCCCGCGCGGGTTTTGATCGGTGCCCTCGGCGAAGACGCCTACGCACTCGTGGAAACCGACGACGGCTGGCCCGCCGACTGGACGACGTCGGCAACCCGCGCTCTGTCCACTGTGGAGCCAATGCTCGGCGCTTCCCGGGTACTGCTGGGAAGCGGTGGCCCGGCACAGATTTCCGGCCTGCGCGGCGCGGCCGAGGAAGCCCGCCACGCCGTGGTCGCCGCGGCGAACCGGACCGAGCGGGTCGCGGTCGTGGCGGGGGAGGAAATCGGCATGCACCGGTTGTTGCTCGCCGGTGCGCCCGACGAACTCCGAGCGGCATTGCGCCGGCGGGTACTCGGCCCGTTACTCGCTTACGACGCCGAGCAAAACAGTGACCTCGTGCGCACAGTGCGCGTTTTCCTGGAGTGTTCCGGGTCACCCGCGCGGGCCGCGAAAGCGTTGCACGTCCACGTCAACACGCTGCGCTACCGCATCGGCCGCGCGAGTGAGCTCCTCGACGTCGACCTCACGAATTTCACCGAACAGGTCGAGGTTTACCTCGCTTTGCTGGCCGACGGGTAAGGCCGAAAAGCGACCTGAGAGAATTGGGGTACCAGGTCGGCATCTCACTTTGACGCCCATGGTGAAAGGGCGGAGATGGGTAAGCAGAAAAGCCGGCTGAGGGCCGCGGCGCAACGCGCGGCCAGGGAACAGGCCGCACAGCGTCCGTACTACGCGGAAGCACCGACGGTCGACGAGATCGCCACGATCCTGATCAAGGCGGCGAACGACCTCGAAACCAACTCCGGCGCCGCGAAGCAGTGCGCCGACGAGCTGACGTCCGAGAGCTTCCCGAGCAGCTTCGGCGACGTCGAACTCGGCGCGCAGAAGGCCGTCAAGCACCTGCTGGACCGCGCGATCAAGGGCGGCTGGCTTGCCGAGGACATCTACCAGGCCACGCGGCGCCAGCTCGACGAGTTCGCCCTCGCCTACGTCGTCGACCAGCTCGCCGCGTACATCGAGCCCTACCCGCCCGCGACCGTCCACCCGACGTGGCGCGAACAGCTCGGGCAGCTCGACGCGACGGTCTGGTGGAGCAGCGACGAGCCGCATCTGGGGCAGTTCGCGGCCAAGCACATTCTCATTCCGGTGGAGGTGCTGACCAGCGTCGTCGAGGTCCTCGACCTGCTGACCACGCTGCACCCGCTGGACCTCATCGTCCCGCTGCCCGGCACGGTCGAGAACCAGAAGATCACCGGCAAGCACGGCGTCAACGAGAAGATGCTGAGCCGGGTCCGCGCGCTGCTGGCGAAGGCGGAGTCGAGCGCGTTCCCCGAGGAAGCCGAAGCGCTGTCGGGCAAGGCGCAGGAGCTCATGACCCGCTACGCGCTCGACAGGGTGCTCGTCGAGGCGGACGCCGCGATGGTGAACACGGTCAGCGCCCACCGGCTGTGGCTCGACACGCCGTACCTCGACGCCAAGTCACTGCTGGTCGACGTCGTCGCGACGGCGAACCGCTGCCGCGCGATCTTCCACGCGTCCTGGGGCTTCGTCAGCGTGCTCGGCGACGACAGCGACCTCGACGCCGTGGACCTGCTGACGACGTCGCTCCTGCTGCAGGCCACGCGCGCGATGATCGCCGCCGGCCACGACGCCGGGAAGCTCAGCGAAGCCCGCACCCGCGCGTTCCGGCAGTCTTTCCTGGTCGCCTACGCGACCCGGATCGGC
The DNA here is from genome assembly GCF_036008905.1 of Amycolatopsis sp. Taxonomy (GTDB): domain Bacteria; phylum Actinomycetota; class Actinomycetes; order Mycobacteriales; family Pseudonocardiaceae; genus Amycolatopsis. The sequence goes on along the minus strand of NZ_DASYMU010000064.1, from coordinate 46,462 downwards.
GAACGCCTGGAGCAGGCCAGCGCGACGACGATCGCCGCGGCCGAGGACTCCGCCCGGCTGTTGCCGGTGCTGGCGTCCCGGCGGCAGAAGGTCGACGAGCAGTTCGAGATCCGGTACCCGAAAGCCGTCGGCAAGCGCGTGCCCGTGCGCAACGCCGCCGGCTGGGGCGCGGGCAAGGAAGCCGCCGACCGCGCCCACCTGGAAGCCCGCCGCTCCGTCGGCAGCTGAGCTCGTCAGGCGATGGCGGCGATGTCACCATCGTCGAAATAGATCGCCTGATGGAGTCTTCCCCCGAGTGCCGCCGCATAGCGAGCGAGCACGTCCTGCCCCGCGACTTTGCCTTGTTCGATCTGGGAGCAGCTCTTGCTTGCCCGCTTCGACTGCTTCCTCGCCGCCGGCACGTTCGACGTGTTGGCCGCGAATGTCCTGCCAATGGCTATAGCCGGTCATCGCCCGCCCTCTTCTTCTGCTCGGCGTTCCTCATCGACGACGCAGACGTCCCCTTCCTTAGCCGCCAGCCAGGTATAGCAAATCCTATACCTGGCTGAGCGTGACTCGTCGCCATCTGTCGACAGATGGCCGGACGCGGCGGTGGGTGCCTGCTCACGGCGCTGGGGTCGCGACTGGTTCTGGGTCGGGTTTTTTGGCCATGGTGCCGAAGGTTTCGAGCATGCGTTCGCGGTCCAGCTGGTTCTCGGACTTGGCGACGACGAAGGTCGCCACGCAGTTGCCCAGCAAGTTGACGAACACGCGCATCGAGTCCATCAGCCGGTCCGCGCCGAGCAGCAGCGCGACACCGGCGACCGGGAACGCGCCGATCGCGGCGGCTGTCGCCGACAACGCCAGGAACGACGAGCCCGGCACCCCGGCCATGCCCTTCGACGTGAGCATCAGGATTCCGACGGCGAGCAGCTGCTGGCCGAGCGACATGTCCACGCCGAATGCCTGCGCCAGGAACACCGTGCAGATCGAGAGATAGATCGTGGCGCCGTCGAGGTTGAACGAGTAGCCGGTGGGCACGACCAGTCCGGTCACCGCCCGCGAACAGCCCGCCTCGGTCAGCTTGATCATGATCCGCGGCATCACCGATTCGGTCGACGCCGTGCCGAGCGCGAGAAGGAACTCTTCCCGCGCGTAGCGGATGAACTGCCAGATCGGGATACCCGCGTAGAACCGTGAGACAGCGGCGAGGATCAACGCGAACAGCGCGGCCGCCGCGTAACAGGCGCCGATGAGTTTCGCATACGTACCAAGGGTTCCGATGCCGTACTGGCCGATGATGAACGCCATCGCGCCGAACGCGCCGAGCGGGGCGACCCGCATGATCCAGCCCATGACCTTGAAGATCACCTGCTGGAACTGCTCGACGAGACTGAGCACCAGCGGCGCCTTCGTCGGCCCGATCGCGGCGAGCGCGACCCCGAAGAACACCGCGAACACGAGCACCTGGAGCAGCTGGTTTTCCGCGAACGCGTTGACCACGCTGTCCGGGATGGTGTGCAGCAGGAAGTCCGCCGCCGACGGCAGCCGGCCGCCGTTGGTCTTGGCGTCCACCGCATTCGGGTCGAGCGTCGCCGGGTCGATGTCCAGCCCGCTGCCCGGGCGGAAGACGTTGGCCACCAGTAGACCGAAGATCAGCGCGAACGTCGTCACGATCTCGAAGTAGAGGATCGCCTTGAGCCCGATCCGCCCGACCGCCTTGACGTCCCCGACCGCGGCGATCCCGGTGACCACCACACAGAAGATGAGCGGCGCGATGATCATCTTGATCAACCGGATGAACCCGTCCCCGACCGGTTTCAGCTCCGCGCCGAAGCCCGGCCAGAAATGCCCGACGAGCACCCCGGCCACCACCGCGACGAGCAGCTGCACGAACAGCGACTTGTACCAGCCCTTGATCGACATTCCCGCAACCTAGGGGTCGGAGATTTTCCCCAAGTTCCGTGGTTGTTACGGCTGGAGCCGCCTTGCGTACGCTGTGTGCACATACCGGTGGAGGGTTGGCTTGAGCAAGCAGAACAGGCAGAAGCGGGCCGCGAAGGCGAAACAGCGCGCGGCCAAACAGCGGCAACAACCTTCGCCGGAACAGTCGTCGGCATACGACTTCACCGCACCGCCGCTTCCCGCCGACCTGATCGCGAACATGCTGCTGTCAGCGTCGTTCGAACGGGCCAAAGGCGACGTCGGAGCCGCGAAGGAATGTGCCGCCACCCTCGCTTCCCCACGTTTCCAGGGCACGACGAGGGATATCGAGACGGCCGCGCACCTGGCCACCGACCACGTGTTCATCCGGGTGTTCAGGGACGGCTGGCTGCCGGAGGACCTTTTCCAGATCACGCGCCGCCGGCTCGACCGGGTCGCCGTCAGCTATCTGGTCGACGAGCTCGCCGCGTACATGCGGCAGTTCGCACCGACGATCGTGCATCCGGTCTGGCGTGACCAGCTCGCGCAGATCGAGGCGGTCACCTGGTGGTCGCGGGACAAGCCGCAGCTAGGGCAGTGGGCGGCCAAAAACGTCCTCGATCTCGCGGAAGCGCTGGCCATCGTGATCGAAGTCCTTGGCCTCCTGATGACCCTGCATCCGGTGGCCGTGATCGCTCCGCTTCCCGGCACCGTGAAGAACCAGAAGGTGACCGCGCACCACGGCGTCGACGAGAAGATGCTGAGCCGGGTCCGCGCGCTGCTGGCGAAGGCCGAGTCGAGTTCGTTCCCCGAAGAGGCCGAAGCGCTCTCCGCCAAGGCGCAGGAACTCATGACCCGGCACGCCCTCGACAGGGTGCTGGTCGAAGCGGACACCTCCGCGCCCGCCATGGTCGGCACGCACCGCATCTGGCTGGACGCGCCTTATCTCGACGCGAAATCCTTGCTGGTCGAAATGGTGTCGAAGGCGAATCGCTGCCGGGCGATCTTCCACGCGTCGTGGGGATTCATGAGCGTGCTCGGCGACGAAAACGACCTCGAATCGGTCGAGCTGCTGACGACATCACTGCTGTTGCAGGCCACGAAAGCGATGCTCTCCGGCGGGAGCCAGACGACTCGCGGTGGCCAGTCCCGGACCCGTTCCTACCGACAGTCCTTCCTCGTGGCCTACGCGACGCGGATCGGTGAACGTCTGGAACGGACGAACACGACCACCATCGCCGAGGCACCGGACTCCGCCCGCTTGCTCCCGGTGCTGGTGTCCCGCCAGCAGAAGGTAGACGCGGAGTTCGACATCAGGTACCCGGCGACGGTGGGAAAGCACGTGTCGGTAAGCAATGCCGCCGGGTGGGGCGCCGGTACCGCCGCCGCCGACCGCGCACAGCTGGAAACCCGCCGCACGGTCGGCGGGTCGTAGAAGGTCGTGAGTGGCAACAAGTGTTAGAACACTCGTAGCCACTCACGAGCCACCCCCACAGCTGCGCCTACGTCACCGAGTCGGCTACTCGATGCGGCGGACCAGCCGGTCCAGCGCGGGCCGGTCCAGGGTGCTGAGTTTGAGGACTTCGGCTTCGTCGAGGGCGCCGCAGTCCAGGCCGCGAGTCAGGTACGCGGCGAGGGCCTGCGCGGTGGCGGGCTCGTCCATGACGCCGTTTTCCGTCTTCGCCGCGTAGTCGCGAAGCCGTGCCGAAGCGGCCGGGAAACCTTCGCGGAAGAAGGCGTACGTCGCCGCGAACCGGCTCGGCAGCTGATGCGGATGCAGGTCCCAGCCCTGGTAGAAGCCGTTTTCCAGGGACCGCCGCACCAGCCGCGTCTGCTCGGACCATGCGACACCGATGGCGTCACGATCGCCGACCGGGATCTTGTTCGTGGAGCCGTCGGACAGCCGGACGCCGGTTCCGGCGGCGGCCACCTGCATGAACTGCTTCGCGAAGTCGGCGGCTCGGTGTTCCATGCTCTGGTAGGCCGCACTGATGCCGACACCCGCGCTGTAGTCATAGGTTCCGTAGTGCAGCCCGGTGCAGCGCCCGGCCGCGGCCTGGATGATCCGCGCCACCGCGATGGTGCCGTCGGTGGCGAGAATCGATTGGGACGTCTCGATCTGGACCTCGAACTTCAGCGCGTGCGCGGTGAGCCCGTAGGCCGCTTCCAGCTTTTCGAGCACCTCCGCGCACGCCTCGACCTGTTCGACGGCCGTCACCTTCGGCAGCGTGACGACGAACCCGCCGGGCAGCGGACCGGATTCGAGGACTCCGGACAGGAAGAGATCCAACGTCCGGATCCCGCGCCGGCGCGTTGCCTGTTCGAAACTTTTGAACCGGATGCCCACGAACGGCGTGCCACCCGTGACAGCCAGCGTCCGCCCGGCCGCGACCGCCGCCGCGTCCTCGACGTCGTCGCCGGGGTTGCCGTAGCCGTCCTCGAAGTCGATCCGGAGATCCTCGATCGGCTCGGTGAGCAGCTTTTCCCTTACCCGGTCCGACACTTCGTCGTCGAGGCCGAGCAGGTCGCCGTCTTCGAGGAACACCCGAACTGCTTGCTTCCCCCAGTCCGCGACCATCCGGGCGCGGTACTGCGAGGCGGGCACGTACACCGTGTGCACGGGCTGGCGGCCGATCGGCTCACCGGGATACGCCGCCACCACCCGCGCGTCCGCCTCGGCGAGACGCGCGTCGATACCGGCGTAAACGCCGTCACTGAGCCGACCGGCCATGGAGTTACTTGATCCGTTCGTAGGCGGGGAGGGTCAGGAAGTCCGCGAACTGCTCGGCCAAAGCGACCTGCTCGAACAGTTCCACAGCCTCACCGAGGAACTCGGCCGGGATGACGTCGGCGAGCCCGGCACGGACCTCGCCGATCACCGTGCGGACCAGCTCTTCGCTGACCTTTTCACCGGTGTCGAGCTGCGTGCTGTTGTTCACCCACTGCCAGACCTGCGAACGCGAGATCTCCGCTGTGGCCGCGTCTTCCATCAGGTTGTGGATGGCCGCGGCGCCGTTCCCGCTCAGCCAGGACGCGATGTACCGGATGCCGACGTCGACCGCGGCCCGCAGCCCGGCGGCCGTCGCGCCGCCTTCGGTGCCAGACAGATCAAGGAGCTGGTCGGCCGTCACGTGGACATCGTCGCGGAGGCGGTCGAGCTGGTTCGGCTTGTCGCCGAGGACCTTGTCGAACTCCTCGCGGCAGATGTCGACCATGCCCGGGTGCGCCACCCAGGAACCGTCGAAACCGTCGCCGGCCTCGCGGCTCTTGTCGTCGCGGACCTTGTTCATCGCCTTTTCGGTGACCTCGGGGTCCTTGCGGTTGGGGATGAACGCGGCCATCCCGCCGATCGCGAACGCGCCACGCTTGTGGCAGGTGCTCACCAGCAGCTCGGTGTACGCGCGCATGAACGGTGCCGTCATGGTGACCGAGTTGCGGTCCGGCAGGACGAACCGCTCACCGGCGTCACGGAAGTACTTGATGATGCTGAACAGGTAGTCCCAGCGGCCGGCGTTGAGGCCCGACGCGTGGTCGCGCAGCTCGTAGAGGATCTCTTCCATCTCGAACGCGGCGGGGATCGTCTCGATCAGGACGGTCGCGCGGACCGTGCCGTGGTCGATGCCGAGTGCCTTCTCCGAGTGGGTGAAGACGTCGTCCCAGAGCCGGGCTTCGAGGTGGCTCTCCATCTTCGCCAGGTAGAAGTACGGGCCACTTCCCTTGGCCAGCAAGGCTTTCGCGTTGTGGAAGAAGTACAGCCCGAAGTCGACCAGCGCGCCGACGGCCTGGCGCCCGCCGATTTCGAGGTTGCGCTCGTCGAGGTGCCAGCCACGCGGGCGGACCACGATGGTGGCGTGCTCGACGTCGTCGCGGAGGTTGTAGCTCTTGCCGCCGCTCTCCAGCGAGATGGTCTCGCGCACGGCGTCACGCAGGTTGACCTGGCCGGAGACGACGTTGGCCCAGTGCGGGGTGTTGGCGTCTTCGAGGTCTGCCAGCCACACCTTGGCGCCGGAGTTGAGCGCGTTGATGGTCATCTTGCGGTCGGTCGGGCCGGTGATCTCGACGCGGCGGTCCCGCAGGGCGGCGGGGGCTTCGGCGACCTTCCACGCGGACTCGCGGATCTCGGCCGTCTCGGGCAGGAAGTCCAGTTTGCCGGTGCGCTTGGCCTCGTCGCGGCGCTTGCCGCGGGCCGCGAGCAGCTCGTCCCGCCGCGCGGCGAAGGCGTCGTGCAGGCCGCCGAGGAACTCCAGTGCCCCCGGCGTCAGGACCTCGTCGTCACGCTCGACCGAGCCGCCGAGCACCTGGACTTCAGACATGAGAACACCCATTCGATAGAAGACGTCCATACGTTTTTTACATCACGGACTATAGTTTCTGCATAGCGGAAGCTCAACGGGAACGTAAGGACGGTCATTCGTGGCGGAGGAGAAAACGGGACGCGATGGCGGCGTGCAGTCCCTGCAGCGCGCGTTCGACCTGCTCGAACTGCTCGCGGACGCCGGTGGCGAGGCGAGTCTGTCCGAGCTGGCGGTGCTGTCCGGACTGCCGATGCCGACGATCCATCGTCTCATCCGCACCCTGGTCGCACTGGGGTACGTGCGGCAGAACACGAACCGCCGCTACGCGCTCGGCGCGCGGCTGATCCGGCTCGGCGAGCACGCCAGCATGCAGTTCGGCACCTGGGCGCGGCCGCTGCTCACCGAACTGGTCGACGAGGTCGGCGAGACGGCGAACCTGGCCGTACTGGAACGCGACGAGGTCGTCTACGTGTCACAGGTGCCGTCGAAGCACTCGATGCGCATGTTCACCGAAGTCGGCCGACGCCTGCTGCCGCACGGGACAGGGGTGGGCAAGGCGATCCTTTCGCAGCTCCCGCCCGACGACGTGCGCGCGCTGCTGGAGCGCACCGGCATGCCCGCGTACACCGAGCACACCTTCACCGACGCCGACGCGCTGCAACGCCACCTCGTGAAGGTCGCGAAGCAGGGCTACGCGCTGGACGAGAGCGAGCAGGAACTCGGGGTCCGTTGTGTGGCCGTGCCTGTTCCGGGTGCGCCGACCCCGGCCGCCGTGTCCGTCTCAGGCCCTGAAGGGCGTCTGACGAAGGAAGCCGTTACGCGGATCGCGCCGGTGGTGCAGCGCATCGCCAACACGCTCGGCAGCGAGCTGGCGGCCCGAGCCCTCAGCGCCTAGGGCGCCGCGAGCAACTCTTCCCCAAAACGCCCTAGCCGAGAAGGGCGTCCACGAAGGCGCTGGGCTCGAAGGGGGCCAGGTCGTCGGGGCCTTCGCCGAGGCCGACGAGCTTCACGGGCACGCCGAGTTCGCGCTGCACCTGGAAGACGATGCCGCCCTTCGCGGTGCCGTCGAGCTTGGTCAGCACGATGCCGGTGACGTCGACGACCTCGGAGAACACCCGCGCCTGCATCAGGCCGTTCTGGCCGGTGGTCGCGTCGAGCACCAGCAGGACCTCGTCGACCTTGGCCTGCTTCTCGACGACCCGCTTGACCTTGCCGAGCTGGTCCATCAGGCCGGTCTTGGTGTGCAGCCGCCCGGCGGTGTCGATCAGCACGGCGTCCACGCCCGCTTCGACACCGCGTTTGACGGCCTCGAACGCGACGGCGGCGGGGTCCGCGCCTTCCTTACCGCGCACCACTTCGGCGCCGACCCGCTCGCCCCAGGTCTGCAGCTGCTCGGCGGCGGCGGCGCGGAAGGTGTCCGCTGCACCCAGCAGCACGGTGCCGCCCTGCGCGACGAGCACACGGGCGAGCTTGCCGGTCGTGGTGGTCTTGCCGGTGCCGTTGACCCCGGCGATCAGCACGACAGCGGGCTGCTTCACGCCGTCGACGATGTGGGGCAGCGCGCGGACGAACCGGTCCGAGTCGGTGGACAGCGCGGCCGTCAGCACCTCGTGGAGCACCGCGCGGGCGTCCTCCGAGGTCCGGACCGCGCGGCGGGTGAGTTCGTCGCGGAGGCGCTCGACGATCTCGGTCGTGGTCGCCGAACCGAGGTCGGCGATGAGCAGCGTGTCTTCGACTTCCTGCCAGGAGTCCTCGTCGAGGTCACCGGCGCCGAGCAGGCCGAGGAGGCCCTGGCCGAACACCGAGCGGGACTTCGACAGCCGTCCGCGCAGGCGCTCGATCCGGCCGGCCGCGGGCTCGATCTCGTCCAGGGGCGCGGCGGTTTCGGGCTCCGGCAGCGCGACGTCGACCAGCGGGCGCTTCGGGGCGTCACGCGGGACGGCGGCGTCGTCACCGACGGCGGGCTGGCCGTCGACCTCGGGCCGATCCTCGACGGGGTGCACCTCTTCGACAGGAGGAGCGGTCTTCTCACCGCCAGGGGCCAGCGCGATCCCGCCACCCGCCTGGTAGCTGCCTGCCTGCGGCTTCCGCTCGCGTTCGAGCCGCGCGGTTTCGTCGAGGCTGATCTTGCGGCGGCGCGCGATGACCAGGCCGGCGGCGAAGGCGAGAACCAGCACGACGACGGCGACGACAACGATCCAGAACCAGGGGGTGTTCGACACGGCCGCCATCTTCGCATCCGTGACGTGGCCACGCGGGATGGACCACCTTGGGAGAAGATAACGATGTGCGCCTTGGTTGAGCCAAAGTCCAACGAAACGGCTTGCGCCCGCACGGTCGCGTGGACTAAACCACTCCGGGTGGTCATGCACTTACGCGTCATAGGGCTCATTTCGGGAACGTCGATCGACGGGATCGACGTCGCCGCCGCCGAGCTGAGCGTCGACGGTGAAGAGGTACGCCTCACCCCTCTCGGCCATCTGGAACTCGAATACCCCGAGGGCCTGCGCGCCGACCTGCTCGCCGCGCTGCCGCCGAACTCCTGTACCGCGTCGGAGCTCACGCAACTGGACACGCGAGTAGGCCAGGCCTTCGCCGAAGCCGCGAACCTCGGCGTCGAGAACCTCGCCGACGGACGCGCGGATCTCGTCGCGTCGCTCGGGCAAACGATCTTCCACTGGGTGGAGGACGGCGTCGCCAAGGGAACGCTGCAGCTCGGCAGGTCCGCGTGGATCGCCGAGCGGACCGGACTGCCGGTCGCTGCGGACTTCCGGGCGCGTGACGTCGCCGCGGGCGGACACGGCGCCCCGCTCGCGAGCACTCTCGATGCGCTGTGGCTGCGCGGAATCGCCGACGAACGCGGGCATCCGGTGGCGGCACTCAACATCGGCGGCATCGCGAACATCACCGTGGTCGGCGAGAACGTCCTCGCTTATGACACCGGCCCCGGCAACGCGCTGCTCGACCTCGCCGCGCACCGGGTCAGCGGCGGCACGCTCCGCAGCGACATCGACGGCAAGCTCGCGCTGGACGGCGAAGTCCGGCCGGATCTCCTGGAGCGCCTCCTCGCCGACCCGTACTACAAGCGCGAACCGCCGAAGTCCACCGGCAAAGAGCATTTCCACACCACGTACCTCGACACCGCCCTCGCCGGGCTCACCGAAATCGCCGACGCCGATCTGCTGGCCACGCTCACCGAGCTGACCGCGGTCACGATCGCCGACGCCTGCTCCCGGCACGCGGTCGGCACGCTCGTCGCCTCGGGCGGCGGGGTCGAGAACCCCGCGCTCATGGCGGCGCTCGCCAGGCTGCTTCCCGGCGTCACGCTGGAAAGCAGCGACGCGCTGGGCTTCCCGAGCGCCGGCAAAGAGGCCTACCTGACGGCGTTGCTCGGCTGGCTCACCTGGTGCGGCGCTCCGGGCAACGTGCCTTCGGCGACCGGTGCCGCCGGGCCACGCGTTCTCGGGAGTATCACACCGGGTTTCGCGCAACTCGTGCTTCCGCACCCACTTACCGCTACCGTGACCCGACTGCGGGTAACGGGGGAACAGTCGGAAACGGTTGGAGAGATCCATGCGGCCACTTGATCTGGCGATCATCGTGATCTACCTGGCGGCGATGCCCGCCATCGGAGTCTGGGTCGGGCGGAAACAGAAATCCGCCGCGGACTACTTCGTCGGGGAGCGAAGTCTGCCGTGGCCGGCGGTGATGCTCTCGGTGGTCGCCACCGAGACCTCGACGCTGACCGTCATCAGCACGCCGGGACTGGTGTTCGGCAACGGATTCCTGTTCCTGCAGCTGGCTTTCGGCTACATCATCGGCCGGACCATCGCCGCGTTCGTGCTGCTGCCGCGCTACTTCCAGGGCCGGATGGTCAGCGCGTACGGCTACCTCGGCAAACGCTTCGGCTCAGGACTGCAGGGCACGGCGTCGCTGACGTTCGTGATCACCCGGCTGCTGGCCGAGGGCGTGCGGCTATTCGCCGGCGCCATCCCGATCAAGGTGATCCTGGCGCACTACGACGTGCACGTGGACTACTGGGTGATCGTGGTCGTGCTGACCGCGCTCACGCTGATCTACGCCTACGTCGGCGGGATCAAGGCCGTGGTGTGGGTCGACGTCATCCAGCTGACGCTGTACCTCGGTGGCGCCGCCGTCGCCGCGATCGTCCTGCTCGGCAAGCTGCCGGGCGACTGGGCGGGACAGGCGTCCGCGGACGGGAAGTTCATGCTGGTCGACTTCGGGAAGAATCTGTTGACCAGCCCGTACGCCTTCGTCACCGCGATTCTCGGCGGGGCCGCGCTGTCCATGGCCTCCCACGGCGCGGACCAGCTGATCGCGCAGCGCCTGATGGCCACGAAGAGTCTGCGCGACGGCCAGAAGGCGCTCATCGGCAGCGGGATCCTGGTGACCGTCCAGTTCGCGCTGTTCCTGCTCGTCGGCTCGATGCTCTGGGTGTTCTACGGCCGCCAGTCCGTGGCCCAGCTCGGCATGCAGAGCCCGGACGACGTGTTCTCGCGGTTCATCATCGACGACCTGCCCGTCGGCGTCTCTGGGTTGCTGATCGCCGGGGTGCTGGCGTCGACGATGGGCGCGCTGGCGTCCGCGCTCAACGCGCTGTCGACGTCGACCGTGGCCGACCTCTACCAGCGGTTCACCAAACGCTCACCGGAGGATTCGAAGCTGCTGCAACACGGGCGGATGTGGACGCTGATCTGGGCGGTGGTGTTCGCGCTGTTCGCGTCCTTGTTCTCCACCACCAAGAACTCGGTCATCGAACTCGGGCTCGCGATCACCGGCTACACCTACGGCGCGCTGCTCGGGGCGTTCCTGCTGGGACTGCTGATCAAGAAGGCCCGGCAGGTCGACGCCATCATCGCCTTCGTGACGACCGTCGTGGTGATGGCGTTCGTGATCCTCGGGGTGAAGTTCAGCGCCGCGTCCGGCTCGATCGTGGGGATCGACTTCAGCAAGGCGGCCGGGGACAAGGTGGCGCTCGCGTACCCCTGGTACACCCTGCTGGGCGTGGTGATCACCATGGTCGTCGGTGGGCTGTTGTCCTTGCGGCACAAGACTCCGGACCCGCTGGCGGCTGAATCGGAGAAGGCGCCGGAGCCGGTGGAGACGAAGTAGGGATGCCCTGACGCGCTATGAACGGACCCTTCCTGGCGAAAACTGCGAGGAAAGGTCCGTTCATAGCACTTGGCGACTAGGCCTCGGGAGTCTGGGCCTCGGGAGTCTCGGGCTCGGTCTCCGCGGCAGGGGCGTCAACCGGCGAAGCCGCTGCAACCGGCAAAGCCTCCGCAACCGGTGAAGCCTCCGCGACCGGCGCGAATTCCTCCGCGGGCACGAGCTCTTCGATGGGCTCGGCGTCCACCAGCGGTTCGGCGCCCACGATGACCTCGGCCACCGCGGGCTTCTTCCCAGCGGGAACGTCCGGGAGGATGTCCGCGCCCGGCTCGGCGATCTTCTCGCCCGCGCTGTTGCGCAGCCGCTGCGAGATGACCTTGGTGATGCCGTCGCCCTGCATGCTCACGCCGTACAGCGCGTCGGCGATCTCCATCGTCGGCTTCTGGTGGGTGATGATGATCAGCTGCGAAGCGGCACGAAGCTGCTCCAGCAGGGTGATCAGGCGGCGCATGTTCGTGTCGTCCAGCGCGGCCTCGACCTCGTCCATCACGTAGAAGGGCGAAGGACGGGCGCGGAAGATCGCGACCAGCATCGCGACGGCGACCAGCGACTTCTCGCCACCCGAGAGCAGCGAGAGGCGCTTGACCTTCTTGCCCGGCGGCCGGGCTTCGACGTCGACACCGGTGGCGAGCAGGTCGTTGGGCTCGGTGAGCACCATCCGGCCTTCGCCGCCCGGGAACAGCACGGAGAAGACGATCTCGAACTCGCGGGCGACGTCTTCGTAGGCCGAAGCGAACACCTCGAGGATCTTCTCGTCGACCTCCTTGATCACCTGCATGAGGTCCTTGCGGGTGTCTTTGAGGTCTTCGAGCTGCGTGGAGAGGAACTTGTAGCGCTCCTCCAGCGCGGCGAACTCCTCCAGCGCCAGCGGGTTCACCTTGCCGAGCAGGGTGAGGTCCTTCTCGGCCCGCTTGGCGCGCCGGGCCTGGGTGTCGCGGTCGTACGGGATGGGCTGCGGCGCGACGACGGACTCGCCGCGCTCCTTCAGCGACTCGTACTCGGCCATCTCGCCGGCGCTCGGCGGGACAGGCACGTGCGGGCCGTACTCCTCGACGAGGTCGGTGAGCCCGATACCGAAGTCCTCGGCGATCTTGGTTTCCAGCGTCTCGAGCCGCAGCCGCTGCTCGGCCCGCAGGACCTCGTCGCGGTGCACGGCGTCGGTCAGCTTTTCGAGCTCGCCGCTCAGTTCCCGGACCTTGCTGCGGATCTGCGTCAACGCGGTCTCGCGGGTCTGGCGCTGCGACTGCGCGTGGTCGCGCTCGGCGGCCGCGCGCTGCACGGAGATCTCGATGCGCTCCAGCGCGAGCTCACCGGCGTCGACGACCGCTGTCGCGACAGCGGCGCCGCGGGCCCGGGCGAGCCGGGACTTCGCCGCGCGCTCACGGGCTTGCTGCTCCGCGAAAGCCGCGCGCCGCAACGATTCCGCCTTACCGGCGATACTGCGCGACCGCTCTTCGGCTGTGCGCAGGGAAAGCCGGGACTCCATCTCCTCTTGACGAAGCGCGGCGAGGTCGTCGGCGGCCTGATCGCGCTCGGCGGTGTCGGGATCGTCGTCGACGGGCTCGTCGGAGAAGACGGAAAGCCGCTCCTCCAGCTCTGCCAACGCCGTGAGCGCCTGCTCGCGGCTCTCCTCGACCTTCGCGCGCTGGTTGCGCAGCCGCTCGACCTCGGCCTGGGCCGTGCGGGCGGCCTGCTGCATCCGGTTCAGCCGCTCCGACGAGCGCGCCTTGCGGACCTTGGCTTCTCCCAGGGCGTCCTTGGCCTGGCTGACCTCGTCACGACGGGCCTGCTGCTCGGCCTTGGCACCTTCGAGCTCGGCGGCATAACGCTCAAATGCGCGTTCCGCGGCGATGAGCCTGTCCTGCGCCTCGTCGACAGCGGCCTGGACCTCGATGACGCTCTCGCTGCGCGAGGAGCCGCCAACCGCCCAGCCCTTACCGAAAACGTCGCCTTCAGGGGTGACCGTGCTGATGTCCGGGTACACCGCGACCAGCCGTCGAGCCGAGTCGAGACCGTCCACAATGGCCACTCGATCGAGTGCCCGTTCGACAGCGGGACGCAGCGCTTCCGGCGCGGTGACGACTTCGCGAGCCCAGCGCGCGCCGGGCGGCAACGACGGCCAAGCACCAGTGTCCGCTGAGGACTCAAAGCCACCAAGGAGAATGCCGGCACGACCGGAATCGTTGTTCTTCAAGAACTTCAGCGCGGCGATCGCGTCTTCACCACCGGCGACGGCGACGGCGTCGGCCACCGGGCCGAGCGCCGCGGCGAGGGCGACCTCGTGTCCGGCTTCGACGGTCAGCAGCGCGGCGACGGAGCCGAGCAGTCCGGGAAGCTGGTGCGACGCGCCGAGCAACGCGCCGGCGCCGTCCTTGCGCTTGAGCCCCATGGACAACGCGTCGACCCGGGCGCGCTCGGACGCGATGTCCCGCTCAGCGGCACGTTCCGCCTTGACGAGCTCTTCGACCCTGGACTTGGCCGCGTTGTTCGCCGCGACCACACGATCGTGCCTGGCCTGCAGGTCCGAGTCGTCGGACTCCTCGATGCCGCCCTCGGCGCGGGATTCTTCGAGCTCCTCCACCGCGAACTCGGCGCGGGCACTGGCCTCGTCGAGCGAGCTGGTGAGCCGCTCGATCTCGTCGGAGGTCGCGCCGTTCTTGCTGCGCAACGCCTCCACCTGGCCGGTGAGCTTCGCGAGGCCCTCACGGCGATCGGCGATGGCGCGGACCGCGGCCATATGCGCGCGCTCCGCCGCCTGCACGAGGTGTTCCAGCTGCTCACGACGCTGGACGGTCTCCGAGAGCATCATGCGGGCCTCGGAAACGGCCTCGGCGAGCTCCTGCTCCTGCTCGGCGACCTGCTCCGCCTCGGCGAGCAGCTCCTCGGGGTCGCGGCCGCCGCTGTGGGCCTCCACATCGGCCGTCAGATGACGCTGACGCTCGACAGCGAGCCGCACGGTGCCGCGCAGCCGCTCGGCCAGCGCCGACAGCTTGTACCAGGTCTCCTGCGCCGAAACGAGCAGCGGCGCGTCCTCGGCGAGTGAGGATTCCAGCTCCTGTTCCTCGGCGGTGACGACTTCGAGAGCCTGCTCGACCTCGGCGCGACGCCGTCGGGCGGCGTTCTCGTCCTCTTCTTCCCGCGCGATGCCTTCGCGCTGGGTGACGAGGTCGTCGGCCAGCAGCCGGAGACGGGAATCCCGCAGCTCGGACTGCACGGACTGGGCCTTGCGCGCGATCTCCGCCTGCTTGCCGAGCGGCTTGAGCTGGCGGCGGAGCTCCGTGGTCAAGTCACCGAGGCGGTCGAGGTTGACCTGCATCGCGGTGAGCTTGCGGAGCGCCTTTTCCTTGCGCTTACGGTGTTTCAGGACCCCGGCGGCCTCTTCGATGAACGCGCGGCGCTCTTCGGGCTTGGCTTCCAGGATCTGGGCGAGCTGCCCCTGCCCGACGATGACGTGCATCTCGCGGCCGATACCGGAGTCCGACAGCAGTTCTTGGACGTCCATCAGGCGGCAGGTCTTGCCGTTGAGCTCGTACTCGGAGGCGCCGTCGCGGAACATCCGCCGCGTGATGGCGACCTCGGAGTACTCGATCGGCAGGGCGCCGTCGGCGTTGTCGATGGTCAGGGTCACTTCGGCGCGCCCGAGCGGCGCGCGACCGGCGGTGCCGGCGAAGATGACGTCCTCCATCTTGCCGCCACGCAGGTCCTTGGCGCCCTGGGTGCCCATGACCCAGCGCAGCGCGTCGAGCACGTTGGACTTGCCGGAACCGTTCGGGCCGACGACACAGGTGATGCCCGGCTCGAAGCGCAGCGTGGTGGCCGAGGCGAAGGACTTGAAGCCCTTAAGCGTCAAGCTTTTCAGGTGCACTGGGTGCTGACCTCTCCGGCTCCGGGATTACGTTTCAATCGTCCAAGGCTACCTGGGGGTCGCCCGGGACCGTGGGATGCGGGGCCCAACCTGGCGCGCCATACCACCGCGAGCGCCTCAAGCGCAACATCCGTCCCATCCGTATCGCCGGCGCGGTAGCAAGGGAGCTTTACTGCCGCGAGACGGTAGTAAACGGCTCCCTTGCTACCGCTCCACGAACCCGACAATGCTGCCTTTCGGCGCAGACCACCGTTCGATGACCTTGTCGACACGTCCGGGTGATTCTCCGGACCGCAAAGCGGCCAACAACCGCTCACAGTGGTCCCGGCGACCCTCCGCAACCACCTCGACACGCCCGTCCGGGAGGTTGCCCGCGCTGCCCACGAGCCCGAGCGCCAACGCCTTGCTCCGGGTCCACCAGCGGAAACCGACCCCCTGCACGGTGCCGTGCACCCAAGCGGTGAGACGGATGGCCTCTTGTTTGTCACTCACGTGGCCCATGGTGCCCTATGAACCGAACGCGGACAGTTAACACGGCGTCCGGACGAGCTCGCAGAGGGTGAGCCAACGGTGATATCGTCCCCGCCGGGGTCCACTCCGCGGGCTAACTCGTCCGGGTAGTTTGTTGGCCATTCACACGAACCCCACACAGCTTGTCTCCCGTCCCCTGTAAAGAGACCAGTCCCCGGCACATCACATCACGCAAGGAGCCAGCATGCCCCGTCCCGACGGGTCAGATTCGAGCACCCGCGTTTCCGTGGCGCCGCCACGTGAGCCGCAGGGCTTGATGCAGCGCGCCGGTTTCGCCGTTCTCGCCGTCGGCGGGGTCGTCGTCGCCACCGCTTTCGCCGCGATCGCCGAACTGGCCAGCCCCGGTGCGGGTATCGGTGCCAGCGGCACAGGCCCCGGCGGCGGCCAAGGCACCACTCCCGGTATCGAGGTCCTCCAGGGCAGCGGGGTGCCCGGCGCCCCGATGACCGTCCCCGGTTCCGGCGCCCCCGGCGACCCGACCTCCACGACTCCGACCACGGTGGCCAGTACCGGCGCCGACGGCAAGACCACGACCTCGGTCCTGCCGCCGCCCGCCCCCGGCCAGCCGAACGTCCCCATCCCGCCCGGCACCACGATCGTCCCCCCGCGCAACGACCCCCCGTCGACGCCGACCACCCCGACGACGAAGCCGTCCACACCGAGCACCCCGACGACACCCACAACTCCGACCACGCCGTCATCGGACCCGACGCCGACGCCGACTACGCCGTCAACGCCCAGCCAGGACCCGACCAAGCCGGAGTAGCACGCTTGCCGTGAAGGCCTCCTTCCCAGCGCCAGACGCCAGGAAGGAGGCCTTCACTGCATCTGCGACTGCCGCCATCTGTCGACAGATGGCGACAGTCGTCAAACCTCGAAGCGGTAGCCCATTCCGGGTTCGGTGAGCAGGTGCCGGGGCCGGGAGGGTTCGGGTTCGAGTTTCCGGCGGAGCTGGGCGAGGTAGACCCGCAGATAGTGCGACTCCGTCTCGTAAGACGGTCCCCACACCTCGTTCAGCAGCTGTTTCTGGGCCACCAAACGACCACGGTTGCGGGCCAGCAGCTCGAGCACTCCCCACTCCGTCTTCGTGAGGTGGACTTCCTTGCCGTCCTTGCGCACCTTCTTCGCGACGAGGTCGATGGAGAACGACGCCGTGTTGATGATCGCCTCGACGCCGTCCGAAGAGGACACCGCCGAGCGCCGGACGGCCGCGCGGAGGCGGGCGAGGAGTTCGTCCATGCCGAACGGTTTCGTGACGTAGTCGTCGGCGCCCGCGTCGAGGGCCTGCACCTTGTCCGACGAGTCGCCGCGCGCGGAGAGCACGATGATCGGCACGGTGGTCCAGCCGCGCAGGCCCGCGATGACCTCGTTGCCGTCCATATCGGGCAGGCCGAGGTCGAGCACGACGACGTCCGGCTTGGTCTCGGCGACAGCGCGCAGGGCCGCGGTGCCGTCGTGAGCGGTGATCACGCGGTAGCCGCGCGCGGTGAGGTTGATCCGCAGCGCCCGCACGATCTGCGGCTCGTCGTCGACCACCAGCACGGTGGCCTTCGGCGCACCCGGTTCAGGGTTCGTCATCGGACCTGCTCCCCCCTCGCGAGCTCGTCGATCGCGAGCAAGTCCTTCTCCGGATCCTGCCCGCGGTAAGCGGGCAACGAGATCACCACGGTGAGCCCGCCCCCTGGCGTGTCCTCGGCGCGGACGCTCCCGCCCATCGCCTCGGTGAACCCCTTCGCCACCGACAGTCCCAGCCCGACACCGGGCGTGGCATCACGGTCGCCAAGGCGTTGGAAGGGCGCGAAAGCCGACTGCGCGGTGCCCTTCTTCAGCCCGCGTCCGTGGTCGATGATCCGGAGCTCTACGTGCTCGGAATGCGTGCTCGCCCGCGCCGAGATCGGCTCGTCGGAAGCGCCGTGGCGCAACGCGTTGTCGAGCACGTTCGCGACCACTCGTTCCAGCAGCCCGGGATCGGCGAGCACGGACGGAAGGTGCTCGTCCACCTTGACCACCACGGCCGCCGAACCGTCCACATTGGTCAGTGCGTGCGCGACGACCTCGTCGTAGCCGACCGGACGCAGATGTGGCCGGACCGCACCGGTCGCGAGCCTCGACGAGTCGAGCAGGTTGTCGACCAGCCCGGCCAGCCGGTCGGCCGATTCCTCAGCGGTGGCAAGGAGTTCCTCGGTGTCCTCCGGTGACAGCTCGATGTCCCGCGCCCGCAGGCTGCCGATGGCGGCCTTGATCGAGGTCAACGGCGTGCGCAGGTCGTGGCCGACGGCCGAGAGCAACGCCGTGCGCAGTTCCGTCGCCTCCGCCTTGCGTTCGGCCTTCGACGCCGCGTCCGCCGCGCGTTGCTGCCGAAGGGAAAGCAGTGCCTGCCCGGCCGCGGCTTCCAGCACTCGACGGTCCGCCGCGGGCAGCGCCCGCCCGCGCAACGTCAAATGGACGTCCGCGGTCACCGCGATGTCGACGTCGGCCTCGTCCGGGTCGGCACACGGGTTGACGCCCGACTGCTCGACGAGCTTCCAGCCCCCGTCCCGTTTTTCCAGCAGTGCCACGGAAGTCAGCCCGAAGTTCTCCCGCACCTTCTCCAGCAGCCGCGAGATCGGGTTGACGTGGGTCAGCACGGTCCGCGCGTACGAAGCCAGCAGCGCCGCTTCCGTACGCGCCCGCGCGGCCTGCGTAGCCCGCCGCGCGGCCGTGTCCACGACCAGAGCCACCAGCAAGGCCACCACCACCATCGCCACCAGCGTGACGACGTTGCGCGGCGAGTGCACCGCCAGCGTGTACAGCGGCGGAGTGAAGAAGAAGTTCAACAACCCCGCCGAGAAGATCGCCGCCACCACAGCGGGCCCGACACCGCCGACACGTGCGACGATCACCGTCGCGAGCACGTAGTCGACGACGTCGGTGGAGAAGTCCAGCTGCCGGCTCAGCACGACTCCGGCGACGGTCGCCAGCGACGGCAGCACCACCGAAAGCACCCAGCCGAGCACCCGCCTCGACGCCGTCAGCGGGCTCCGGTTCAGCTTCGCCCGAAGCCGCCCGCCCGCGTGCGCGTGCGTCACCATGTGCACGTCGATCGGCCCGGACTGCTGCACCACGGCCGCGCCGACACCGCCGTCGAACAGCCGCGCGATCCTCGACCGGCGCGAAGTGCCGATCACCAGCTGGGTCGCGTTGACTCCGCGCGCGAAGTCCAGCAGCGCGTTCGGGACGTCGTCGCCGACCACGGTGTGGAAGGTCGCGCCGACGTCTTCGGTCAGCTTCCGGTACTTCCCGATGGCCACCGGCGAAAGCCCGGCGAGCCCGTCGCCGCGTAGGACGTGCAGCACCAGCAGTTCGGCGCCGGCGCGCGTCGCGATCCGGCTGCCCCGCCGGATCAGCGTCTCGCTCTCCGCGCCGCCGGTGATCGAGACGACGATCCGCTCCCGCGCCTCCCAGGTGTCGGTGATCTGCTGCTCGGCGCGGTAGCGCTGCAACGCGACGTCGACCTGGTCGGCGACCCACAGCAGCGCCAGTTCCCGCAGCGCGGTGAGGTTCCCCGGCCGGAAGTAGTTGCCGAGCGCGGCGTCGATGCGCTCGGCGGAGTAGATGTTGCCGTGCGCCAGCCTGCGCCGCAGCGCCTCGGGCGTGATGTCGACCAGCTCCAGCTGCTCCGCCTTGCGGACCACCTCGTCCGGGATGGTCTCCTGCTGGGTGACGCCGGTGATCCGCTCGACGACGTCGTTGAGACTCTGCAGATGCTGCACGTTGACCGTGGACAACACGTCGATGCCCGCGACCAGCAGCTCTTCGACGTCCTGCCAGCGTTTCTCGTTGCGCGAACCCGGCACGTTGGTATGCGCGAGCTCGTCGACGATGGCCACCTCGGGCTTACGGGCGAGCAGCGCGTCGATGTCCATCTCGGCGAACTGGTGCCCCCGATGGAACACCCTGCGCCGCGGCATGACCTCGATCCCCGCGAGCAGGTCGGCGGTCATCTTGCGGCCGTGCGTCTCGACGAGCCCGGCGACGACGTCGGTCCCCCGCTCGAGGCGGCGCCTGGCCTCGCCCAGCATGGCAAACGTCTTGCCGACGCCCGGCGCCGCGCCGAGGTAGATCCTCAGTTCCCCTCGGCGCGGCTTGACCGGCTGTTCTTCGTCCACGCCGTTCAGTCTGCTCTCATCGGGACTCAACGGCTTGGACGGCGAGGTTGAGCTTGAGCACGTTCACCCCGGGGATGCCGATCCCGTACCCGGTCGTGTTGTCCTCGACCAGTTGCCGGACCTTGTCCTCGGTGACGCCGGTGACCCGGGCCACGCGGGCGATCTGCAGATCGGCGTACGCGACGCTGATCGACGGGTCGAGGCCGGACGCCGAGGCCGTCACCGCGTCGGCGGGCACCTTGTCCGGCGTGACGCCTTCGCGCTGGGCGATGGCGTCCTTGCGGTCCTGGATCAGTTTGGTCAGGTCCCCGTTGTCGGCGCTCTTGTTCGACGCGCCCGACGTCGACGGGTCACCGGGGCCGAGCGGGTCCGAGGAGCCCGCCGACGGCCGGTTGTGGAACCACGGGTCGTTCGCCGGGTCCGCCGCGACCGGGTCGATCCCGATCAGCGACGAGCCGACGGCCTGGCCGTTCTGCGTGATCACCGAACCTTCGGCGTTGGCCTGCAGGCCGGGAATCTGCCCCACGGCCCACACCCCGAGTGGGTAGACCACCCCGAGCAGGACGGTCAGGACCAGGAGCACGCGCAAACCGGCGGCGCTCTGTTTGAGCAGGATCTTCATGACGATTACCCGATTCCCGGAATGAGACGGACGAGAAGGTCGACGAGCCAGATCCCGGCGAACGGGACCAGGATGCCGCCGAGCCCGTAGATCAGCAGGTTCCGCCGCAGCAGCGACGAAGCCGACGACGGCCGGTACCGGACACCCCGCAGCGCCAGCGGGATCAGCGCGACGATGACGAGCGCGTTGAAGATGACCGCGGAGAGGATCGCGGTGTTCGGCGAGTGCAGCCCCATGATGTTGAGGCCGCCGAGCTGCGGATAGATGGCCACGAACATCGCGGGCAGGATCGCGAAGTACTTCGCGAGGTCGTTGGCGACGCTGAACGTCGTCAGCGCGCCGCGGGTGATCAGCAACTGCTTGCCGATCTCCACGATCTCGATCAGCTTCGTCGGGTTGGAGTCGAGGTCCACCATGTTGCCGGCTTCCTTCGCCGCCGACGTCCCGGTGTTCATCGCGACGCCGACGTCCGACTGCGCCAGCGCGGGCGCGTCGTTCGTGCCGTCACCGGTCATCGCGACCAGCCGCCCGCCCTCCTGCTCCTTGCGGATCAGCGCCATCTTGTCTTCGGGCTTGGCCTCGGCGAGGTAGTCGTCGACGCCCGCGTCCTCGGCGATGGCCTTGGCGGTCAGCGGGTTGTCGCCGGTGATCATGATCGTCTTGATGCCCATCGAACGCAGCTCCACGAACCGCTCGCGCATCCCGGGCTTGACGACGTCCGACAGCCGGATCACGCCGCGCACGAAAGCCCTGCCACCGCTGAGTTCCGCGACCACCAGCGGGGTCCCGCCCTGCTGGCTGATCTCGTCGACGACCCGCTCGGTCTCGTCCGGGACGTCGCCGCCGCGTTCCCGCACCCAGGCGCGCACCGAACTGGTGGCACCCTTGCGGACCTGGCGCTCGCCGATGTCGATCCCGCTCATGCGCGTCTGCGCGGTGAACGGGACGAACTCCGCGGTCCGCTCGTCATCGCTCGCTTCGGCGGGCAGGCCGTAGTCGCGCGCGATGAGCTCGATGATGCTGCGGCCTTCCGGCGTGCCGTCGGCGAGGCTGGAAAGCCTTGCCGCGCGGGCGAGTTCCTCCGGCGCGGCCGAACCGACGGGGATCAGCTCGGTCGCCTTGCGGTTGCCGAAGGTGATCGTGCCGGTCTTGTCCAGCAGCAGCGTCGAGACGTCACCGGCGGCTTCCACCGCGCGGCCCGAGGTCGCGAGCACGTTGCGCTGCACGAGCCGGTCCATCCCGGCGATGCCGATGGCCGAGAGCAGCGCGCCGATCGTCGTCGGGATGAGGCAGACGAGCAACGCCGTGAGCACGACGACCGACTGTTCCTTGCCGGAGTAGGCGGCCATCGGCTGCAGCGCGACCACGGCGAGCACGAAGATGATCGTCAGGGTCGCCAGCAGGATCGTCAGCGCGATCTCGTTGGGGGTCTTCTGCCGCGATGCGCCTTCCACCAACGCGATCATGCGGTCCACAAAGGACTCACCGGGCTTCGTGGTGATCTTGACGACCACCCGGTCCGACAGCACCGTGGTACCGCCGGTGACCGCGCTGCGGTCGCCACCGGATTCGCGGATGACCGGAGCCGACTCGCCGGTGATGGCCGACTCGTCGACCGTCGCGATGCCCTCGACGACGTCACCGTCACCGGGGATGATCTGCCCGGCTTCGACGACCACCAGATCGCCGATCCGGAGCTCGACGCCCGGCACGCTTTCTTCGGAGCCGTCCTCGGTGAGCCGCCGGGCGACGGTCTCCTTCTTGCTGCGGCGCAACGACTCCGCCTGCGCCTTGCCCCGCCCTTCGGCGACGGCTTCGGCCAGGTTGGCGAACAACACGGTGAGCCACAGCCACACCGCGATCAGGATGGTGAACACACTCGGGTTGATGATCGCGAACACGGTCACCAGCGCCGAGCCGACCCACACCACGAACATGACCGGGTTGGCCAGCTGGTGGCGGGGGCTGAACTTGCGCAACGCGTCGGGCAGTGACGTCCAGAGCTGCCGCGGGTTGAATACCCCCGCGCCGACCCGGCCGGCGTTTTCGGCGTGGTGCTGTTGTTCTTCCAGTGGGCTTCGTTCTTGGGTGATGGTCACGCGAGTGCCTCCGCGATCGGGCCGAGCGCGAGCGCCGGAATAAAGGTGAGAGCCGCGACGAGGACGACGGTGCCGACGAGCATCGTGCCGAACAGCGGCCCGGTGGTGGGCAGCGTTCCGGCCGTCTCCGGCACCTTCTTCTGCGCGGCGAGGGAACCGGCGAGGCAGAGCACGGCGATGATCGGGATGAACCGGCCGAGCAGCATGGCCACGCCGAGCGTCGACTGGAACCAGTTGCTGGTGGCGGTGAGCCCGCCGAACGCGCTGCCGTTGTTGTTGGAACCCGAGGCGTAGGCGTAGAACACCTCGGACAGGCCGTGCGCCCCGCTGTTGGTGAGCGCCGCCGCCGTGCCCGGAATCATCAGCGCGGCACCGGTACCGAGCAGCACCAGGGTCGGCATGGCCAGCATCGAGATCGCCGCGCTGGTGACCTCCCGCTTGCCGAGCTTCTTGCCGAGGTACTCCGGGGTGCGCCCGACCATCAGCCCGGCGAGGAACATCGCGATGATCGCCATCACGAGGATGCCGTAGATACCGGCACCGACACCGCCCGGCGAAATCTCGCCGAAGAGGATGTTCAGCAGCGTTCCACCGCCGCCGAGCCCGCTATAGCTGTCGTGCGCGGCGTTGACGGCGCCGGTCGAGGTGCCGGTGGTGGTGTCGGAGAAGATCGACGACGCCGAAATCCCGAACCGCTGTTCCTTGCCCTCCATGTTGGCGCCGGCCAGCAGTGCGGCCGGGCCGCCCGCCTTGCCTTCCGAAATCCAGATGACGGCCAGCATGGCGCCCCACAGCGCGCCCATGACCGACAGCAGCACGTAGCCCTGTTTGGCGTTTCCGACGAGCTTGCCGAACGTCCTGGTGAGCGACACCGGGATGACGAGCATCATGAAGATCTCGATCAGGTTCGTCCACGAGTTCGGGTTCTCGAACGGGTGCGCCGAGTTGGCGTTGAGGACGCCACCACCGTTGTTGCCGAGTTCCTTGATCGACTCCTGGCTCGCGACCGGGGCCAATGCGATCGTGCTCTGGCTGCCGTCGGGATTCGTGACCGCCACGCCCGCCTTGAGGCTCTGGATCACGCCGAGGCCCATCAGGACGATCGCGAAGACGAACGCCATCGGCAGCAGGATCCGCACGGTGCCC
Source organism: Amycolatopsis sp. (assembly GCF_036008905.1). Classification (GTDB taxonomy): domain Bacteria; phylum Actinomycetota; class Actinomycetes; order Mycobacteriales; family Pseudonocardiaceae; genus Amycolatopsis. Next base: position 22,664 of record NZ_DASYMU010000064.1, on the reverse strand, counting down.
CGGGTGAGGTCGACCCAGAAGTTGCCGAGCCGATCGGTCCTCGACCGGATGAACCCGCGGATCAGCGCGATCGCGACGGCGATGCCGACGGCCCCGGAGAGGAAGTTCTGTACGGTGAGGCCGGCCATCTGGACGAAATGGCCCATGGTCGTCTCGGGGACATAGGACTGCCAGTTCGTGTTGGACACGAAGCTGACCGCGGTGTTGAACGCGACGGCCGGCGAGACCGCGCCGCGGCCGAGGTTCCACGGCAGAATCGGCTGAAGTCGTTGCAGCAGATAAAGGAAGAGGACCGAAACGAGCGAGAAGGCGAGCACGCCGGTGGCGTACATCGGCCAGCGCTGTTCGGTGTCGGGGTTCACCCGGAAAAGCTTGTAAAGGCCTCGCTCGGCCTTCGTGTGCTTCTCACTGGAGAAGACGCGCGCCATGTAGTCGCCGAGCGGCTTGTAAACCAGGGCGAGCGCGACGAGGAGGATGCCGAGCTGGACGAGCCCGGCGGCGGTATCGGACATTTAGAATTTCTCCGGCCTGATCAACGCGATGAACAAGTAGACGATCAAGCCGAGCGCCAGCACACCACCGACGACGTTGGCCACCACACCGGTCCCGTTCACAGCTTCTCCAAACCGCGCAGCGTCAGCGCGAGGACCACGAATACGCCGATCATCAGAACGGCATAGAGCAAATCGGCCACTGTGCACCTCTCTCGACGGGTCACCCCTTGTGATGACCCCGACCGGCGCAACTGTGCGCCCGTTAACGAGCGTTATCGACGTCGTCATACGGGTCCTTGACGCCCCTAATGGCCCCACTTACGAAATCTTGACGGCCGATGCAATAGGTCACACTGAGCGTTCGATTCCTGACGGAGCGCGCAATTCGGACAGACAGATGTTCAGGGTTGTGTTACACAGGTGTTACGGATAGTTGCAGTCGCTACGCAACTTTCTTCGCGACGCTCGGGAGGCACACATGTGTGGGATCACCGGCTGGGTTTCCTACGAATCCGACCTGACACAATCCGGACTAGGACAGGGAAATCCGACGGTCGATGCGATGACCGCGACCATGGCCTGCCGGGGGCCCGACGGTTCCGGCACCTGGGTCCGGCGCCATGTCGCGCTGGGCCACCGGCGCCTCGCGATCATCGATCTGCCCGGCGGCAAGCAGCCCATGAGCGTCAAAACGCCCAGCGGCGAGGTCGCCATGGTCTACAGCGGCGAGGCCTACAACTTCACCGAGCTGCGCAAGGAACTCGCCGGCCGTGGCCACCGCTTCGAAACCGACAGTGACACCGAGGTCGTCCTGCACGGTTACCTGGAGTGGGGCGACGAGCTCGTCGACCACCTCAACGGCATGTACGCCTTCGCGATCTGGGACGAGCGCGCGGACAAGCTCGTGATGATCCGCGACCGCATGGGCATCAAGCCGTTCTACTACTACCCGACCCGCGACGGTGTGCTCTTCGGCTCGGAACCGAAGGCGATCCTCGCGAACCCGTTGGCACGCAAGGTGGTCGACACCGACGGGCTGCGCGAGCTGATGGCGTTCACCAAGTCGCCGGGCTGGTCGCTGTGGAAGGGCATGCGCGAGGTCGAGCCCGGCACGATCGTCACGGTCGACAAGAACGGCATCCGCGGCCGCACCTACTGGAAGCTCGACGCCGTTGCGCACACCGACGACCGGGAAACGACCGTCGGCCGCGTCCGTGAGCTCATGACCGACATCGTCGACCGGCAGATGATCGCCGACGTCCCGCGCTGTGTGCTGCTCTCCGGCGGGCTGGATTCCAGTGCTGTCACCGGACTCGCGGCCAAGCGGCTGAAGGAACAGGGCGAACAGCTGCGGACGTTCTCGGTCGACTTCGTCGGCCAGGAGGAGAACTTCAAGCCCGACGAGATGCGCGACACCGCGGACTCGCCGTTCATCCGCGATGTGGCGGACCTGGTGGGTTCCGCGCACAAGGACGTCGTGCTCAACCCCGCCGAGCTGACCGACCCCGAGGTCCGCCGCGCGGTGATCACCGCGCGGGACATCCCCGCCGGGCTCGGCGACATGGACGCCTCGCTTTACCTGCTGTTCAAGGCGATCCGCGCCGAATCCACCGTGGCGCTGTCGGGCGAATCGGCCGACGAGGTGTTCGGCGGTTACCGCTGGTTCCACGATGACACCGCGAAGAACACCACGACGTTCCCCTGGCTGGCCTTCCGCAACTCGCTCACCGGGGACCGGACGAGCGTGCTGCGCGACGACGTGAGCGCGAAGCTCGACCTCGCCGCCTACACCGCGGACCAGTACGCCACCGCCGTTTCCCGGGTGGAGCACCTCGACGGGGCCAGTGAAGAAGAACGCCGGATGCGCACCTTCTGCAACCTGCACCTGACCCGGTTCGTCCGGATGCTGCTGGACCGCAAGGACCGCGCGTCGATGGCCGTCGGCCTCGAAGTGCGCGTGCCGTTCTGCGACCACCGGCTCGTCGAATACGTCTACAACACGCCGTGGTCGCTGAAGACGTTCGACGGCAGGGAAAAGAGCCTGCTGCGGCACGCCACCAAGCACGTGCTGCCGGAGTCCGTGGCACAGCGGGTCAAGAGCCCGTATCCGTCCACACAGGACCCCGGCTACGCGGCCGCGTTGCAGCAGCAGGCCAAGGAGGTCCTCGCCGAACAGGACAACCCGGTGTTCACCCTGGTCGACCGCGACTGGCTGCACGCCGCGGTCGAACAGGACGCCGCGACCATGCCCGGCGGCACCCGGCAGGGCCTCGACCGGGTGCTGGACCTCTACCATTGGTTCGACATCTACTCGCCCGAGATCCAGCTCGCCTGACCGTTCCGCCGCTCCGTCGCCGCGACCCCTAGGCGCGGCGACGGAGCCCGGTCCGCACGGCGACGGCGCCGAGCAGCAGTGTTCCGGAGAACAGGAGCCCCGCCTCGGTCCACTGGAATCGCCAGAACCGGTCGTACGGCTGGAACTCGACGAAGTTCCGGTACCCGGCGGCGTCGAAGCATTTCCCCTGGTCCGGTCCGGACGGACACTCCGCGGGCGGCCGGAGCAGGTCGTACTCCCTGCCGTCGGGCGCGATCAAGAGCGTCTTCGTGATCTGCGCGGTTTGCAGGACCGGCAGGTTTCCCGTCAGTTCAACGCGTTCCGGTGCCACGTAGTACGGCCGGAGGAGAACCAGCCCGACCAGCACCGCCACCGACACGGCGATCGTGACGCCGATGGCCGGAAGTGTCTTACGCACCACCGCCCCGGCCGCGGCACCCAGCACGAACGCGAACAGCCACCACGCCACCGAAACGACCCCCACCAGGCTGAACAACGCCATGTCGTCGAGCGGTCGTGACTTCCCAGGGAAAGTCCGTAGCCACGCTTCGATCATCAGGCCGAACACCAGCCCGCCCAACGCCACCGCCAGGCCGACGCCGCCGAGCTTCACCGCCAGCCACCGTCCCCGCGAAACCGACTGGGTCCACATGAGTTTGTGCGTGCCCCGCTCGAACTCCTTCGCCAGCAAGGGCGCGCCCCAGAAAACCCCCACGAGCGCGGGCACGAGGATCAGCGAACTCACGAAGGTGTACATACTGCCGAACCGGTCGGACGCCGCGTGGTCGTCCGCTCCGAGAGCGTTGACCAGCAGCACCACGCCGAGGACGACGAGCAGCGCGCCGGTCACCAGTGCCTGGGTGCGGTACTGGCGCCAAGTAAGCCACAGCAAGGAAAATCCCCCCATTCAGACGCGTCGGTGGAGCGCGCCGAACACGGCGACCCCTCCGAGCAGTAGCGCGACGGCGAACAGGAGAGCCGCCTCGGTCCATTGGAACTGCCAGTAGTGCGAGCCGGGAATGATCTGGATGACCGCGGCCGGCTCGGTGCTGCCAACGGAGATCGCGTCCGAAAGAGTCGATCGCATCTCCGCTTCGCTGACCGAGCCCGGATCGAAATCCTGGGGCGTACCATAGCTTCCCCGGAGTTGGAAGACACCGAACAGTGCCAGCGCGAACACGGCGATGGCGACGGCGATCGCCGGCAGTGTCCGCCGGGTTATCGCACCGGCGGCGGCCCCGAGCATGAATCCGAAGAGCCACCAGGCAGCCGGGGCGATACCCGAGATGGCGAAGAGCCCGCCGTTACCGAAAGGCGAGGCCAGATCGCTGTCCCCGAACGCGTTGAGCCACGCCTTGACCATGAGCCCGAAAGCGAGTCCGGCGAGTGCGACAACCAAGCCCAGCCCGCCCAGTTTCACCGCGAGCCACTGCCACCGGGTCACCGACTGGGTCCACATGACTTTGTGTGTCCCACGTTCGAATTCCCGCGCCAGCACGGGTGCGCCCCAGAAAGCGCCGAACAGCACGGGAAGCACCGGCAACCAGCTCACGATTTCGTAGACCGGGACGAACCGTTCGTTCAGCGCGGCACCGGTCAGGCCGTCCGCCGACAGACCGTGCACGAGCAGCGCAACGCCGAGGACGACCAAGAAAACGAGCGTGGTCAGGACCTGCGTGCGATGCTGCCGCCAAGTAAGCCAATACACGGGTTTCTCCTTAGTGGTTGTGACCGCTCAACTGACGGCCAGCGCCGGGCGCGGCAAGGCGGCGGCGTCGGGCTTGCGCAGATACGCGAGGACGAGCTCTTCCAGGCTCACCGGCCGGTCAGTCCACTGTGGACTTAAGGGGATCGGCCCGGTGCGGGCGAACAAGGTCGCCTGGCGCTCGGACCGGTTTTCCTCGACTACCGAAACCCTTGCCGCGAGCGCGTCCGCGCCTTCGACGGGTCCGGAAAGGACACGGTGTTCGGCGAGCAGTTCGTCGAGATCACCGCTGACCTGCACGCGGCCGCCGTTGAGCACGATGAGCCAGTCACAGGTGTTTTCCAGGTCGGACACCACATGCGACGACAACAGGACGGTCATGCCGGTGTCCGCCACCGCTTCCATGAGCCCGCGCATGACGTCGTGCCGGGCGAGCGGGTCGAGGTTGGCCATCGGTTCGTCGAGCACCAGGAGGTCCGGCCGCTTCGCGAGGGCCACGGTCAGCGCGACCTGCGCCTGCTGGCCGCCGGACAGTTTGCCTGCCTTGCGCTTGAGCGGGATGTCGAGCGAGGCGAGACGGCGCAGCGCGAAGTCGTTGTCCCACTTGGGGTTCATCCGCCGTCCGAAGGTCAGCATCTCTTCGACGGTGAAGGACTCGTACAGCGGTTTGTCCTGTGCCATGAACGCGATACGTGCCAGCGCTTCACCGCTGCCCGCGGCTTGCCCGAGGACGCTGACCGTGCCCTGATCGGGACTGAGCAGGCCGACCGCCAGATGCAGGAGCGTCGTCTTACCGGCGCCATTGGGACCGACCAGCGCGATCACCCGGCCACTCGGGACCGACAGCGAGCAGTCTCGCAGTGCCCACGAACGCCGATAGCGCTTACCCAGTCCGGTCGCTTCGAGAATGGGGAGGTCAGTCACGCGGTTTCCTCTCGAAACGTGTCCATCAGTACCGAGGCGAACAACGCCTCCAGGTCCTCCTGGTCCAGACCCGCCTCCCGGCCGTCGCGGATCCAGCCGCTGAGGCTCTTGCGGAGTCGCGTGTGGTCGACGAAGGAAGCGCCGCCCAGCGAGCGCTGCACGAACGTGCCCAGCCCGGGCTTCCCCGCCACCAGGCCCTCACGCTCGAGTTCGCGGTACGCCTTCAGCACCGTGTTGGGATTGATGGCCAGTTTGCCGACGACTTCTTTGGCCGTCGGCAGCCGTTCGCCGGGTTCGAGCAACCCGAGCCGCAGCGCGTGCTTGACCTGATGCACGAGCTGCAGGTATGTCGAAACCCCCGACCCCCGGTCGAGGTGGAAATCGATCACCGGAAACACCCTTTCACTAATCAACTAGTGAAAGGGTGTTGGATGATCGGGTCCGTTGTCAAGCCTTGAGTTCGAGAGCCGCCTCGACGTCGTCGCCGTCGGTGGTCAAGCCGGCGCCGATACCACCGAGCGGTTTCCGGGCCGCGGAGTTGCCCGCGGTCGTCGAGGCGATGAACCGGGCGGCACCGGTTTTCCTTGCCATGGCAAGGAGTTCGGCGGCGACAAGCCGACCGGCGCCACGGCCGCGCCACGACCGTCCTATCCAGACACCGGCTTCGACGTCGTCGCCGGTCGATTCAAGCCGGGCCGCCCCGATCACCTGGTCATCGACCTCGATGACATACGTCGTCTCGACGGGGTGGTCCGTGCCGATGGAGCGGCCGCGATGGAATTCGAGGAACGCCTGCCTGCGCCGGTCGTTCCACCCGTCAGGCCCGTCGACGGGCGGCATGACCTCCAGCGGATCGGCGTCGGCGACGGCCGCTTCCAGCAGGCGCGCCAACTGAGCTTCGTCGAGCTCGATCAAGCGAACAGAGATCATCCACTGAGCTTGACCGGCGCTTCAGACGTCGTCAAACGAGTTTGACCGGCCCTTCCACCTTCGAAGGGCCGGCCAAGAAGACGCTGCACTCAGGACTTCGCGAGAAGCTCCTCGAGCCGGTCGAAGCTCTCGCGCGCGCCCACCTCCATGCCCGACTGGACCATGCCGTCGCGGTCTGCGACGGACTGGAAGACCGACGAGTCGATCAGCTTCGTCCGGCCGTCGCCGAGGTCTTCGAAAACCACGGTCTCCAGCAGGACGTGTCCCGCCATGCCCTCGAATTCGAAGGTGTGCACGAGCCGCTCCGGCGACCTGACCTCGTGGTAGACCCCCTTGAACGCGAACTCGTTGCCGTCGGCGTCGAAGTTGAGGACCCGCCACACACCACCGGGCTTGACGTCCATGTTCTCCACGACCGTCTTGCCGTCGCGGGGGCCCCACCAGTTCTGCATCTGCTCCGGATCGGTGTACACCTTGAACACCAGGTCACGCGGGGCGTCGAGGATCCGCGTGCACACGACCTCTTGCGTGCCTTCTTCAGCGGTGACAACGAGTTTGTTGGCGCTCATGATTCTTCCTCTTTCTGTTCGCGTTGGATCTTCTGAAGGTGTTCCTCGAACCGGTCGAGCCGGTTCTCCACGAGCTGCCGGTAGTCCTCGAGCCAGTCGGCCGACGACTCCAGCGGTGCCACGCGGATCCGGCAAGGCCGCCTCTGCGCGTCACGGCCCCGGGTGATCAGTCCGGCACGTTCGAGCACTTTGAGATGTTTCGAGATCGCCTGCACGCTGACCGGGAACGGCTCGGCCAGCTCGTTGACCGTCGCCTCCCCCGCGGCGAGCCGGGTCAGGATGGCCCGCCGGATCGGGTCCGCCAACGCGGCGAACGTGCTGCTCAGCTGATCTTCCGACATCTTCAACCTTCTGGTTTAGCAACTGATGGGTTGAATACTCGCGCGCACTTCGCCCGCTGTCAACCCCGAAAAGCCGCCATCTGTCGACAGATGGCGGCCTCTTTCGCCATCTGTCGACAGATGGCGAAACGGACGGCTAGCGGCGGACGTCGGCCAGGGCGATCGGGCGACGCTCGCGGCGCGAGATCTCGCACGCCTCGGCGATGTAGAACGCCTCCAGCGCGTCGGCGACCCCGCACGGAACCTCGGTCTTGCCGGCGACGACCTGCACGAACGTCTCCAGCTCACTCACATAGGCGGGCCGGAACCGTTCCATGAACCCCGGGTACGCGGGCCCGGCCAACGGCGGCACGCCGGGTTCGACCGACCGCAGCGGTGCCCGGTCGTCCAGTCCGACGACGATGTCGTCCTTTGATCCCAGCACTTCCAGCCGCACGTCGTACCCGGCCGCGTTGTAGCGGGTGAGCGAGACGAGCGCGAAGGTGCCGTCGTCGAGGGTCAGCGTCGCCGCGGCGGTGTCGACGTCACCCGCGTCGGCGAAGAACTGCTCGCCGCGGTTCGCGCCGAGTGCGTAGACGTCGACGATCTCGCGGCCGCTGACCCAGCGGACGATGTCGAAATCGTGCACCCCGCAGTCCCGGAACAGCCCGCCGGAGTGCGCGACGTACTCGGCCGGCGGCGGTGCCGGGTCCAGCGTGGTGGCCCGCAAAGTGTGGATCCAGCCGAGCTCACCGGAGGCGACAGCGGCCCGCGCGGCGACGTAGCCCGCGTCGAACCGGCGCTGGAAACCGATCTGCACCGGCACTTCCGAGTTCTTGATGTGGTCGATCACCGCGAGCGTCCCGGCGACATCGGCGGCGACGGGCTTCTCGCAGAAGACCGGGATCCCGGCGTCGACGGCCTTGATGATCAGGCCGGGATGCGCGTCGGTCGCCGCGGTGATGATCACGCCGTCGAGCCCGGACGAGAACAGCGCGTCGATGCTCTCGGCGAACTCCACGCCGAGTTTCGTGGCGGTGTCATTGGCCCGCCGGGTGTCCACATCGGCGACGACGACCGAATCGACGGCGTCGATGTTCTTCAGGATCTCCGCGTGCGAGGTGCCGATCCGGCCGGTACCGGCGAGTCCAAGCCTCATTGTTGTTCTCCTCCTGAGTGGTTCAGCCATGCGTGGGAAAGCCGAGGTCGACGCCGTGCGCCTGACGCGGCCAGCGGGCGGTGATCGCCTTCGCCCTGGTGTAGAAGTGCACGCCCTCGGCGCCGTGGACATGCGTGTCGCCGAAGAGCGAGTCCTTCCAGCCACCGAAGGAGTAGTAGGCCATCGGAACCGGGATGGGCACGTTGATGCCGACCATCCCGACGGTCACGCGCCGCTGGTACTCCCGCGCGGCCAGGCCGTCGGCGGTGAAGATCGCGGTGCCGTTGCCGTACGGGTTGGTGTTGACCAGTTTCAGCGCGTCCTCGAAGGTGTCCACGCGGACGACGACGAGCACCGGGCCGAAGATTTCGTCCGTGTAGACCGACATCTCGGGCGTGACGTGGTCGAACAGCGTCGGCGCGACCCAGAAACCGTCGCCGTGCCCCTCAGGCGCGTATCCCCGGCCGTCGACGACCAGCGTCGCACCGGCCGAAACTCCGGCGTCCACATGGGACGTCACGCGGTCGCGTGCGGCGGCGGTGACCACCGGGCCCATCTGGGACGCCTCATCGGTGCCCGGCCCGGTCGTCAGCTCGCGGGTGCGCTCGGCGATGGCGGGCACCAGCTCGTCGGCGACATCGCCGACGGCGACGACCACGGAGATCGCCATGCACCGCTCGCCCGCGCTGCCGTAACCAGCGGAAACAGCCGCGTCCGCCGCGCCGGCGAGGTCGGCGTCGGGCAGGACGACCATGTGGTTCTTCGCGCCGCCCAGTGCCTGGACACGCTTACCCGCGGCGGTTCCGCGGGCGTAGACATGCTTGGCGATCGGCGTCGAACCGACGAAGGACGCGGCGGCCACGTCGGGGTGATCGAGCAGCGCGTTGACGGCGAAAGCGTCGCCCTGCACCACGTTGAGCACGCCCGGCGGGAGTCCGGCTTCCGAGAACAGCTCAGCCAGCCGGACCGACGCCGAGGGGTCGCGGTCGGAAGGCTTGAGGATGAACGTGTTCCCGCACGCGATCGCCAGCGGGAACATCCACATCGGCACCATGACCGGGAAGTTGAACGGCGTGATCCCGGCGACCACGCCGAGCGGCTGCCGGAACGAGTAGGCGTCGACCCCACGCGACACCTGCTCGGAGTGCTCACCCTTGAGCAGATGCGGGATACCACAGGCGAATTCGACGACCTCGAGCCCGCGCTGCACCTCGCCGGCGGCGTCGGAAAGCACCTTGCCGTGCTCCGCGGTGATGAGCGCGGCGAGCTCGTCACGATGGGAGTCCACCAGCTGCCGGAAGGAGAAGAGGATCCTTGCCCTGGTGGACAACGAGCTGTCCGCCCAGTCCGCCGAGGCCTTCACCGCGGATGCGACAGCGGTGTCCACATCGGACTGATCGGCCAGCGCCACCTGACGGGCGACCGCGCCGGTGGCGGGCTGGAAGATGTCGCCGCGACGGCTCGACACCCCGGGCGTGTGGGCACCGTCGATCCAGTGCTGCACGAGTTCGGGCATTGTTCTCCTTAGTGGTTGCGATCGTGACCACTCATACAGCGATCGTCGTCGACCGCACGACCAACGACGGATGCAGCAGGTGGCGGACCGGTTCGGTGCGTTCGCCGCGCACGCGTTCCAGCAGCGCCTCGATGGCCAGCCGTCCCATCTCGGTACGCGGCTGGTCCACCGTGGTGAGCGAAAGGTGCCGCAGCGCGGCCAAGGACGTGTTGTCGTAGCCGACGACCGAGACGTCCTCGGGCACTCGCAGTCCGGCTTCTTCCAACGCGGAGATCGCGCCGACCGCGTTGAAGTCGTTACCGGCCAGCAAAGCCGTCGGCAAACCGGCCCTGTCGTACGAACCCAGCAGCTCGTGGACGGCCTTCTCCCCGGCATGGTCGGTGTGCTCACTGCGCACGACCAGCGGCTCCAGCCCGTGCCCGCGCATCGCCTGCTGGTAGCCCTTGCGCCGGGCCGCCGACGTCGCCGCGCCACCGCCGTCGAGATGCGCGATCCGGCGGTGTCCCAGCTCCACCAAATGGTCTACGGCAAGAGCCGCACCGGCCTCACCGTCGTCGTTCACCGTGTCCACAGTGGACGCCCGCGAAGTCCTTGAGACCAGCACGATCGGGCACTGCCGAGCCGCGTCCTCGATCGCGGACGCGGGCACCACGGGCGACAGCAGCACGACTCCCGCGGGCCGGAACGACAAGAGACTGCGCAACGCGGCGCGCTCCCGGCTGGGGCTCCGCCCACCGGTGTTGAGGATGAGATCGAACCCGGCGGCCTGCGCGGCCGCGTCCAACCCCTCGACGACTTCGGCGAAGAAAGCGTTACGCAGGTCGGAAACCATCACACCGAGAACCGTCGAGGTACGACTGGCCAGCGCTCGCGCCATCACATGCGGCTCGTAGCCCAGTTCCCGTGCCGCTTCCAGCACCGCCGTCCGCCGCTGGTCGCTGACCTTCGGCGAATTACGCATGACCAGCGAGACCAGCGCACGCGAAACCCCCGCCTTCGCGGCCACGTCCTCCATGGTCGGTCGCACCACTGCCGTCTCCCCTGTGCGTCTGCCCCGTGACTGATTTCGACCCTTGACTTTGCTGTGACGGACGTTACAAGATTAGAGCGCTCTAATCAATAGAGCGCTCCAACGGCCCCCGAACACGGAGAAGCCACTGATGACAGCGTCGTCCCCTTCAGCCGGAGTCCGCCTCGCCGCCGCGCCCATCTCCTGGGGGGTGTGCGAAGTTCCCGGCTGGGGCCGCGAACTCGACGCGCCGACCGTGCTCGGCGAGATGGCGGAGCTGGGCCTGAGCGCCACCGAGCTCGGGCCGCCCGGATACCTCCCGCGTGACCCTGCCGAGTTGCGCGCCCTGCTCTCCGGCCACGGGCTCAGCCTGGTCGGCGGGTTCCTCGCCATCGAGCTGCACCGCGATCGTGACCTGGCGCTCGCCGCCGCCGAAGACTCCGCCGCGCTGTTCGCCGCGTGTGGCGCCGACGTCCTCGTGCTCGCCGCCGCGACCGGCCTCGACGGTTACGACGAACATCCCAGTCTGAGCGACGCCGAGTGGCAGGAGCTGTTCGAGACCGCGGGCCTGATCCGCGACATCGCCGCGAAGCATGGCCTGCGCGCGGTGCTTCATCCGCACGTCGGCACGCATGTCGAGGCCGAAGCCGAGGTCGAGCGCTTCCTCGCCGGGTCCGACCTCCCGCTCTGCCTCGACACCGGCCACCTGCTGATCGGCGGCACCGACCCGGTCGAGCTCGCGAAGCGCCACCCGGATCGCATTGGTCACCTTCACCTCAAAGATGTGCGCAGTGAGCTTGCCGAAGCGGTCCACGCTGGCAAGCTGCCCTACGCGGAGGCTGTCGGCAAAGGGCTGTACGTCCCGCTCGGTGAGGGAGACGTCGACATCGAAGCTCTGGTGAAGTTCGTACACGAAGCTGGCTACAACGGGTGGTACGTCCTCGAACAGGACACGGCGCTCGGCGCGGACAGTCCGTCGGACCTCCCCAAGAAGGACGCCGCCCGGAGCCTCGCCCACCTCGACGCCATCATCGCCGGCCTGACCGCCCGCTAACTTCTGGTACGACTACCACCCGCCCGTGAACGAGGAGAAGACGATGACGTCTTACCGATCCGCCAAGACTCAACTCAAGAAGCGCCGGGCCTGGCTGGGCGCCACGGTCGCGGCCGGCGCGCTGCTGCTGTCGGCGTGCACCGGCCCGGCCGCCGACAACGCCCCCGACGCCGCGCCCGCGGGCAACCAGCCGGCCGCGTCGGGTGATCTGACCGTTGCCGTCGTGACCCACGGCAGCGCCGGTGACGCGTTCTGGAACGTCGTCAAGAACGGCGCCGAGGCCGCCGGCAAGCAGATGGGCGTCAAGGTCGAGTACAACTCGGACGGCGACCCCGGCAACCAGGCCAAGCTGATCGACAACGCCGTCGCGCAGAAGGTCGGCGGCCTGGTCATCTCGATGGCCAATCCCGAGGCGCTCAAGCCGTCCATCGAAAAGGCCGTCGCCGCCGGGATCCCGGTCATCACCATCAACTCCGGCGACTCACAGAGCGCCGCGTTCGGCGCGCTGACCCACGTCGGCCAGAGCGAGAGCATCGCGGGCGAGAACGCGGGGCGCAAGTTCAAGGAGCTCGGCAAGACCAAGCTTCTCTGTGTCATCCACGAGGCCGGCAACATCGGCCAGACGCAGCGCTGCGACGGCGCCAAGACCGGTTTCGGCGCCAACGTCCAGACGCTGCAAGTCGACATCAGCAATCCGACCGACACCGAGTCGCGGATCAAGGGCGCCGTGCAGAGCGACCCGTCGATCGACGCCGTCCTCGCGCTGAACTCGCAGGTCGCGGCCCGCGCGGTCAGCGGTATCAAGGCCGCCAGCTCCAAGGCACAGGTCGGCACCTTCGACCTCAACTCCGACGTCGTCTCCGCGATCAAGTCCGGTGAGGTGCTGTTCGCCGTCGACCAGCAGCAGTACGAGCAGGGCTACCTGCCGGTCGTGTTCCTCAAGCTGTACCGCGACAACGCCAACGTGATCGGGGCCGGCAAGCCAGTCCTCACCGGCCCGGACTTCGTCGACAAGACCAATGTGGACAAGATCGGCGAATACGTCGGACGGGGTACCCGATGACGGTGGCAGCACCCCCCGCGCTCGACGAGCGCATTGCCACACCCGGAATCCTCACCAGGCTGGTCGTCCGGCCCGAGATCGGTGCCCTGATCGGCGCGATCGTGGTCTTCGTGTTCTTCTCGGTGACCACGGACCAGTTCCTCAGCGCCAGCGGCGCCGCGACCTGGCTCGACGACGCGTCGACGCTCGGGATCATGGCCGTCGCGGTCGCCCTGCTGATGATCGGCGGGGAGTTCGACCTCTCCGCCGGCGTGATGACGGCGTCGACAGCACTGGTCACGGCGATCTTCGCGACGAAACTCGGCTGGAACGTCTGGCTGGCGCTGCTGGTCTCGCTGGTGTTCGCGCTGGCCGTCGGCGGGTTCAACGGCTGGCTGGTGATGAAGACCGGGTTGCCGAGCTTCATCGTCACCCTCGGCACGTTCCTCGCGTTGCAGGGCCTCAACCTCGGCGTGACGAAGCTCGTCACCGGCACCGTGCAGGTGTCGGGAATGCGCAGCACCGACGGCTACAGCTCGGCGGGCTCGCTCTTCGCGTCCACAGTGGACATCGGCGGCACCGCGTTCCAGGTCTCCATCCTGTGGTGGATCGCGGCCGCCGCGGTGGGTGCGTTCGTCCTGCTCCGCACCCGCTTCGGCAACTGGATCTTCGCCGTCGGCGGCTCGGCCGTCAGCTCCCGCGCGGTCGGTGTCCCGGTGATGAAGACCAAGATCCTGCTGTTCATGACCACGGCGTTCGCGGGCTGGCTGGTCGGCTCGATCAACATCCTGCGGTTCGCCAGTGTGCAGGCGAACCAGGGCATCGGGCTGGAGTTCCAGTACATCATCGCCGCGGTCATCGGCGGTTGCCTGCTGACCGGCGGCTTCGGCTCCGCGGTCGGCGCGGCGATCGGCGCGCTGATCTTCGGCATGGCCCGGCAGGGCATCGTGTTCGCCCGCTGGGACAGCGACTGGTTCATGCTGTTCCTCGGCGTGATGCTGCTCGCCGCCGTGCTGGTGAACAACGCCTTCCGCCGCAAGGCAGAAAGGGTGCGACGATGACGTTGGAAGAAGAAACACAAAAAACAGGTAGCCCGCTTATCGAGGTAAACGGCGTAGGCAAAACCTATGGCAGTGTCATCGCGCTGCGCGATGTGTCCACTGTGGTCAATGCCGGTGAGGTCACCTGCGTGCTCGGTGACAACGGCGCGGGGAAGTCCACTTTGATCAAGATCTTGGCGGGCGTGCATCAGCACGACACCGGGGAGTTCAAAGTGGAAGGTGAGCCGGTCAAGTTCACCTCGCCACGCGAGGCACTGGACCGCGGAATCGCTACGGTGTACCAGGATCTCGCCGTCGTACCGCTGATGAGCGTCTGGCGGAACTTCTTCCTGGGGTCCGAACCACGCAAGCGGTTCGGACCGATCCAGGTGCTGGACCGCAAAACCGGCCGGGAGACGACCAAGAAGGCGTTGTCCGACATGGGCATCGACCTCCGGGACGTCGAACAGCCGGTCGGCACGCTCTCCGGTGGCGAGCGGCAGTGCGTGGCGATCGCGCGGGCGGTCCACTTCGGCGCCAAAGTGCTGATCCTGGACGAGCCGACGGCCGCGCTCGGCGTCAAGCAGGCCGGTGTCGTGCTCAAGTACGTCGCCCAGGCGGCGGCCCGCGGGCTCGGCGTCGTGCTGATCACGCACAACCCGCACCACGCGTACCCGGTGGCGACGCGGTTCCTGCTGCTCAAGCGCGGGGTAGCGCTCGGGAGCTACGAGAAGTCGGAGATCGACATCAACGAACTCACCCGGCAGATGGCCGGTGGCGTGGAACTCGAGGCGCTGGAGCACGAACTGCGAGCCGTGGAGACACCTTCATGACGTTGGACGCGCTCACCATCGGCCGGGTCGGGGTCGATCTCTACCCGGAGCAGAGCGGGGTTCCGCTCGCGAAGGTCAGCACGTTCGCCAAGTCGCTCGGTGGCACCGCGACCAACGTCGCGGTCGCCGCCGCGCGGCTCGGGCGGCGGACCTCCGTGCTCACCAAGGTCGGCCCGGACGGTTTCGGTGACTACGTCCGCGACGCGCTGCGAGAATTCGGCGTCTCGGCGGAACATGTGGGTACCGCGCAGAATCTGCAAACCCCGGTGGTGTTCTGCGCGCTCGACCCGCCCGCGGACCCGCCGCTGCTGTTCTACCGCTCCCCCATCGCGCCGGACCTGACGCTGACCGAGGCCGATGTGCCTTGGGACGTGGTCGAATCGGTGCCGCTGCTGTGGGTCACCGGCACGGGTGTGTCCACGGATCCCGCGCGAGGCACCCAGCGCAAGATCCTGGAACGCCGTGCCGGGCGCGAACACACCGTGCTGGACCTGGACTATCGCCCGATGTTCTGGCCGGACGTGGAGTCCGCGCGCGCCGAGATCGGCTGGATGCTCGACCACGTCACGGTCGCCGTCGGCAACCGGACCGAAGCCGAAGTCGCCGTCGGCACGGCCGACCCGGACGAAGCCGCCCGCCGCATGCTGGCCCGCGGAGTCAAGCTCGCTGTCATCAAAAAGGGTGCCGAGGGCGTGCTGGTCGCGACGTCCGAGGGATCGTGGACCGTTCCGCCGCAACGCATCGAGGTCGTCTGCGGCCTCGGCGCGGGTGACGGTTTCGGCGGCGCGCTCATCCACGGCCTGCTCTCCGGCTGGGATCCCGTGCGCATCGCGCATTACGCCAACGCCGCCGGCGCGCTGGTGGCTTCGCGGCTGGCCTGTGCCGACGCGATGCCCACCGCCGGTGAAATCGAGGAGTTACTTTGACTTTGCTGACCGACGAGCGCTGGCGCGAACTGCTGCGAGTCCGGGCGAGCGATCCGGGCGCGGTCAAGCGGGCCTACGACGAACGGCTGCGGCGCAAGCGTTTGCTGTCCGAGAAGGGCACGCTGTTCCTGGTTGCCGCGGACCACCCGGCCCGTGGCGCGCTGGGCGTCGGGGCGGACCCGATGGCCATGGCGGACCGGCGGTCGTTGCTGGAACGACTGCTCGTCGCGTTGCAGAACCCGGCTGTCGACGGACTTCTCGGCACTCCGGACGTCGTCGAAGAGCTGTTGTTGCTGGGCGCGTTGGACGACAAGGTCGTGATCGGTTCGATGAACCGCGGCGGGCTCGCCGGGGCGGACTGGGAGATCGACGACCGGTTCACCGGCTACGATGCCCAGTCCATTGTGGACTTCGGGCTGGACGGCGGGAAGATGCTGCTCCGGCTGGTCGACTCGGATCCCGGCACGATCCCGACGCTCGAATCCTGCGCGCGAGCCGTCTCGGAGCTGGCCGCGCACAAGGTCATCGCGATGGTCGAACCGCTGCCGTACCGCCGCGACGAAACGGGAAAACTCATCCTGCAGAAGGACGCCGTTTCACTGGCCCGAGCCGTCACCGTGGCCTCCGGCCTGGGAGTCACCTCGGCGTACACCTGGCTCAAACTGCCCGCGCCGGAGGACAACGCGGTGCTGGACGCCTCGACGTTGCCGATGGTCGTCCTGGGCGGTGTCCCGTCGAACGATCCGGCCGCGGACCTCGCGTCCTGGGGCCGGACCCTGCGGCATGACGCCGTCCGTGGGCTGGTCGTCGGCCGGACCCTGTTGTATCCGCCGGACGGCGACGTCGGGACGGCCGTGGAAGCGGCGGCGAAGGTACTGGAGGCGGCGAAATGAGCAAGCTGCACCGCCCCGCGGGGACGCTGTCCGACGGCGAAGACCCGGTACGCCTGAGCCCGGATTCGGCGGGCTGGAACTACACCGGCCTGCGCGTACTCACCCTCGCAGCGGGCTCCTCGCGCGTGATCCACACCGGCCAGTTCGAGGCTTTCGTGCTGCCGCTGGCCGGTTCGTGCACGGTTCGCGTCGACGGGCTCGTCTTCGAACTGACCGGCCGCGACGCCGTGTTCACCCGCGTCACCGACTTCGCCTATGTACCACGTGACGCCGAGGTCGAACTGTCCACTGTGGAGGGCATCGAAGTCGCGCTGCCGATGGCCCGCTGCACGCGTCGGCTGGAACCCCGTTACGGGCCCGCCGAAAACGTGCCGGTCGAAGTCCGCGGCGCCGGTCAGGCGACCCGGCAGGTGACGAACTTCGGCACGCCGGGCGCGTGGGACCACGCGGACAAGCTCAACGCGTGCGAGCTGATCACCCCGGGCGGCAACTGGTCTTCGTATCCGCCGCACAAGCACGACGAGGTGAGCGAATGCGAGGTCGTCAACGAAGAGGTCTACTACTTCAGGATCGCCGGACGCGACGGCGTGACGCCGTCACGCGAAGGATTCGGTCTACATCGGACATACACGGCAGACGGTGACTTGGACGAGGACGTCGCGGTGCGGGACGGCGATGTTTTCCTTATCCCGCGCGGATATCACGGCCCCTGCGTCGCGGCCCCCGGCTATCCGATGTACTACCTGAACGTCCTCGCCGGGCCGGCCGAGGAACGCTCGATGGCGTTCTGCGACGACCCCGCACACGGCTGGATCCGTGAAACCTGGAAAGACCTGCCGACCGACGAGCGTTGCCCGGTCACGAACGCGGAGGGACGAGTATGAAGCTGACAACGGCACAGGCCTTGGTGCGCTGGCTCCTCGCCCAGCGCTCGGAAACCCTCGACGGCCGGGAAGTTCCTTTGTTCCCCGGGGTTTTCGCCATCTTCGGCCACGGCAACGTGCTCGGCATGGGCACCGCGCTGGAAGAGCACCGCGACGAGTTCCCGGTTTGGCGCGGTCACACCGAACAAGGCATGGCACTCGCCGCCGTCGGCTACGCGAAGGCCACGCACCGGCGTCAGGTCGGCGTGGTCACGTCGTCGATCGGCCCGGGCGCGCTGAACATGGTCACCGCGGCCGGGGTCGCGCACGCCAACCGCCTGCCGGTGCTGCTCCTGCCCGGCGACACCTTCACCAGCCGCGCACCGGACCCGGTGCTGCAACAGGTCGAGCACTTCAACGACCCCACCGCGACCGTGAACGACGCCTTCCGCGCGGTGAGCCGCTACTTCGACCGCATCACCCGGCCGGAGCAACTGATCGCCACCCTGCCGCAGGTCGCGCGCATCCTCACCGACCCCGCCGAATGCGGCCCGGTGACACTCGCCCTGCCGCAAGACGTCCAGGTCGAGACCTACGACTTCCCCGAAGCGCTCTTCGAACCGGTGACCCACCGCCTGCTGCGCTCCCGCCCCGACCGCCGAGCGCTGACGGAGGCCGCTGCGGCCCTGCGCGCCTCACGACGTCCGCTGCTGGTCCTCGGCGGCGGTGTCCGCTACTCCGGCGCGGGCAAGACGGCCATCGAGTTCGCCGAACGCCACGGCATCCCCATCACCGAAACCACGGCGGGCCGCACCCTGGTCCCCCATGACCACGCCCTGCACGCGGGCCCTCTCGGCGTCACCGGCTCGACGTCGGCCAACGTGCTCGCAACCGACGCGGACGTCGTCCTGGCCGTCGGCACGCGGCTCCAGGACTTCACCACCGCGTCCTGGACGGTCTTCTCACCGGATGTCCGCCTGGTCACCCTGAACGCCGCCAGGTTCGACGCCGTCAAACACGGTGCCCTCGCCGTAGTGGGCGACGCCGACGCCGGACTCACCGATCTGGCCGCCCAGCTGGAAAGCTGGCGCGTCGACGCCGGCTGGACATCCCGCGCCGCCACCGAACGGGCGCGCTGGGACGCGCACATCGACTCCCTCCGCACGGCCACCGAGGTGCCGACGTACGCGCAGGTCGTCGGCGTGGTCAACGACCTGTCCGAACCCCGTGACTACGTGATGACGGCGTCCGGCGGCATGCCCGGTGAGCTGATCGGCGGCTGGCGCGGGACCGGACCAGGCACGATGGACGTCGAATACGGCTTCTCCTGCATGGGCTACGAACTCGCGGGCGCGTGGGGCGCGGCGATGGCGCACACCGAGGGCCTGGTCACGACGATGCTCGGCGACGGCTCGTACCTGATGCTGAACTCCGAGCTGTTCTCGGCGGCGTTCGCCGGGCACCCGTTCGTCGCAGTGGTCTGCGACAACCGCGGCTACGCCGTCATCGCGCGGCTTCAACAGGGCCAGGGCGGCAAACCGTTCAACAACTTCTACGCCGACTGCCGCACCGAACACGCCCAACCGCCCCGCGTCGACTTCGCCGCACACGCGGAATCACTGGGCTGTCTGGCCTTCACCGCGACGAGCCTCGACGACGTCCGCGGTGCCTACGCCAAAGCCCGCGAAGCCGCCCTGGCCGAGCGTCGACCGGCGGTGGTGGTCGTCAGCACCCAACCGGACGCGTGGACCGAAGCGGGCGCCTGGTGGGAGGTCGGCGTCGCCGAGCACGCCTCAGGGCGCGCCGAGTACGACCGCGTGAAGCCGACACAGGTGCGCTACTTGAAGGCCTAGAGCTGGTGCCATTTACCGCGGAGCGCCTTCGCGAAATGCGGATTGTCCTGCTCGGCGACCTCCAGCATGGTCGCCAAGCGGGACACCTCCAAAGAGTGATCCCCGGCACCCCGCGCCGCCCGCAACGCCTCCGCTTTGGCGTCGGACCGCGAGAACTCACGTTTGACCAGGTCATACAGCTCGTTGGGCGCGCCCGTGGCGAGGGCGGCCGCGATCGAGACCAGTGTCGATTCGGGCATTCGCGACTCCTCTCCCAGGTTGCCAGGTTGGTCGCTCGGCGTGGATCATGTGTTGCCGGTCGGACCTGGACTTTATCGGAATGTGACCGCGAGGGTCGGTACAGTAAGTTGCCGGGTGGTTCAGCTGGGTAGCCGCGCGAGGGGAAAACGGTGTTTTCGTTAGAGCTGTCGGCCGTCGACGTGGTGGTGGAGCGGCTGGACCTGCCGCGACACTGGCAGCCGTTCGACGTCCCTCATATCGGTGCCACCATCGACGAACGCAAGCGTCACGTCGACCGAGTCTGGGAGAAACTCCGGTCCACGGGCCTCGCCGGCCCCGACCGCCTGGACGCCGAAACCGAACAAGCCATGCACGCCTGGACCCGCCCGGACCTGTTGGTCGTGGTGCGCGCGGACCAGGTCGTCGGCCAACGCCTAGTCCTCTACCGCGCCGCGGCCGCGAACGGCGTCGGCGTCCTCTCGGAGCTCATCGGCGACCAAATCGAGTTCGCTGTCATGAAAGCGGACAGGCTCGTCGGCGAAGTCGTCGCCCAACTCCCGCCACTGGCCCCGGTGCCCCTTCGCGACGTCTCCATCACCACCGGCACCCCCGCCGCGCGTGACGACCCCGACAGCCCCCTGGCGTTCCGCGAACAACCCACCGACATGCGCGCCATGCGCGCCTTCGCCTCCTGGCCGGTCGAACGCTTCGGCAGCTTCGAACTCTCCATCCGCGACCGCGGCGGCCGCCTCGCCCCCGCCGGCATCGCCCAGTTCGTCGACACCGAAGGCGGGCGCTATGTGGTCTTCACCGCCCCCCTGCCCAACGGCCAAAAGCGCGTGACCTTCGTCCCTTCGGACGGCTCGCACATCCGCCGCTGGCTGCACGAGCAGATCGCCATCGCCCAGGAGGACCGTTCATGACGGAACCCCAGACACGGACGGCAAGTCTTACTATGGTGACGATGCGACCACACACGGTGGAGGGGTGAGAGATGGGTTTCGACGAGAAGTCGCTGGCAGAACAACAAGGCACACCACCGGCCGCCGGTGATGCCACCGCCAAGTTCCTGGGTGGCGTCTTCGAGACAGACGTTACGGATACGAGCCAGGTCATGGCGTTCAACAAGGGAGCCCACGATCTCAAAGCGCTCGCCAGTGACGGCGGCTTCGCCATCAACGAAGCAGGCATGACCGAGTACATCAAGCTTTGCGACATGTTCTTGGATGGGTACTCATCGAGACAACGTGAGCTCATGAGACTGACCGAGCGGGCAAAACTGGGTTCCAGTCCGTACGCGTACAAAGTTGCCGACCACAACATCACAGTAGCCAATGGCGACAGGCACTCGCTGATCCCAAACCTCGATCTCATGAAAGACGGCTACGAGCGACTCAAAGAAGCCTTTGAAATCGCTCGGAAGAACTACCGCGAGACAGAAGCAGAGCACGACAAAGTCTTCAAGAAGATCCTTCCAGGATGAAGTGGACAGCTCTACCCCAACTCTGAAATACGCTTTCTCAAAAGATCAACTCTGAATGAAGGCAATGAACTCGTTTCTTGGTCAACGACGCATGCTGACGCTCCTCGCAATCCTCACTCTGTTCGCAGGAGCCGGATGCACCAACGAGCGCGGCGGTGTGGCAATGCCCAGCGATTCAGCTTCCTCAAGCGCAACTTCGACAACGCCGGGCAGCGCGCCTGCCGACGTCTTCGGCTCACTCAAGGCATGCAATGTCCTGGACAAAGCACTCGAGGGCCAAGGGTTTCCGGCTGCAGTCATCGACAGGGCGGGCGGAGACAACGGTTGCGATACGTTAAAATCTGGTTTTGGCACCATGTCGCTCGACCTTCACCCCAATCTAGGAATAGACGATCTCAACGCCGCTAAGAGCAAGCAGTTCCCCGGCGAAGTAAATGACCGTCGATCCATACAGGTCCGCGACGGCATTGGTTCACGCGGAAACTGCGATATCGCACTGGAGGTAACGAAAACTTCACGAGCGATCGTTGGCGTCACTCTCACTACGGGTACCACAGAGGAAGCTTGCGCGTTCGTCTACAGCATCGCCAAGAAGGTTGAGCCACAGCTACCTAAGGGGAACTGAGAGCTATGGTCGACGATCACCGGGATTATGAGGCCAAGGTCTATAGCCAGGTCGAGCAAGGCGCGAAGGCCGCGGGTGCCGACGACGGCTGGCTCCCACAGTCTCAGCAACTAGCTGAGGAGCAGGCCGGTGCGTACTCCGTAGCAGAAGAGCAAAGGCTCAAACAGGGGCAAGAGCTGCGCAGCGACGCGCCCGATCCAGACGCCGAATACCTCGCCCATACCCACCAAGCCCTTTTCAACATGGTGAACGTCGACCTGGATGCGAGCAGCATCGACGCGCGCGGTGAGGTTATCAACTCCATGGGAGAATGGCTCAAAAGTGTGCGTGCGCAGGCCGAAACAGCGGCTGCCGCAGAGAGTGCCAGCTGGCAAGGCCCAGCAGCTGAGCAGGCACATGGTTTCGTGAACAGCACTGCGTCTTGGGCCGACAGTGCGGGTCAGGCGTCGTGGCTGGCGGCAAACCGCTACTCACAGCAGGCCGCTGCGGCTGGTCACGCCAAGAACGCGATGCCGCCGCCAACCAACTTCGACCAAGCCGCGGAGATGGACAAGGCTCGGCAGCAGCTGCAAAGTGGCACCCCCGCCGGTCTCGTCGGCGGGCTGTTGGCACAGCAGGAGATCGCGCAGAAGCAAGCGCAAGCGCAACAGGCACACGAAGAGGCCGCGCGGGTCATGCACGGGCTGGACACGACCTACCACGCGACGGCCACCACTCAGCCGTCCTTCGCACCGCCTCCTGAACTGGGCGGAAGCCAGGGGAGCGATGAGCGGACCAAGGTCTCCGGGTTCACCCCACCACCGTCAGGACCGGGCGGAACAGGGTCTTTCCCTGGCGGTGGATCAGTAGGCGGACCCGGTGGAGGTCCGGCG
>NZ_DASYMU010000063.1:0-3255 GCF_036008905.1 Amycolatopsis sp. | reverse complement strand
TACGCACTCACGACTCAGTAAGATTCCTCACCCATCCGGGGAACCGATCTGTCCGGTTTCACCTCCAAAGGGGCATGCGACCGACGAAGACCACGCTCGGCAAGCTGCTGGCCACCACTGCCGCCGGGCTGCTCACACTGTCACTGACACCGATCACGGCACACGCACGGCAAGCGCCGGACTACGCGCCGCTCATGCTCGTCCTGGACGCCTCCGGGTCGATGAAGCAGGCCGATTCCGGTGGCCGCACCAAGATGGATTCGGCGCGGACAGCGGCACACACCTTCGTCGACTCCGCGCCCGCCGAAGCACGCGTGGGCCTGACCGTCTACGGAACGGGCACCGGATCCACCGACGCCGAAAAGACGGCCGGCTGTCAGGACGTCCAGGTGCTGCGCCCGGCCGACACGATCGACAAAACCGCCCTCAACAGCGCTGTCGACGGCATCCAGCCGCGCGGCTACACGCCGATCGGCACCTCGCTGCGCAAGGCCGCCGACGCGCTGCCCAAGACCGGTCCGCGCTCGATCGTGCTCGTCTCCGACGGGGAAGACACCTGCGCCCCACCGGATCCGTGCGAAGTCGCCAGGGAACTGATCAAGCAGGGCACTCAGATCCTGGTACACACCATCGGGTTCGGCGTCGACGACAAGTCGCGCCGGCAGCTCACCTGTGTCGCGCAGGTCACCGGCGGCACCTACTCCGACGCCCCGGACGGCAAGTCGCTCGAACGGATCCTGCCGCGGGTGAGCACCGCGGCACTGCGCAACTACGAACCGGCGGGCACGCCGATCACCGGCACCGCGGCTCACGACACCGCACCGGTGGCCGCACCCGGCCAGCATCTCGACACGATCGGCCGGCACGAGACGCGGTACTACGCCGTCGACGTGCCTCAGGGCGCGACCACCTATTTCAGTGGCACGGTGTCGTTCCCGCGGCCGGCCGGGGTGTCGCAGATCGACGACATGAACACCCTGAACCTCCGGGTCCACGGCGAAGGCGGCCGGGACTGCAACTCGGGCGAGTCCGAGCTCGCGACCATGTCGAGTGACGGCGTCGCGCTGACCGTCTCCAAGACCTGGACCGGTGCCACCCAGGAGAAGAACGGCAGCGGAAGCGATCCCTGCAAGGGCGGCGGGACCTACTATTTCGCGGCGACCTGGGACAAAGTCTCCTCGGGAGTGCCGGAGCGCCTGCCGATCGAACTGCTCGTCGGCGTCGAACCCGCGGTCTCCGATCCCGGTCCCGTGGCGGTGCTGCCGGGGACGACCTTCGTCGAACCGGCGGGCGCGAGTGTGCCCGCGACCGGTGGTGGTTCGTTCAACGTGGCCGCCACGCTGAACGGCGGCGGCCGGTACACGGACCTGCTCCAGCGCGGTGAGTACGTGTTCTACCGCGTCAAACTGGACTGGGGTCAGGGCCTGGCCTACCGGGTCGGCTTCGGCGCGGCGGGGAGCACCAGCCAGGTGGACAACATCTCGAACATCGCGACGACGCTGTACACCCCGTTCCGGAAGGAGATCAGCACCAAAACCAACGCCTACACCGGTTCGGCGGTCACGCTGCCCTCGGATTCGGCCTCGGAGAAGGCGATCACGACGGTTCCGGTGCGGTACGACAACCGCACCGCCGATGCCACCGGCACCCGCGCGCAGAGTGTCGCCGGTTGGTACTACCTCGCGGTGAAACTCGGTGCCACGGCTCGAGAAGGAGCCAACGTCCCGGTGCCCGTGTCGTTGGATCTGACCGTCACCAAGGCCGAAGGGGCAGGCCCGACGTACGCCACGGCCAACGTCGGCGGGGTCTTCGGCGAACGTCCCGCGCTGGGCGAAGCTCCCATCACGACACCGGTCGCGGAGACCACTTCGACGTCGTCGAACGGGCCGATCCTGCTCGCCGCGGCGGGTGCCGTCGTGGTGCTCGCCGCCGTCGGGGCCTTCCTGGTCATCCGACGCCGCGGTGCCCGCCGCTAGTCACCGCACGAGGTTCCCGGCCCGCAGACTCTTGTGCACCAGGGCATCGCACAGCGCGAGCCAGGTGGCCTCGACGATGTTGCCGTGGACACCGACGGTGGTCCACTCGCGCTCGCCGTCGGTGGTCTCGACGAGCACGCGCGTCACCGCGTCGGTCCCGGGGTGGCCGGGGAGGATGCGCACCTTGTAGTCGGCCAACTCCACTGTGTCCAACCAGGACAGATGCGGGGACAGCGCCAGGCGCAACGCGGCGTCGAGCGCGTGCACCGGGCCGTTGCCCTCGGCGGTGGCGATGACCCGTTGCCCGGCGACATGCACTTTGACGGTCGCTTCGGCGACGACCTCACCGTCGGAGCGATGGTCCAGTACGACCCGATAGGACTCGAGCTCGAACGGCGGATTGTCCAGTACGTCGCTTTGCGGGCCGTCGACTTCCCGGCGCAGCAACAGTTCCAGCGAAGCGTCGGCGGCCTCAAAGGACCATCCCTGCGCTTCGAGGTCCTTCACCTTGCGAATGGCGCTCGTCAGCGCCTCGGGCTGGTCGGCAAGGTCAACCCCGAGCTCACGTCCCTTGAGTTCGAGGCTGGCCCGGCCGGCCATCTCGGTGACCAGTACCCGCATGTCGTTGCCGACAAGAGGTGGATCGATGTGGTTGTACAACAACGGATCCACCTTGATCGCGCTCGCGTGCAGTCCTGCCTTGTGGGCAAAAGCCGACGCCCCTACGTAAGCCTGGTGGGTGTAGGGGGCGAGGTTCGCGATTTCGGCGAGGGCATGGGAGACCCGGGTGAGTTCGGCGGCACCTCCGGTCGGGAGGACCTCCATTCCGAGCTTGGTCACGAGGTTTCCCGTCACGGCGAACAGGTCGGCGTTGCCGGCCCGCTCGCCGTAACCGTTCGCGGTGCACTGGACGTGCGTCACGCCGGCCTGCACCGCGGCGACGGAGTTCGCCACGGCGCAGGAAGTGTCGTCCTGACAATGGATCCCGAGCCGGAACCCGGTCTTGTCCTTGATCGTCTTGACGGTCTCGGCGAGTCCGAGCGGCAGCTGGCCGCCGTTGGTGTCGCAGAGCACGAGGACGTCGGCGCCCGCGTTTCCGGCGGCGTCGAGGATCCTCAGTGAGGTTTCGGGGGAATGCGCGTAGCCGTCGAAGAAGTGTTCGGCGTCGAGGAAGACGCGGCGGCCCTCCCGGACGAGGAATTCGACGGTGTCGCGGACCATCGCACAGGCCTCGTCGACGTCGACGCGCAGGGCGCGTTCGATGTGGCGCAGGTCGGAC
>NZ_DASYMU010000062.1:0-44071 GCF_036008905.1 Amycolatopsis sp. | reverse complement strand
AACCTCATTACGAGGTTACTTTATACATAAGCTCTACTGGCTTAGTTCACTAGCACACTGTTGAGTTCTCAAGCAACACGCCACGGATCGCGCCACCCGAAAGCGGCCTTATCCGAAGCAGTTATTCCTTAGCAAGTTTTTTTGTCTAGATTTTGGGCCACCCACTCAATCACCCTGAGGTGAGAGCTTGGTTCGTGTCCCGCTGGCCACCCGGTTTCCCTGGCGACTTGCAAAACATTACACCGCTCAAAACCCCCTCAAACAGGGGGGTACCTTAACGATCTTTTCGCAGGTCAGGCCCGGTTTCAGTCCACAGCGGCGTCCTCCGGCGTTCCCCGGGCCAACCCAGCGAGAACGTCCAAAGCCGTCGACAACGCGTCCCATGACGGGGACGAGAGCGCCATTCGCACCGCATTCGGCGCGTGGCCGTTGCCGATCGTGAATGCGGCGGCCGGCGTGACGGCGATACCGCGCCTGGCGGCCGCTCCCACGAACGTCTCCGCGCGCCACTGATCCGGGAGTTGCCACCAGCAGTGGTAGGCCCGCGGGTCCGTTCGCAACGCGAACTCGCCCAGCCGGTCGGCGACGATCCTCTGGCGCGCGGCGGCGTCACGACGTTTCCCCACGGCGATGGCCGAGGCGGTTCCGTCGGACAGCCAGCAGGTCGCGGCCGCCACGGCGAACCCCGGAGCCGACCACGCCCCAGATCGAGTAGCCGCCGCGACTCGGTCTCCGATCCCCCGGGGTGCCACCGCGAAACCCAAGGTCAACCCCGGTGCGAGCCGTTTGGAGAGACTGTCGATCAGCACAGTCCGCTCCGGCGCGAACGCGGCCAGCGGCGGCAGGTCGTCGTAGAGGAACGCGTAGATATGGTCCTCGATGACCGGCAGGTCGAGCGCCTCCACCGTCTCCGCCAGTTCCCGGCGCCGGGCTTCCGGCATCGTCACGCCGAGCGGATTGTGCAGCGTCGGCTGCAGGTAGACGGCTCGCAACGGCGTCGCGCGGTGCGTGGCGGCCAGCGACCGAGGCGACAATCCGTCCTGGTCCATCTCGATCGGCACCAGCGTGACGCCGAGTCGCACGGCGATGCCCTTCACCACGGGATAGGTCAGCGCCTCCACCCCGAGCCGCTCCCCGATCGGCACCAGCGCCGCGATCGCGCCCGCGATGGCCTGCCGCCCGTTCCCGGCGAACGAGATCCGATCCGGCTCGGGCTCCCATCCCGCGTGCGCCAACGTCGAGGCCGTCGCCTCGCGCGCGGCCTTCGTCCCCGTCACTCCCAACGACTGCAGCGCGTCGCCCAGGACGTCGGGTCGCAGTAGCCGTCCCAAGCTCGCCGCCAGCAGCGCGGGCTGGTCCGGCAACACCGCGAAGTTCAGCTCCAGATCCACCCGCGCGCCACTGGGTTCCGCGAGCGCCGGGTCGAGCGGCGGCTGCGCGGCGCGGATGAACGTGCCCCGGCCGACCTCGCCGACAGCCAGCCCTCGCCGCACCAGCTCTCCATATACCCGCGCCGCGGTCGAACTCGCGATCCCGTGCCGCCGCGCGAACCGGCGTTGCGGGGGAAGGCGGTCCCCTGGCCTGAGCCGTCCGGCGGTGACTTCGGCCGCGAGCTTGTCGGCGATCACGCGGTAGTCGTCCATGGCGGTATCCATCCAATGAAAGCTGATTGCACCGAGCTCATTGAGCCTATTGCACTCGGATATTGCACCGAATAGCGTCGAGACGTCAAGCAAGCGAAGGGCGGATCATGAAGACAGCTCTCGGCGGAATCACCGTCGGCTACGACGATCACGGCGCCGGCGAACCGCTCGTGCTCGTCCACGGCCATCCGTTCAACCGGTCGATGTGGCGGCCGCAGGTGGAGCGGTTCAGTAAGGACTGGCGAGTGATCGCCCCCGACCTGCGCGGCTACGGCGAAACCACGGTCGTCCCGGGCAAGACGCCGTTGGAGACGTTCGCCCGCGACCTCGAGAACCTGCTCGATCATCTCGGCGTCGAGAAGTTCGTCCTGGGCGGTCTCTCTATGGGAGGCCAAATCGTCATGGAGTGCTACCGGCTGTTCCCCGAGCGCATCCGCGGCCTGATCCTCGCCGACACCTTCCCCGGCGCCGAGACCCAAGCCGGCAAGAAGCACCGCAACGACGTCGCCGACGAACTGCTTCGCGAAGGCATGGAGGCGTACGCCGTCGACATGCTCCCGAAGATGCTCTCGCCGCGAAACGTCCCCGCGCTGCCCGACGTCGCCGCGCACGTCCTCGGCATGATGCGGACGACTCCCCCGGAAGGCGCCGCGGCGGCCCTCCGCGGCCGGGCCGAGCGGCCGGACTACGTGGAGACGCTCAAAGGAGTGTCTGTGCCCGCGCTCGTGGTCGTCGGTAGCGAGGACGAGTTCACCCCGGTCAGCGACGGCGAACTCATGCACAGTCTCATCCCCGGCTCAACTCTTCTGGTTGTCGATGGTGCCGGGCACATGCCGAACCTCGAACGGGAGACCGTGTTCGGCGACACAGTGGAAAGATTCCTAGAGTCAGTGGCGTCAACAGCGCGGATAGAACAGTGAGCTCTCCCATGGCGAACGAACAGAAGACCGTATTCGTGACCGGCGCCAGCAGCGGCTTCGGCGAAGCGATCGCCCGGCGTTTCGCGGCCGACGGCGCGCGCGTCGTGGTGACCGCCCGCCGGGCCGACAAGCTCGCCGAGCTGGCCAAGGAGCTCGGGGACAACGTCCTGCCGGTCGAACTGGACGTGCAGGACCGGTCCGCCGTCCTCGACGTGATCGCGTCCCTGCCCGCGGAATTCGCCGACATCGATGTGCTCGTCAACAACGCCGGCCTGGCGAAGGGCCTCGAACCGGCGCACCGGGCCGAGCTCGACGACTGGGACCAGATGATCGACACCAACACCAAGGGGCTCGTCTACTGCACACGGGCAGTGCTGCCCGGGATGGTGGAACGCGGGCGCGGCCACGTCATCAACAGCGGCTCGGTCGCGGGAACCTACCCCTACCCCGGCGGCAACGTCTACGGCGCGACCAAGGCGTTCGTCCACCACTTCAGCTTGAATCTGCGCAGCGACCTGCACGGCACCGGCGTCCGCGTGACCAGCATCGAGCCCGGATTGGTAGGCGGGACCGAGTTCTCGGCGGTTCGTTTCGAGGGTGACCAGGACAAGGCCGACGCCGTCTACTCCGGCACACAGCCGCTCAACGCCGACGACATCGCCGAGTCGGTCCACTGGACGGCGTCGCTTCCGGCGCACGTCAACGTGAACGTCATCGAGATCATGCCGGTGGTCCAGAGCTCCGGCGCCCTCCGGATCTACCGAGGCGAGTCCTAACGGCGGGAGCAAGGGACCTTTACTACCGCGAAACGGCAGTAAAGGTCCCTTGCTCCCGCCTGAAGTGACCACGGCGGCCGGGTAGCGAGTCTGAGGACTGGGTGCCCGGCCGTTTTGCCGTGACCGGCAAGTCGGAAATTTGCATTCAATGCTTTGAGTCTTGCGTAACGTTGTCGAGAATTTGTATGATCCTCGTCACTGAGTGTCGTCTCCCCACTCAGGTTTCGCTCGCACCCGATAAGAAGGGCAGTGTCGCCCCGTGTCCCCCACACGTTTCTTCAGTGCGCCCAAAAAACGAGGAAAAGCCCAGCTCGCGGCCCTCACCGCGGCATTCGTCACCGTCGCTGGACTAGCGGTGTTCGCCTCTTCCGCCCAAGCCGCACCCGCCGCGGTCTGCCCCGCAACCGTCGGCGGCGGCGCGACAGTCCCGTTCGTCGAGCAAGAAGCCGAGTGCGTCGCCTCGAACGGCACCCAGATCGGCCCCGACTACACCCAGGCGAGCCTCCCGTCCGAGGCGTCCGGCCGCCAAGCCGTACAGCTCAACAGCCAGGGCCAATACGTCGAGTTCACGCTGAGCGCCCCGGCGAACTCGATCAACGTCAGATACAGCCTGCAGGACGGCAAGTCCGGCAGCCTTTCGGTGTACGCCAACGGTTCCAAGCTCGGCGGCCAGCTCACGACGACGTCGAAGTACAGCTACGTCGACACCCCGTGGATCCCCGGCGCGAAGACACACAAGTTCTACGACGAGACCCGCCTGCTCCTCGGCCAGGACCTGCAGGCCGGTGCGAAGGTGCGCCTCCAGGTCGACGCGGGGAACAGCGCCGGGCCCTACACGATCGACCTCGCCGACTTCGAGCAGGTCGCGCCGGCCGCGACCGCTCCGGCGAACTCCCTTTCGGTGACGTCGTACGGCGCGACGCCGAACGACGGCTCCGACGACGCCAACGCGTTCCGCTCCGCCATCTCGGCCGCGAAGTCGCAAGGCCGGGAGGTCTGGGTCCCCGCGGGCACCTTCGAAATCCCGCAGGCCCTGCAGGTCGACCAGGTCACCATCCGCGGCGCGGGCCAGTGGCACACGGTCCTGCACGGCACCAACGTGTTCAACAACAACAGCGCGTCGGGCAACATCAAGCTCTACAACTTCGCGATCTTCGGCGAAGTGACCGATCGCAACGACGGCAGCCCGGACAACGCCCTCCACGGCGTGCTCGGCACCGGTTCGGTGGTCTCCGGACTGTGGATGCAACACGTCAAATGCGGTCTGTGGCTGATGAACGGCGCCACCGACAACCTGACGATCGAGAACAGCCGGATCATCGACACCACCGCCGACGGCATCAACTTCGACGGCAACGTCCGGAATTCGACCATCCGCAACAACTTCCTGCGCAGCAACGGTGACGACGCCCTCGCGTTCTGGTCCAACGGCGTCCCCGACGCCGGCGACTCGATCATCAACAACACGATCGTGCAGCCGCAACTGGCCAACGGCATCGCGATCTACGGCAGCACCAACAGCACGGTCAGCGGCAACGTCGTCAAGGACACCAACGCACTCGGCGGCGGCATCCTGATCGCGAACCGCTTCAACGCGACGCCGTTGTCCGGCACGATCACCGTCGCCAACAACACGACCCTGCGTGCCGGGGCGCTCGACCCGAACTGGCAGTTCGGCGTCGGCGCGCTGTGGTTCGACGCGCGGGACGTCGCGATCAGCGGGGTCACCATCAACGTGACCAACTTCCGCGCGATCGACAGCCGCTACGCCGCCATCCAGTTCATCGACGGCAACGGCCAGGGCAAACCGATCCAGGGCGTATCGATCAACGGCGGCAGCATCGAAGGCGCCGGCACGTTCGCGATCCAGGCCCAGACCACCGGTTCGGTGAACATCAGCAACATCACCGCGAGTCGTATCGGCGTGGTCGGCACCTACAACTGCCCGTACCCGACCAACGTCAGCCCGCTGGCCATCGGCGGCAGCGGCAACTCCGGCATCAGCGGCACGTGGACGAACTGCGCCACCTGGCCGCCGCCGAACTCCGGCCCGCCGACCCCGCCGGGTCCCGGCACCAACGCGGCGCTGTCCCGGCCGGCGACGTCGAGCAGCGCTGTCGGCGGTTTCCCGGCGAGCGCGGCTGTCGACGGCAACGCGAACACCTACTGGGAGAGCAACAACGGCGCCTTCCCGCAGACGCTGACCGTCGACCTCGGCGCCACGGTCAACGTCAACAAGGTGACGCTCAAGCTGCCGCCGTCCTCGGCGTGGGGCACCCGCACGCAGACGCTTTCCGTCCAGGGCAGCACGGACGGCGGCAACTACTCGACGATCGTCGGTTCCCGCGGCTTCACCTTCGACCCGGCGAGCGGCAACACCGCGACGGTCACCTTCGCCGCGACCGGCCAGCGGTACCTGCGGCTGAACATCACCGGCAACACCGGCTGGCCCGCGGGCCAGGTCTCCGAGTTCGAGGTCTTCCGGGCCTAGAGCTTCTCCACCTCACACCGCACAAGCCAAGGAGTGTCGCCCGTGTCCCCACGTTTGTTCAGTGCGCCCAAAAGCAAGGCGAGGTTCGGTGCCATCACGGCCGCCGTGCTCTCCGCGTCCGGTCTGGCGGTGATCGCGATCGGCGCCTCGCCAACCGGCCTGACCCCGTCCGCGGCCGCCGCTTCGGCCGCGACGTCGGCGCTCGCCGTCGCGGGAAGGGGCGCCACCGTCCCGTTCCTGGAGCAGGAAGCCGAAACCGCGTCGACCAACGGCTCGGTCATCGGTCCGAACCGAGCCGCCGAAACCCTCCCCGGTGAGGCGTCCGGCCGCAAAGCCGTGACGCTGGCCGGACAGGGCAAGTACGTCGAGTTCACGCTCACCGCTCCGGCCAACTCGATCAACCTGCGTTACAGCCTGCCGGATTCGGGCGACGGCGCCGGGATCGACTCGTCCATCGGCGTCTACGTCAACGGCGCGAAGAACCGCGACCTGCCGCTGACTTCTCGTTATGCCTGGTACTACGGCTCGTACCCGTTCACGAACCGTCCCGGCGACGGCCACGGGCATCACTTCTACGACGAATCCCGCGCGCTGCTCGGCAGCACACTGCCAGCGGGTACCAAGATCAAGGTGCAGGTCGATTCGGGCTCGGCGCCGGCGACCACGGTCGACCTCATCGACTTCGAGCAGGTCGCGCCCGCCGCGGCCGCGCCGGCGAACTCCCTTTCGGTGACGTCGTACGGCGCTGTCGCCGGGGACGCCAACGACGACGCCGGAGCCTTCGACGCGGCTGTCACGGCCGCGCGCAGTCAGGGCAAAGAGGTGTGGGTCCCCGCCGGGGTCTTCATCCTCAACAAGCACATCACCGTCGACCAGGTCACCATCCGCGGTGCCGGGCAGTGGCACACCGAGCTGCGGGGCAGCCGAGCCGGGATCTTCGGCAAGGGCGAACCGGCCAGCTGCGGCACGTCGACGTATCCCGGCAACGCGGCCGTCCCCGGCGTCAGCTCCAACGTGAAGCTCTACAACTTCGCCATCATCGGCGAGGTCAAGGAGCGCGTCGACTGCGACCAGTCCAACGCCATCGGCGGCGCGCTCGGCGGCGGCTCGGTCGTCTCCGGGTTGTGGTTGCAGCACACCAAGGTCGGGCTCTGGCTCGACGGGCCGTTCGACGGGCTGACCGTGTCGGGCAACCACATCGTCGACCAGACCGCCGACGGCCTGAACCTGCACCAGGGCATCAGCAACGTCACCGTCACCAACAACTTCCTGCGCAACACCGGTGACGACGGCCTGGCGATGTGGGCCGAGCGGGATGCCAACCACCACAACACCTTCTCGTTCAACACGGTGATCGCGCCGATCCTGGCGAACAACATCGCCATCTACGGCGGCCACGACATCAGCGTCACCGACAACGTCGTGTCCGAGACACAGAACCAGGGCGGTGGCATCCACATCGCGAACAGGTTCGCCGCGGTGCCGCTGGCCGGGGTCACCACCGTCGCCCGCAACACCACGATCCGCGCGGGCGTGCTCGACTCGAACTGGCAGTTCGGCGTCGGCGCGCTCTGGTTCGACGGGCGCGACTCGGCGATCAACGGGCGGATCGACGTCGTCGACAACGAGCTGCTGGACAGCAACTACGAGGCCGTCCAGTTCATCGACAGCAACACGAACGACATCCACTTCGACAACCTCAAGATCGCCGGCGCCGGCACGTTCGCGTTCCAGTACCAGTCGAAGGCGTTCGGCACGATCAAGAACGTGGTCGCCACCGGTATCGGCAAGGCGGGCACGTACAACTGCCAGGGTCCCGACGCGCTGACAGGACTGGCCGACCAGGGCGGCAACTCCGGATTCGGCACCACGTACTGCGGTCCGTGGCCGACCCCGGTCTACGGCGGCGACAGCGGTGGCCCGACGACCACTCCCCCGCCGACTACCACCACGACTCCCCCAACCACCACGACTCCCCCGACCACGCCGCCGCCCGCGAGCGGCAACCTGGCACTCCGGAAGCAGGCCTCCGCGAGTGGCGCGCAGGGCGGATTCCCGGCGTCCAACGCCGTCGACGGGGATGCGAACAGCTATTGGGAAAGCACCAACAACGCCTTCCCGCAGACGCTGACCGTGGACCTCGGCGCGGCGACGAGCGTGCGCCGGGTCGTCGTCAAACTCCCGCCGCCGAGCGCCTGGGCCACCCGTACCCAGACCATCTCGGTACAGGGCAGCACCAACGGCTCGGCGTACTCCACGGTGAGCAACTCCGCGGGCTACACCTTCAATCCGGCCAGCGGAAACGCCGCGACGATCACTTTCGCGGCGACGTCGCAGCGC
The DNA here is from genome assembly GCF_036008905.1 of Amycolatopsis sp. Taxonomy (GTDB): domain Bacteria; phylum Actinomycetota; class Actinomycetes; order Mycobacteriales; family Pseudonocardiaceae; genus Amycolatopsis. The sequence goes on along the minus strand of NZ_DASYMU010000062.1, from coordinate 35,901 downwards.
TACCTGAGGCTGACCTTCACCGGCAACACCGGCTGGCCGGCGGGCCAGGCTTCGGAATTCGAGGTGTACGGCTCGTAGGCCGGTTCCCCGGTCGGGTAACGCCCGATCGGGGATAAACCCACAGCGCTCGTCCGTCCCGCTGCCGGCGTAGTCGGCGGGACGGACGGGTTCCACCTTGTGGGGGTAGGCAAGTCGGCCGGATGCTGCCTGTGACGAATACCTGTCGACATTCCGTAAGAAAGGTCGTCATTTTGCGCCAAGTTGCAGCATAATTGCAAGTATGACGCGTCGCCTTGCCGAAGTAGCCCGAAAAGTCGGGGTCAGCGAAGCCACTGTCAGCCGGGTACTCAACGGCCGATCAGGGGTTTCCGCCAGCACCCGCACCGCAGTACTGACCGCGCTCGACGTGATGGGGTACGAGCGCCCCACCCAGTTGCGTGGTGAGCGCGCCCGTCTGGTCGGGCTCGTGCTGCCCGAACTGCAGAACCCCATCTTCCCCGCGCTCGCCGAGATCATGGGCAACGCGCTCGCGCAGCAGGGGTTCACCCCGGTGCTGTGCACGCGGACCGCCGGTGGCGTCTCCGAGGCCGAGTACGTCGAACTCCTGTTGCAGCAGCATGTTTCCGGAGTGGTGTTCGCCGGTGGCCTGTACGCGCAGGCCGACGCCGTCCACACGCACTACCACCGCCTGGTCGAGCGCAAGATCCCGACGGTGCTGCTCAACGCCGCCGTCGAGCACCTGGGCCTGCCGCAGGTGTCCTGTGACGACGTCGTCGCCGTCGAGCAGGCGGTGAGCCACCTGAGCTCGCTCGGGCACGAGAAGATCGGCATCGTGCTCGGCCCGCCCGACCACGTCCCGTCACAGCGCAAGCTGACTACTTTCCGTACGTGCATGGAGAAGGCCGGCCTCACCGCGGCCGAGGACCAGATCGAGCACGGCATGTTCTCGATCGAAGGCGGCCACGCCGCGACAGCGCGTCTGCTGCCGCGCGGCGTCACGGCGGTCCTCTGCTCGAGCGACCTCCTCGCGCTCGGTGCGATCCGCGCGGCGCGTCGTCACGGATTGTCGGTTCCCGGCGATTTCTCGGTAGTGGGTTACGACGATTCGTCGCTGATGAACTGCACCGACCCGCCGCTCACGACCACCCGCCAGCCGATCGAGGCCATGGGCCGCGCGGTCGTCGAACTCCTGGTCAAGCAGATCAACGGCGGTACGGTCGCCGCGGAAGAACTGCTGTTCGCGCCGGAACTCGTGGTGCGTGGTTCCACGGCTCGCGCGATACCGGCGCCACGATGACCGGGATCTGTTCGTAACTTGCGACTTTTCGTCGATGTCTTGCGGGCTTCTGGTCTGACACTTTAGGGTGACAGCCATCACGTGACAGTCGTCGCGACCGCGAGAAGAGGGTCAGATGAAGAGCCTTCGTGCCCGCAGAGTTTTCAGTTTGGTAGCCGTGGCGAGCGTCGCCATATCCGTCACCGCCTGCGGTGACAGCGCCACCGAACAGAACGCCGCAGGGGGCAAGACCAAGATCACGATCACCGGCCAGCCACCGAAGACACAACCCTTCGAACGGCAGGTCTTCGACGCCGATGTCGCCGAATTCGAGTCACTGCACCCGGAAATCGACATCGAACCGCACGAGGGGTTCATGGACCCCAAGACGTTCTCCTCGAAGCTGGCCGGGGGGCAGCTCGAGGACGTCTACTACGTCTACTTCACCGATCCGGCGCAGATCATCGCGCGTCATCAAGCCGCCGACATCACGGAAGCCGTGAAGTCCCTGCCGGTTGTCAACGACATCCAGCCGCAATTGATGGACAACTTCAAGGGCCCGGACGGCAAGCTTTACGGCCTGCCGACAGCCAACTACTCCATGGGGCTGCTCTACAACCGGGCGCTGTTCACGAAGGCCGGCCTCGACCCGGACAACCCGCCGAAGACCTGGGCCGAGGTCCGCACCGCGGCCAAGAAGATCTCCGATCTCGGCAACGGCACGGTCGGGTACGCCGACTTCAGCAAGAACAACCAGGGTGGCTGGCACATGACCAGCTGGCTCTACTCGCTCGGCGGCCAGATCGCCCGGCAGGACGGCGACACGTGGAAGGCGGACTTCAACAACGACAAGGGCAAGGCCGCGCTGAACTACCTGCACGACATGCGGTGGACCGACAACTCCATGGGCAGCAAGCAGCTGCTCGAGGCGACCGACGTCCAGCGCATGATGGGTGCCGGCCAGCTCGGCATGTACCTGGCTGCCCCGGACAACGTCCCTGTGCTCGTCAAGCAGTTCAACGGCAAGTACGAGGACTACGGCCTGGCCGGCATCCCCGACGGCAAGGGCACGCTGCTCGGCGGCGAGGGCTACATGATGAACCCGAAGGCCACGCCCGAAAAGATCAAGGCCGGGCTGGCCTGGATCCAGTGGAAGTACCTGAACCCGGACCGCTTCGACAAGTTCGTCAAGACCTTCGCGGACGGCAAGCAGCCGGTCGGGCTCCCGGCCCAGCCGACGCCGGACATCTGGCAGGGCGCCGTTCGTGAGCAGCAGGAAGCGGTCAAGGTCAAGTACGCCAACGTCCCGTCCACGAACTACCAGGCGTACATGGACACCGCGCAGCAGATCAAGGGCAGCGTCGAGCCGCCCAACGCCCAGCAGGTCTACGCCGCGCTCGACAGCGTGATGCAGGCCGTGCTGACCGACCAGGGCGCGAACATCGATCAGCAGCTGTCCTCGGCGGAGGCGAAGGTCAACAATGTCCTCGCCCAAGTCAAGTAACGTCCTTCAACCGGCCCGGCCCGCGGTTCCGCCGCGGGCCGGGCGTCCGGTTGCCTCCGCTCACCAGCGCAAGAGGACCAGGCAGCGCCGCAAACTCGGCGAGAACATCACCGCGTACGGCCTGCTTTCCGCGGCGTTGCTCTGCTTCGCGCTGTTTTCGTGGTACCCGATCGTCAAGGGGATCATCCTCAGCTTCCAGCAGGTCGACTTCGTCAACGACCCGACCTGGGTGGGTTTCGACAACTTCGTGCGGCTGTGGAACGACCCGCTGTTCGGCGTCGCGTGGCGGAACACGTTGCTGTTCACCGGTTTCGCGCTGATCTTCGGGTTCCTGGTGCCGTTCTTCACCGCGGTGCTGCTCAACGAACTCCGGCACGCGCGGGCGTACTTCCGGCTCGTGGTGTATTTGCCGGTGATGTTGCCGCCGGTGGTCACGGCGTTGCTGTGGAAGTGGTTCTACGACCCGGGTCCCGGCCTGTTCAACGAAGCGATCGGTGTGGTCGGGCTACCGGGATCGGCGTGGCTGGATTCCAGCAGTACCGCGATGATCTCGCTGGTTTTCGTGTCCACGTGGGCCAACATGGGCAGTACGACGCTCATTTATCTGGCCGCGTTGCAGACGATTCCCGGTGAGCTCTACGAAGCCGCGGAACTCGACGGTGCCGGGATCTGGAAACGCCTGCGGCACGTGACCTTCCCGCAGACCAGGTTCGTGCTGCTGGTGTTGCTGCTGCTGCAGGTCGTGGCGACGATGCAGGTCTTCACCGAGCCGTACATCATGACCGGTGGCGGCCCGGACGACTCCACGGTCACCCTGCTGCTCCTGCTCTACCGCTACGCGTTCGTCTACAACGACTTCGGGTCGGCCAGCGCGATGAGCCTGCTCCTGTTCGTCGCACTCGGCATCTTCTCGGCGGCTTATGTGCGACTCACGAAATCTTCGGACTGAGGGGGTCACGGATGGCCATCGTCATCGAGCCCGAGCTCGTAGCCAAGAAAAAGAATCCCGTGTCCATTAAAAAGAGGGGCACTACGTACGCCGGACGAACCCTGGTCTCACCCGCGCAGTTGCGGAGTACCAAGGGAAAGACGATCTATTGGATCGTGCTCGCGGCCACGCTCATCGCGTTCACCTTCGCCTTCCTGTTCCCGCTGTACTGGGCGGTGACCGGTGCGATGAAGTCGTCGACCGAACTCGCGCAGATGCCTCCGACGCTCCTGCCGCAGACCTGGCATCCTGAGGTCTACGGCGACGCGTGGGAGCAGATCAACCTCGGCAAGTACTTCCTCAACACGATCGTCGTCGCCGGTGGGGCGCTGGCGATCCAGCTCGCGGTGGACATCCCCGCCGCGTACGCGTTGTCGAAGCTCCGGCCCGCACTGGGCAACGCCGTCCTCGGCCTGATGCTGGTGACGTTGATGCTCCCGGCGGCGGCACTGCTGGTGCCGACCTACGTGACCATCATCGACGTACCGCTGGTGCACGTGAACCTGTTGAACTCACCGGCCGCGATCTGGCTGCCGGCGGCGGCCAACGCGTTCAACATCTATGTGCTCAAACGATTCTTCGACCAGATTCCCGACGAACTGATCGAAGCGGCGCGAATAGACGGCGCCGGGCCGGTGCGCACCCTGTGGAAAATCGTCCTGCCCATCTCCCGCCCCATTCTGGCGGTGGTGTCGATCCTCGCGATCGTCACCGCGTGGAAGGACTTCATCTGGCCGCTGCTGGTGTTCCCCGACCCCGACAAACAGACGTTGAGTGTCGTGCTCCAGCGGGTCGCGATCGATCTCCCGCTCAACCTGCTCGTCGCCGGTCTGGTACTGGCCAGCCTGCCGATGGTGGCGATCTTCCTCGCCTTCCAGCGGCAGATCCTCGCCGGATTGACCGCAGGCAGTCTCAAGGGCTGAGCCCACTTGAGAACTGTCCTCCTGAGAACCGTGATTCACTTTGAGAAGGGGCAAGCTGTGACCGCTTCGGGGAATCCTTCTGCCGATTCGACCCTCGCCTGGTGGCGCGACGCCGCCATTTACCAGGTCTATATCCGCAGTTTCGCCGACAGCAATGGCGACGGCATCGGCGATCTGGCCGGCGTGCGTTCCCGGCTTCCTTATCTGTCGGAGCTCGGGATCGACGCGATCTGGTTCACTCCGTGGTATCCGTCCCCGATGGACGACGGAGGCTACGACGTCGCCGATTTCCGTGACATCGAACCGAGTTTCGGTACGCTCGACGAAGCCGAAACGCTGATCGCCGAAGCACACACGCTCGGCATGCGGGTCATCATCGACATCGTGCCCAACCACTGCTCGGATCTGCACCGGTGGTTCCAAGCCGCGCTGGCGGCCGGACCGGGTTCGCCGGAACGGGAACGATTCTGGTTTCGGCCCGGCCGCGGGGAAAACGGCGACGAGCCGCCGAACGACTGGCCGTCACGCTTCGGCGGCCCGGCGTGGACACGCGTCACCGAACCGGACGGCACGCCCGGCGAGTGGTTCCTGCACCTCTACAGCTCGCGGCAACCGGACTTCAACTGGGACAACGCGGAAATCCGCGCGGAGTTCGAAGACGTCCTCCGGTTCTGGTTCGACCGCGGTGTCGACGGCTTCCGAATCGACGTCGCCGATGGACTGGTGAAGGACCCGGCCCTCCCGGATCTGGCCACCACCAACGGTGTTTCGCCGTTCTCCGATCTGGACGGCCTGCACGACATCTACCGCGCCTGGCGGAAGATCGCCGACAGCTACCCCGGCGACCGCATCCTGGTCGCCGAAATGTGGCTCGACGACATGTCCCGTGCCGCGCGCTACCTTCGCAAGGACGAGCTGAACTCGGCGTTCAACTTCGACTACCTGGTGTGCCCGTGGAACGCCTCGAAGTTCCGCACGGTCATCGAAAACACGCTCGAGGCGCACGTTTCGGTGGGCGCCCCCGCGGCTTGGGTGCTCTCGAACCACGATGTGACAAGACCTGTCACCCGCTACGGCCGCCCCGGCGACACCGGCTTCGCCTTCGCCGACCGTCTGCACGGCACCCCCGTGAACAGGGATTTAGGCACCAGACGCGCCCGCGCGGCCGCGTTGCTAACGATGTCACTGCCCGGCGGCATCTATGTCTACCAAGGCGAAGAGCTGGGCCTGTGGGAAATCGAAGACATCCCCGACGCCCTGCGGCAGGATCCGGTTTTCGCCCGTACGAAGGGCGCCGACCCCGGCCGCGACGGTTGCCGTGTCCCGATTCCGTGGTCCGGTACGGAATCGCCGTTCGGTTTCAGTCCTGAGGGAGCCGCGACCGAGCCGTGGCTTCCGCAACCGGCTTCGTGGGCGAGCTACACCTCGGAATCCGAATCCGGTGATCCGTCGTCGATGCTTCGCTTGTACCGGGCGGGTCTGGCTCTGCGTCGGTCCGAGTCCGCCCTCGGCGACGGCACCCTGAAGTGGAACGACGCCCAGCCGGACGTTCTGTCGTTCACCCGTGACCCCGGCTTCACCTGCATCGTCAACTTCTCCGCCGAGTCGGTGCCACTGCCTACTCACGAGGAGATCTTGCTGGCCAGCAACGATTTGGTCGATGGGCTGCTACCGCCGGACACCGCTGTGTGGCTACGCACGCCTTAAGGGATCGGGGACGTTCCTTCACCTCCGCCCGGAGGAACGTCCCCATCGCCATCTGTCGACAGATGGCGATCCGACCGGCACCAGCCACCCGCCTGGCCGCGCTTACGGCATTCCGAGGACAGCCTGGACGTGGTCGGGCATGACGCGGGCTTCGCGTGCGAGGACGTCGATGAAGCCTGCGGTGAGGGGGTCGCATTCGCTGCGCGTGTACGCGCCGAGCGTTCGTTGGATGGGTGGGTCTGGGCGTAGGACTCGGCCTTCGAAGCGCACCGGGATCACGTTCGCCGGGACCAAAGCGGGGCCTAGGCCTGCGGCGGCGAGAACCGGCGCGGCGGCAGTCTGCTCGGTCCGCACAGCGGCCCGAGGTCGGAAGCCGGCGGCACCGCAAACCCGGTCGACCAGCTCCGCCAACCCGTTCCCTGGCGCGTAGTGCACCCAAGCGCAGTCCGCCAAGGTCTCCAGCCGAACCCGCGTCGACCCGTCATCCTCCGACGGCCCGTCCGCGGGCAGCACGATCACGAACTCCTCCACCCCCACCTCCCGGACCGGCCCGTCCCACTTCTCCGGAACCGGCCCGACGGCCACATCGGCCACCCCCGCGGCCATCGCGTCCCGCAGCTCATCCGCGTGCCGGTACTCGAACAGCCGGATGTCCACCCCCGGCCACCTCCGCCGCCAAACCCGCAACGCCGGCGGCAACACTCCCAGACTCACCGAATACACCGTCGCGACCAGCAATTCCCCGGCTTCCAACCCCGACGCCTGCCGCGCCGCACACCGGGCCCGTTCCGCTTCGGCCAGCGCCGCCCGGGCATGCGGCAACATCGCGCGCCCCATCGGCGTCAACCGCACCGATCGTGGCAGCCGCTCGAGCAGTGGCCCGCCGACACCCTTCTCCAACGCCCGCATCTGATGCGACAGCGCGGGCTGCGTCACATGAAGGAGCTCGGCCGCCCGCGTGAACGACCCCTCGTCCACCACGGTGACCAGGTATTCAAGCTGCCGGAGACTTGCCATGAGCAGATCTTATGGCAGCGGTGAACACAATGCCTTGGACTTATACACACGACAAAGCCCAAGCTCGTCCTATGAACACAGCGTTAGTGGTCGGCGCGAACGGCGTCATCGGCGGCAACCTCATCAGCCACCTCTCCGCTCTCGGCGGCTGGTCCGTCGTCGGTCTCTCCCGGCGCGGTGGCCAGGACACCGAAAGCGTCCGCTACCTGAGCGTCGACCTCCTCGATCCGGCCGGCACCCGCGCCAAACTGAGCGGCCTCACCGAGATCACCCACGTCTTCTACGCCGCCTACCAGGACAAACCGACTTGGGCCGAGCTCGTCCCGCCCAACCTCGCGATGCTCGTCAACGTCGTCGACGCGATCGAGCCGGTGGCGGCGAACCTCCGGCACGTCAGCCTCATGCAGGGCTACAAGGTCTACGGCGCCCACCTCGGCCCGTTCAAGACTCCCGCCCGCGAGACCGACGCCGGGCATATGCCGCCGGAGTTCAACGCCGACCAGCAGGCGTTCCTGGAACGCCGTCAGCTCGGGAAATCGTGGACGTGGTCCGCCATCCGGCCGTCCGTGGTCGGCGGCGCCGCCCTCGGCAATCCGATGAACCTCGCCATGGTGATCGCGGTCTACGCGTCGATCTCGAAAGAACTCGGTCTGCCCCTGCGGTTCCCCGGCGGCCTCGGCGCCTACGACAGCCTGCTGGAAATGACCGACGCGAGCCTCCTCGCGAAGGCGACGGTCTGGGCGGCGACGGAAACCGCGAACGAAGCGTTCAACATCGCCAACGGCGACCTGTTCCGCTGGAGCGAACTGTGGCCGAAGATCGCCCGCTACTTCGACCTGGAAGTCGCTCCCCCGCTACGGATGTCGCTCGACACCGTCATGGCGGACAAGGAACCCTTGTGGCAGGCCATGACCGCGAAATACGACCTCAAACCGTCCTACGCGGACGTGTCGTCTTGGGCCTTCGGCGACTTCGTCTTCTCTTGGGACTACGACATGTTCGCCGACACCTCGAAGTCGCACCGCGCCGGTTTCCACGAGTACGTGCAAACCGAAGCGATGTTCCTCCGGATCTTCGACGAGTTCCGCGAACAGCGGGTCATCCCCGGCCGATGAACGGCATGGTCGTCGCCGTGATCGTCATGAACTGCACGTTCGCGTCGAGCGGCAGGCTCGCCATGTAGAGCACCGCGCTGGCGACGTGCTCGGCGTCGAACGTCGGCTCGACGGCGATGCGCCCGTCCGCCTGCGGTATGCCCGCCGACATCCGCTCGGTCATCTCGGTGGCCGCGTTGCCGATGTCGATCTGTCCACACGCGACCCCGTATGCCCTGCCGTCCAAGGAAATCGACTTCGTCAGCCCGGTGATCGCGTGCTTGGTCGCGGTGTACGCGACGCTGGCCGGACGAGGACTGTGCGCCGAAATCGAACCGTTGTTGATGATCCGCCCGCCCTGCGGCTCCTGCTCCTTCATCATCCGGACGGCCTGCTGCGCGCACAGGAACGAGCCCGTCAGATTGGCCGCGACCGTGGCACTCCAGTCCTCATAGGACAGTTCGTCCACCGTCCCGGGGATCGACACCCCGGCGTTGTTGACCAGCAGGTCGAGCCGTCCCCACTGCCGGCGCACGACGCCGAACAACGCCTCCACGGACGCCGGGTCCGCGACATCGGTCGGCACGACGAGCGCGGACTCCGAGTCCTCCGCGGTTTCCTTCAACGCCTCGGCCCGGCGCCCCGCCAGCACCACCCGGTACCCGGCCGACAGCAACGCGCGGGCGATCTGCCGCCCCAGCCCCGAACCCGCGCCGGTCACCACGGCCGTCTCACCAAGGATGGTCATGTGCTGCCTCCAAGTCTCGGTTGTGGCGCAAGTCTCGCATCACAAGTGAGCACGCTCATTGCGCCCACCCGCCGAGCTGGTCACTCTGGCCGAACAAGTGTTCAGTGGCAAGGAAAGTGATCACCATGAGTGGTAACGGTGAGGATACGTCGTTCGCCTTCACGTTCGATCTGGCGGCCGACGAAATGCGGCGACGCGCCGAAGTGATCAAAGCACTGGGCCCGGAATGGGACCCGGTCACCCAGCTCCACGAGGAGAACGCGGCTTACGAGCTGCTGTACTCCGGGCTCGACGCCGAGCAGCAGGCATTTTACGACGATCTGGTGAACGCGGGCGTGCTGCCCCGGCGAGGGGCGGGCACCGATGCCGCTTGATCCGACAGCCGACATCGGCAGGCGCGCCTGGCTTCCCTGCCCCCACTGCGCGCAGGGCAGCGACTGCGCGGTGTGCCAGAGCGATCGCACCTGCGACGACCACTGGCAGTACCTCCTGAGCAGCAAGGCAACGCTTCTGCATCTGCAATGTCCCGGCTGCACGCATCTGTGGAGTCACGACACCCGGCAGAACGCCCACCGCTAGCCGCTTTTCGGCGAGAATACGGTCATGGGACTCCGTGACGTACTCCAAACCGGACTGGCCAAGCAACTCGGTCACCCGAGTGGCCTGCGCGGCCGCTGGGTCGGTTCGATGCTGAACAACAGGAACGGCCGTGCGGTCTCCGCCGCCATCGACCTGCTCGACATCCAAGACGGCGAGACGGCCGCCGACTTCGGCTTCGGCGGTGGGTTCGGTCTCGTCGTCCTGCTCGGCAAGGTCGGCGAGCGGGGAACCGTGCACGGCGTCGACATCTCCGAAACGATGCTCGCGAAGGCTACGAAACTGCATCGCTCGGACAGCCGGTTCCACGCACACGCCGGGTCGGTCACCGAACTGCCGTTGCCCGACAACTCGGTCGACGCCGCGATCACGGTCAACACGATCTACTTCGTCGAGGACCTCGGCCGCGCGTTCGCCGAAATCGCCCGGGTCCTGGCACCCGGCGGTCGCGTCGTCATCGGCATCGGCGACCCGGACGCCATGAGCGAGAACCCGGTCACCCAGCACGGTTTCCGCCTGCGCCCGGTGGCCGACGTCGTCAGCGCCCTGACCACCGCCGGGCTCACCCTGGAAGAAGACAAACTCCTGGACTCCAGCCCCCACACCGTCCACCTGCTCGTCGCGCGCCCCACCCCCGAAACGCCGTGAGGGCCCCTTTCACGGTGAAAGGGGCCCTCACGAACAACCGGGTCAGCTAGCCGACGGCGGGGACGCCGAGGGCGGCGAGCGCCGGGCCCGCCATGATCAGGCCGGCACCGGTGACGGTGTCGAAGCCCGCCGGGCCGAGGTCGATCGAGCTCGACACCAGCGCGGTGCGGATCTGCGCCGGGGTCGCGGCCGGCTTGCCCGCCAGCAGCGCCGCGAAAGGACCTTCAGGCAAGTTCCTTGACCATCGCCATCTGTCGACAGATGGCGGAACTACATGTTGATCATGTGGCCTGCCAAGCCGTGGATGGCTTCCTTGACGGCCTCACCCAGCGTCGGGTGCGCGTGGACGTTCCGCGCCACCTCGGTCACCGTCAGGTCCCACTGCTGCGCCAGGGTCAGTTCCGGCAGCAGCTCGGTCGCCTCAGGCCCGATGATGTGCGCCCCCAGCAACTCCCCGTGCTCCCCGTCCGAGAGGATCTTCACGAACCCGCCCGGGTCCCCGAGTCCCTGCGCCTTTCCGTTGGCGGTGAACGGGAACTTCACCACCTTGACGTCGAAGCCCTTGTCGCGCGCCTGCTGCTCGGTCCACCCGAAGCTGGCGATCTGCGGCTGGCAGAAGGTCGCGCGCGGGATCATGGTGTAGTCGAGTTCCATGGTCTCGGCCTTGCCGATGGTCTCCGCGGCGATGATGCCCATCGACTCGGCGGCGTGGGCGAGCATGAGCTTCGCGGTGACGTCGCCGATGGCGAAGATGTGCGGGACGTTGGTCTGGCAGTGGCCGTCGATGGCGATCGCGCCGCGTTCGGTCAGCTCGACGCCGGTGTTCTCCAGGCCGTAGCCCTCGACCCGCGGCTGGAAACCGATGGCCTGCAACACCTTGTCGGCTTCGAGCACCTGCTCCTGGCCGTTCTTCGACACCGTCACGCGCACCCGCGCGCCGGATTCGTCGATGGACTCGACACGCGTGGACGTCAGGACTTCGATGCCCAGCTTCCGGTAGCGCTTGGCGAGTTCCGCCGACACGTCCGCGTCTTCCAGCGGGACCATCCTGTCGAGGAACTCGACGATGGTGACGCGCACACCGTAGTTGTGCAGCACGTAGGCGAACTCGACGCCGATCGCGCCGGCGCCGGCGATGATGATGCTCTTCGGCAGCTTCCGCTCGAGGATCTGCTCCTCGTAGGTCACCACGCGCTCGCTCTTCGACGTCCCGGGCAGGAGCCTGGTCGTCGCGCCGGCGGCGATGATGCAGTGGTCGAAGGTGATGGTCTGGGTGTTGTCGTCGCCCGCGACGCGCATGGTGTTGGCGTCGGTGAAGGTGCCCCGGCCGTTGAACTCGGTGATCTTGTTCTTCTTCATCAGGAAATGCACGCCCTTGACGCGGCCGTCCGCGACCTTGCGGCTGCGGTCGAAGGCGGTGCCGAAGTCGAAGGTGATCGGGCTGTCCGAGTGGATGCCGTACGTCCTGGCTTCCTTGGTGACGATGTGCGCCAGCTCGGCGTTGCGCAGCAGGGCCTTCGACGGGATGCACCCGACGTTCAGGCAGACGCCGCCCCAGTAGCGTTCCTCCACCACGGCGACCGACATACCCAGCTGGGCGGCCCGGATGGCCGCTACGTACCCACCGGGACCGGCGCCCAGCACTACCACATCGAAGTGTCCACTCATACCACCAAACCTAGTCCTCACCCGCGTTTGACGGGCGGTGACTCTCGTCGCGCCCGCGCGAGCAGGGCGGTGATCGCCGCCATGATCCGGGCCGTGGCCTCTTCGAGGACCTCGCGCGACGGGTCGGGGCCCTGAAGATCGGCCAGGTCGACGGGCGCGCCCGCGACGAGGTCGACGGTCTTGCGCGGGATGCCGCGCGGGAACCAGGCCGTCGACGGCAGCAGGCGGTGGGTGCCCCAGTTCGCCACCGGGATCACCGGTGCGCCGGTTTCCAGCGCGATCCGGGCGACGCCGGTCTTGCCCTTCATCGGCCAGCCGCCGACGTCGTCGGAGAAGGTGGCTTCGGGGAAGATCCCGACGCACTCGCCCGACCGCACCGAGGCGACGGCGTCGCGGTACGCGCCGCTCGCGGTGGGCGCGCCGCGGTAGACGGGGATGTGCTTGCCGGAGCGCATCACCGAGCCGAGCAGTGGCACGTCCCAGAGACTGGCCTTGGCCAGGTAGCGGGGCACGCGCCCGGCTTCGAGGCAGAACGCGGTGAGCGTCGCGGGGTCGGCGAAGGAAAGGTGGTTCGACGCCACGAGCACGCCACCGGCCTTCGGCACGTTGGCCGCCCCGGCGACCCGGAACCGGGTGAACAGCACGAGGAACGGCCAAATAATCGAGACCGCCGCGCTGTACCAGGCCCCGCTGCCGGCGCGGGCGAAGCGCCGGCCGTAGGTGATCATCTGACGGAAGGTGAGCGGACCGCGCGCGGCGTCCAGCGTGGTCCAGCGGTTTCGGCCCGGCATGAGATCCATTCGTAGCCGATGACCGTCCGGATGGGACTCCCGGCCTCGCTATCACCTTCGAAAAGCGGCCTACGTCACACTCAATTCAGTCCGAAGCGGACGTGGCCCCCAGGTGCTCGCGGATGTGCCGGGTCGCCCGCGCGAACTCCGGATCGGCCATGGTGCGTACGTAATCGCGCTCCGCGGGCAGGTCGACGTCGATGACCCCGGCGACGGTGCCCGGCCGCGCGGTCATCATGACCACCCGATCCGCGAGGTAGACGGCCTCGGCGATCGAGTGCGTCACGAGCAGCACGGTGGTGCCGGTCTCCCGCCAGATCCGGCGCAGCTCGACGTTCATCTGCTCCCTGGTCAGCGCGTCGAGCGCGCCGAACGGCTCGTCCATCAGCAGGAGCGGCGGTTTGTGCAGCAGCGCGCGGCACAGCGCGACCCGCTGCTGCATCCCGCCGGACAGCTCGTGCGGATACGCGTCCTCGAAGCCGGTGAGACCGGTCATCGCGATCAGTTCGTCGGTCCGTTTCTCGGCGTCGGCCGACGGCATGTGCCGCATCTCCGCCTGCAGGAGGATGTTGCGCCGCGCGGTCCGCCAGTCCAGCAGCGCCGCGCGCTGGAACACATAGCCGATGTCGCGGCGCGGGCCGGTGACGGTGTCGCCGCGCAGCCGCACCGCACCGCTGGACGGCCGCAGCAGCCCGGACGCGAGCTTGAGCAACGTCGACTTCCCGCAACCGGACGGGCCGACGATCGTCACGAACTCGCCGTCGGCCACCCGCAGCGACACGTCCCGCAACGCCGTGACGTCGGTCTTCTTGCTCCGGAACCGCACGGCGACACCGTCGAGCTCGACTGCGTGGGTCACCGCTGTCTGCACGGGGCTCACCCCTTCACCTCGAAGGCCGCGTCCCAGTACGCGCTCGGTGCCTGCGGCTTCTGGATGATCCCGGCGGTCGCGAAGACGTCGATCGTCTTCTGCCAATCGGCCGCGGTGTTCACCCCGGGTGCCTTGCCCTGGGTCAGGTCCGTGTGGAGGAGCTCGAGGGTTTTCGCGAACTGCTCGGTGAGCACGGCCTTCGACGGCAGCTGCTCGGACGCGCCGGTCATCGCGTCGACCGCGCCCGGCTGATCCGCGCTCGCCGCTGTCCACGCCTCGCTCGACGCGGTGACCATCCGCTGGGTCAGCTCCTTCTTTTCGCTGAGCACGCGCTCGGAGGCGAGCAGGCCGTTGCTGTAGAAGTTCAGCCCTAGATCGGCGTAACGCAGATAGGACACCGGTTTCCCGGCTTTCTCCTGAATGGTCGGGCCTTGGTCGGTGGCGTAGCCGAGCAGCGCGTCGGTCTGTCCGGAAAGGACGGCCGCCATCTTCCCGGCGGCGTCGGTGTTTTGCAGCGAGACGTCGGAATCGCTGAGCCCAACAGCCTTCAGCAGCGCCGGGAACGTCTTGCTGAGCGCGTCACCCGCGGTGGAAGCGATCTTCTTGCCCTTGAGATCGGCCGGGGTCTTGATGTTCTTCTCCGCGAAGAACTGTACGGAGGACGGCGTGGTCTGCAGGAAAACCCCGACACTCTTGACCTTCATCCCCTGTCCGACGGCGGCCAGCAGCGCGGGCGTGTCCGCCCAGCCGAAGTCGACCTGCGCGGCCCCGGTCGCCTGCACGGTTTTCTGTGAACCCTGGCCGGCTTGGATGGTCAGGTCGATGCCGTGCTTGGCGTAGATGCCCTTGGCCTTGCCGTAATAGAAGGGCGCGTGCTCGCCGTACGGGTACCAGTTGAGCATCAGGGTGACCTTGTCGAGCTGTTTACCGTCGGCGCCGGTGGTTTTTTCCGAACCGCCGCCACAAGCGGTGGCCAGCAACAACACGGCGGCCACACAGATGGCCAGCGCTCGTTTCCTCATGGGAGCTCTCCTACAGCGTTGTAGTGGCGGAATCGGGGCGGCGGCTGGCGTGCCACGGCATGACGAGCGCTTCGAGCCACTCGACGAGCACGAACAGGAGCACGCCGAGCAGCACCATGATCAGCAGCCCGGCGAACAGGACCGGGGTGTCGAGGTTGCCGTTGGCCTGCAGGATCACGAAGCCGAGGCCCTGATCCGCGCCGACGAACTCCCCGACCACCGCGCCGGTGACGGCCATCGTCGCGGCGACCTTGAGCCCGGTGAACAGATGCGGCAGCGAGGCGGGGAACCGGATCTTCCAGAACGTCTGCGCGGGCTTGGCGCCCATGGTCGCGGACAGCTGCAGCATTTCGGGGTCGATCGACTTCAGCCCGGTGACCATCGAGATCACCACGGGGAAGAAGGCCATCAAAACGGCGATGACGATCTTGGGGGTGAAGCCGAATCCGAGCCACACCACGAACAGCGGTGCGATCGCGATTTTCGGGACGACCTGCGCGAACAGCAGCAGGGGATATAACGTCTTTTCCACCGTCGCCGAGGACACCATGAACACCGCGGCGATCACCCCGATCGCGACAGCGATCACGAACCCGAGGAAGGTTTCGTACGCCGTGGTCACCGTGTTGTCCCAGAAGTACTCGGGTTTCGCCGTGATCGCGCCGATGGTGTCGGCTGGCGACGGCACCAGATACGGCTCGATCAGGCCGGCCGCGGTGACCACCCACCAAGCGACGAACAGCCCCGCGAGCAACGCGGCCGGGCGCCAAGCGCGTTCGAGGAAACCGGCCAGCCTGGTCGCGATACCGGGTCGGGAGCGGGCGGCTATCCCGTTCTGCGACGTTTCCGTGAGCCTCTGCGAAACCATGTCCGTCCGTTCTCCCACCGAGGTGGCCGATGACACGAATGGGCTGACCAGTGTGCCTGAAAGCGCTTGCAGAATGCGCTTTCAGCTAGACTAGGCACGATCGGACTTATCGGTCAAGGACTCGGCACGCAGCCCCGGAGGACCCATGAACGCCCGGCCCCATGTGACGCTCGAAGAAGTCGCTCGCAGCGCGAGGGTTTCGCTGGCGACGGCTTCGCGAGTCCTCAACGGCACCACCAATGTGCGCTCGGATCTGCGGGATCGGGTCGTCTCCGCCGCGTCCGAGCTGGCGTACACGCCGAACGCGCACGCGCAGGCGCTCGCGGGTGGTTCGCAGCCCACCGTCGGCGTGATCTGCCACGACGTCAGCGACCCGTACTTCGCCGCCATCGCGCGCGGTGTCATGCGGGTGGCGGGTGACAACGGGCTGCTGGTCATGCTCGCGAGCACGTTCCGCGACCCGCACAAGGAGATCGAGTACGTCTCGATGCTGAGGGCCCAGCGCGCGTCGGCGATCCTGCTGATCGGTTCCGGGTTCGAGGACCGGCACTGGGAGCAGGCGATGGCCGCGGAGCTCGACCCGTACCGGCGCGGCGGCGGGCAGGTCGCGGTGGTCAGCAGGCACCGGAGCTTGAAGGTCGACACCGTCCAACCGGAAAACAGGGAAGGCGCGGCCGCGCTGGCCAAGGCGTTGCTGAAGCTCGGGCACCGGCGGTTCGCGGTGCTCGCCGGGCCACGCTCGATGACCACGGTCAACGACAGGCTGAGCGGGTTCTCCGACGAGCTGGCCGCGAAAGGCGTCGAGCTCACCGAAGACGACATCGTCGAGGCGGCGTTCACCCGCGATGGCGGATACGCCGCGGTGCAGGAAATGCTCACCAGGAAGACCAAGCCGACCTGCGTGTTCGCCGTGACCGACGTGATGGCGATCGGCGCGCTGACGGCGTTGCGCGAGGCCGGGATCTCCGTGCCCGGCGAGATGTCGCTGGCCGGGTTCGACGACGTACCCGTGGTACGAGACCTGACCCCGCCGCTGACCACCGTCGCCCTTCCGCTGGAGGAGCTCGGCGAGCGCGCCATGGAACTCGCGATCAAGGGCGCGCGTGGCGGCCGTAGCCGCATCCTGCGCCTGTCGGGTGAAGTCGTGCTGCGCGGAAGCACTGCCCCGCCGAAGAAGTAGAACCCGCTCTTGTCCCTGGCGCCGTGGTGACCTACGTTCTGAGAAAGCGCTTTCAAGAACCACGAAAGGCGGCCCATGACCGCGCTCTCACTCCCTGCCCTTGACGGGACGCTGGTCTCGTGGACCCCTTCCGGCCGCCGTTCACCCACGCCGACGCCGGGATATCCGACCTCGCGCACGGCCTACGCGGCCGCGCACGTCGTCGTCGACCCGCTCTCCCCCGCGGACCCGTCAGCCGTGGTCGCCGTCGATTGGGACACCACGCTCGCTTTCCGGCACCATCTGTGGTCGTGCGGACTCGGCGTCGCCGAGGCGATGGACACCGCACAGCGCGGCATGGGCCTGGACTGGGCGAACACGCGTGAACTGATCCGGCGCACCGGCGAGGAAGCCCGTGCCAGTGGCGGCCGCTGGGTAGCGGGAGTCGGCACCGACCAGCTACCGGCCGGACCATCCACAGTGGACTCCGTCGTCGACGCCTGGCGCGAACAACTGGACATGGTCACCACCGCGGGCGCGATCCCGGTGGTGATGGCCAGCCGCGCCCTGGCGTCCGCGGCCTCGGGCCCGGCCGACTACCGCGCCGCCTACGGAAAGCTCCTCTCAGCCGCCGGCACCCCGGTCATGCTCCACTGGCTGGGCGAACAGTTCGACCCGGCTTTGGCGGGCTATTGGGGCCACGCCGACGTCCGGGCCGCCGCCAGGGAACTGGCCGCCCTGTGTACCGAACATGCCTCGGCGATCTCCGGCGTCAAAGTTTCCGTCCTGGACGCCGAAATCGAAGTCGAGTTCCGCCGTTCCCTCCCAGACGGCGTCGCCTGCTACACCGGTGACGACTTCAACTACCCCGAACTGATCGCGGGTGACACCGAAGGCCACAGCGAGGCCCTGCTAGGCATCTTCGACGCCATCGCCCCCGTCGCGGGCGCCGCCCTGAGCGCCCTGGACGCCGGCGACACAACCGCTTTCCGTTCGCTCCTGGATCCCACAGTCCCCCTCTCCCGCGAGATCTTCCGCGCCCCCACCCCGATGTACAAAGTGGGCGTCGTCTTCCTGGCCTATCTCAACGGCCACCAACGGCACTTCCGCATGATCGGCGGCTTGGAGTCCGGCAGATCCATCACCCACCTCGCCACCGTTTTACGCCTGGCCGACGCCGCGGGCGCCCTGGCCGACCCCGACCTCGCCGTCACTCGAATGCTGCCGTTGCTGGCCGCCGCAGGAGTCGACCAATGAACCGCCTGAGCCTCAACCAAATCACCACCAAGACCTGGTCGGTCCCCGAAGCCGTGGCCGGCTGCGCCGAGTCCGGCGTCGAATGGATCGGCCTCTGGCGAGACAAGGTCGCCGAGACCGGCGTCCAGGAAACCGCGAAGCTGATCAAGGACCACGGCCTCAAGGTCTCCTCCCTGTGCCGGGGCGGCTTCTTCACGAACGTCACCCCCGAGGGTTCCTTTGTAGACGGTCTCGCCGAAACCAAGACCGCACTGGACGAAGCCGCCCAACTCGGCGCCGATGTCCTGGTCCTGGTCGTCGGCGGAATCGCCGACAACGACCTCTCCGGCTCCCGCCAACAAGTCGCGGACGCCATCGGCGCGCTAGCCCCACTGGCTCTGGAACGCGGCGTCCGTCTAGGCCTGGAACCCCTGCACCCCATGCAATGCGCCGAGCGCTCAGTCCTGTCCACAGTGGACCAAGCACTGGCCATCGCCGAAGAACACCCCACCGAAGCTGTCGGCGTCGTCATCGACGAATTCCACGTCTGGTGGGACCCCCGCATCGAAGAGTCCATCGCCAAAGCCTCCGGCCGTATCGCGGGCTTCCACGTCTGCGACCAACTCGTCCCCCTGACGGACACCCTGATGGGCCGTGCCCTCCCCGGCGACGGCCCCATCAACCACCGCCACCTGCGCGCCTGCGTAGAAGCCGCGGGCTACACCGGCCCCATCGAAGTAGAAGTCTTCAACACCGCCCTATGGCAACGCCCCGGCGCCGAAGTCCTGGCCGCGGTGATCACGTCCTACCAAACCCACGTCCAATAGCCCAACCACTGGAAGCAAGCCACGTTTGCGGGAGCAGGGCGCCCCCAGCACCTGCTTGCCGTGCCCACCCATGCCACGCCCTGACCCTGATCGCGCGCCTGCCAATAGACACACGCTTCTAGCCGCACCTCTGGAGGTGACCACCTTGAGCCGTGCCCCCAAACCGGTCAATTCTGTTCCCCATAGCTCTGCTCACAAGGCAACCCGTCCCGGTCAGCGTCCCAACCAACCGGATACCCCGCCCGAACCCAAGCGTTGTACGCATAACCGAACGAATACCCCTCAGCGGCAAACTGCTGACACTGCGTCAAACTCTTACTGGGCGCAGGCGCGGGAGCCGGAACAGTAACCGGCGGCTGAACAACCACCACCGAAGGCGGCGCCGTAACCGTCGAAGCCGGCGCCACACTCCCCACCGGCACGGCCTTCCCCGGCACACTCACCGCACACCCGCCAAGCGCGACAACGACAGCCGCGAACGCCACCCAACGTCCCACCATCGTCGTCCTCCCTCACGCGCGTTCAGCTCAATTCCTCAAGTCGAGAATTCTCACGCCCCCGTTACCACTCCCCCGTTTTCGTGACCATTCAACCTGCGCCATCGCGAGCCGTGCGCGGTGCACAGTTTTCTCAGTCTGGCTAAGCAGGGTGACTACACGGGTACGTCCTGTCACCGGCTCCCCGTCGAAGGGTTGCAGATGCCGCAGTGCGGCGACCCGACAGGCACCGACACGAGCGGTCCCGGCTACTCGTTCAAGGACGAGATCTTTCATGACCAACGCGGGCGCGGACACCAACGGCAGCCGGTGACCTTCGCCGAAGTCGTTGTCGGGCCGTAAATATTGGTTACGCTCCCTTCATGTCACGGCTTCTGGTGGTGGAGGACGACGAGACGATCGGCACCGCGCTCGAGTCGAGCCTGCGGCTTCAGGGCTACGAAGTCTCGTGGGAGCGCACCGGCCGCGGCGCGCTGAGGCGAGCCGTCGGCGGGTTCGATTTCGTGCTTCTCGACCTGGGCCTGCCCGATCTCGACGGGATCGAGGTCTGCCGCCGGTTGCGGGCCGCGATGCCGTCGGCCGTGCTGGTGATCCTGACGGCGCGCAGTGAGGAGATGGACGTCATCGTCGGGCTCGAGGCCGGCGCCGACGACTACCTCACCAAGCCGGTCCGGCTCCGGGAGCTGCTCGCCAGAGTGGGCGCCCATCTCAGACGCGGGCCGGCGACGGCGGCCAACCGGCCCGCGATCACCGTCGGGCCGCTGCGAGTGGACCTCGCCCGGCGGCGTGTCAGCCTGGGCGGGGAGGAAATCTTCCTGCGGGCCAAGGAGTTCGACCTGCTCGCCCGGCTGGCCGAGGAGCCTGGCATCGC
Source organism: Amycolatopsis sp. (assembly GCF_036008905.1). Classification (GTDB taxonomy): domain Bacteria; phylum Actinomycetota; class Actinomycetes; order Mycobacteriales; family Pseudonocardiaceae; genus Amycolatopsis. The sequence continues at coordinate 15,589 of NZ_DASYMU010000062.1, read as the reverse complement.
CGTCAGCCGGGACACGCTGATGGCCGAAGTGTGGGACGCGCGCTGGTACGGCTCCACGAAAACCCTCGACGTACACATCGCGGCGCTGCGCCGGAAACTCTCCTCACCTGCGGAGGAGTGCCCGGCGCCACGGATCTCGACGCTGCGCGGTCACGGCTACCGGCTCGAACACCCCCAGGACTGAAAAGGCACAATCGCGGGCGTGCGCCGCCGGATCGTGACCCTCACCGTGGTATCCGCCATGCTCGCGATCGGCCTGTTCGGACTGCCGTTCGCCGTCGCCGTCGCGAGGTACTACGTCGACAACGAGTACGCCGTGCTGGAGCGCGCCGCGGACTCCGTGGCGCTGTCGGTCAGCGACGACCTGGCCGCCGGCCGCCGTGTCCCGGAGCTCCCGCCCAACGCCTACGAACACCGGATCGGGCTCTACACCCCGGATGGGAAGCTGATCGCCGGGAGTGGGCCGGTGTCGGCGGACCCGGTGGTGCTGGCCGTGAAAGACACCGACTTCGCCTCGGGTGACGTCGGTGAGGACCTGGTCATCGCGGTGCCGGTGCTCAGGGGGGCGATGGTCATCGGGATCGTGCGGGCGGCGACCGCGCATCAGGAGCTTCGCCGTCGCACCGCGCTGACCTGGCTCGCGATGGGCGGTTCGGCGGTACTGGCGCTCGCCGCGACCTGGCTGTTGGCCCGCAGGCTGGCCGCGCGGCTCGCCGGCCCGCTGGAGGAACTTTCGACCGCCGCCAACAGGTTCGGCGAGGGCGACTTCACCGTGCGGGCGTCGCGCGCCGGGATCGACGAGATCGACCAGGTCGCGGCCGCGCTGAACACCACCGCCGACCGCGTCACCGAAACCCTGGAGCGCGAACGGGCGTTCTCCGCGGACGTCTCGCACCAGCTGCGGACGCCGTTGACCGGGCTGCGGCTGCAACTGGAAACCGCGCTCGTGTCGCCGGGCGTCGACGTCCGGGCCGCGCTCCTTTCGGGCATCGCCTCGGCGGACCGCCTGGAACGCACCATCGACGACCTGCTGGCGCTGGCCCGGCAGCCCCGCACCCAGCGGTCGCCCCTCGACGTCGACGCGCTGTTCGACGAAGTCCGGCAATGCTGGGAAAGCCTGTTGACCGACCGGAGCCGGACGTTGCGCATCGACCACCTCGGCGCGCCACCGCCGCAAGCGTCCGCGCCGGCCGTCCGGCAGATCCTCGGTGTGCTGCTTGACAACGCCGTCACCCACGGCCAGGGAACGGTGACCATGACGGCGCGGGACGCCGGTGGCGCGCTCGCCATCGACGTGACCTGCGAAGGACCCAGCCTCGACAATGACCTGGACCCGTTCTCCCCACGACAGGGCGCACCCGCCGGCCACGGCATCGGGCTTCCGCTGGCCCGCGGTCTCGCCGAGGCCGAGGGCGGCCGGTTGCGGCTGACGACACCTTCGCCGCCGACCTTCACCCTGCTGCTGCCCATCGGCCGGGGGAACGGTGAGGCGGAGTAAGGGAAACAGCATTCGGACGGCTCGGCGCGTTCTCCGCATTCCGCATTGACGCGGAATCAAAACTTTCCCCTGCGCCGATAACCCGGCTTCACGTTACGCATTCTGCGGTTTAGCACGGATCGAACTGCCGGGCGAAGAGCCGCGTGCGAAAATAAACAGATGAGTACCGACCCCGCACCGAGATGGCGAAGACTGGAACCGGACGAGCGCAAGGAACAGATCTTCATCTGCGCTGTCCAGCTCTTCAGCCAGCGGCCGTATTCCGATGTGTCCACTTCGGACATCGCGGCGGACGCCGGCGTGGCCCGCGGTCTGATCAACCACTACTTCGGCACCAAGCGTGAGCTGTACCTCGCGGTCATCAAGCGCGCACTGACTGTCCCGCGACTCGCCGTGACGATCCTGCCGGAAGGCCCGATCGAGCTCCGTGCCGACGTCGCCATCGACTGGTTCTTGGACATGGTGAAGAGCCAGGAGAAAATGTGGCTCGCCGCGATCGCGCCGGAAGGCATCGGGCGTGACCTCGAAGTCGAACGAATCCTCGAAGAAGCCGACACCGAATCGGCGAACCGGGTACTCGAGGCCGTCGGCCTCTCCCCTGACAGCGCGCACGGAAGCGAACTGAACGCGCTGGTGAGGGCGTTCGGCGGAATGGTGAAGGCGGCCGGCCGGGAATGGCTGGTGCGCGGCGCGCTCTCGCGGCAGCAGGTACACGTCCTGCTCAGCAAGTCACTGGTCACCCTCGTCGCCGAGGTCTTCCCGCAGATCCAGGAGGACGATCCCCGGCCCTGACGGACGGTCACGAGCGAAGCGCCAGGACCCTACACATTAGTGTGAATCTTGGCGCTCTTTTGCGTGCGACACTGCGGTATGCCCCCGCAGAGCGGCGTTTTTTCGGGCACGCTGTTGGTCCCCCCGCAAGCCCAGCAAGACCCGTCACCGCCTGACCCCACGCCCACAGTCACATCCAAAAGACGACGACGCCGACGCTGGTTACTGCCCGCGCTACTGGTGCTCGTCTGGCTGGTGCTCGGCAGCGGCGGCGCGGGATATCTCGGCAAGCTGAGCGAGATCCAGAGCAACGACCCCGGTTCCTTCCTGCCCGCGAACGCGGAGTCCACCGCCGTGCAACGGCTTCAGGAGCGGTTCGCGCAGAACAGGCTGCTCGTCACCGTTGTCGTGTTCGAGCGCGGTTCGGGCCTGACCATGGCTGACAACGCCGTCATCCGCGCGAAGGCCGCCGAACTCGCCGGCGCGCCCGGTCTCGATGGCGAGATCTCACCCCCCATCCCGTCGGAGGATGGGAAGGCCGCGCAGATCCTGATGCCCGTCTCCGGCGCGGACCCGTACCTGGCGGGCAACGCCGTCAAGGAGATCAGGGAGACGGCGAAAGCCGGTCTGCCACCAGGACTTCGGGCGCTGGCGACCGGGCCTGGCGGGTACAACGCCGACTTCGCCGAGGTGTTCGGCGGCATCGACGGCCTGCTCCTGATGATCACCGCGGCGATCGTGGCCCTGATCCTGATCGTGGTCTACCGGAGCCCGCTGCTGCCGCTGCTCGTACTGGTTTCGGCCGGGCTGGCGCTGGCGGTGTCGTCGGCGGTCATCTACTGGCTGGCGTCGGCGGGCCTGCTGACGCTGAACGGCCAGTCGCAGGGCATCCTGCTGATCCTCGTGTTCGGCGCGGCGACGGACTACGCGCTGCTGCTCGTCGCGCGGTACCGGGAGGAGCTCCTCCGCCACGCCAAGGCGTCGGACGCGATGCGGATCGCGTGGCGCTCGTCGCTCGAGCCGATCGGCGCGTCCGGCGGCACGGTCATCCTCGGCATGCTATGCCTGCTGGCCAGCGATCTGACGTCGAACCGCAGTCTCGGGCCGGTGGCGTCGATCGGGATCGCCGGGGCGCTGCTGTCCTCGCTCACGTTCCTTCCCGCGGTGCTCATGCTGGTCGGGCGCACGGCGTTCTGGCCGGGGGATCCGGTGCCGCGCAAGCATCGCCGGATCACGCACGGGATGTTCGACGCGATCGCCGTCCTGGTCCGGAAAAGGCCACGCTGGACGTGGATCATCACCACGCTGGTGCTGCTCGTCGGTGTCCTGTTCGCACCGTTCCTCGAGGCGGAGGGGACTTCCCAGCAGGACCTGTTCCTCAACGAAGTCGAGGCGGTGACCGGGCAGAACGTGCTGAGCGCGCATTTCCCCGGTGGTACCGGGAGCCCCGCGGTCATCACCGCGCGCGCCGAGTCAGCGGGACGGGTGGTGGCCGCCATCAAGGACGAACCAGGCATCGTCTCGATCCTGCCGACCCCGGCCGATCCCGCGAAGCCCGCGGCCGGGCCGAAAGTCGTCGACGGCATGATCGAAATCAACGCGACCCTGCGGGATCCGGCGGATTCCACGGCGGCGGTGGACCTGGTCGAGAAGCTGCGGACCACGCTGCACGCCATCCCCGGCGCGGACGCCAAGGTCGGCGGGCAGAGCGCGCAGCAGGCGGACATGCTCGCCGCCGCCACCCACGACCGCGACACCATCATCCCGATCGTGCTGCTGGTGATCTTCGCCGTGCTCGCGTTGCTGCTGCGGGCGTTGCTGGCGCCACTGCTGCTGATCTGCACGGTCGTGCTGTCCTTCGGCGCGACGCTCGGTGTCGGGGCGATCATGTTCAACGACGTGTTCGGCTTCCCCGGCGCGGATCCGTCGATCCCGTTGTACGCCTTCGTTTTCCTGGTCGCGCTGGGGATCGACTACAACATCTTCCTGATGACCCGTGCGCGAGAGGAAGCCCTGATGCGCGGGACCGAACGCGGGACGCTGAGCGCGCTGACCGTGACCGGCGGGGTGATCACGTCGGCCGGGGTGGTCCTGGCGGCGACCTTCGCGGCGCTGTCGGTGCTCCCGGTGCTGTTCCTGGCGCAGGTGGCGTTCCTGGTGGCGTTCGGGGTGCTGCTGGACACGCTGATCGTGCGATCGCTGCTGGTCCCCGCGCTGGCCGTCGACCTGGGACGGATCATCTGGTGGCCGAGCAAACTCGCCCGGAGCCCGCGCGGCCGCCATCTGTCGGCAGATGGCGGCCGCCGCTGAACCTAGGCGGGGACGAGTTCGGCGTCGACGCGTGACGGGAGCCAGAGGGCGAGGATCGCGCCCACCATCGTGACGCCCGCGGAGATCACCAGCGCGGTGCCCATGCCGCCGACGAAGCTGAGGTGACTGATCGCGCGCACGGCGCCCGCGAGCTCGCCGCCGACGGCGGCCGGGTCGAAGCCGCGCGGCACGTTGCCCTGTGCGACGGCGTCCTTGCCGGCGAGGACGGCGTCGCCGAGCGGCTTCTCCAGTCCGGCCGTTGAAACCCAGGACGGAAGCGTTTGCGAGACCTGCCATGACATCGCCGCGCCGACGGTGGCGATGCCCAGCACGCCGCCGACCTGGCTGGCGACCTGCTGCAGGGCCGACGCGGAGCCACTGGACTCGTCGGGAGCGGCGCCCATGATCGCTTCGGTCGCGGCGATCACGCAGAGCCCGGTGCCGAAGCCGACGAGGACCGACGGATAGAGGAGGTCACTGAAGCCGGCATCGGAGTCGAGCAGCGTGAGCCCCATGAGGCCCGCCGCCACCGAGACCAGCCCGGTGACCACCGGCCAGCGCGGGCCGAAGCGCTGCGCCAGCAGGCCGCCGATCGGCGCGGACAGCACCACGACACAGGTCGGCGCCAGCATCCACGCGCCGGCTTCGATCGGCCCGAGGCCCTTGACGTTCTGCAGGAACAGCGTGAGCAGGAACAACAGCGCGAACACGCCGAACGAGCTGATCGCGACCATCACCGAGCCCAGCCAAACCGCGCGGGTGGCGACCAGCTTGCGAAGCGCCTTGGGCACACCGTGGCGCGGCCCCTTGGACTCCTTGACCGCGAAGAAGGCCAGCACGATGGTGATCACCGCGATCGGCACGTTGAGCAGGAACACCGCCTGCCACTTCCAGCTGCCGACGATCACCCCGGCGATGACCGGGCCGAGCCCGATGGCCAGCGCGTTCGCCCCGCCCCAGATCCCCAGCGGCAGGCCGAGCTTCTCGGCGGGGAAAGCGTTACGCACCAAGGCGAGCGCCGCGGGCTGCAGCAGCGCGCCCGCGAGTCCTTGCAGGACCCTGAACAGCACCAACGCCCACACACTGCTCGACAACGCGATGCCCAATGACGCCAAGCCGAAGCCGAGCACACCGAGCACGAACGTCTTGCGCCTGCCGATGCGGTCGGCGAGCCTGCCCGCGGGCAGCAGGCCGACGGCGAGGGCGACGAGGTAGGCGTTGGCGATCAGTTCGAGCTGGCCGAGGGTGGCTCCGGCCGACTCCGAGATGTACGGGGCGGCGATGGTGATCGCGGTGCCGTCGAGGCCCACCATCGCGCCACCGAGCACTCCGGCGACGAGCGTCAGCCATGGCCGGTCTCCACGTTGCATGCCGCCAGCATGGCAAGTGGTGTTCGATCCGCGACCGGCGCCCCGGCAAAGTCACCCATAAGAAACGAATGCATTTCACATAACCCGAATAATGTCGCGGAGAGTTACTTGTCGCCAGGATCGGTTGTCACTCTATCGGTGGGACCAGTGGCTAAAGCCTTGCGCGCGCCTGGCGGCGTAACTACGGTCATCACACTTGTCAGCCCAATGCGCGATTCGCCCTGCCGTGCTCGTTCCCCCGCGACCGGCGATGTCGAAATCGGCGAAAGGTTCCTTCGAGAAGGAACCAGGCGAATTCCGTGAAGAAGCAGGAAAGTACTGTGGTGGCTCGACAAGCATGGCCCCCGCCCAAAAGAAGACTTTCTACATGTGGGAGAGTGCACATGTCCTTGGCTGAGCGCCGGTACCCCGAACCGACGGACGGCCTGGTCCCTTCCTTGGGACCATTGACCAGCTATCTGTTCGACCGCGAAGAATCCTCCGAACCCGCATTCACCTATCTCGATTTCTCGGCCGATCGCGACGGCGCCGAGCTCACCGTCACCTGGGCGGAACTCGCCCGCAAGGTGCGCGCCACCGCCGCCGAGCTCGCCAGGGTGACCTCTCCCGGCCAGCGTGTCGCGATCCTCGCGCCGCAGGACCTGACGTACGTCGTCGCCTTCCTCGGCGCCCTGCACGCGGGCACCATCGCGGTGCCGCTGTTCGCCCCCGAGGTCAGCCAGCACGGTGAGCGGCTCGTCGGCGCGCTCGCCGACAGCGCGGCCGAGATTTGGCTTACCTCCCAAGGTTCCCTGGACGCCGTGCGCGAGCTGGCGGAGCAGAACCCGGTCCCGATGCCGAAGCAGATCATCGCCGTCGACAGTCTCTCCGAAGACTCCGTGCAGTTCGAGCCGGTCCCGCTCGACATGGACGCCCCGGCGTACCTCCAGTACACCTCCGGCTCCACGCGGGCCCCGGCCGGCGCGGTCATCACGCACCGCGCGGTGGTCACGAACAGCTGGCAGGCCTCGGACGCGTTCGGCGTCGACGGGAACTGGACCTGCGCGGGCTGGATTCCCTTTTTCCACGATATGGGACTCATCCAGATGCTGTGCATTCCGGTGCTGACCGGAGCGCGTTCGGTATTCATGACACCGTTCAATTTCATCATGCGCCCGGCGCGCTGGTTGCGCCAGATGTCCGATTATCCCAGTGTGTTCGCCGCTGCCCCGAATTTCGCTTTCGAGTACTGTGTGCGGAAGGTGAAAGAGGCCGACCGCGCCGGGCTGGACCTCTCCGGCGTCCGCGTCATCATCAACGGCAGTGAACCGGTGCGCGCGAGTACCATTTCCACTTTCCAGGACGCGTTCGGCCCGCACGGTTTCGCGCGGACTTCGCATAGGCCGTCCTATGGTTTGGCCGAAGCCACGGTATTCGTCACCTGCACCGACGAAAAGGGCCCGGTCGTCACCGCTTTCGATCGCGCGGCCCTCGCCGGCGACCGTGGAATGGCCGTGGCACACGGCACCGAAGGCGCGCTTGAGCTGGTCGCCGCCGGGAGCACCCACACGCAGCTGGTCCGGATCGTCGACCCGGCCACCGGCGTCACCCGCCAGGACGGCGAGGTCGGCGAGATCTGGGCACACGGCCCGAACATCGCCGACGGCTATTGGCAGCAGCCCGAGCGCTCCGCCGAGACCTTCGTCGGCGAACCGGGCTCGTCAAGAAGGTGGCTGCGCACCGGTGACCTGGGGCTTTACCACGAAGGCCTGCTCTACATCACCGGCCGGATCAAGGACCTCATCATCATCGACGGGAAGAACCACTACCCGCAGGACATCGAGGTCACCGTGCAGAACGCCCATCCCGCGATCAAACAGGACAGGGTCGCCGCGTTCGCGGTCACCACCGAGCAGGGGGTGGAGGGCGCCGCCGTGGTCGCGGAGTTCGACCGCAAGGCCGCGGCGGGCGAGATCGACGCCGACGAGGTGGCCAAGGCCGTCAAGCGCGCCGTTTCCGCGGCACACGACGTCAAGCTGAAGGGCTTCGAGCTCGTGCAGCCGGGCGGGGTGCTGCGCACCTCCAGCGGCAAGATCGCGCGGGCGGCGACAAAAGCCCGGTTCTGGGCGGCGGGCAGTGATCGCCCGTGATGACCGCCGAGGAACTCACTCGTTGGCTGGTCGAGCAGGTCGCGGAAATCTGCGAACTCGACCAGGCCGAGATCGACCCGCGGCTCCCGCTCGACGACTACGGCTTTTCCTCGCGTGACGCCGTCGAGCTGTCCGGTGGCTTGGAAGACCTGTTGGAGCGCTCGCTACCGGCGACGCTGCTCTGGGAACACCCGACCATCGAGCAGCTCGCGTCGGCGTTGACCAGCGAAAACACCGAGGCTCCCGCTGCCGAGGTGCACACGTCCACCGAGGATCCGATCGCGATAGTCGGCCTCGGCTGCCGGTTGCCGGGTGGCGTGAACGGTCCGGAGCAGTTCTGGCGGCTGCTCAGCGAAGGCCTCGAAGCCGTCTCCGAAGTCACGCCGGATCGCTGGGCGGAGTACGCGGGCGTGCCCGCGGAAACAACGCGCTGGGGCGGCTTCCTCGACGACATCGCCGGGTTCGACGCGGAGTTCTTCGGTATCGCGCCGCGTGAAGCGGCTCGGATGGACCCGCAGCAACGGCTGATGCTCGAAGTCGCCTGGGAAGCGCTGGAGCACGCGGGCATCGCGCCCGCGTCCCTGCGCGGTAGCCGGACGGGGGTGTTCGTCGGCATCAGCGGCACCGAGTACGGCGCGCTCTCGCTGGCCGACGTCGCCGGAGTCGACGCCTGGGTCGGCACCGGCGCGGCGCTGGCGATCGCCGCGAACAGGCTCTCGTACGCCCTTGACCTGCGCGGACCCAGTATGTCGGTGGACACGGCGTGCTCGTCGTCGCTGACGGCCGTGCATCTCGCCGTGCAGAGCCTGCGCTCCGGCGAGAGCGACCTGGCCGTGGTCGGCGGGGTGAACCTGCTGCTCGGCCCGGCGGTCACGGCGAACTTCGACCAGATGGGCATCTCCTCGGCCAACGGCCGGTGCAAGCCGTTCTCCGCCGACGCGGACGGCATCGCGCGCGCGGAAGGCGCCGGGGTCGTCGTGCTCAAACGGCTTTCCGAAGCCCGCGCCGACGGTGATCGCGTGCTCGCGCTCGTCCGCGGCTCGGCCACCAACTCCGACGGCCGGTCCAACGGCCTCACCGCACCGAATCCCGAGGCGCAGCAAGCACTTCTGCGCACGGCGTACGGCCAGGCCGGGATCGACCCGGCGACCGTGGACTACGTCGAAGCGCACGGCACGGGCACGCTGCTCGGCGACCCGATCGAAGCGGGCGCGCTCGGCGCTGTCCTGGGCGCCGGACGGTCCAGTGAAAAGCCGCTGCTGCTGGGCTCGGTCAAGAGTAACCTCGGGCACCTGGAAGCGGCGGCGGGGATCGTCGGCCTGATCAAGGTGGTTCTTTCCTTTGTGCACCAGCGTATTCCGGCGAGCCTGAACTACGCGGCGCCGAACCGGCACATCGACTTCGACGCGCTTCGACTGTCCGTTGTGGACACCGCACGGTCCTGGCCCTCACGCGACACTCCGGCCCTCGCCGGGGTGTCCGGATTCGGCTTCGGCGGCACCAACGCCCACATCATTGTCGAACAAGCGATTCTTGAGCAGGCACCCGGCGAGGTCCCCGCCAAGTCCCCTGGCCGGTACCGCCGCTTCCTGTTGGGAGCCCCGGATTCCGGACGGTTGCAGGAATCCGCCGGTCAGCTGGCCACCTGGTTGTGGCACCACGGCCCCGACCTGGCCGGGGTCGAATGGACGTTGTCGCGCAAGTTGTCCGGCCGTCATCGCGCCGCCGTCGCCGCGCGTGACCTCGACGAGCTCGTCGCCGGGCTCCGTTCGTTGTCGCTCGGCGAAGAGTCGCCGTCGACGGTGTCCGGTTCCCCGCTCACCGACGAAAACGGGCCGGTGTTCGTCTTCTCCGGGCACGGCTCGCAATGGGCGGGCATGGGGCGACGGCTCATGGCCGACGAACCCGTCTTCGCCGCCGCCATCCGGCGCCTGGATCCGGTGATCCGGCGGGAATCCGGGTTCTCACTGCGGGAAGACCTGCTACTCGGCATCGACGCCGTCACCATGGATCACGTGCAGCCGCTGGTCTTCGGGATCCAGGTCGCGCTGGCCGAGCTCTGGCGCTCATACGGCGTGGTCCCGGCGGCGGTCGTCGGGCATTCGTTCGGCGAGGTCGCCGCGGCGGTCGTCGCGGGCGCGCTGACCGAGGCCGAGGGCGCGATGGTGGTCGCCCTGCGGTCGCGGCTACTCGCGTCGCTGGCCGGCGATGGCGCGATGGCGTTGCTGGAACTCGGCGCCGAGGAAGCGGGTGAGCTGGTCGATGGACTGTCCGATGTGGACATCGCGGTACTGTCCGCACCCAACCAGACCGTCGTCGCCGGGCGCGCCGAGAGCGTGCGCCGGATCGTGTCCGAAGTGGACGCTCGCGGCCTGCTGGCCAAGCTGATCAAGCTCGATGTCGCCGCGCATTCGCCGATCGTCGACAGCGTCACCGCCACTTTGGCCGACGGGCTCACCGAGCTCCGGCCGAACGCGGCGAGCATCGCTTTCTACAGCACCGCGCTGGCCGAACCCCGCTCGCGGCCGGAGTTCGACGCGGCCTACTGGGCGGCCAACCTGCGCCAGCCGGTGCGCTTCGCCGGTGCGGTGGCGGCGGCACTGGCCGACGGCTACCGGCAATTCGTCGAGCTCTCGCCGCATCCCGTGTTGCGGCACGCGTTGACCGACAACGCTGTCGCACAAGGACATCCGGCCGCGCTCGTGCTGTCCACCCTGCGCCAGTCCGATAACGAGACCATGCATTTCCACACTCAGCTGGCCGCGCTCGAACTCACGCGGGACGCCGGCCCGGTCCGCCGCGAAGGCACGCTCGTCGACCTGCCGACCACACCGTGGCGGCACGTGCGGCACTGGCTGCCGCGGGCGGTGCCCATAGCACCCGGCCAGAGCACGCTGCTCGGCACGCATATCGCGTTGCCCGAGGACGGAAAGCACGTGTGGCACACCGAATCCGGCCGTCCCGGCTCGGCGTACCCGGAGATGGCCGGCGCCGCCGCGCGCACGGCTTTCGACGTCATGGCCGAGCAGGTCACGCTCCACTCGCTGGTCCTGCACGAACCGCTCGACGAAACCCGCCCGGTGACGTCCACGCTCTCCCCCATCGGTCCCGGCAAGGCCCGGTTCACCGTGCACGTCAAGACCGCCGGCGGCTCTTGGCGTCTCCAAGCCGCCGCCGAACTCGTCGTCACCGAGGCAAAGCCGCGGGCGCCCCTCACCGAGTCTCCCGAATGGACCGGCGTGGACATGCTGCGCGCCCTGCCTATGTCGTCGGCGCGCTCGATGGTCGCGGGTCAGTTGTGTGCGCGGATCGCGTCGGTGCTCGGATTCGCGCCGGGCCAGCTGGACACCGAGGCGCCGCTGACCGCGCTGGGCGTCGACTCGCTGCTCGCGGTCCGGGTCCGGAACGCCGTGGAGCACGATTTCGGCGTCATGCTCCCGGTGTCGCTGCTGCTCCAGGGCGCGAGCGTGACCGAGACCGAGGACTGGCTGTGCGCCGAACTCGGTATCCGTGACGAGCCCGTCCGGCTGCGGCTGGTCCCGAAGCTGATCGGCCCGCGTGACGCCGCCGAGCGGCTGGTGACCCACGCGTGGACCGACGTGCTGGGCAGCGATGTCGGTGTCACCCAAGACTTCTACGCCCTCGGCGGAGACAACGAGCAAGCCGAGCGGGTCACCGCGTTGCTGGCCGAACGCAGTGGCCGCGAGTTCAGCACCGCGGAGCTGTTCGAGTTCCCGACGATCGAGCGGATGGCCGGGCACGTCCGGGAGGACGACACGAACGGTTCGCCGCTGCGGGTGCTCCGGGCAAACGGCACCCAGCCGCCGCTGTTCTTCTTCCACCCCGCCGGCGGTGACACGGCGGTGTACCGGCAGCTCGGCGAACTGCTCGACCCGGCCGTCCCGCTGTACGGCCTCGACCGTCGCGAAGGCCCGTCGTCGGTAGAAGACAAGGTGCGCCAGTACCTTCCCGAGCTGCGGAGCGTGCAGTCGCACGGGCCGTACCGGCTCGCCGGTTGGTCCTACGGCGGTCATCTCGCCTTCGAGACGGCCCAGCAGCTGCGGCGGGCGGGCGAAGACGTCGAGGTGGTCGTGCTCATCGACGCGATCATCCCGCTGCCGAACCTGACGGGCTTGCCCGACGAGGAGCTCAACGCCAAGCGCTTCAAGCATTTCGGCGAGTTCCTGGAAGCCAGCTACGGCCGGAAGCTCGACCTGCCCTTCGAGCGGATGGCCCGGCTCGGGGACGAGGAGCAGGTGCAACTGCTGGTGGACACGATCCGCTCCAGCGGGCTGATCAACACCGCGGTCAGCGAAGCGATCCTGCACCACCAGCGGACGTCCTTTTTGGACACTCGCTCGCTGGAGCGGTACCGCCCGGAGTCCTACGACGGCCGGGTCGTGCTCTTCAGCGCCGCCGAACCCATCCCCGGCGGGCTGAAGGACGAGCGGTTCGACCGTTCGGACCCGGCACGCGGCTGGGACGCGGTGTGCCCCGAACTGGACGTCGTCACCGTTCCCGGGCACCACCTTTCACTACTGGACCCGCCGAACGTCGACCACATCGCCGGTCACCTCGGCGGCCTGCTCAGGAGCAGGCGTCTGGTAGAGCTGGTCCGATGAGCGGACTGACCGTGCTCGACCAGACCTCCACCGGCGCCGGAGTGCTGGAGCTGCGGCTCCACTCCCCCGCGCTCGGCCGGGAAGCCGCCGCGACCGTGCTCACGCCGCGGGGCTGGCGGCCGGGCGACCACGCCACATACCCGGTGCTGTACCTGTTCCACGGCTCGTCCGATGACCACCTCGCCTGGACCAAGCACACGGAAATCGTGGCGCTCGCCGCCGAGTCCGACGTGCTCGTGGTCATCCCGTCGGCGGGCCGGATGGGTTTCTACACCGATTGGAAAGTCACTGACCGCGAGGGAACCGTCCCGCTTTGGGAGACCTTCCACACCGTCGAACTGCTGTCACTTCTCGAACGTGAGTACGGCGCGTCGGACGTCCGGATGGCCGCCGGGCTTTCGATGGGCGGCTATGGCGCCTTGCGCTACGCCATCCGGAAACCGGGGCTGTTCCGAGGTGTCGCCTCGCTGAGTGGGTTCGCCCACATCACCCGGCCCGGCATGGCGAGCCTGCTTGGCCTGCTGGCGATCCGGGAAGGAATGCGGCCCGGCCTGATCTGGGGACCGCGCCGCCACTGCGCCGAAAACTGGGCCGCGAACGATCCGTACGTGCGCGCGGCCGAGCTCGCCGGGACGAAGGTCTACCTCGCCGCGGGGGACGGGCACCGGACCTCCGGTGAAGAATTCGTCCCCGGGATGGGCCTGATGGAACGGTATTCGCGGGCGATTTCCGACGATCTGGCCACGCGGCTCGTCGAGGCGGGCGTGGATGTCACCACGAATTTCTCACCCGGCGTCCACTTCTGGACCAACTGGCGGCGCAAGCTGACCGAGTTCTGGCCCTACGCGCTCGACGTCCTCGAAGCCGGGAAGTAAGAACCCCCGGCACCTCGAGGGGGGAGGTGGGCACCGGGGGCCTGCACACCCAGAGCCGAAGCCTTCGGCGGCACCTCCACGTTACGCCGACTCGCTGTCACGCCTCTGTCTCTATGACCGGGACAGTTTTCAACGAGCACGGTTCAACGAGCACAGTTCAACGAGCACCGTTTCAACGAGCACAGTTCAACAAGCAGTCACTCGGTGACGCTGCGGATCTCTTCGAGTCGTACGCTGACGCCTTCGAGGCATCGGGTGACCGCGTACTCGTAGATGAGCCCGTAGTACCCGGCCGCCATCTCGGGTTTCCCCATGGTCTCGTCGAGTGCTTCGGCCATCGCCGCGAGGCCGGGTTTCTCCTGGCTGTCGCGGTAGGCGAGGAAGGTGTCGGCGTTGTCGAACCGCGCGCGGGCCTGCTGGTCGCGGTCGTCCTCCATCGCGATGTGCTGGAACGCCGTGGACATCAGCACGGTGTAGACGAGCACGCTCTCCTCGCCGAAGCCGGCTTCCAGCAGGGCGGCGACCCCGCGCTCGATGATGATCGCCGAGGAGGACACCGAAAGCTCGAGCAGCATGATCCGGCGGGCGGCGCCCGGGTGCTCGCGCAGCACGGGACGCATGCCGAGGAGCAGCTCGCCGAACCAGTCGCGCCAGGGCAATCCGGCGTCGGGGATCGGCAGCCGCAGGAGGACGCGCTCGCAGACCTCTTTCACGACGGCGTCGCGATCACCGACGTGGTGGTAGATGACCGCCGGATACGCGTCGACGGAGGAGGCGAGCTGGCGCACGGTCCAGTTTTCGAGGCCGACATCGACGGTGAGGCGCATGGCCGCGTCGATGATCCCGTCCGCGGTGACCGGAGGAAGGCCCGCCGCGGTCCGTGATCGCGGCCGGCTTCCTGACCCAGCGGACGAGTGCGGCATGAATCGCACAGTAGCCGCCAGGCGGTCCATTTCGCCAACAGCGTCCCCACAGCGGCGATCACTATGCTGGGTGCATGCCTCGCGCGAACTCGAACGGCCTTGACCTGGAATACGAAACCTTCGGCTCCGCAAAAGATCCGGCACTCGTGCTGGTCATGGGGCTCGGTGCCCAGATGATCAACTGGGATAACGATTTCTGCGGTTTGCTAGCCGGTGAGGGATTCCGCGTGATCCGGTTCGACAACCGGGACGTCGGGTTGTCGACCTACCTCGACGACCTGTTGGTGCCGAATCTGACAGCGCTGCTCGGCGGCGACCTGTCGCAGGCGCCCTATGGGCTGCCGGATATGGCCGACGACGTCGCCGGGCTGCTCGACACGCTCGGCATTTCCCAGGCCCACGTGGTCGGCGCGTCAATGGGTGGCATGATCGCGCAGCTGTTCGCGATCAACCATCCGGCGCGATTGCTGAGCCTCTGCTCGATCATGTCGACGACCGGTGACCCCACCGTGGGCAGCGCCACACCGGAGGCGCTCGGAGTGTTGCTGCGGCCGGCCGCGACCAGTCGTGAACAGGCCATCGAGCAGGGCGCGATCGGTTCGGTCGTCATCGGCTCGCCCGGTTTTCCGCTCAGCGAAGAAGAACGCCGTGCCAAGGCCGCCGCGAGCTACGACCGCGCGTTCCATCCGGCCGGTGGGGCGCGGCAGACGGCCGCCATCATTTCTTCGCATGACCGCACCGAAGGACTACGCACGGTGAGCGTGCCGACGCTCGTCATCCACGGCGAAGCGGACCCGCTGGTCGACCAGTCCGGTGGCAAGGCGACCGCCGCGGCCGTCCCGGATTCGGAACTCGTGCTCATTCCGGGCATGGGCCACGACCTGCCGCGCCCGCTCTGGCCGACGTTCGTGGAAAGCATCGTCCGCAACGCGCGGCGCACCGCCTGACCTTTCGCCATCTGTCGACAGCAATGCCACTGACTTAAGCTGCCCGAGGTGTCAGCCGGATGTTCGGTGGGTCCGCGTACCTTGCTTCTCGGTGGTCGGCTCGTTTGGTGAGTTTCGCTCCGACTTGCCGTCGTTTGACGACGC
>NZ_DASYMU010000061.1:0-22997 GCF_036008905.1 Amycolatopsis sp. | reverse complement strand
CGATGCGGGATTTCCACGCTGCTCGAGTGCCCAGGCACTTTCCAGCCTTGCACGACGTAGGTGCCCTGATCGGTGGCGAACAACGTCGGCGATCCTCCGCCTTGCGTTGCCTTGCCGAGGAATGTTAGCCGCATGCTGACTCCATTGCTATCGACGTGCGCAGGTTTGCTCGATCACCTCGATACTGCCTCTACCAGCAAAGATAAGTCAATAATTCGCCAGCTATGACGACCAATCCAAGCAAACTCTAGCAAACTTCTGGAGGTGACACCGATGGTGGCCGTAGCGTTACCCGGACCCCGGACTAGCAAAGGAACAGGAAATGCCGTTCAACGCAACGTGTGTGCCGGGTAGGAGCGCGGTCGCGGCCGTGCAGTTCCTCGGCCGTATCCAGCATCATCCGACGGTGGTGATCTATCTCGATCCTGATCGGGTGGAGATCGGTCCTCCGCACAACCGGTCGGAGTGCCCGCAGTTCCTGGGGTTTCTGCGTGAGCTACGTGATTCGCTGGACAACATGGCGGACATCCTCGACCCGCAAGCGGAGTCCGACTACTACCGGCACTTCGTGGTGGTGTCGGATCTCCCCGACCAAGAGTCGGCACCCCAATGACCGGCGTGGCGATCCCGCAGACTTTGGGGCAGGCACACAGTGACGTACTGAGGCGTCGCCCACCGCTGGAATCGACGTTTGTAGTGCAGCGCAAGTTCCATCAGGACAACAAACGCCTGTACGAGAGCCTGGCGGACATCGACCGGGCACATCACCACGAAATCTTGTACTGGGTCGAATACGAACGCCGCAAAGTCGAGACTCTGACCGAACAGATCAGAAAGGGCCATGTCACGAAGTCAAACTGAAGGCGAAAAGAGGCTAGAAGCCGACAGTCCCGGAGCAGTCCGAGGTGCCTCGCGGGTAGCCGGCGCGCTCCGCCATCTATCCCACCCCGGAGAATATGTCGACACTTTCCCCCGGTCAGAGCTCGATGCCGACGCGGGCGGCGGCGGCACGCCAGGGCTCGGGGGAGCCGTGGGGTTCGTAGGCGACCAGGGGATCGGCCGTCGAGACGTCCCGCAGGCGCGTGACGAGCCCGGCGGCACGGGCCTGGACCAGGATGTTCCCGAGCGCGCTGGCCTCCACCGGACCGGCCAGCAGCGCCGTCCCGCAGGCGTCCGCGGTGAATTGGCACAGCTGCCGGTTCCGCGAGCCGCCGCCCACCAGGTGCACGACGTCGACCGGCTGGCCGGAAAGCCGGGTCGCGGCTTGAACGGAACTGGCGTGTGCCAGCGCGAGCGACTCCAGGATCGTCCGGACCATCGCCGCGGGCCCGTCCGGGGCCGGCTGCCCGGTGTCCCGGCACGCTTGCGCGATTCGTGCCGGAATGTCGCCCGGCGCAAGGAAAACCGGGTCGTCCGGGTTGATCACCGAGCGGAACGCGGGTGCGCCGGCCGCCGCGGTCAGCAGCCCGTCGAGTGACGGGTTCCCCCAGATCCGCAGCGACTCGCTGAGCAGCCACAGTCCCATGGTGTTCCGCAGGAACCGGACCGTGTCGTCGATCCCGGCCTCGTTGGTGAAGTTCGCCGCCCGCGCGGCCTCCGTCAGCACCGGCGCCGGGAGCTCCAGCCCGACCAAAGACCATGTCCCGCAGGAGATGTAGGCGAAGTGGTCGCTCGCCGCGGGCACGGCGGCGACCGCCGACGCCGTGTCGTGCGAAGCCACCGCCACGATCGGTGTGCCGCCCTCCAGCACACCGATCGTGGCCCCCGGTTTCCGCAGTGGCGGCAGCAAACCCGGCGGGATCGGCGTCCGTGACACCAGATCCCACGCCCATTCGCGGGTGGTCGCGTCGAGCAGCCCGGTGGTGGACGCGTTGGTCACCTCCGCGCCGCGTACGCCGGTCAGCCGGAACGCGAGCAGATCGGGCACCAGCAACATCGTCCGGTCACCCAGCTCGGGTTCGGCCAGTAGCTGGTAGACGGTGTTGAACGGCAGGTACTGCAACCCGTTGGCCGCGTACAGCGCCGAGTCGTCGACGTACTCGCGCAGCCGGTCGGCCATGCCGTCGGTGCGGGGGTCACGGTAGCTCCGGACGTCCCCGAGCAGCCGCCCGCCGGCGTCGACCAGGCCGTAGTCCACCGCCCACGCGTCCAAGCCGATCGACACCGGTTCCGCGGACTCCGTCTTCCGCAGTCCCTCGACGACCTCGTCGTGGATGCGTTCGATGTCCCAGCGCAGCCCGCCGCCGGGCCGCGCCTGCGGACCGGTCGGGAACCGGTGTGCCTCGGACAGCTCGACGTGCCCGCCGGACACCCGGCCCAGCATCACCCGCCCGCTGGTCGCACCGAGGTCCACCGCGACGAACATCGCCATCTAGACCTCCACGAGCGGCACGCCGAGCAGGCTCGACACCGCGCGCAGGTCGCCGAGCCGGTGCCCGGTGCCGAGCGCCCAGTGATGCGCCACCCCGCTGGCCGACCAGGCGTCGACCCACTCGCCGGGGTTGCGCCCGAAGTCGACGCGGCTGGTCGTGTTGCCGATCCGCATCAGCGGCCCGTCGACGACCTCGCCTTCCGCGGCCACCAGCTCGTACCGCCCGTCCTGGCTCTGCCCGACACCCAGCAGCGTCACCGGCCCGTGCGCCACGTCGAACTCCACGGAGACGCCGTAGCCGCGCTTGCCGTGATAGACGCCGAGCCCGCGCAGCAGCGGTTTCCCCGAGCTGATCGCGAGATGCGCCGGCCCGTCGTGGCCCATCTCGACGTGCCCGCGTTCGAAGTCGAGCGCCTGGAACTCGGTGAACGAGCCGCCCGCGCCGAGCACGTCCATGACCAGCATCGCCACGCTCGTCCGCAGCTCGTACTCGCCGACGGCCGGGAGCCCCCGCGCGGTGAGCAGGCTCGCGCCCAGGATCATCCCGGCGCCGAGCCGTTCGTGGATCTCCCCGGCCAGCCCGCGGTGGTAGTAGGCGATGCTGTCCAGATCGAAGTCGGTCACCAGCTGTTCGAGCCCGACGGCGACGCGCGCGCCCCATTCGAGGTCACCGGCGGCCACCGAAGCGTCCACTTCGAACACCGACTCGGCTTCGGCGACCTTGGCCGCGGCCTGCTCGTCGGTCACCGCGTCGACACGCACCCGCAGGTCGTCGAACTCAAGGATCTCGACATGCCCGCCGAACTGCGAGTTCACCATGGTCAGGTCGGTGGAGACGTCGTACATCCCGGGGTACAGATGCCCCATCAGGCCGTGCCGCCCGTTGCGCAGCACCTTGCGGACCCCGGCCGCCGAGACCCACTGGCCGATCTTCGTCCAGGCCCGTTCCTCGCGCAGATAGCCCGACACACTGCGGAACTCCACCCCGGCGCGGCGGAACGTGTTCGCCATCTCCGGCAGCGGGCAGGCGCCGCAGTACGCGAGCCACTGCCCGGTGTCCACAGTGGAGTGATCCATCGACTCCGTCGGCTGCAGGTTGATCAGCAGCACCGGCGCACCGGTCTTCTGCGCGACCGGCATGAGCATGGTCGCGGTCATGTACGTGGTGAGGAACCCGATGATCAGGTCGCACCCCGCCGCACGCAGCTTCTCCGCGGCCACAGCGCCCTGCTGGGCGTCGGAGATGAACCCGGCGTCGACGACTTCGGCGTCGTAGCGCTGGATCCGCTCGCTCACGTAGGCCGCCGAGGCCTCCAGCGTGGGCAGCAGGTCGGGGAACTGCGGCCAGTAGGCGCCGAGCCCACCGGCCACGAGCCCGATCTTCGGCCGTCGCTTGCCCGTCATGCTCACTCCCGTCATCGCCCTGTCATCGCAGGAAGGCCGCCGCGACACCGGCGTCGACCGGCACGTGCAACCCGGTGGTGTGGGACAGTTCCCCGGCGGTCAGCACATACACCGCCGCCGCCACGTGCTCGGGCAACACCTCGCGCTTCAACAGCGTGCGCTGCGCGTAGAACTCCCCGAGCTTCTCCTCGGGAACGCCGTACACCGCCGCCCGCTTGGCTCCCCACCCGGAGGCGAAGATGCCCGAACCCTGCACGACACCGTCCGGATTGACCCCGTTGACGCGGATGCCATACCCGCCGAGCTCCGCGGCCAACAACCGCACCTGATGGGCCTGATCCGCTTTGGTGGCACCGTAAGCGACGTTGTTGGGCCCGGCGAACACCGCGTTCTTGCTGACGATGTAGACGATGTCGCCGCCCATGCCCTGCGCGATCATCGCCCGCGCCGACTCGCGCGCCACCAGGAACGAACCCTTGGCCATGACGTCGTGCTGCAGGTCCCAGTCCGCTCCCGTGGTTTCCAGCAGTGGCTTGGAAATCGACAGGCCCGCGTTGTTCACGACCAGGTCGACCCCGCCGAACGCGAGGCAGGTGTCGGCGACGGCCGCGGCGATCCCGGCTTCGTCGGTGACGTCCGCGGTGATCGCGATCGCGTCGGAACCGGCCTGCTCGGCTACCACTGCGGCTGCCGCGGCGTCCCTGTCGGCGACGGCGACACAGGCACCCTCGGCGGCGAGCCGCAGGGCGATCGCCCGCCCGATGCCCGAACCGCCACCGGTCACCAGCGCGATGCGTGTGGCGAGCGGCTTGGGCTTCGGCATCCGCCGCAGCTTCGCCTCTTCCAGCGCCCAGTACTCGATCCGGAACTTCTCCGACTCGGGGATGGGGGAGTAGGACGAGACCGATTCCGCGCCGCGCATGACGTTGATGGCGTTGACGTAGAACTCGCCCGCCACGCGCGCGGTCTGCTTGTTGCGGCCGAAGCTGAACATGCCGACGCCCGGCACCAGCACGATCGCCGGGTCGGCGCCCCGCATCGCCGGGCTGTCCGCGTCGGCGTAGCGCGCGTAGTACGCGGCGTAGTCCTCGCGGTAGGTGGCGTGGAGTTCCTTGACCCGCTCGATGACCTCGCCGATCGGGGCCGTGGCGGGCAGGTCGACGACCAGCGGCGCGACCTTGGTCCGCAGGAAGTGGTCCGGGCACGACGTCCCGAGCGCGGCGAGCCGCGGGTGCTCGGCGCGTGACAGGAAGCCGAGCACGGGCTCGCTGTCGGTGAAATGACCCAGCTGCGGGGAATCCGTCGACGCCAGCCCGCGCAGCACCGGGAACAGTGCCGCCGCGCGGGCCTTGCGGTCCACTTCGGACAGTGGGCCGTAGCCGTCGAGCACCGGGCCGAACGGGTCCGGTTTGCCGTGCTCGGCGAGGTAGCGCTCGGCGGTGCGGATGATGTCGAGCGAGTTCGCCTCACACGCCTCGCTGGTGGCGCCCCAGGCGGTGATGCCGTGCCCGCCGAGCACACAGCCGATCGCCTGCGGGTTCGCCGCCTTGATCGCGGCGATGTCCAGTCCCAGCTGGAAACCCGGCCGGCGCCACGGCACCCAGACAACCCGGTCGCCGTAGACCTCGCGGGTCAGCTCTTCGCCGTCGGCGGCGGTGGCCAGCGCGATCCCGGAGTCCGGGTGCAGGTGGTCGACGTGCTCGGAGTCGACGAGCCCGTGCATCGCGGTGTCGATGCTCGGCGCCGCGCCACCCCGGCCGTGCAGGCAGTAGTCGAACGCGGCGACCATGGTGTCTTCCCGGTCCTCACCGGGATAGACGTCGACGAGCGCCCGCAGCCGGTCCAGCCGCAGCACGGCGAGTCCGCCTTCGGTGAGTGTGCCGAGGTCGCCACCGGACCCCTTGACCCACATGAGTTCGACGTCCTTGCCGGTGGCCGGATCGATCGAAACCGCCTTGGCCGAGGTGTTGCCCCCGGCGTAGTTCGTGTTCCGCGGGTCGGCGCCGAGCCGGTTCGAGCGGGTGAGCAGTTCTTCGACGGCCTTCGGCATTTCAGGCACCCCAACCGGCGGCGTTGCCGCCCACGCGCTCGGCCACGATCTTCTCCGCGTACCCACTGCGGTGGTATGCCGCGATGGGATCGGGGTCCAGCCCCATTTCCGTGCGCAGCTCCGCGAGCATCGGCCGGATGTCGGTGGCGAACGCGTCGGAGATGACGGCGTTCGCGCCGAGGACGTCCCCGTCCTGCTGTGCTTTCTTCAGCGCGTCGGTGTCGACGATCAGCGCCTTCGCGGTGGCTTCCTGCACGTTCATCACCGAGCGGATGAGCGCCGGGATCTTGGCCTCGATGTTGTGGCACTGGTCGAGCATGAACGCGACCCCGGATTCCTTGGCGAGCCCGCCGCCGGACACGATCTCGGTCATGATCCGGAACAGCTGGTACGGATCGGCCGCGCCGACCATCAGGTCGTCGTCGGCGTAGAACCGGGAGTTGAAGTGGAACCCGCCGAGCCGCGATTTGCGCAGCAGCAGCGCGACCAGGAACTCGATGTTGGTGCCAGGGGCGTGGTGCCCGGTGTCCACCAGGACCTGCGCCTTCGGGCCGAGTTCGACGCAGTGCATGTAGCTGGTTCCCCAGTCGGGGACGTCCGTGGCGTAGAACGCCGGCTCGAAGAACTTGTACTCCAGGAGCATGCGCTGATCGTCGCCGAGGCGGTCGTAGACGATCTTGAGCGCTTCGTCGAGCCTGTCCTGCCGCGCGGCGATGGAATCCTGCCCCGGGTAGTTCAACCCGTCGGCCAGCCAGATCGAGAGGTCCTTCGACCCGGTCGCGTCCATGATGTCGATGCACTCGAGGAGATGGTCGATCGCCTTGCGCCGCACCGCCGGGTCGGGGTTGCAGACACTGCCGAGGCGGTAGTCGTCGTCCTGGAACACGTTGGGGTTCACCGCGCCGAGGCCCACGCCGAGATCACGGGCGTACTGGGCCAGCTCGGCATAGTCGTCGACCTTGTCCCACGGGATGTGGATCGCGACGGTCGGGGCCACCCCGGTGAACCGGTGCACGGTCGCGGCGTCCTGGATCTTCTCGTGCGCGTCGCGGGGGATCCCCTGCTGGGCGAACACCTTGAACCGTGTGCCCGAATTGCCGAAAGCCCACGAGGGCGTCTCGACATGCTGGTTGCGCAGCGCGGTCTTGACTGCGGCCTGGTCGAGCATGGGGTTCCTCCCGTATGTGTAGGGGTGCGTGGGTGGGGGTTCGTGAGTGCGTAACAGTGTTAGAACACTGTTACGCACTCACGACCCCAGGAGACCAGCGTCAGAAGTTGTACTGGTCGATGTTGGCGGCGTTGAAGTTCGTCGGCGGGCCGAGGATGATCTCCCCGTTCTTGCCGATCGTGCGCGTCCCGAGCTTGCCCGCCTTCAGGGTTTCACCCTCGGCACCGGAGATCTGGCCCGAAGCGAGCGCCGCCGCCGCGTAACCCGCGAGGTAACCGAGCTGGCTCGGGTCCCAGAGCGCGAACTCCTTGACGGTGCCGTCCTTGACGAACTGGCGCATCTGGTTCGGCGTGCCGAGCCCGGTCAGCGCGACCTTGCCCTTCGACGGCGACGACGACAGGTAGCGCGCCGCGGCCGAGATGCCGACCGTGGTGGGGGAGATGATCCCCTTCAGATCCGGGATGGACTGCAGCAGCGCCTGGGTCTCCTGGAACGACTTCTGGTCGTCGTCGTCACCGTAGGCGACCTTGACCAGCTCGATACCCGCGTACTCGGGCTTCTTGAGCTCGTCCTTCATGAAGTCGATCCAGGTGTTCTGGTTCGTCGCGTTCGGCGTCGCCGAGAGGATCGCGATCTTGCCGGAGCCACCGATCTGGCTCGAGATCAGCTTGACCTGCGAGCGGCCGATGTCCTCGGAGTTGGCCTGGTTGACGAAGATCTGGCGCGCGTCGATCGCGGCGTCGGAGTCGTAGGTGACCACGGCGATGCCCTTGGCGCGGGCCTCCTTCAGCGCCGGCGCGATCGCGTTCGGGTCGTTGCCGGCCACCACGATCGCGTCCTGCTGCTGCTGGATGAGCGTGTTGATGTAGGACACCTGCGAGGACGCCGACGCGTCGGACGGGCCGACCTCCTTGCCCACACCCTTCAGCTCGGTGACGGCTTCGATGCCGCCCTTGTCGACGATGTTCTCGTAGGGGTTGTCGATCTCCTTCGGCAGGAAGGTGATCTTGAGGCCGTCCTTGATCGTCGCGTTGGGATCGGCGGCTTTGGTCGACGCCGGCGCGTTGCCGGGAGCGGCGGGCGCCGAGTCCTTCGTCGTCCCGCCGCAGCCGGCGATCAGGGCGACCGCCAACCCGGCACTGGTCGCGGCGAGTACCGCGCGGTGGATGGGGCGTGAGTGGATCATCTTTGGTCCTCCTCAGGTGGGCCGGGGGCCGCAGCAGCACCCACGGGGTCGGGCAGGGACTGGGACTGCGTTCTGGGTGGCGGGGCGGGTGAAGCGGCCGCGGGCCTTCGCCGTCGGACCAGGTTCGCGACCACCGGCACGAGCACCGAGATGATCAGCAGGAGCCCGCTGATCACGTTCTGGATCTCGTTCGTGACGTCGTCGAGGAACAGCACGTTGCGCAACCCCGCCATCAGCAGGAGCGCGGTCAGCACCCCGACGACCGTGCCGCGGCCGCCGAAGATCGAGACGCCGCCGAGCAGTACCGCCGCGACCGCGATGAGCTCCAGGCCGTTGGCGTTGTCGGCCCGCGCGCTGTTGTAGCGCAACGTGTACACCAGCGAGGCGACCGCGGCGATCACGCCGGAGACGATGTAGAGCGCGCATTTGACGCGGTCCACGCGGATTCCGGAGAAGCGGGCCGTCTCCGCGCCGAGGCCGATCGCGTAGAGCGAGCGGCCCACCGGTGTGTAGTGCACGACCCCGGCGACGATCACGCCGACGACGATCACCACGACGGTGGCGTACGGGAGGAACGTGCCGGGGATGGTGTCGGTCGCCAGCGGCCGGAAGTTCTCCGGGAACCCGGTGACCGCGCCGTCGCCGAGTACTACATAAGCGAGCCCGCGGTAGAGCCCGAGCGTGCCGATGGTGACCGCGAGCGACGGCAGGCCGAACTTCACGATCAGCCCGGCGTTCACCGCCCCGAGTACCCCTCCGGCGACGAGCACCAGCGGGACGATCGTTTCGAACGACATGCCCGCGTTCCACAGGGTCCCGGTCAGCGCGGAGCAGAAGCCGAGCACCGACGCCACCGAGAGGTCGATCTCGCCGGTCAGCACGATCGGCAGCAAAGCCAGTGCCAGCAACGAAACCTCGGTGTAGTCCAGCAGCAGGAACGAGATGTTGTCCCCGCTGGCGAACCCGGTCGTGCTCGTCGAACCGTAGACCAGCACGGCGACACAGAGCAGGAGCAGGACCGTTTCCCAGCGCAGCAGTTTGTCACGCACGGCTGGCACTCCTTTGCTCTCGTAGTTTCGTCGCGAGCCGCAGCATCACGGCCCGGTCCAGCGAGATGGCCAGCAGCAGCGCGGCGCCGTCGACGGCCCGCTGCCAGAACGCCGGCACCCCGAGGATCGGGAGCGCGCTGGTGATCGTGGTCAGCAGGAGCGCGCCCAGGGCCGCGCCGAGCACCGAGCCGCTGCCGCCGAAGATCGCGACGC
The DNA here is from genome assembly GCF_036008905.1 of Amycolatopsis sp. Classification (GTDB taxonomy): domain Bacteria; phylum Actinomycetota; class Actinomycetes; order Mycobacteriales; family Pseudonocardiaceae; genus Amycolatopsis. Next base: position 13,556 of record NZ_DASYMU010000061.1, on the reverse strand, counting down.
CACCGACGACCACGGCCGCGACCACGGCGAGTTCCCGCCCGTTGCCGACCGAGGCGTTGATGGTGCCGAAGTACGACGCGTGCAGGACTCCGGCGAGCCCGGCCAGCGAACCCGACAGGACGAACGCGGTGAACACCCGGCGCCCGGCCGGGATACCGGCGAGCCGCGCGGCCTGGGGGTTCGAGCCGATCGCGTAGAGCTCGCGGCCGGAGCGCCAGTTGTGCAGCGCGTACGCCGTCCCGGCGAGCACGACCACCGCGAGAATGGTCAGGTTCGGGATGCCCAGCAGCGACCCGCTGCCGAAGCTCAGGAAGGAGGGCGACATCTGGTCGGCGTTGACCTGCTGGACGCCGGTCGCTGTCGCCCAGCCGTAGTCGAGGCCGCGGAACACGTACAGCGTCCCGAGTGTGACCACCAGCGCCGGGACCTTCGCGACCGCGACGAGCGCGCCGTTGAAGGCACCGCAGACCGCGCCGAGCGCGATCCCGGCCAGCAGCACCAGGATCACCGGCGTGCCGTGGTCGTTGATGAACATCTGCCCGGAGAGGAACGCGGTCAGGCCCATCACCGAACCGACCGAGAGGTCGATGTTGCGGGTGATGACCAGCAGCGTCTGCCCGATGGCGAGCAGCGCGATGATCGAGGCGTTGAGGAACAGGTCGTGGATCCCTTGCCCGGAAAGGAAACTCGAGTTGACCGAGGTGGTCACCACGACCACGACGACCAGCGCGGCCACGATGCTCATCTCGCGCCCGGAGAAGAGCGCGCGGAGCCGGTTCATGCGGCACTCCCGGTGGCTGCGTACATGACGGACTCTTCGGTCGCTTCGGCCTTCGTGAGATTCGCGGTGAGCCGGCCCTCGTGCATCACCAGGACACGGTCGGCCATCCCGAGTACCTCCGGCAGTTCCGACGAGATGAGCAGGATCGCCATGCCCTGGGCGGCGAGATCGGACAGCAGCGTGTGGACCTCGACCTTGGCGCCGATGTCGATCCCGCGGGTGGGCTCGTCCACGATCAGCACGGACGGCTTGGTCGCGAGCCACTTGCCGAGGACGACCTTCTGCTGGTTGCCGCCGGACAGCGTCGCGACCGGGTCCGACAGCTCGCCGGACTTCAGCCCGAGGCGGTCGGCCCACTCCCTGGCCAGCGCGCGTTCGGCCGAGCGCCGGACGATTCCCTTGTCCGACACCGCTTTCAGCCGGGCCAGCGAAGCGTTGCGTTCGATGGAGAGCTCGAGGATGAGGCCCTGTTCGCGGCGGTCTTCCGGCACCAGCGCGACGCCGCTGTCGATGGCCGCGCGTGGATTGCCCGCGGGGAGCTCGATCCCTTGGACATGCACGGTTCCGGCGTCATGCGGGTCGATGCCGAACACGGCCCTCGCCACTTCCGACCGGCCCGAGCCGACCAGCCCCGCGAGACCGACGATTTCGCCGCGCCGCACGGAAAACGAGATGTCGTTGAACACCCCGGTGCGGGTCAGCCCGTCGACCACCAGGATCTCGTCGCCGGTGCTCGCTTCGCGCTGCGGGAAGAGCTGGTCGACCGGCCTGCCGACCATGCGGCGCACGAGCGCGTCCTGGTCCATCTCCGACAGCGGCTCACCGGCCGCGACCACGGCGCCGTCTCGCAGGACCGTGACGCGGTCGCACAGGGTGTACATCTCGTCGAGGCGGTGGGAGATGAACAGCAGCGCGGCGCCACCTTCGGCGAGTGTGCGGGCGACCCGGAACAGCCGGTCCGCCTCCAAAGAGGACAGTGCGGCGGTGGGCTCGTCCATCACGATGATCCGCGCGTCGGCCGAAAGGGCCTTGGCGATCTCGATGATCTGCTGGTCGGCGATGGACAGCCCGCGGGTGGGGCGCAGCGGGTCGATCGGCACCCCGAGTTGCGCGAACAGCTCGGCCGCGCGCTTGTTCATCTCACGCCGGTCGACGCGGCGCCCGGACCGCAGGGGCTGGCGGCCCATGAAGACGTTCTCCGCGACGCTGAGATCGGGGAACTGGGTCGGTTCCTGGTGGATGACCGCGACACCGCGCTGCTGGGCTTCGCGTGGCGAGGAGAAGTCCACGGGCCCGCCGCCGAGCAGGACCTGCCCGGCGTCCGGCCGGTGCTCCCCGCCGATGATGCGGACGAGCGTCGACTTGCCCGCGCCGTTCTCGCCGGCGAGGGCGTGCACTTCACCAGCGTGCAGGGTCAAAGAGACTTCACGGAGCGCTTGAACCGCCTCGAACGCCTTGCTGACGGTACGGAGTTCGAGGAGCGGGATCGGCGAATGCCCCGGTGCGGCCACGATGTCCTCCTTCGTTGGAGGCCGGTGATATGAAACGTTTCATATCCGTGGCGCACAAGTTAGTTCAGGCACGACACCGCCGTCAACGTGCTGGCGCATCACAAGCGGGTCTCGCCGCCCAGGTGGCTGACCGACGAGACCGCTCGCTTCGTTGTTACTAGCGGACCTGGAAGCTCGGGCCCACCGCACCTGACGTCGTCGAGAGCAGTTTCCTGGCCTGGACCTGGACGGAGAACATGAGCCCGACCGCGCTGTCGAGGCGGTCCGGATGGCCGTCGAAAACCTCGTGCAACGCGCCGAGCAGGTCGGCGTACGCCTCGTCGCACAGCTCGGAAGCCGAGCGGGCGGGCGAGTTGGGGAGGGCGAAGGTGTCGGGGTCGTCCGCCATCGGGTGCACCCCGTCCGGGTCGAACGGGATCGGTTCGCCTTCGTACACCCACTTCCCGCTGGAGTCGCGGACCAGCTGCCTGCCCTCGACGATCTCCTTGAACCGGTAGTAGTGCCCGAACTCGGAGCGGTCGCGGACCTGCCCGGCGGACTCGGTGTCGTGCGGGGTGCCTTCGCCCTGCTCGATGATCTCGTAGATCGCGAGCAGCGCCGACCGCCTGCCGGTGATGCGGTAGAGCGTGCCCGGCGCGTCCGGCCAGCTCACCTGCCGCGCGGGGTCGCCGGTGAACAGCGTGCCGCCCTCGGCGCGGAGTTCGTCGTCGAGCCGGATGACCGCCATCGCGATCTGGTTGTAGAACCAGCCGATCGTGAACGGGTTGTACTCGGCGTCGACGAACCATTGCGCGAGTGTCGAGATGGCTTCGTCGTCGGAGTCGAGCAGGTTGCCCGCTTTGTCGAGGGTGACGGCCTCGGGGGCGATGACCGGGCCGGTGAACGGAACCCCTTTGACCGTGGGGTGTTCGGGGCGCTCGATCTCCATGAAGACGTCCCGGATGTGCTCGATGGAGCATTTGCGCAGCGAGACCATCAGCTCCGGCAGCACCCCGCCCGGCAGCCGGCCGGGGTAGACCGGCACGAAGCCCGGCCTGCCGATCACGGGCGCGCCGCCGATGGCGTTGAGCAGGTTGCCCACCAGCGCCATGTGCAGCATCTCCTGCTGGACGACCCCGCGGATGATGTGGCCGACTTCGGTGTTCCGGTCGTGTTCCAGTGAGAACAGCGCGCACAGGTAGGCCGGGATCGTGGCGTGTTCCAGGGTGAGCGCCTGCTGCAGCGCGGCCCGGAGCTCCTCGACGGTGTTGAGCTCCAGCATCGGCGGCCGGGGCTCGATGTCGAGCCAGCGGACGATCGTGTCCCGTTTGGCGGGGGAGAGGTCCCGGGTGACCGGCATGTGGCCCGGTGAGGCCTGCGGGGCCAGCAGTGCCTTGCGGAGCCTGTCCCGGTAGGCCACGACGTGGTGGTAGTTGGCGAGGTCGAACACCTCGCGCATCACCGGGTAGAGGTTGGCGTACTGCTGGAAGATCGGCTGGACGTCCCCGATCCACGTCGGCGAGTCCGGCGCGTCGTACCTGTCCTGGACGAGGATGTTCAGGCTGCGGTACGGGCTGGGGAACAGCGAGTCCTGGGGCGGTTCTTCGGCCCACGAGTAGTCCAGCGAGACGTATTGGCCGTCCAGCGGTCCCCTCGGGTTCCCGGGATCGAGCGCGGTGAGGCCCAGTTCCGCGCGGCCATGGTCGTCGGTGGTCACGCTCGCCGGGAACTTGAGCGGTGCGTTGCCCTCCGCGTCGGTCACGTGGACTTCCGCACCTGCCGCGGGTCGGCCGAACTTCGTGGCGGTGAAGACCACGGTGGCGGTGTCGTGCGGGTGCTCGGGCGGAAGGCGGAAGGTGAATTCGTCCGCCCGCAGGTAAGTGGCTTCGGCGTTTTCCGTCAGCAGCGGCGTTTGTGCCGAGTCCACCACCGCGAGCGGATTCGCCGCGACGAGTTCGAGTTGGTCGTTGGTGAGCTGTGTCGAGGTGATCCCGGCGCGGCGGGGGTAGAAGTTCGCGTCGATCCCGTCCAGCGGCGCGAGGACGACCGGGGCTTCGTTCGCGGGCAGCACGGCCAGATACAGCGCGCCGACGTCGATCAGGTCGCCGCCGACAGCCGCTGTCGGGACGCTGTTGCCCAGGTCGATGAACAACTTGCCGCTCTTGTCGTCCAACCGGCACGGCGCGTTGTTGAGCGGTGAGCCCGGTTGTTGACGCAGCCGCCGTGCCGCGACAAAGGTTTTCGGCTCTGTTGGTGAATAAGCGCCCACGGAACCGACTAACCGGCCGGTGGTGAATTCGGGTGCGGCGGAATCGCCTTCGAAACCGTCGACGTTGAACTTGATGGACAGCAGGCCTTCCGCTGTCGCTTCTTTCAGTTCGGCGAGAAACGGTGAAGCGGATTCGAACCATTCGACGTCGGTAAGGATGGACTGGTAAGTGGCGCACAAGTCGCCCGCGGTGCTGCTGCGCAACCAGAGATCGGCGAAGGAAGCGGGATCGAAATTCCCCTGGCAGACGACTTTTCCGGTCGCATCGGTGAGTTTGAGCCGCAGTCCCCAGATTTCCGAGACCAGTTGCTGCTGGGTGTCGAGGTCCACCAGCTTGGCGCTGACCTGCCTGTCCCCGTCGAGAAGCTGGCCGCCGATGAGCGGGTCGGTGGGTGCTGAGCCGCCGTCGGCGTTGAGCAGGCCGAGGACCCGGACGCCGCGGAACCGGAACGCGCCGGTGCCGTCGGGATTCCAGCCGCCGAAAGGCTTTTTCTGGAATCGCGGATGGAAGGTGGTGTTGTCGTAGACGTTCGGACTGTTGTTGACCGTGGATGGATCGGCCTGATAGCGACCGGCGAAATGCAGCCGCGGAAAGCCCAAATAGGACATGCGGTGGTACCCCCGTGTGGTGGTCGGCAATCCTGGTCGACGCAGCCCCGGCCGTCACCCCCACAGTGTCGGCCGCCCCCGGCTGCTGAATCTCAGTTCCCACCCAACCGTACCGAAAAGTGAGCGGCGCTGGTTTTGTGATCATTGCGCGCGCGGCCTTCCGCGGACGATGATGCGGTATGGGAATCACCGTTGCGGTCACTGGTCCTACCGGCGAAATCGGCATTTCCGCGGTGTCGGCCCTGGAACGCGACGGTGCCGTCGACCGCATCCTCGGCATGGCGAGGCGGCCGTTCGACCCCGGCGAACACGGCTGGACCAAAACCGAGTACCGCCAAGGCGACATCCTCGACCGCGACGCCGTGGAAGAACTGACCGCGGCGGCCGACGTCGTGATCCACCTGGCCTTCGTGATCATGGGCACGCGCGACGCGAGCCGCCGCATCAATCTCGCCGGCACCCGCAACGTCTTCGAAGCCACCGTCGCCGCCGCGCGACCGAAACGCCTGGTCTATACCTCCTCCGTCGCCGCGTATGGCTACCACGCCGACAATCCCCTGCCGATCACCGAAGACGTCCCGCCACGCGGCTCGAGCGAGCACTACTACTCCGAGCAGAAGGCCGAATGCGAAGACCTGCTGGCGGAAGCCACCGAGGGCTCCGACCTCGAGGTCTACGTCCTCCGCCCCTGCATCGTCGCCGGCCCGCACGCGACGGCCCTCGCCGACTCGATGCCGTGGAAGCAACTCGGCGCCCGCCTCCCCGACGCCGTAGTCAAGGCCGCCCGTGCCGTCCCCGGTCTCCGCCCCGTCCTCCCGGACCCCGGCACCCCACTGCAACTCGTCCACCACGACGACGTCGCCAACGCCATCGCGATCGCCACGACCACCACGGCCCCTCCCGGCGCCTACAACCTCGCCGGCGACGGCGAAATCTCCCTCACCGACATCGCGCACGCCCTGGGCGCTCACGCCGTACGCATCCCCAGCTCCGTCGCCACCGCAGCCTCCGACGTCCTCGCGAAACTGCCGCGAGTCCCAGCCGTCGCCGAGTGGGTCCACGGAGTGCGGACCTCGGTCGTGATGGACACGACCAAAGCCAAGCGCGACCTCGGCTGGGTGCCGAAGTACAGCAGCGCCGAGACCCTGGAGGCGATGGCCGGCGGGCTCTAGGTCGATGGGTCAGAAGGCGGCCCGTACCCAGCCAGGCGGGGAACACGCGCTCACAGAAGGGAAACACGGCTACGGGAGTGGGGAACACGGCTACGGGAAAGGTCTTCAGCGGCACTCGCGTGTCTGGGGGTGCAGGGGGTGTGTCTGGTTGTGTCGTTCCGCGCCGGGGGAGGGGGTGCGTGACGAATAATGGGGCGCGGGCGAGCTAGGGAGGAGCGCGGATGGTCACCGTGCACAGCAAGGCGGACGCGAAGCGGCTGCGCGACGAGCTCCAGGCGGGCGAGCACGCGCCGGTGCCGGGTGCGTCCCAGGTCGCGGCGCCTTCGGGGGCCGGGGCGGCGGGGGTGGTCGCGGACGGCACGGACGGGATCGAGCTCGACTTCGACGAGCTCGCCGAGGCGCAGCGCGCGATCGACCGCAAGTACGACGAGCTGAGCGCCCATCTCAAGCAGGCGCAGGAGCTCAGCGGACCCCTGCGCGACGGCAAGGGGCCGGTGACCGGGCCGATGCGCGCGGCGTTCGGCGTCCGCGGCGGCGAAGCCGGTGGTGGCGTACAGGCCGCGTTGGTGTCCTATCTGGACGAACTGGACAGACTGCGCATCGCGATCCGGCAGGTCGCCGCCGATCACCGGGGCCAGGACGACGAAGCCGCCGCCGCGCTCGACGGGGTGGGCAAGCCGTGACCGAGCCTCGCAAGCACCGCTTCCGCTCCGACGACCACGAAACGACCGCACGGGAACGACGCAAGGAGCGCCGGGTCCGCAAACAGCGCCGCGCCAACCTCCGCGACGAAGCGTTCGGCAAGATCAACTGGGACGCTTACCGGCATGACCAGCTTTGGGACATGATCAAGTCGGCCGAGCCGCCGAAGCTCGGCGAGCAGGCCTACCATTGGGCCAAACTCGCCGCGGACATCGACACCACGACCTCGGACGTCCGCACGCTCACGCAGCGTTTGTTGTTGTCGTGGAAGGGCCCGTCCGCGGTCAAGGCCGCCGGCTCGGTGTCCGCGTTGATCGGCTGGGCCGCGACAGCGGGCAAGAACGCGCGGCAGGTCGGCGACGGCCTCGACGCCTACACCTCGGCGATCGGCGAGGCGCAGCGCAAGATGCCGGAGCCGGTGCACTACTACGCCGAGCGCTGGTTCCGTGAGGGCTACGACGTCAAGGCGCTCGACGGGCCCAACGGCGCGTACCTGCTGGACGACCTCCTCGACGACCACCTGCCGAAGAAGCAGGAAGCCGAGCGCGCGAAGGCCGAAGCCGTCCACGTCATGGAGCAGTACGAAGCGGCGAGCAAGGGCGTCCACACCGCGCTCCCGCCCGCGTTCGACGAAGCACCTCCGGTCACTTCCGACAGCACGCCGAGGCCAAGCCCGGTACCTGGCGACACACCGAAAGAAGCACCACCCCATACGCCCAGCCCGGCCAGCCCGGCACCGGGACCCCACGCGTCAAACCCGGTTCCGCGGCCCGCAACGGACACCGTCGGCGAAGACACCACCGCGGCTTCGGTCGCTCCACTCGGGGTAGGAGCGACGGCAGGCTACGGAACAGCAGGCGCTGGTTTCGGTGCGGGGGCAGGACTTCCGCTCGGCGCGGGCGGGGTCATCGGCGTGCTCGACGACGGCGGCCGCGTCGGCTGGCTGCCCGGCGGCGCGAGCAACCCGGCGAACCAGGGAGCCGCGGCAGCACAAGCTCGAGCCACCCCGGGAGGCGGTTACGGCATGTACCCGCCGGGCACCGGAGCACGCCGCGAAGAGGACACCGAGCACCGTGACCGCTACGCCGACGGTTACGACCTGATGGACGACCTCCCGCCCGCCTATCCGCCGGTGTTCGGCGAATGACCGGTTACCGCGCCGATCCGCACGCGCTGAAGACCGCCGCCGACCAACTCGACGATGTCGCCCGCGAAGTGGGTGAAGTCGCCGAAGGGGTGGCCGCGTCTACGGGTGACCTCGGCCCGGGCGGCGTCACCGAGGCCGTCGACGTGCTCGCGGACAAGCTCGCGGGCAGAATGCGGGCCGTGCACACCGAACTGACCGCCGCCGGGGCGAACGTCCACACCGCGAGCGAGGCCTATCTCGGCGCCGAAGCGAACACGGTGGACGATCTCCGTCATGGCTGACTACCAAGGCCTGGGTTTCGACCCGGCGCCCGGCGACGCCGAAGCGGTGACCGCCGCCAGCCGGCGCTGGTCCGCCGAAATCCCTGTCCTGCCAACGATCGAAGCCTGGTCCGGCGAAGCCGCGGACGCGTTGGCCGCACGGCTCGAACGCGCACGAGCAGAGCTGACCCAGACCCGGGAGACCCTCCGGGCCGGAGCCGGAATCCTCGACGACTGGGCGGGTGCGATCCTGGCGAACCAGCGTCGCGCCGAGCAGCTCGACCGACGCGCACTCGCCTTGAAACGCGCGCTACGCGAAGCCGCCGACGAGGTCGAAAGCACCACCACCGCGGCACAGTTCGCCACCGGCCAGGGCGCGCTCCACGCGGAAGCCGAACGTGCCGCCGCCGTCCGGCGCCACGACGAGCTCGCCCGCGAGCTGGACCGGATCCGGCAAGCGGCCCGGGACCTGGAAAGCGATCACCTCGCCGTTGCGCGTCGCGTCGCCGACCGCCTCCGTGCGCTCGACGCCGACGGTGCCGAAGCCGCCGCGAAGATCCCGGACCGGGCCGAGTTGTACGGCGGGATCGTGGCCACCCTGAACACCCAGTCCGAGCTGGGCCGCGAACTCGCGTCGACGGTGTCGCGGCGCACGGCCACCGGCGCGCCGACCGGGGGAGCGCACGCCTTCGCGGCCGCTTTCGGGCCGAAGTGAGACTCAACCACGTCCCGGGCATCACGAGAGTGGCGCTGACCTCGGTCCGGACCACCACCGACGAACTGCTCGCCCTGCTCGGACGCCTGCGCGGCCCGGACGCCGCCCGTGATCCCGGCCTCGAAGTCGCCGCGCTGCAAGCCGCCGAACTCGCCCACCAGCACGAAACCGGGCTGCTCGCCGTCGTCGAGCACGCCGACGCCGATCCCGCGATCCTCGTCGCCGGCCTGATCGCGGTGGCTCGGCCCCTCGACCCCGACAGCGCCGCCGAACTGGGCTACCACCTGGCCGATACGGGCGGCCCCGGCATTCGGGAGGTCACCCGGGCGGAGACCGAACGAGGTTACCCGGTCGTCCTCGCCGAACGCGTCCAGACCCCCGGCGCGCAGCTGCAGGCCGTGGTCGTCGACCCGGAACGACCCAGGATCGTGGTGTTCACCCTGCATTCGCCGACGGCCAGAGGCTGGCTCGAAGTCGCGGGTATCGCGGGCCGGTTCGTCGCGGGGATCGATCTCAGCGTGCCAGCGCGCGTTCCCTGAACTCGGTCGGAGTCTGGCCGACGAGCTTGCTGAAAGTCCGCGAAAAGTGGGCGGCCGTGGCGAATCCGCAGTCCTTCGCGACTTCGGCGATGCCCCGTGACGCCTTCGCCGGATCGGACAGCAATGCCTTGGCCCGGTCGATCCGCAGCCCCTTGATCCGCTCCGAAATGCCTTGCCCGTCATCGAAAAGCTGGTAGAGCCGCCGCCGGGAGATGAACAGCGCGTCGGCCACCTTGTCCGCGCTCAGCGACTGCTCGCCCAGGTGGGCGCGCATGTACTCGACGGCTTCGCGGCGCCGCGCGGCGAGCGCGTCCACCCGGTCGAGTTCCACGCGCAATGCCGTGCGCAGCACCAGTTCCGCGAGCCCGAGCAGGTGATGCGCGAGCCCGTGCGCGTCCAGCACCTCACCCGCGGCGAGCACGTGTGCCACCGCGCTCGCGAACAGCGAACGCAACGCCGTGTCCGTCTCGACCGGCTGGAACATCAGCGGCCGCAGCTCGCTGAACCCGATGGACAGCTTGGCCGTCGACACCGTCAGCATCACCACGCCGCGGTTCCCCGGCGCTTCACCGTCCGGCGGCCCGATCGGCAGCAGGTGGAGCGTGCAATCGGCGAAGGTGAGCTTGGCGCCGGCCGCGGCCACCGCACGGGGGACCTGACAGCGGATGAGCAGCTGGATGTGCTCAGGCGCCGGGGCCGTGCCCATCATCGCGGCCCGCGCGGCGGCGGCGCCGGACGCGCGCACGATCAGCTGACCGCTGCCGACTTCCTCGTCCACGTCCACCCTCTTCCCGGAATTCACCGATTCCGGTCTCATCTTGATCGCCGGCGCACTATCGTGCCGGATATGGCGCGACGATCGGCTACGGCGGCTGGAGTGGTGCTGTCGCATCTGGAGTTCGATCTCCTCTGGGAGGACCTGGGAAACGGCGACATGCCGTATCCGCTGAGCGTGCCTTCGCACGGCGCGACGATGGCCGCGCGCGACGAACTCGGCGCGACGGTCTTCGCGGCGCTCGGCGAGGCCGGATTGGCGGACGAGCACTACGTCGCCCCGGAGCTGATCGACCTCTTCGAACTCTTGAGCAGTCCGGTGGTTTCGGTCGACGCACTCGTGGTCGGTGACGAGCCGTGGCGCTTGCTCGCCGCGGTCAAGGACAAACTCGGCGTCCTCGCCGTGCTCGACAGCCGCGAAGTGGCGCTGGAACCCTTTCGCGGCAACGAACTCGTCCCGACCGTCGTCAGGATCCTCGGCGAAGCCACGCCAGGACCCGGTGGGCAGATGCGCCTGCCGCGCGTGGCGTTCTCCGCGGCCATGGACGGTTACGCCCGCGGCGGGTACGCCGGATTCGAGACGGCGTTGAGCACCGCGGGCATCACCGGGCGGACCGTGCGCCCGCTCGCGACGCTGGTGACGTCGGCGCGGTACGCGGCCGGGCAACTGGCCGTGAACGGCCCCGGCGGCCGATCGCCGGTGACCAGCTGGTTCGACACCGAGGCCGGCCGCTACGCCGTCACCGGGGAAGACCTCGGCGGGGAAGCCTGGGTGACCGTGACGCCGGCCGACGGCAGCTGGCTCGCCGACCGGATCGCGTCGCTGGTCGCCGGGGTTCACTGAGCCCAGACTCATTGAGCCCAGGACGAGGGCATCAGCGACTCGTCCTCGACGGGCGTGTAGGTCTGGGGTTCGGGGAAGATCCCGTCGCCGAGTTCGCCGAGCACAGCCCTTCCTTCGGCCAACGCGCCCGCGCCCGCCTCGCCCGACAGCTCCTGGATCCGGTCCGCGAGCCGCTCGGGGCCGAGTTTCAGCGCGACCGGGTCGAACCGGAGCCCGGTGAGCTTGCCGTACAGGTTCACGGTGACCGTGACGCCGTCACCCGACGCGCTGCGTTCGATGGCGTCGAGCCGGGCGCTCAGGGTGCGATCCGGGAGCGTGTCGGCGCCGGCGAGCAGCTCCTCCACGGTGCGCGTCACGGGTGCACCCCGCCGTAGAACGTGGCGCTGCCGAGGACATGGGTGTTGCGCCGCACGGCGTCACCGGAGTTGCCCTCGATCATGGTGACCTTGTTGCCTTCGACCTTCTCCACGATCCCGATGTGCTTGCTCGTCGACGTGTTCTGCGGGCCGGTGCCGAACAGCAGGACGTCCCCGGGTTTCGCGTTGTCGAGCGAGTTCTTGCCGTAGGCCTTGCCGTGTTCCTGGCCCCAGCGGTAGACGTCGCCGGTGAACGGCAGCACGGGGATCTTGACGCCTGCCTTGCGCCACATCGAAGTCGCGAACGACGAGCACCACGCCGCCGTCGGCCCGTACGGATTCCTATTGCTGCCAGGGGGATTCTCACGCGTGCCGAGCTCCTTGCGGGCGGCCGCGAGGATGTTGTGTGCCTTGCCGCCGCTGCCGGCCGTGGTCGCGCTGCGGTCTTCCACACCGTCGTGGCGGAGTTCCTTCTCCAGCGCGCGCAGCTTCTTGGCCGCGTCGGTGAGTTCGGTGTTGACCCGGCGCAGGTTCGACGCGGATTGCCGCGTGTACTGCGGTGCCAGGTCGGCCGCGGCGGCGACGGCCTTCATCAGCGCGGCCTGCGAGCCGATGGCGAAACCGGTGTCGAGGGTCTTCGACGCCCTGGCGACGTACTCGTCGATCAGGCGTCGCGCGGCGGTGTGGCCACCGGACAGCGACGCCGTCACCCCGGAGACGATCTTCTCGGCGTCGTGACTCGCCGAACCGGTGACGTGCAGCTGCTTGCCGAACTTCGTGGTCCGCTCGTCGAAGTCCTCGGCGCGTTTCCCCTCCCAGTGGCTCAGGACGGTGTCCCGGTCCTTCTTGTGTTCGTGGTACTGCTCGGTGAGGCCGTGCGCGGTCTGGTGCAGCGCGTACTGCGCCTGGACGGCGTCCTCGGCCTTGCCCGCGAGCTTGTTGCGGTGGGCGATCATATCGGCGGCGAACCGCCGGGCCATGGCGTGGGTGTCCACAGTGGATTCTCCTTAGTGGCGGCCGAGGGCCTTGGCGTGGTCGGTTTCCTGCTCGCGGTAGGTCCGGGACATCTTCCCGGTGGCGACGGCCAGCGCGTCGGCGTTCGCGCTGACGCCCTTGACCTGCTTGTGCAGCGCCGAACTGAAGTCGCCGAGCGCGTCGGCGAACCCGGATTCCTTGCCGATCCTGCCGAAACTGTCGTCGGCGATCTTCCGGACGCCGTGCAGATGCTTGGTGTCGATCGAGGACAGGTTGTCCGCGACGGCCCTGGCGCGCTTCACGTAGTCGCCCAGAACCCCTGTCTCGACGGCGAACCCGTCTCCGGTAGCGCCGGGTTTCGAGGGTTTGTGGTGCTTCGACGTCACGGTGTGGGCTGCCCGGCGGGCGGCGGTGAGGTGGTCGCGGTAGGCGCCGTTGGTGTAGGTCGACCACGGCGTCCACGACTTCCCGTCCTGCGACAGCGAATTCGCGACCTTCGCGTTGGCATCCGCGTCGAACAGTTCCGCGTTGGAGTCGAGGTGGTACTGCTTACGGCGTTCCGGGCCCATTCCGCCCAGCATGTTGATCTGCCAGAGACCGTAGGAGTTGTCCGGCGGGGTCGCGTTGTGCGCGCGGGTGTTCCCGCCGGACTCGGCGAGCGCGACGGCGACCGCCGTGGTCAGTCCCTGTCCGCGGAAGCCCGCGCGGTAGGCGTGTTCCGCGATCTGTTCGGGGGTCAGCTTGGCCATGCTCGCTCCGATGCTCGGTGACCACGCCAGTTTGGCTGAACGTGCACCCCGGCCGGTACCGTCGTTGCACGCGGGGACAAGCCGACTGCACGCGAGGTGGCGGGCTCAGTGACCGGGCTCAGTGACCGGGCTCGGTGACCGGGCTCGGTGACCGGGCTCGGTGACCGGGCTCGG